>NZ_BLAW01000001.1:3322397-3963877 GCF_009617895.1 Prolixibacter sp. SD074
AGCCTGGTGGCGGATACCACTCAAATTATGGAACTCAACCTGAAGACGGAAGATCGGGTAGATGCTTCGGTGGCCCGGAAAAAGGAGGAAGAAATTAATGTATTTAGGGACATTCTGAAAACGGAGCATTTGGAAAACCTGGAAAAGGGAATGTACAATTACCAGAAAGGCAGTATTTACAACGATATTTTCAACGAATGTGAGCGATTGGCTGATTATGTCATCAACGTTTCTGAATCGCTCGAATCGGTAAGCGCCGACCTCTGAAAAATAAAAATCCCCGGAAATAATTCCAGGGATTCAATTGCTTTGTGAAAGCAGCCTTTACTTGTTTTCTTTCAGCTTGGCTTCCGGTTGGACCGGGGCAGGCTGAGTTTTCGGAGCTGATTCAGGGCCAGCACTGCCCATCGAACATTTACCGGTAAACTGAGCTCCCGGCTCAACCGATAATTTGCCCATGGTCAGGTCGCCATTGATAACGGCGGTGTTTTTCAGTGTCATCAGTTCAGAAGCAAAGATTTCCCCTTCAAGATTCCCCATAATGTCGGCTAACCGGCAACGGACAGTTCCTTTTACCCTGGCTTCGGGACCGAGTACTACGCGTCCTTTGCATTCCAGGTTCCCCTCCAGTGCACCGTCGATTCGAATATCACCATCCGATTTGATATCCCCTTTAATCATGGTATCTTTTGCAATCGTGTTCAGTGCTTTCACTTCGTTTTGGATGATGGGTTTTGCCATTTTTTTCGGTTTTAACGTAAACAACTTGTCTTGACTTTAGCCGATGAAGATAATAAAAGCCAACAAGTTTTGAAACTGTTCATCAACCGTATTCTTTTAAAATAGTAAATGGAAGGTATATACTTATCAATAAATTAAGAAGGGTAGGGACTCGGAAAAGGATGAAACGGGCTAAAACAGAAAGGCCTTCCTGAGCACAGGAAAGCCTTTCTAAAGCCATGTAAAAACCAAATAGACAGGAAGAAAATTCTTTCTGCTATGGAAATCAAACAGTAATTTCTTTTTCAATAACGAGTTTACCCCTGTAGTGGCCGCATTCATTACATACGGTGTGATACTTTACAGTAGCACCGCAGTTCGAACAAGTTGCCATGGTAGCAGGAGTCGCTTTATAATGCGTTCTGCGCTTATCCCTTCTCGTTTTCGACGTTCTGTGTTTTGGATGTGCCATTTTAAATCAACTTTACTTAGTTACCAATAATCTTTTTCAAATCATTCCATCTCGGATCAATCGGTTCATCGTCGTCACCGGGATGATCGTATTCATCAAGCTTATCCAACATATCCGGGTCGCATGCGCTTTTGCCATTTTCGTCATCCGGATGAACATGCCGTGCCGGTAAGCTCAGAACAATAAATTCATATATCAAATGACCTACCTCTACCTGGTGATCATTTGGGTGGAGGTACATCACTTCGTCATCATCTACCTGCGGTTCTTCGCTGAACTTCACGTAGAGTTTATAAGCGTTATCGAATGGCTGGTCATAATTGTCCAGGCATCGGTCACAAATTAACTGAACGCTTCCAGTCAATTTAAAGCCAAGTGATAAGTAGGTTGTCCGTTTTTCGAGTTCGACCTCGATGTTTACATCACCTCTTTCAATCTCCGACTCTTCAAACTCCCTGAAAAAGCGCTCGCCAGCTTCGAACCGGAACTGATGTTTTCCCTCCTTCAGTCCGGAGAACGGAATGATATAGTTTTTCAGGTATTTCACAACCTTCCTTTTTTAGCTTTGCAAAAGTATAAATTTTTAATATACAACAGAAAAAAACCTGAGAATTTTGAAATTCTTAAAATTAAACGGGTTGAGTGATTTTCTCGGTCAGGTTTTCCTCGGAGTGCAAGACGATGCGGAATGTGGTCCCCTTGTTTATTTCCGAGTGTTTGACAGATATGTGCCCGTTGTGGTAATTTTCGATAATTCGTTTAGCCAGTGATAGTCCTAACCCCCAGCCTCGCTTCTTCGTGGTGTAACCCGGACGGAACACTTCCCTGAAACTGCTTTTCGGAATTCCCTTGCCGGAGTCGCTTACGTCAATATAAAGTTCCTCCGGGGCCACATATAGCGAAACGTTGATTTCACCTTTTCCTTCGATGGCATCGATGGCATTTTTGCAAAGATTTTCGATAACCCAGGAGAAAAGGGAAACATTTAGCGGGATCATGATTTCCTGGAAAGGATTGAAATTCGATGTAAAGAGAATTCGCTTCGGGTTTCTTTTTTCCAGGTATTCGATGGTATTTGCCAATACCGAAACCACATTAGTTTCGACGAGTTCGGGTGCTGATCCGATTTTCGAAAAGCGTTCGGTAATGCGGTTGAGCCGCTCGGTATCCTTGGCAATCTCAGTAACAATCGACTCATCCACATTTTGCATGCGCAACAGTTCGACCCAGGCCATTAGCGAGGAGATGGGCGTTCCCAACTGGTGAGCGGTTTCTTTAGCCATTCCTACCCAAACGCGGTTTTGTTCCGACACCCGGGATGCACTAAATGCGACGTATGCGACCAGGGTAAACAGGGTCAGGATCAGAAGCTGAAGCAGCGGGTAGTAACGGAGTTTATTCAATAAATTGGAGTTGCTGTAATAAACAAGGTTTTTTTTATGAGATGAAATAGGAATAACAATGGGCGGATATTGTTTCTTCATGTTCATAAGTATCTGCCGGAGTTCTTCTTGCTTGCCCGGGCCGTCAGCAATTTCCAGGTTCCGATCGTAGAGGATGCTGTCATTCTGATCGGTAACAATAATGGGAACCGTGTGATTGTTTTCCACCACATCGAAAGTAAAGGCCAGTTCTTTACCGGTAGTATTACCTGATTCTGCCAGACGGTGTGTTGCCTGTGCCCATAGTTCTACTTTCCGGTGTTCCTCCTGCTTTAGCTTATTGACCAGTGTTTTGGTATAGATAAACGTGCCAATGCTAATAAGAAAAGCAAAAGCCAGTAATATTCCTTTAAAATTCCGGTTGCTGAAAAATTGAAACAAGGTGTTCGTTTTACAGTGTGTTCCGAAGATAGAAATTTCCTGATAAGAATCGTTTTTTCAACCGAAAAGAAAATCCGGGAAATTGCATCGGGAAGGGTATCGTAAAAGCAATTATCCTTTTAGCATGTCGCGAATTTCCCGGTAAATGCCGTCACTGTCGAAACCACATTCGCGATAGAGTTCTTCAGGTGTTCCCTGCTCGATGAACCGATCGGGGATTCCCAGCCTTTTAAACCTGCCATGATAGCCGCTTTCCAGCAGGTATTCCATTACGGCGCTGCCGAACCCGCCGTTAATTACACCGTCCTCAACTGTAATAACTTTATCGAATTTGGCCAATACTGAATCCAGTATTTCGGTGTCGAGAGGTTTGACAAATCGCATGTCGTAATGCTGAACGGAAATATCTTTTTTCATTAGCATTTCGGTAGCCTCTTTGACAAAATTGCCCGGATGTCCGATGCTCAACACTACAACGTCTGTACCTTGTGTAATCTCTTTTCCCTTCCCTACCGGGATTTCGTTAAACGGAACATCCCATTCCACATGAACACCTTTTCCCCGCGGATAACGGATAGAGAAAGGGCCCATATCAGGTAGTTGTGCGGTATACATCAGGTTTCGCAAATCAATTTCGTCCATTGGAGCAGAAACGGTCATGTTCGGAATATTTCGGAGGAAAGCCAAATCGAACACTCCGTGGTGGGTCGCACCATCGGCGCCAACCAGGCCGGCCCGATCGAGGCATAGAACCACATTCAGGTTCTGCAACGCAACATCATGAATAATCTGATCATACGAGCGCTGCATGAACGAAGAGTAAATATTGCAGAACGGAACGAGGTTGTTGGCTGCCAAACCAGCCGCAAAGGTTACAGCGTGTTGTTCAGCAATGCCTACATCAAACGTGCGTTCCGGCATTTTTTGCATCATCAGGTTCAACGAACAGCCGGTAGGCATCGCTGGTGTGATGGCGGTAATTTTTTCATTCTTCCCGGCCAGTTCCAAAATGGTCTTACCGAAAACATCCTGGTATTTCGGTGGCGATGGCTTTAGCGGTAAATCAATAAGCACCTCGCCGGTATGGATATCGAATTTTCCGGGGGCAGCGTGCCATTTGGTGGCGTTCTGTTCGGCCGGAGCAAAACCTTTCCCTTTTTTAGTGATAACATGCAGGAGCTTGGGCCCTTCGATGTTGCGTAGATCACCCAGTATTTTCACCATCGCGTTCACATCATGGCCATCGACCGGTCCGAAATAACGGAACCCGAACGATTCAAAAAGGTTGCTGTTTCTTAACAAAACCGATTTCAGCGCATGCTGGTGTTGCTGCAACACCTGGCGGGCTTTGGGGCCAACTTTGTTCAGTTTTCCCAGGATCTTCCAGACATCACTCTTCAGCCGGTTATAAGCCGGTGAAGTCTGCATTTGAACGAGGTAATTATTCAGTCCGCCAACAGCCGGATCGATGGCCATGTTGTTATCGTTCAAAATAACCAGAATATCCGAGTTGCTGGTAGCTGCGTTGTTCAGCCCTTCGAAAGCCATTCCGCCGGTCATGGCACCATCACCGATTATGGCGACTACTTTCCGGTCGGTTTCTCCTTTGATTTTCGCTGCCAGCATTAAACCCAATGCTGCTGAGATGGAAGTAGATGAATGGCCTACACCAAAAGAATCGAATTCACTTTCAGCAATTTTCGGAAAACCGCTGATGCCTCCCATTCTCCGATTTGTATGGAATTTTTTCCTTCTTCCCGTTAGGATTTTATGGGCATAAGCCTGATGGCCTACGTCCCAAACAAGTTGGTCGTAAGGTGTTTGGTATACGTAATGAAGAGCCACTGTCAACTCAATCACACCGAGGCTGGCTCCAAAGTGTCCGGGATTGGATGAAACTTCCCGGATAATATAATTACGCAGTTCTGTGCAAACATCGGGGAGTTCCTTCTCACTGAGTTTACGCAGATCTGTGGGATATTCAATTTTTTCCAGAAGCTGAGTTTGCGCTTCTGCCATGAACTGAGACACTATCGTTATATGATTTTCCAATGGGACAAAGTTATAAATTAATCTCTATTGGGGATCTACGAAGCAGATGCACTACGTGTTTGTGAAGTGGGTGGTCTTTCATTATTTTTACTTCGATGATTTAATAATACAAATATATGACAAGGATAGATATGAGAAAATTTCGAGTTATGCTTCTGGGCACATTACTAATGATTTTCATGTTGCCGGCATGTGTTTCAACCAGTGAGTTTAACCGGGTGAAAGGCAAATTGAATGAATGCGAAGACAGCCAGTTGCTGTTAAAGCAGAAGCTTCAGGATATGGAAGCCAAAGCAAATGAGGCCGGTGCAAAGGCCGATCAGATGGAAGCTGAGATGAAAAAGATGAAGGCCGATAAACGTTCCATGGAAGATGAGCGGGACAACCTTGCTCGGGAAGTAAAGCGGCTGAAAGCTACCAATGCTGATTTAGAAAAACAGATTTCAGCAGTGAAGTCGGGAAGCAGCGAGGAAATTTCGCGGTTGCTGACTAACCTGGATTCGGCACAAGCTGATTTGGACGCACGTGAAAAGAAACTGGCGGAGAAAAATCAACGGTTGCAACAGCTCGAAAATTTGCTGGCAAGGAAAGATAAGGCCGTAAAAGAGTTGAAGCAGAAGATGCTGAATGCGTTAACTGGTTATAAAAATCTGGGTATTAATGTAACTGAGAAAAACGGACAGGTGTATGTCTCGATGGCCGAGAAGTTGTTGTTTCAGTCAGGGAAATATGCTGTTGGTCAGCAAGGTCGGCAAGCTTTGAAAAAGATTGCGCAGGTTCTGGCTGCCAATCCCGATATTAATGTGCTGGTGGAAGGACACACCGACGATGTTCCGTTGCGGGGAACCGGGGCAATAAAAGATAACTGGGACCTGAGTGTGATGCGGGCTACGGCAGTTACCAGGATTTTGTTGCAGGATGCCAACATCAATCCGAAGCGGATAACTGCAGCTGGTCGGAGTAAGTATTTGCCGGTCGATCCGCGCAAAACACCTGAATCCCGTCAGAAAAACCGGCGTACGGAAATTATCCTGACACCTGATTTAACGGAGCTGTATAAGTTATTGTCGAATTAACAAAAGAGATTAAAAAAGTCCCGGTTTTTGCCGGGGCTTTTTTGTGACTTATAGTGGCTCCCTAATTTTTTCATGTTTCTGGTAGCGGACTGAATTTCGGTGCCCAATTGTTTTAGCATGGTTTGTGCTTCGGCAAAATACCATTGGTAGAGATAATCATTACTGAACTCGATGTACCGGCTGCGATCGGAGTCGTGGTTCCAGTTATCCGGAAAATGAACCGAACCGATAACATAATCAAAACGGATATTGCTCTGGTTCTCCCGCAATTTCGTTGAAACCTTTTTTAATGGCTGCTTCCACCATTTCCTCATGGCTGTTTTTGCCATCGGACAAGCGAGTGTGCATATGATAGTCGAAGCGGCTCTGCACCACGTTAAGATTAGGTTATTCTCTCCAGATGGATTTGATTTCGTGTACTTCCAGCGAGTCGACCATGAGTTCGCCACCGTGCGTCCAGAGCTCCATATCATCAGCCTGTTCAGCGGGCGTAAAATTGTCGGTGATAACTTTTTCACCATTATTGGCAAAAATCTCAATCGATGCCCGATCAACCAAAATGTCCAGCTTAATTTTATTGTTAACCGGAGCCAATGGCATTTGGGAGCCAATACAAGTCAGTAATTGTTTTTTTACGTCATAACTGATTTCTGTTCCGGCTTCTTTTCTCGATTTTCGGACCGTAATTCCGAACATATTGGAGGATTTGACATCAAACACACCAGTGATGCGGACACATTCGTTGTGAATTCCCTTGAGAAGATTATAATTCTTCAGGCCAGGGATAATATTCTTATCGGTTTTATCCATTTTCTTCCCGTAAAGGGAGGAAATCTCACTGACCGGAGTTCTGAAAATGCGGGGTCCATCAGGAGTCGATTTCAACGAGAGTTCTGTTGGGAAGGACATTTGACCGGTGAACGGCATACCGGGATATTTACTTTCTCTCATCCAGGCAATTTGAATCCGTTTGCCATCAGGTGCATTAGACCAGGTTTGGGCTGCATAAAAATTCTGTCCGTAATCGAGAACTTTTTTCCCGGATTCAGGCGTAAAGTGTTTTCCATCAAAATCTCCTAACATATAGGAACCATCTCCACCCAGCAGCGCCCATTTCATTTTGGCGCTGTCACCATCAAGTGGAAGTGTGAAAAGGTCGGGGCATTCGTAGTAACCGGTTATGTGGCTTTCGAAAGTCCAGTGTGCCAGGTCTGTAGAACTGTAGATTGAGATTCCTTCTTTCGCTTTATCGCCGCCAGGCATGCGGTAAAGTACCATTACCCAATGGTTTCCAGGTTTATACCAGAATACTTTCGGGTCACGGGTTTCCTCTCCGGGTGCTTCGGGAATAATTGGATTGCCAGCATATTTTTTCCATGTACGGCCTTTGTCGTTGCTGTAGGCTAACCGCTGACCGCATCCCCGGCTGGTGTAGAACGCCAGCAAGGTTTTGTAGCTGCCTTCCTGCAGTCCGGTTACATTGTTTTTATCGACAATGGCTGAACCCGACCATGCGGTGCATTTCACCTTATCCGTCGAATTATTGTCGGGGTAAATGGCTATGGGAAGATTTTTCCAGTGAACCAGGTCGGTGCTGACCGCATGCCCCCAATGCATGTAGCCCCACTCATTACCCTTGGGATTGTACTGGTAAAACAGGTGATATTCACCTTCGTAGTAAACCAAACCGTCGGGATCGTTCATCCAGTTTTTTTCAGGGGAAAAATGAAACTGTGGCCGGTACAATTCGGAGTAAGTTTTTACCGGCCTTCCGGAAGTTAACAATAAGATGCTGGTAACTAATGCGCAAATGCTAATGAACTTTGTCATTTGTATCAAATTAGGAGTGGAAATGCTTCCGGAAAATTTCCGGTTTTGGCAAATATACATGTTCCGGCATTTTTTTGTACAAAAAAGAAGTAGTAATTCGATTCTGTTAAGGCACAAGTGTAATTTAAGCTCCACTACAATTTTGAAGGGGATATTACGTTTTTATACAACACAAATGAGGTAATAGACAAGCAGTGAAGATTGAGTCAGTCAACCTTTGCAGTGTCATTTTGTTTATAAAAACGAAGAACCACATTTGCCATGAACGATATTCAGACATATCCCATTTTCCCGTTGAATGTATTTGCATTCCCAGGAGAGGAGTTCGGCCTTCACATTTTTGAGGAGCGGTATAAACATTTGGTGAACGACGTGATGGAATCACATCAGATGTTTGGTATCCCTTATGTGCTGAACGGGGAAACACAGGATCGAGGTTGTTTGTTACGTATCGAAGAGGTGAAGAACAGGAAAAGCAACGGGGAGATGGATATTGTGGTGAAAGTTGTTGAGCTGGTGAATTTCCTTACGCGGAGCAGTTCTCCCTCCAAGTTATATATGGAAGGAAACGTGGAGCTGCTGCATTTCAAAAACACAAAGCCCGGCCCGCGATTGTTGTTATTATTTCATCGTTTTATGCTGATGCGCGAAGAAGGAGAGGAACCACAACCTATAGTTGATGAAAATATTTTTGAGCTGGCAGCCCGGTTGAAAATACCCGCCAATCAAAAGTTCAGCTTCATCGATGAGCAATTGCCCGGGCATTTCGAGCGTAACCTGATTAACTTTTTAACACTACAAATTCAGATTGAATCGATGACGCAGGAAATGGGGTCAAGATTTGTATTAAATTAGGAGCCTGATTCTAATTAATTAACCTAAAATCCGGGCTAATGCTAAGACGTCTTACTTTACTAATTGTACTGGCCTTTTTTTTTATAGCGGGAAATAAGGCTTATTCTAAGAATTATAACCGGAGCCTTCCCGGAAGGTATGTTTTATGTTATAAAAGCGATTCTATTCGCAAGAGTTTTGTTCCCCCACCCAATGCTTTTCTCAAATCTGCAACGGCAAATTCTTCATTTGATTTGGAACTGATAGGTTTCAGTCAGGAAGCAGCAGATGCGTTTCGCTATGCTGTAGGTGTTTGGGAATCCATTTTAGATAGTCCTGTCCCCCTTCGCTTACGTGCAACCTGGACCCCGCTCGACAAGGATGTTCTTGGTTCATGTGGACCATCAACCTATTACCGGGATTTCGATGGGGCGCTTCGTGAAAACACTTATTATCCCGTAGCTCTCGCTGATAAAATATCAGGACAGGATATTTCCGGCAGTACATCTCCCGATATGGTCGCCCGTTTTAACTCCGATAACACCGACTGGTATTTTGGAACCGATGGGAACACACCGGTCGATAAATATGATTTTGTATCAATCGTTATCCATGAAATTGGTCACGGATTAGGAATAATAGGATTTGCCTCGGTAACTGGCCTGAAAGGGAAAATTGGAGATGATACGAACCTTTTTCCTGGCATTTACGATGTGTATGTGCAGAACCTTCAGGGAGAACAGTTAGTTGACACCAACTATTTCGCCAATCCCTCGTCCGACTTATATAGTGAATTTACCGGAAATGCGCTTCAATTCGACAGCCGTTTAGCCCGTGAAGATTACAACGGAACCAATCCCAGGTTGTATGCACCTTCAATCTGGAATGATGGCTCCAGTTTTTACCATCTTGATGATGCAACGTATCCAGCTGGTTCGGACAATGCATTAATGACACATGCTTTGGCGTATGGAGAAGCCAATCATAATCCGGGACCTTTGTTGGAAGGGATGCTGGCGGAAATGGGATGGAAATACACTTACATAGTCCATACTCCCGTATCGGATTACTATCAACTTCCATCGGAGGTGCCGGTTATAGCGAAAGTTTACGGTGATTATGGTATTGACACGTCTTCGGTTGTGTTGCACTATTCGTTTGATAACTGGCAAACAGAAACTGTGGATACAATGCCCAGCACGGGAAATCCTGATGAGTACTCTGCTGGTATTACCATTCCGGGAATGGGCACCACTACCGATTACTATATTGCGGTCACTGATTTGAGACAACGAAACTTTACTAAACCGGAACATGCTCCAACTAACTATTATTCGTTTTATGTAGGTTCAGATATAACACCACCTTCGCTTTCGCATGTGCCGGTAAAAATGATTTTTTCATCTGCTGACTCCGTTTACATCGAGGCCACCGCAACGGACAATATTGGAGTGGCTTCCGTCAAGGCAGAGTTGAGGTTGAATAGCTCAAATGCGGGAACGTTCGATCTTCCGTTGGTTGCTGACTCGACCTATGCAGCAAATGTGCCACTTCCCTCAGGTTTGACATCCAATGATATACTGGAATACCGGATTGTGGCTACCGACAGTTCGCCTAACAGTAATCAATCAACGTCACCGGCAAAGAATTACTACACCGTATCGATTGTGCCGGTTTTGCCAGCTGCTACCTATTACGAAAGTGATTTCAATACAGCAACCACCGATTTTGCCGGAAGCGACTTTACGGTAACCAAAACATCCCAATTTGATGACGATGCGCTCCATTCTCCCCATCCTTACGACAGCCCAGGGGATGCAGCGCCTTATATCAATTATAATTCGGTATTGCGTGTTCCCATAATTTTGAATGAAAACACAGAAATAGCTTTTGATGAGGTTGTACTGGTTGAACCGGGTGCAGACGGAGCAACTTATGGAAGTGCCGATTTTTTCGATTACGTGGTTGTTGAAGGGTCAAAGGATGATGGACATATCTGGAAAGCTATTGCTCCCGGATGGGATTCATCTTCCAGTGGTACGTGGCTCACTGCCTATAACCAGGATATACAAAATGGAAACTCGCTGACCGAAGGAAGCAAGGATATGTTCAAACGTCGGGTACTTAATATGACCTCATCTTCTGATTTCTCACCCGGTGATACAATTCTTGTTCGCTTCCGGCTTTATTCCGATCCTTATGCGTGGGCCTGGGGATGGTGCATCGACAACCTGTTGATTGGCGATAACGTCGATGTGGCAACCATTCCGCTTTCTCCGGGTGATTTGAGGTTATATCCGAACCCGGTGCGCGGCTGGATGCAGCTGGAATTGGACCTGGAAAAACCGGCTGGACCCGGGAATATTGTTGTTTACAACTATCTGGGACAGAGAATATATAACCGGCAGGTTTACCCGGTCGATGGTCGGTTGACCGAACAACTCGATTTTTCTTCGTACCCTTCGGGAATATATCTGGTCAACATCGAAGTGGGTGGCAAGCAGATTTCCCGGAAGGTAATCAAGCGATAGCCGTATATAAAACATCTTGCTGATCAATACGGGAATTGTACCTTTGCATCAGTTTCTTAAAACGGTTATGGAGAGAAAAGATGTGGAAATTATGGCCCCGGTCGGATCGTATGAGTCATTAGTGGCAGCCATTCAGGCCGGGGCCGGATCGGTATATTTTGGGGTGGAAAAACTGAATATGCGGGCCCGGTCATCGCACAATTTTACCCTCGACGATTTGAAGGAGATTGTTTTGCGGTCCGATAAAGTGGGGGTGAAAACTTACCTGACGGTGAATACCGGGATTTTCGACGATGAGTTGGATAAAATCAGGGAGATTATTGTGGCTGCCAAAGAGAGTGGAGTATCGGCCGTGATAGCTTCCGACATGGGCGTGATACAAATGTGCCGTGAGCAGGGAGTGGAAGTGCATATGTCGACGCAAGTAAACATTACTAATTATGCCGAAGTAAAGTTTTATTCGCAGTTTGCCGATGTGATGGTGCTGGCCCGCGAAATGACCCTCGATCGTGTTGCTGAAATCACCAAACGAATAGAACGGGACGATCTGAAAGGCCCTTCCGGGAAACGCGTCCGCTTGGAAATGTTTGTTCACGGAGCGTTGTGCATGGCTATTTCCGGGAAATGTTATCTCTCGTTACATGAAACGGGTTCATCGGCCAATCGTGGTGCGTGCATGCAAACCTGTCGCCGTGCGTATATTGTTACCGATAAAGAAACCGGACATGAGTTGGAGATCGACAATGAGTACATCATGTCGCCAAAGGATTTGAAGACCATTCATTTCCTGAATAAGATACTCGATTCCGGGGTTTCAGTATTGAAGATTGAAGGACGTGCCCGAAGTGCTGAATATGTGAAAACGGTAGCCGAATGTTACCGCGAAGCGGTAGACGCATATTTCGATGGTACATTTGGGAAGGAAAAGATTGACAACTGGAACGTCCGGTTAAGCACGGTTTTCAACCGTGGATTCTGGGATGGTTATTATCTTGGACAACGTTTAGGGGAATGGAGCCACAATTATGGCTCGCGGGCGACCAAAAAAAGGATGTACATTGGCAAAGGAACCAACTATTTTAGTAAGCTGGAAGTAGCTGAGTTCAAGATGGAAACTCAGAGCCTGAACGTTGGTGACGAAATTCTTATCACCGGCCCGACAACCGGAGTGGTGCAGATGACCGTTCCGGAAATCAGGGTAGACGAAAAACCGGTGGAAGAAACCCGTAAAGGTGAATATTTTTCCATGCCACTGGAGGTGAAAATCAGGCGATCTGACAAACTGTATAAAATTGTGGATGCTTCGGAGGTGAAATCCGGGCGATCGAAATAGTAAATTATGCATAACCTGAAAAAACTAAACCTTCTTTTTTTTCTGTCCATTGTCTTCCTTGATCCGTTAAAGGCGCAGGATACCCTCCGTGTAATGCAGTACAACCTGCTTAATTACGGTAAAGATGTTTATTCGTGTGACCAGCAAACCAATAACCGTGATGACAAAAATGGTTATCTGAAAATATTGTTTGGCTATTATGAGCCGGATATTTTCACGGTAAACGAAATGGATGGCGACGAAGCTGATGTGAAGTATTTGCTGGATAATGCTTTGAATGCTGACGGACGCACACAGTTTGCCCAAGCCGAATATTCGGGAAGCTACCTAATCAACATGTTGTATTACAATACCGATAAGTTGGCACTGAAATGGCAGGATCATTTGGTCTTAGGCACTAACGAAAGGGATGCAAATTACTACCGCCTTTATTACAAATCGCCCGATTTGGCCGGCGGGGCTGATACCGTTTTCATTAACTATGTGGTTGTACACCTAAAGGCTGGCAGTGAAACGGCTGATATTAGCACCCGTGCAACAGAAGCGCAAAATATCATGGCTGAGTTGGAACGAATGGGATGGAACGGAAACGTCATTTTCTCGGGCGACTGCAACCTGTACAACAGCGACGAGCAGGCGTTCCGGAATTTAGTGGCTCCATCGGATGTTTCCTATAGTTTCTACGACCCGCCGGGGCGTGAAGGGAACTGGCACAATAACTCAACTTTTGCTGATATTCACACGCAGTCAACGCATACGTCGACCACGGGTTGTGCATCGGGAGGAGGTATGGATGACCGTTTCGATTTCATTCTCGTTCAGGAGGATTTACTGAATAATACCAATAACCTTTCATACAAAGAAGGAAGCTACAGAACTATTGGGCAGGACGGGCAGCATTTCAATAAATCGTTGATTGATGGCTCCAACGCCGATTATCCGCAGGATTTGGTTACTGCTTTGTATAATAACTCCGACCATCTTCCGGTTACCATGCAATTAATCGTGGATCAAGCGGCGACCGGAATAAACGATATTGCCGATACAGGTGTTAGGCTATTGGGAAATCCGGTTTCCGATATCATCAAACTGGAGGTACAGGCTCAATTGCCGAAGTTCGGTTACCAGTTGTTCTCCATTTCGGGCAATACGGTGAAAAGCGGTATGGTTTATCCGTCAAGAGGTACCATTGTCGATATTCCGACAGGAAAATTGCCTGCCGGTATTTATCTTCTGAAATTGAAAATCGCCAATCGGGCCCCGGTTACCTTTAAAGTTATTTTACAGTAACCTTCTTCGGATCATTCCCTGAATTGTTGACGTTGTAGGTTATTGTATTTATTTTTACATAACTTTCTTAAGAAGGAATCAGTTAACGTTCAATTTATGGGTAAAAAAGGTCTGGGAATCGTTACGGGATTAATCATTGTGGGAATATTCGCCGGGTGGTACTATTTCAGCAGCGAGTCGCGCTATATTGGTACATCTGCACTCAGGGCTGTTCCTGTCAATTCTCCGTTGATTATCGAGGCCCGGAATATTTTTGCCTTTACAGGAGATATTCAGGAAAACCCGATGTGGGAAGATCTTTCTGAGTTACCCGGTTTTTCAGATATACAGAGCGAAATTACCTATGTTGATTCGCTGTTTTCGGCCAATCGCGAAGCCAGGGAGCTGTTCAGAAACAAACCGCTGGTAATGGCCCTCGGCTTTGAGGGGAATGATAGTTTTAATCAGCTCTACCTGGTTCAACTGGATGATATTTCGGAAAAAAATATTATCAATCAGTTTATCCGGAATGTATTGGCGCCGGATAATGCACAATTCACTCATCGAAAGTACGATCACGTTCAGGTTTCCGAATATGTTTGGAACCAGAAGGGGAAACGGCATAAGTTGGTGTATGCCTTCCATAAAGGAATTTTCATTGCCGGAGAAAATCCGGTAAAAGTGGAAGAAGCCATTCGGCAACTCAATACTTCCTCGCTGCTTGATAAACCGCATTTTCAGAAAGTATATAAAACAGCCGGCGTCAATGTCGACATGAACTACTATATCAACTACCAGACTTTTCCCCGGTTGTTATCGCTTTGCACCAGCGAACCAGTGGCACATGCCATACGCGGCTTCAATAATTTTGCCACATGGTCGGAAATTGATATGGAGATGAAGCAGGACGAAATCCTGTTCAATGGATTTACTTATTCGGATGATTCGGTGAATAATTACCAGAATATTTTTCTTCACCAACAACCGCAGAAGTTCCGGATGGAAGAAGTGCTTCCTGCTGAGACAAGCTTTCTGTTAAGTTTTAATTTGAGTAATCCGTCGGTCTTTTTAAAGGATTACGAAAAATACCTCGATCGGGGTGGAAAGTATTATGCCTATGAGAATAAACTGAGTGCAGTAAAGCAATCCACCGGCGTTAATCCCCAAGAGGTGGTGAAAAAGCTGATGGACCGCGAAATTGCGATGGTGTATACCCGTGGCAATCCGTCGCAACCTGACGAGAACCGGTTCCTGGTAATGCGGACACATAGTAAAAGCCAGACAGAGAAAACCATCCGGGAGATGGTTGGGTATTGGGCCAGGGCCAACGGCAAATCGTTGAACGACTATGTTCGAACATACCATGTTGATAAGCAAACGGCATATCCCGTTTACAACATGCCGGTAGATAACTTTGGTGAACGGGTTTTTGGCCCGATTTTCCGGCCTGTTCCTACAAGATATGTCTCATTTGTCGGAAACTACATGGTAATGGGCGATTCGTATCGTTCTCTTTCCGGTTTCATCAAAGATTACGTGTTGCAGGAAGTTTTAAAGAATAATATCCGTTACCAGGAATTTAGTGACCGGCTTTCGCAGCGCTGCAATTTCTATATGTGGTTTTCTCCCGGAAGGGCATTGCCGTTTTTTAAGGATATTATTCATCAGGAAATCAACCAGAAACTGGAACCGAAGTTGGAGCATCTGTTGAGGCTCGAAGCTTTTGGATGGGAGTTTGGTCCCGAGAATGGGATGATATACAACAGCGCTTTGTTGCGATACAATCCGAACCTGCGTGAACGTCCGCAAACCGTCTGGTCCAGCCATCTGGAAACGGATATTCAGTTTAAACCACAATTCGTCATCAATCACTACGACCGGGCCAACCGGGAAGTGGTTGTGCAGGATACCAACAATAACTTCTATCTGATCAATAAGGAAGGGCGGGTTCTTTGGAAAATCAAACTTCCGGGCCCAATTATGGGAGACGTCTACCAGGTTGATTATTACAAGAACGGAAAGCTGCAATACCTTTTCAACACGCCGGGCGAATTGCATCTCATCGACAGGAACGGCAACTATGTCGAAAATTATCCGGTGAAGCTCCGGTCGAAAGCGACAAATGGCGTGGCTGTATTTAATTATGACCAAAATAAGAATTACCGGTTCTTTATTGCCTGTGCCGATCATCATGTTTATCTCTATGACAAACGGGGAAAACTGGTTCCGGGCTGGACATTTGGAAAAACCGAACATGAAGTAACCCAGCCCGTAGGGCATTTCAGGGTGGGAAATCGCGATTACATTGTCTTCTTCGATAAAAACAGAACGTACATCGAGGATAGGAAAGGAAACAACCGCGTACAAAGTAAAGCGCAGTATGTTCACTCGATGAATAACAATTTTGTCCTCGAAAACGGTGATGGGAGGCATGCTGCACGACTTGTCGGAACAGACGAGCATGGTAAGGTGTATTTCCTCTATTTTAATGGCGATTACGAAACAAAAGAGATTGAGAATTTCAGTCCGTCGCATTACTTCATGTACGATGATATGAACGCTGACGGAAAGAACGATTTCGTTTACCTGGACGGCAAGGATTTAACTGTTTATGATTCGGATGGCAAGAAAATGTTTAGTCATCACTTTAAAGAAGCGCCTGACCGCGCTCCTCAGATTTATACGTTTTCGGCCAACAACAAGAAAATTGGGGTGGTCAACCCGAAGGAAAACCTGATTTACCTGTTTAATAAAGACGGGAGCGTGTACAACGGTTTTCCCATGGCTGGAAACTCCCGGTTCAGTATAGGGTTCTTCACGTCAGGAAGTGAACACTTTAATTTGGTGGTCGGTTCGGCCGACGGATTTCTGTACAACTACTACGTACAATGAATCCTTAAGTAGGTTTCAAGAGAATTTTTTTCGAATTTCTTCGTTATAAAAATGAGGAGTGTCTTTTTGTGCGCATACCTACAGATTTACACTTTTCGTATGACAGATGATAATAAAGGTAATACAATGGTTAATAGGCTCTTAAGTGAAAATTTAACTTGAAGCATATGTTTACGGAAAAGAAATTGTGGTTCCTTTTAATATTATTGGGAACGGCACTTTTGAATTCGTGCAATACCAACGAATTCAATTTTGACAAAATGGCGGGGCCGGTAAACTGGAAGCCTGCGCTTTATCTTCCGCTGGCACACGGTAGTTACACCGTTAAGGACTTTGTGGATAAGATTGACGATCCGGACTCACTGTTGCAGAGCGATTCAAATAATCTGCTGCATATTATTTACACTGAAGATTCTATCTATCAGTTTGATGCGGCCAGCATGGTGAATTTTCCGGCCAATCAAAACATTAATTCCGATGCAGTAACGGTTGATTCAGTGCAGCTGGCTAATGCTGGCTTTACCAGTGCAGTGACGCTGGATGATTTGACTCATAAGTCAGGTAATCCAGCTCTCCTGGCGCTACGCATTTATGATGGACAAAGCGCTCAGTTCCCTTCAGCAAGTGTATCCAACGCCGGGAGTTATTATCCTACCGGGCTGAATAGTTTTCAGCAGGTTACTTTCCAAAACGGGACACTTTCGTTAACGATGGTCAATAATTATCCGGTCGAGGTTTCAGCGACCTTTAACCTGGTCGATGTAAATAATCCAACAACTTCATTGCAGTTTGTTTTCAGCAACGTGCCTTCCGGCGGACAGCAGATGCAGTCGGTTTCTCTGTCCAATGTAAGTTTGTCGGATAATCTCCGTTTCGATTTGACAAGTTTCTCTACCCCGGGTTCATCGACAGCAGTTCCCATCCGGTTAGCTGATGAGCTGGCGCTGAATTTCCAAATTACCAATGCCGTTATTTCGCAAGGATCGGTTATGATTCCGGATCAGGATGTTAACAGTACTTCTGGAGAATACACCTTTAATATTGACGGGCTGAACAACCAGCCGGTGAAGGTATTCAACACCGAAGTAAAATCGGGTGTACTGGCTGTAACAGTTAACAGTACCGTTGGTGCAGCAGGAAGAGTACGGATTGAGTTACCGACAGCGACAAAAAATGGCCAGCCGGCAGTTTTTAATATTTTAACCGACGGAACACAGACGACCTATTATCAGGAATTTGATCTTTCAGGATACACGGTTGACCTGACGCAAGGTACCAATCAAAATTACAATGTATTGCCCTACACCAGCACGGTTCATTTATTCAAATCAACCGGATACGTAACCATTAGTCCGAGTGACCAGGTGTCATTCTCTGCTGACATGAATAACGTGAAGGTAGGATATATCGAAGGTGATTTAGGGCAGGAATCGATCAATATCGACCCGGGATCATTCAAATTCGACATTGGCGGCCTTAGTCAGTTAAACGGTGACATTCAGCTTCCCAATCCCAAAATTAGTCTGGAGGTTACCAGTTCCATTGGCGTTCCGGCTATGCTGAATGCTAATTTCAAAGGCTACAATACCGATGGGCAAACCGCTGATTTGAATCCTTCACCGATGGATGTCCCACGTCCGACGTCACGTGCCGAAGGAACCCGTATCGATACAATAACTTACGACAATAAGAACTCCGATATTGTGAATTTCATTTCTCTCCCACCAGATGATAAAATCGAATATTCCGGCAGTGTCTCTTTCAATCCGAATGGATCAGCTGATCCGGCTACGCCGAATTTCATTACCGACCAGTCGAAACTGACTGTTGGGTTGATGGCGGATTTGCCGCTGGAAATTCAGTCGCAGGGATTCGACGTTAACGACACACTGGATGTGGATATGGACAATATCGATCACGTCGACAGTGTTACTCTGGTGATGAACATTACCAATGGTATCCCGCTCTATGCTCAGTTTGAGATGATGTTTATCGATACCCTTTCGGGAACACAATACGGCAACCCGATTCAGTCGGAAACAATTGCTGCAGCTAAAACAGACCCCCAGGGTAACTATCAGGAGCAAACGATAACACAAACTGAAATTGAGTTGTCGCCCGGCCAAATCGATGATTTGAATCAATCAAACGGAATTGCATTGAAGGTTCACCTGGTCAGTCCAAGCCAGGGATTGATACCTGCACGCATTTATTCCGATTCGCCCTTTGATGTGAGCCTGGGAGTAAAAGTAAAAGCGGCCCCAAATAATTAGGTGTCCCGGTTCAACTTCCGGGAAAAGAAGAAAGTGATGTTGTTTGATTCTGTAAGTAACAACTGAGAAAAAATGAAGTATCTGAAAAGCAATATAAGATTCCTGGTGTTGCTGTCCGTGTTCGGATTGGTGGCGGGAAATATCCATGCTCAGCCGAATACGATGTATTACATGAAGAATATTTCGCAGACATGGGAAATGAACCCGGCCAATACCGGAATTGAGAGTGGCTGGCATTTTAGCATGCCTGGCTTCTCCGGTGCCGACCTGAAGATGAACACCAACGGGTGGAAATACTCCGATTTGATCCATCAGGGAACCGGGCAGTATGCCGACTCGCTAATTGTCGACCTGGACAAGTTCTACAACAAGCTGGATGACTCCAACATCATGTTCGAGAAAACCAACTATTCGTTCTTCACGCTTGGTTTCCGAACAGGGAGGCACGTATTCAACGTGGCTGTCACCGAAAAGGAATTTGCCAACACCTTCTTTGGCAATAACCTGGTGGCCTTGGTGAAAAACGGAAATGCCCCTTACCTCGGATCATCTTTCAACACGGGGACCTTTGGATTGAATGGAATCCACTACCGTGAACTGGCGCTGGGATATGCCTACGATTTGAACAAGAAAGTAACCCTTGGCATGACCGCCAAAATTCTGTTCGGAATGGGCGCGGCGCAAAGCAAGGACATCAACATGTCGGTGCAGGCCCCGGGCGACGCTTCGTATGTGAATGTGGAAGGCGCCGGCCAGTTGAATGTTTCCGGACCGTTTTCATTCTATACCAGTCCCGATGGCTTGGTCGATTCGGTCGACACGCATTTCGACGGAAGTTACCTGACCAACGCGGGCAACATGGGAATGGCCATCGACCTCGGCGCTGTATTCAAGCCAAGCGAAGATGTGACCCTTTCGGCCAGCATCATCGACCTGGGAAGTATCAGCTGGAAAACCGATGTCACCAACCTGGCACTGAACGGACAGTTTAACTATCAGGGGGTGAATATTGACAATTCATTGAATAAAAACGATCCCAACTACAAGTCGCCGGGCGATGCATTCAGCGATTTGGGCGATTCCATCAAACACGCGTTCAGCATCGATAATACCAACAACAAGTTCCATACAGCAATTCCCGTAAAGGTTTATATTGGCGGTAGTTACCAGGTAAACCCGAATATCGAAGTAGGAGGTTTGGCACGCGCCCGCATTTACAACAGCCAGGCGAGCCTGTCGTTGACGGCTTCCGGAAACGCCTATTGGGGGAACTTCTTTAATGTGTCGGCCAGTTATTCCATTATCGAAGGTTCGTATGCAAATTTAGGTTTGGGGTTTGGATTAAGGGGCGGACCGGTACAATTCTACATGGTAACCGATAATGTGCTAACGGCGGTCAATCCGGCCGATGCCTCCAGTTTAAACCTGGGTTTCGGGCTCAACTTTTTAATCGGCTACAATAAAGAGAAGCATCGCGGGCCGATTTAACAGAAGCTCCACATAAGTTGATTCTATCAACAGGCAAAGGTCGAAAATAATTTATATTTTTGACCTTTGCTTTTTAATGAGGGAGTTATATGCAACTATTTGTACTGTTATATTTTGTTGGTTTCCTGAAAACACTATTCATCATCCTGGCCGTTTACTACGGCATTCGGTTTTTGATGCGATGGCTGGCGCCGAAGGTGGTCGACAAGGCAGCACAAAAATTGTATAACGATATGAAGCAGAAGTCGGGCAGGACCGGAAAAGAGGAGAAGAAAGAAGGTGAAGTAACCATTGAACATTCTGAACGGCACGAAAAGAAATACAACCGTTCCGATGGTGAATACATCGACTTCGAAGAGGTGGACAAAGACGATTGATTCTCATCCCAAAAATATTCCCCCAAAACATCAGGAAACGTTTACTGAAAATTTAAATCATAATTTATGGCTCAGGAAGATTTGTTTAAGAAGCTAATCGCCCACTGTAAAGAATACGGGTTTGTATTCCCGTCGAGTGAAATCTACGACGGCCTGGCGGCTGTTTACGATTACGGACAGTATGGTGTTGAATTGAAGAACAACATCAAGAAATACTGGTGGGATTCCATGGTATTGCTTCACGAAAATGTAGTGGGGCTCGATTCTGCTATTTTCATGCACCCCACAACATGGAAAGCTTCCGGCCATGTCGACGCGTTCAACGACCCGTTGATTGACAACAAAGACTCCAAGAAACGCTACCGTGCCGACGTGCTGATTGAAGATCAGTTGGCCAGGTACGAAGCGAAAATTGATAAAGAGATTGAAAAGGCGAAGAAGAAATTTGGCGACAGTTTCGATGAGGCCAAATTCCGCGAAACCAACCCGCGTGTATTAGCGAATCTGGATAAATGGAAGGAACTGCACGGGCGTTTCAGCAAGGCCATGAACGATATGGATTTGGCAGAGCTGAAGCAGATTATCATCGATTATAAAATTGTTTGCCCCATTTCCGGTACTGCCAACTGGACCGATGTCCGTCAGTTTAACCTGATGTTTTCTACCGAGATGGGCTCAATGGCTGATGGCGCGTCCAAAATTTATTTACGCCCCGAAACGGCGCAGGGTATTTTTGTGAATTACCTGAACGTGCAAAAAACCGGTCGCATGAAGGTCCCTTTCGGGATTGCGCAGATTGGTAAAGCGTTCCGTAACGAGATTGTGGCCCGCCAGTTCATCTTCCGCATGCGCGAATTCGAGCAGATGGAGATGCAGTACTTCGTGCGCCCCGGCAGCGAAATGGAGTGGTTCGAAAAATGGAAGGCTACCCGTATGGCCTGGCACAAAGCCCTGGGCTTCGACGAAAACAATTATCGTTTTCACGAGCACGAAAAACTGGCCCACTATGCCAACGCGGCAGTGGATGTCGAGTACAAATTCCCCTTTGGTTTCAAGGAAGTGGAGGGAATCCATTCCCGGACCAATTTCGACCTCAGCAAGCACCAGGAATTTTCGGGTAAAAAAATTCAGTACTACGATCCCGAAATCAACGAATCATACGTTCCTTATGTAATTGAAACGTCCATTGGTGTCGATCGCATGTTCCTTCAGATCATTTCAGCAGCCTATAGCGAGGAAGAAATTGAAGGAGCGAATGGCAAGAAGGATACCCGCGTAGTGATGAAATTTCCGCCTGCTTTGGCTCCGGTCAAACTTGCCGTAATGCCGCTGGTTAAAAAAGATGGCCTGCCCGAAAAAGCCCGCGCCATCATCGATACACTGAAGTTTGAATTTAATTGCCAGTACGACGAAAAAGACTCTATCGGGAAACGGTATCGCCGCCAGGACGCCATTGGAACGCCATTCTGTATCACGGTCGATCACCAGACCGTTGAAGACAATACGGTTACTGTTCGCTACCGTGATACCATGGCACAGGAACGAGTGGCGATTAGCGATTTACAAAACATCATTCACGATCAGGTAAGCTACAAAAACCTTTTCGAGAAAATAGGCTAAGCTGTTACCGGCCTTTTTCCTAAATAGAAAATTACCGGGCGAAAATGTTTGGGTGTTTTCCTAAATAGAAAATTGCTGAGCGAAAATGTTTGGGCGTTTTCCTAAATAGAAAATTGCTGAGCGAAAATGTTTGGGCGTTTTCCTAAATAGAAAATTGCCGGGCGAAAATGTTTGGGCGTTTTCCTAAATAGAAAATTGCCGGGCGAATGTGTTTGAGCATTTTTCCACATAGGACAGACAGGTGATGAAGCTCCGGTTGATTAGCCGGATATTCTTCCTTCATGATTTAGATTTTAATGTAAATTTGGGGTGCTCGTAACGAACAACCCGGTAAAAACAAGATATGATAGCATCGAAGCTGGAAAAAAAAGAGACATCGCTGGCTGTTGTCGGCCTGGGCTACGTGGGACTGCCGCTGGCTTTGGCTTTCGCCGGAAAAATTAAGGTAATTGGCTTTGATATTGACGAGCAGCGATTAAAGCTGCTGAACAATAATATTGATCCTTCCGGGGAGCTGGAAAGTGAAGCGTTCGATGGTTGCGATATCCAGTTTACCAGCGACAAATCGGTGCTTGAAAATGCTTCATTCTATGTTGTCACTGTACCTACTCCGGTTGATCAGTACAAAATTCCCGATTTGAGTCCGTTGAAAAGTGCAACAGAAACCGTTGCTTCCGCACTGAAAAAAGGAAATTACGTGGTATATGAATCGACGGTTTACCCGGGAACGACAGAAGAGGTCTGCCTTCCGATTTTGGAAAAAGGCTCCGGTTTGAAGGCTGACGCCGATTTTTCATACGGCTATTCGCCGGAACGAATTAATCCGGGTGACAAAGTACACACGGTGGAAGAAACCATCAAGATTGTTTCGGGGAACAACCAACAGGCGCTCGATGAGATTGCCAAAGTATACGAAATGGTGGTTCGTCCGGGGGTTCACCGGGCGCCGCAGATAAAAGTAGCCGAAGCTGCCAAGGTTTTCGAAAATACACAGCGCGACATCAACATCGGGTTGGTGAACGAGTTGTCGAAAATCATGGATTTGATGAACGTCAACACATACGACGTGCTGGAAGCAGCGGGCACCAAATGGAACTTCCTGAAGTTTTATCCGGGTTTGGTTGGTGGCCATTGCATCGGTGTTGATCCGTATTACCTGACACACAAAGCCCGTTCGCTCGGTTTTCATCCCATGATGATGGACAGCGGCCGCATCATCAACGATTCGATGAGTTCGCATGTGGCGATGAATACGGTAAAAATGCTGATTCAGGCCGGCCACGAGGTGAAAGGCGCCCGGGCGCTGGTATTCGGAATTACCTTCAAAGAAGATGTGAGTGACTTCCGGAATTCGAAAGTAGCAGAGGTGGTTCACCACCTGCAGGATTTCGGTGTGGAGGTGGACGTGTTGGATCCGCTGGCGGATCCCGCCCACCTGGAAGAGGAATGCCGGATCCGCCTGGCCGAACAACCGGAAGGAAGATACCAGGCAATCATTTTGGCCGTATCGCATCGCGATTATATCAATCTAAGTCAGGAGTATTTTGATTCGCTGGCAACCGAACGGCCCGTATTTATCGATATTCGTGGGATTTATCGCCGGAAGATAACCGGATTTAAATACTGGAGCCTTTAATTTTAGGCCCTTAACGAAATTCCGAAACCGTTCCCCCTTCGTTTCGGAAATTGATCAGGAATTTGGAATGAAAAAAAGGGTTTTAATCATTACCTATTACTGGCCGCCCAGCGGAGGGGCCGGAGTTCAGCGTTGGCTCAAATTTTCGAAATACCTGCCCGGTTTTGATTGGGAGCCGGTGATTTATACCCCGGAAAATCCGGAAGTGCCGGTTGATGATCCCAGTTTGCTGGAAGATGTGCGCCCGGGCCTGGCGGTTATCAAACAGCCTATCGTTGAGCCGTATTCGGCTTACAAGAAATTCATTGGTCAGAAAAAAGGTGAGCGCGTGAATGCCGCTTTTCTGTCTGAAAATCAAAAGCCCGGGTTAAAAGAGAAGCTCTCTGTATGGATTCGCGGCAATTTTTTTATTCCCGACTCCCGTCGGTTTTGGATCCGTCCATCAATTCGTTTTCTAAAAAAATACCTGGAAGAACATCCGGTGGACGCAATTGTTTCAACCGGCCCGCCGCACAGCATGCACCTCATTGCCCTGGCGCTGAAAAAGAAATTAAACATTCCGTGGCTGGCTGATTTTCGCGATCCGTGGACCAATATCGATTTTTATCCCGACCTGAACCTTACTCCGATGGCGGACGCCAAACACCGGAAACTGGAGCGGAAAGTCATCACTTCGTGTGATGAGATGGTGGTGGTGAGCCGGCAGATGAAAACCGAATTCGAAGCGCTGGGCGGAAAAAATATTCACGTCATCACCAACGGGTTCGATGACGCGGATGTAAGTGGAGAGGTTCCCGAAACCGATGAGAAATTCAGTATTATTCATGCAGGTTCGTTGCCACCCAACCGGAATCCGCGGATTTTGTGGAAGGGGTTACAGGAACTGGTGGCTGCCACGCCGGAGCTGGCCGGCTCACTGCAAATTAAACTGGTGGGCAAGGTCGATGTTTCGGTGCTCGAAGATATCCGGGACCATCAGCTGGAGCCTTACCTCGAGCTCGTCGAATACGTTCCGCACGATGCGGTCATGAAAATGCTGCAGCAGGCGCAGGTTCTGCTGCTGGCTATCAATCAAACGCCCAATGCCAAAGGTATCCTTACCGGGAAATTCTTCGAATACCTGGCAGCATGCCGTCCGGTGCTGGCTATTGGACCGACAGATGGCGATGTAGCCAATATTTTGAATACTGTTCAGGCCGGTTTGATTTCGGACTTTACCGATGAAGAAGGGCTGAAGAAAAATATTTTGACGTTTTTCAACCGTTTCCGGAAAGGAAAACTCTCGGTTAGCTCGGAAGGCATTCATCAGTATTCACGGGAAAATTTGACATCCACATTAGCAGGACATCTCAATAAAATAACCTCATGAAAAAAATAGTTACCATCGTAGGCGCCCGGCCGCAGTTTATCAAAGCTGCTATGGTGAGCCGTGCGTTAAAGACAAAGGGATTTAGCGAAATCATCGTCCATACCGGGCAGCATTTCGATAAAAATATGTCGGAGGTTTTCTTCGAAGAGATGGAGATTCCGCACCCCGATTACAACCTGGGAATTCAGGGATTGAGCCACGGAGCCATGACCGGGCGCATGATGGAATCGATTGAAGATGTGCTTTTAAAAGAAAAGCCCGACGGGGTGATGGTTTTCGGCGATACCAACTCGACACTGGCCGGAGCGTTAGCCGCTGCCAAACTGAACATTCCCGTTGCGCATGTTGAGGCTGGCCTCCGTTCGTTCAACAACCAAATGCCCGAAGAGATCAACCGCATTCTCACCGACCGTATTTCATCGGTGCTGTTTTGTCCCACCGATGTCGCGGTAGGGAATTTGAAAAAGGAAGGATTTGATAACTTCGATTGCCAGATAGTAAAGAGCGGCGATGTGATGCAGGATGCAGCGCTTTTTTACGCCGAAAAATCGGATGGCCGTTCTACCATTTTGAAAAAACTGGATTTAGAAGGAAAGGCTTTCGTTTTGGCTACCGTTCACCGGCAGGAAAATACCGACAATCCGGAACGGGTTCAGGCGATTTTTAACAGTCTGAATGCGGTTCATCAGGATAAAACGGTTGTCATGCCTTTGCATCCCCGCACACGTCAGATCATCAAAAACCTGGGTATCGGACCTGCCTTTCGGGTGATCGGCCCGGTGGGTTATTTCGATATGTTGCAGTTGCTGAAAAACTGTCAGTTGGTTTTTACCGACAGTGGCGGTTTGCAGAAAGAAGCCTTTTTCTTTGCAAAGCATTGTGTCACTCTGCGGGAAGAAACCGAATGGACGGAATTGGTGGAAGGAGGTTTCAACAAGCTGTCCGGGAGTGACTGCAACCGGATATTAGATGCTTACCAGGCCATGTCGGCTAAGCAATCCGATTTTTCGGTCAATCTTTACGGAGATGGCGAAGCATCGAAAGTAATTGCCGACTTTTTAGCAACTTTGTAGAGTGCCCCGATAATTGGGCTCAACTTTGAAAGTCAATAATTAAAATGGGCAAATCAATACAAATGGTCGATTTGCACGGGCAATACCTGAAAATGAAGCCCGAAATTGATCAGGCCATACAGAATGTAATCGATTCCTCTGCTTTCATAAATGGGCAACCGGTTAAAGAATTTGCTGGTGAATTAGCTGAATATATGGGAAGCAAATTTGTTATTCCCTGTGCCAATGGCACCGAAGCGTTGCAAGTGGCCTACATGGCACTCGGTTTGGAGCCGGGTGATGAGGTTATTATGCCGGCGTTCAATTACGTGGCTTCCGCCGAAGCAGCTGCGTTGCTACGCTTAAAGCCGGTTTTCGCCGATGTACACCCCGATACGTACAATATCAATGTCAACCAGTTAGAAAAGGTTATCACATCAAAAACCAAGGCGATTGTTGTTGTGCACCTGTTCGGGCAATCAGCCGACATGGAACCGGTTCTTTCGCTGGCGCGTAAACATCAGCTGAAAGTAATTGAAGACAATGCCCAGGCATTGGGAGCGGTTTATACGTTCCCGGATGGGACGCAGCACAAAGCCGGCGTTATGGGCAATATCGGAACCACATCATTTTTCCCGACCAAGACATTGGGATGTTATGGTGATGGAGGCGCCATTTTTACCAATAATCAAGAGTTGGCAACGGTTTCCCGGATGATTGCGCGCCACGGTCAGGGGGAAAAATATACCTTTGAAAGAATCGGGTTGAATTCGCGCCTCGACACTGTGCAGGCGGCGATTCTTCGGGTGAAGCTGAAAAGGATGGATGAATGGAACCGTTTCCGGCAGGAAGCCGCAGCGGTATACGATGAGTTGCTTGGTAACATAAAAGGAATCGTAATTCCTTCACGTAGCAATTTTTCGACGCATGTTTTTCATCAATATGTTATCCGGGTAACCGGAAAACCGCGTGATGAAGTAAAAGAGGCATTGAAGGAAGCAGGTATACCGTCGATGGTTTACTACCCGTCGCCATTGCATTTGCAGAAAGCATTTGCTTACCTGGGCTACCGCGAAGGAGATTTTCCGGTAGCGGAAAAACTTTGTAACCAGGTATTGGCGCTGCCGATCCATACCGAGTTGCAGCGCGGTGAGCAAGAGCAGATTGTTTTGAAGTTGAAAGAAATCATACAATAAAATGGCCAACTATTTTGCACATTCAACCGCCGTTATCGATGATGATTGTGTCATCGGTGAGGGGACGAAAATCTGGCATTTCAGCCATGTGATGTCTAATTCAGCATTGGGTAAGAATTGCAATCTCGGGCAGAATGTTGTCATTTCACCCAATGTGGTGCTGGGCAATAATGTAAAGGTGCAGAACAACGTTTCGGTGTACACCGGCGTCATTTGTGAGGACGATGTTTTTCTCGGGCCTTCCATGGTTTTCACCAATGTCGTCAACCCGCGCAGTTTCATCAACCGCAAGGAAGAATTCCGGCAAACGCTGGTACGAAAAGGTGCTTCCATCGGCGCGAATGCAACGATCATTTGCGGCATCGAAATCGGTGAATTTGCGCTAATCGGTGCTGGTGCAGTTGTGACAAAAAATGTGGCGCCTTTTGCGTTGATCGTTGGAAACCCGGGACGTCAGGTTGGTTGGGTGAGTGAATATGGCCATCGGTTGGAGTTTTCGGAAACAGGAGAGGCTGTCTGTCCTGAAAGTGGTCAAAAATACAGTCTGGATAATAACCAGGTAAAACGAATTTGAGATGAAGAATTTTGCACTGATAGGAGCAGCTGGTTACATTGCTCCAAGGCACATGAAAGCGATTAAGGATACCGGCAACCATTTGCTGGCTGCATACGACCCGTATGACGGTGTGGGAATAATGGACAGTTATTTCCCGTCGGCCCGGTTTTTTGTGGAGTTCGAGCGTTTCGACCGGTACCTGGAGAAATTGAAATACGAGGAGCAAGTCCCGCTCGATTACATCAGTATCGCTTCGCCCAATTACCTGCACGATGCACACATCCGGGTTGCTCTGCGCCGTGGTGCAGACGCTATTTGCGAAAAACCGCTGGTATTGAACCCCTGGAACATCGATGCATTGGAACGGTTATCGGAAGAGACCGGAAAGAAAATTAACACCATCCTGCAGCTGCGTCTGCACCAGACCATCATCGGTTTGAAGAAACGGGTGGAAGAGGCGCCGAAGGACAAAATATTTGACATCGACCTCACCTACATAACCTCACGTGGTTACTGGTACTACACTTCCTGGAAAGGCGATGTGACCAAATCAGGTGGAATTGCGACCAATATCGGTGTGCACTTTTTTGACATGCTGGCCTGGATTTTCGGCGATATTGAGCAAAATACCGTTCACATCCACACCCACGACCGGGCTGCCGGTTTTCTGCAGCTAAAAAGGGCGCGTGTTCGGTGGTTCCTCAGCATCAACGAGGAAACCTTGCCCGAGGCCATTAAAGCGAAGGGACAGCGCACCTATCGTTCGATTACCATCGAAGGTGAGGAACTGGAATTTAGCGCTGGTTTCACCGATTTGCATACCCGCAGTTACGAGGAAATCCTGAAAGGGAACGGCTACACGATTACGGATGCCCGCCAGGCTATTGAAACGGTACACCAAATCAGGGAGCAAACACCCATTGGCCTGAAAGGTGATTACCATCCGTTTGCCGCCAAAGAGTTGACAAAGCATCCGTTTCAGAAATAAATTCCGCGCAAACTTTTCGCATGGATAATATTGCACAAACCGATCAACTATTCAGACAATTCTTGGCCTTCGAGGATGAAATGAAATTGCTTGAAAAGTATCAGGTCGATGGAATCCCATTGTGGGCTAATTGTCGGTTTGCTGTTTACCATGATTTGCTGAATGCTAAAGGTTTTATCGGACGGGAAATGGGGGTTTCGACCAGTAAACTGGTCCTCATTAAGCGTCAGCTGAAGAGAGCCTGGTCGATGATCCGGTCCGGAAAAATGTTTCGGCATCCGGGAAAATTTCCTGAAGGGGTGGATGTATTGCTGGTCAATCAGCCGCGAAAAGTGCTCTTTGGAGAACAGTATGGTTGTAAATATTCCTACCTGTGGACCAGCCAATCAAAATTGAGGATTGCAACCATTGAACCTCCATTGCTGTTTGGAGATACCCCGCACTTGGAACCTTCCCATTTCGAATCGTCAACCTTTTATACAGACCGTTTGCTCTTTGCCGGGAAATGGCAGGAAATAAAGGGATCAAGGCAGAAAAATTCTATAGCGGAACAGCAGAGTAACGAGTTGGCGGAACGGTTTTGCGAAACATTTGATATAGCTGATAAGAAAGAATATTACGCACGCTTTATATACAAACGCTTTTTGTATTATCGCTTTTTCAGGAATTACTGGAAAAAGTTTTTACAGGAAAAGAAACCTCATTCGGTGGTGGTGGTCAATGCCTATTCAACGGAAAATATGCCGTTAATTCAAGCTGCCAATGAAATTGGAATTATAACTATCGAGATTCAACATGGAACGATGGGGAGCCGTCACATTGGATATAATTATCCTTCCGGTGAATACAACTTCTTTCCCCGGTTTGAGTTAATATGGGGAAATTTCTGGCGAGATACATCGGCTGTTCCTATTCCGAAGGAAAACTGTTATGTTACAGGTTTTCCTTTCATGGAAAAAAATGTTGGCGACCTTTCCGGAGAAAATCAATATGATGTCTTATTCATTTCGCAGGCGACCATCGGGGAACAGATTCGAACATATGCAAGGGAGCTTTCGTTAAAACATCCCGAGTGGTCAGTTGTTTTTAAATTGCATCCGTCTGAGATTGCTAAGGCTCAGGATTACAGGAGCTATTTTAATGGAATGAATATCACGGTAGAATACAAAAGTGATTTATATGAGGAGTTGCGAAAGGCATCAGCAGTGGTCGGAGTTTACAGCACATCACTTTTCGAAGCACTGGCTTTTGGTTTGCAACCCGTTGTGCTTTCCAAGCTTTATGGTGCAGGATACATGGACGACCTAATCGGAAAAGGCGGAGCAGTTGGGGTTTACAATACCGATGAATTAAGCGACGCTTTGGAAAAGCAGCTTTCAGGTGAGCAGACTACAGTCGATTTGAATTATTATTTTGTATCGAATGCCGCGGAAAAGATGGAGGAAGCAGTTTCTCAGATATTGAATAATGCAGAGTGAAGAATCCTGAAATGAAAACAGCCGTCATTATACAAGCCCGGAAAGGCTCGCAAAGGTTGCCGAATAAGATCGTCAAACCCTTTTTTCAGGAAAAAGGAATTCTGGAGATTCTTATTCGTGAAGTGAAAAAGCTGGAATTGCCGTTGATTGTTGCTACCACAACACACGAGATCGATGATGAAGTGGAACAGCTTTGTCAAAAAGAAAAGGTTTCTTGTTTTCGCGGTAGCGAAGAAAATGTACTCAACCGATTTGTGAAAGCTGCACGGACGGAAGATTATGACGTCGTTTACCGTGTTTGTGCCGATAATCCATTTCTTTCGGTTTCGTATATGAAAGAGCTGGGAAGTGCATGGGAAGATAGTTTGGACTATGTCTGTCACCGGGATGGATTTGGCCATCCGGCGATGAAGACGCACTTTGGATTTTTTGCAGAAATGGTTCGCATCTCGGCATTGGAGAAAGTCCTTTCTGTGACCAAAGATCCATTGTATCTGGAGCATGTCACTAACTTTGTGTACGAACATCCGGACATGTTTTCGCTACATTGGTTACACATGCCTGATTTCCTGCGTCATCGCAACGATATCCGTATGACGGTTGATACAGAGGAGGATTTCAGAACGATGCAGGAACTATATCAACTGAAAATAGAACAAAACTGGGAATCGATGGACGAATTGGTTGTCTGGCTGGATAATCATCCTGAGTTTCTTGCTGGAATGAAAAAGAATATAAAAGCCAATACAAAATGACATACATAATAGGGGAAATCGGACAAAACCATAACGGCTCGGTCGACATTGCCAAGCTAATGATCGACACAGTTGTACGGCCGGTAGTTGATGAACGTTTTCAGGCAACACTAAAACCCATTGATGCCATCAAGTTGACTAAACGTGATTTGGCAGAAGAACTTTCGGAATCGCAGATGAACCGGCCCTATGATTCTCCGCATTCTTTTGGGAAGACCTACGGAGAGCACCGGGCTCATCTGGAACTTTCGGATGAGCAGCATTACGAAATCTATCAATACGCCAGGCAATCGGGACTTGAATTTGTAGAAACCATTTGTGCCATTGGCGCGATGAGCTTGCTAAAGCTGTTTTCGCCGGATCGGTTAAAAGTGGCTTCGCGCGATTTGACCAATCTGCCATTGTTGGCAGCGATGGCGGAAACGAAACTGCCGATTGTTTTATCGACAGGAATGACGGGCAAGAAAGAGCTTGATGAAGCCCTGGAGACGATAACCCGGTACCACAGCAATATTTCCATTCTGCACTGTGTTTCGGAATATCCTACAGCGTATGAGAATGTGAACCTGCGCACCATTCATTATCTTCAAAAACACTATTCTGAATACACCATTGGTTACTCCGACCATACCATTGGAATAGCAGCACCGATTGCCGCTGTTGCAATGGGAGCCAAGGTAATCGAGAAGCATATCACCCTCGATCGGAAGATGAAAGGAACTGATCAGGAAGGTTCCCTCGCACCGGACGGCATTCATCGCATGGTTCGTGATATCCGTAACATGGAGAAAGCAATGGGAGTAGAAGATATTGTCGTGCCTGAATCGGTGATTGGAGCCAAGAATAAACTCGAACGTTCGCTGGCGACACGTCGGGCAATGAAGGCTGGTGAGATAGTAGGGGAAAAGGATATTCATCTTCTTTCACCTGGTGATGGTTTTCGCTGGAGCGAAAGAGACGAGGTGATTGGGAAAACACTGACCAAGGATATTTCCGGTAATGAAATAATATACCCTGACTATGTGCGCTAGCCGACGACTACCCAAACTGATTCTAACCGATATTGATGGCGTTTGGACCGATGGAGGAATGTATTACACCGAGAATGGCGATGAGCTGAAGAAATTCAATACCAGCGACAGTGCTGGTATCATTTTTTGTCGGATGCTCGATATTCCGGTAGGTATTGTAACGGGAGAAGATACTCGTTTGGTTGAGCGTCGGGCCGAAAAGCTGAAAATCGATTACCTGTTCAAAGGGGTGAGAAATAAGCGCCGGATTGTTGAGGAGTTATTAGGTAAGTTGAATCTCGAATGGGACGACTTGGCGTACATTGGCGATGACATCAACGATATCGATGTGTTAAAAGATGCCGGATTCAGTGCTGCCCCTTCCGATGCTCCTGAATACGTAAAGGAGTATACTTCTATCGAATTGAGCAAAAAAGGAGGCGACGGAGTCTTCCGTGAATTCGTGGAAAAGATTTTGGGTAAAGAAGGAGTTAATCAAGCCATTGAAAGGTTCCGGGAACTGATGGCTTCGAGATAATGCTATTCCCTGCTTTTACCCAGTTGTTTATTGATGATGTGGTTGAAATCGGTACTCAATTTCAGGAAATAAACCAGCACAATATAAACAACCAGAATAACCAGACTGCGAACAAGAATGTCGGCGAAGAGATTAGAGTTCGAAGGGATTAGCGTTCCGGCACCGTAGCTGATAACGGCAATAGCAATGCCCGACAGATGCTGTAGTTTCCACGGCCATAGTCCAAATTTTATTTTTAGGAAAATCAGACGAACCGCTGAATAGATGAGTGTCGATATCATCGATGCTAATGCTGCACCCGTTATTCCCAGCACAGGGATTAGCAGGATATTGGAAATCACGACGAGCGTTATGAGCAGAAACATAAAATAAGCCTGGAACCTGTAATAGTGCGATGTGTTGAGGACCATTATACTGCTACCGGTCGAAACTGTGATCAAATTAGCCATGCTAATAAAAAAGATGACCCACTGGCCGTTCTCATAATTCTCCGGCAGGATGCGAAAAATATTATGCAGGTTTCCCCAAATTCCTGCAAATAGTAATAATCCGAAAAGAAACTGGTTGATACTGCTTTTTACCAGCACGTCGTCGATTTTTGCCATGTTGTTGGCTTTCCATGACTCGGAGATGATTGGTACCACCGCCTTGTTCATCACCCGCGAAGGAATCATAATCAACGTTCCGAAATAGAAGGTAACCGAATAAATTCCGGCAGCTTTCAAATCGATGTAGGCATTCACCATGTACTTGTCGATGTTGATCAGGGCAAAGCTGCTGAGACCCGAAATGATTCCGAAAACGCAGAGCAACAGAATTTGTTTTTTCAGTTCCGGCGTGATAAAATGGAGCTGTGGACGAAGATTGAATTTCTTTTTACGGATTAGGTATAAACTAAGAACCAGTGGCGGCACAGATTGAATAATCACAAACAACAACACATATCTGGCAAAATCAACAACATCGAAATAGTACAACAAAATGATGCCAAGGTTGAGTAATCTTAGCAGGAAATCCTTGAGGAAGGTACCCAGAACGATATTGTAAAGGACTTTGTTGTAATTGTCGAATACTGCGAAGAACAGGAAAAAGAAAACCAGGGGCCAGATATAAAAAGCATACTCTGAAAGTAAAGGTGATTTATTCAGGTTTTGCGTGACTAGGTAAGGAGTGAAGAAGTACAAGAAAATCGAAACCAGGATAAACCCGGTAGCCGAAACAGCCATCACAAGAAATAGATAGCCATTGTGATGTTGTTTATTATTTCGGAAAAAGGGGAACAACCGGTTGGTGACATCCTGAAAACCCAGTCCGGAGAACTGCGCCAGAATGGTGGATATGGCAATCAGCACCTGCGTCAGTCCAATTTCTTCCGCCGAAAAAATTTTGGGAGATAAGATGGCCAGGTTCAAAAAACCGAGCAAAACGCCGGCGTACGACCAGATGGAACCTCGAATGGTTTGTTTGATGATTATTCCCACGGAAATTAGATTTATGTCAAAAATATTTAATAAAAGTGAGTTGAACGGAGCGTTTGTTAAAAAAATATACTTTTGTGTATATGTGAAACGGTAACACGCAAAACTGATGAAGAAAATTTCCCGTAAAGCAGGATTACCCTACGTGGTCGCAATTCTGTTATTTTTTGTTCTGTCTCTGATTTATTTTTCGCCGGCAATCGAAGGCCAAAAGCTTGCCCAGCACGACAATTTCACCTACAAGGGAATGTCAAAAGAAATCAGGGATTATAACCGTTCGCACGATGATGTGGCTCTATGGACGAACAGTATGTTTGGAGGAATGCCTTCCTATTTGGTTGCCCTGCCCATCACGAAAACTATTTTCTCGCCATTGCATAAAGTAGTGACGCTTTTTAATCTGAATCCGTTCTATTTCCTTTTTCTCTATTTTGTCGGATTTTACATTGCTCTCTTGCTATTTGGCGTTGATCCATGGCTTGGAATAATTGGGGCCATTGCCTTCGGATTTTCCTCGTACGACATCATCATCATAGCGGCGGGGCATAACAGTAAGGCCATTGCCATCGGTTATATGGCGCCGATTATTGGCGGTTTATACTATGCTTTTCGAAAGAACCGTTGGGGCGGGGGCCTGATTATGGCAATTTTTCTCGGACTGCAAATCTTTGCCAGTCACTTACAGATAACCTATTACACGCTATTACTCGTCCTGGTGTTTGGTATTACCGGATTAGTTATGGCTATTCGGAGGAAGCAGCTCGTTCCGTTTGCCAAAACGGCCGGGGTGCTTGCATTCCTTGCCTTGCTGGCTGTTGGTGCCAATATGACCCGTTTATGGACGACCTATGAGTATGGAAAATTTTCCATCCGTGGGAAATCGGAATTAACGAATGATCAGCATAATAAAACATCCGGGTTGGATAAGGATTATGCCACCGCGTGGAGTTACGGAAAGGCCGAGACCTTTACCCTGATGATTCCGAATTTCAACGGAGGCTCGTCGACCGGAGGTTTCGATACGAACTCGAAGACCTATCAAACATTGCGGGAGAACAATGTCCCCAATTCCCGGCAAATTGTAAAACAGCTTCCCGGTTACTGGGGCCCGCAACCGTTTACTTCCGGGCCGGTCTATGTCGGGGCCATTATCTGTTTCCTCTTCGTTCTCGGTTTAATTTTGGTAAAAGGGCCGCTGAAATGGTGGCTGGTTGTGGCGACTGTTCTCTCGATTACCCTGGCCTGGGGAAAGAATTTCATGCCGCTGACCGATTTCTTCCTGGACCATGTTCCCGGTTACAATAAGTTCCGGACCGTGTCGATGATTTTAGTGATTGCCGGTTTCACGATTCCGTTGCTCGGATTTTTGGCGTTGAAGAAGTTGTTGAGCGGAGACGTGAGCAAAAAAGAGTGGCTCTACGCTGTCAAATGGGCCTTCGGCATCACAGCCGGATTTTCCCTGCTGTTTGCTTTAATTCCCGGTCTGGCCGGGACCTTCACAGGACCGCAGGATGCACAACTGCCAGGTTGGTTACTGGAGTCGCTTCAGGAGGATCGGCGAGCCATGCTGCGCAGTGATGCCTTTCGGTCATTGATTTTTATTGTACTTTTTGCTGCCGTGCTTTGGGGAACCTATGAGAAGAAAATAACCAGGCGAAATGGCCTGGTACTGATGGGCGTTCTTATTCTGGTCGATTTCTGGGGCGTCGATCGCCGTTACCTGAACAAGGATAATTTTGTGACCCCTCGTCAGGCGAAACAACAGTTTACTGAAACAACAGCCGATAAAGCAATTCTCAAAGACAAAGATCCGGATTACCGGGTACTGAATATGACGGTGAGCACCTTCAATGATGCCACTACCTCGTATTATTTTAAATCCATTGGAGGTTATCACGGGGCCAAAATGCGCCGTTACCAGGAACTGATTGAATACCATCTTCAGCACGAAATGCAAACATTGGGCAGCCGACTGAAAGCGATGAAAAGCAACAATGACATGGATTCGTTATTCGTGGGCTTGAATTCCATTAACATGATGAATACCAGATATGTGATTGTCAATCCGAATGGCGCGCCACTTAGAAACCCATTGGCGCTTGGGGACGCGTGGCTGGTAAAAGGTTTCCGTATGGTGAATAATGCCGATCAGGAGATTGCGGCTTTAAATATGATCAATCCGGCTGACCAGGCAGTCATCGACAAACGGTTTGCACCGGAAGTGAAGAATGTTCAGATACAATATGATCCAAATGCGCAGCTGAAGTTAACTTCCTATTCACCCAATGAGATAGATTATCACTACAAAGGACAAGGAAATCAGATGGCGGTTTTCTCTGAAATTTATTACCCCAAAGGGTGGAATGTTTACATCGATGGTAAGAAAGTGCCCTATTTCCGCACCGATTATGTTTTAAGAGGAATGGTATTGCCTGCAGGTGATTATGATATTCAATTCAAATTCCAGCCGGTTTCCTATCGTTTGGGTAACACTATTTCGATGGCCAGTTCAGCCATTCTCCTTCTTTTGTTGTTAGGTATGGGAGTGAGAGAATTCGTCCGGAGAAAGCAGGCAAACGCATAAAATAATTTTGAGCAGGGGGATAGAGTATGTCAAAAAGAAAGCCCAAAAGACTTAAACGGCGATTATTCAGTTCGTATTTTACCACAACATTGAGTATTGCCATAGTCCTTTTTCTGTTTGGACTAATGGGACTGTTGTTGTTGAATGCTAAACGGTTGTCCGATTATGTAAAGGAAAATATCGGGGTAACCCTGATTTTGAATGACAATGCACGTGACGTGGATGTGATTCGTCTTCAGAAAAAACTCGATGCGACCGATTACATCAAATCGACACGTTTTGTTGATAAAGCCACGGCGGCAAAAGAGCTGAAGAAAGAGCTGGGCGAAGATTTTGTCGACTTTTTGGGATACAATCCGTTGCTTTCGTCCATTGATGTGAAAGTGTATGCCAGTTATGCCAATCCCGACAGCCTGGCCTTGCTCGAAAAGAAATTTCTGGAATATCCCGAGGTGAACGAGGTGCATTACCAGCGAAATTTGGTGAGACAGCTCAACCGGAACGTGAATAAATTAAGTGTCATGCTTGCCGTGCTCAGCCTGCTGATGTTGGTCATTTTTGTGGCGCTCATTAACAATGCCATTCGGTTGTCGATCTACTCCCGGAGGTTTCTTATCAATACCATGCAACTTATCGGGGCCACGCGCGGATTTATCCGAAGGCCCTTCATGTCGAAAGGTGTTTTGCATGGCATTTATGGCGCCATTATCGCTTCTATCATGTTGTTGGGATTGGTATTCTCGTACCAGAAAGAATTAAAAGCGGTGATTGATTTTCAGAACATGGAAACCATGGGCATCCTGTTGGGACTTGTGTTCGTGCTGGGTATTCTGATTTCGGGGGTATCAACTTTTTTTGCCGTTAACAAATTTTTACGGTTGAAATTTGATGAACTTTTTTATTGATATTACTTTTGCCTTTTAGTAAAATTCGATACAATGGCCAACAATTCGGAAAAATTAAAGAATCAGGGCTTTGCCTTGGGACGACAAAACTATCGCCTGCTTGTCATAGGTTTTCTGATCATCATGATGGGATTTGTCCTGATGGTCGGTGGGAAGAGCGACGATCCCAACGTGTTCAATCCCGACCAGATATTCAGCTTTCGCCGGATAACACTCGCTCCCATGGTGGCGCTCTTTGGATTTCTTTTTGAAATTTATGCCATCATGAAGAAGTCGAAAACCGAAGAAGAGGCTTAATCATATTTATAAGGCAGAAGCGGGGGTTATTGCTGTTCGTTGCTGCCTTTTTTCGCTGGTTCCGGTAAATATCCCGAAAACACTTTTGTGTAAACGGGTATTGCCGGAAGTTTTTTCAATAGATATAACTGTCGGCAAAGCGCGTTAAGGTATCGCGATTTCGCATTTATAACTTTATTTTGCATGCGATTATGCAGTTTTTGAGATAATTGCTATTTTTGTCGGCTGATATTCAGTAAATTATTGTTAAGTCCGGCGTTTTTTGTGAAGTAAACCGAACATGGCTGAAGAGGCGAAAGTATTTGATTTTAAGGGGGGAGAAATTCTTGTTTTTGATAAACCACTCGAATGGACATCGTTCGATTTGGTGCAAAAAGTCAGGAATAACCTTTGCCGGAAAATGCATATAAAAAAGTTGAAAGTGGGGCATGCCGGAACGCTTGATCCCATGGCAACGGGAGTTATGGTGCTATGTACCGGAAAGGCCACCAAAAGAATTGAAGAGCTGCAGGCGGGGGAGAAGGAGTACATTGCAACGCTGAAGCTGGGGGCCACTACCCCTTCGTTCGATCGGGAAACAAATGAAGATGCCACGTTTGATACCGGGCACATTACGGAAGAATTATTCAGGGAAACCGTGCAGAAGTTTATCGGGACCATAGCACAGGTCCCACCTGAATACTCGGCAGTAAAAGTTGAAGGTCAGCGGGCTTACGAGTTGGCGAGGAAAGGACAAACGGTTGAACTGAAACCGAAAATTCTTGTTGTAAAGGAGATCGACGTATTGCAGTTTGCTATGCCCGAAGCCAAACTTCGCATTGTATGCGGAAAAGGTACGTACATCAGGGCGCTGGCGAGGGATATTGGTCAGGCACTGAACTGCGGGGCTTACCTGACCGGCTTACAGCGTACCCGCGTGGGTGATTTTAAGCTGGGAAACGCGAAACAAATTGACGAGTTCCTCGAATCGTTGAAAGATATGGCAATAGCCGAAGAGTAGAACTGGAAAAAGGTTCATCAAATTCCACATAAATTGTAATCTTCCATGAAGTTATCAAAATTTAAGTACAATCTTCCTGAAAATCTGATTGCATTGCATCCGGCGCCAAACCGTGATGAATCTCGGATGATGGTTCTGCATCGTGAAACCGGAGAGATCGAGCATAAAACTTTCAAAGATATTATCGATTATTTCGAAAATGAAGATGTAATGGTATTCAACAATACCAAGGTTTTCCCGGCAAGGTTGTATGGTAATAAAGAGAAGACAGGCGCGAAAATCGAAGTATTTTTGCTTCGCGAACTGAACCGTGAGCAGCGTTTATGGGATGTGCTGGTTGACCCGGCACGTAAAATCCGTATCGGGAACAAATTGTATTTTGGCGATGACGACCTGTTGGTGGCCGAAGTTATTGACAATACCACTTCCCGCGGGCGTACCCTCCGCTTTCTGTTCGACGGTCCGTACGAAGAGTTTAAAAAGACCCTTTACAGTTTGGGTCAAACGCCGCTTCCCAAGTTCATCGACCGGCCGGTTGAAGAGGCTGATGCCGAACGGTATCAAACCATCTTTGCCAAGCACGAAGGAGCTGTTGCCGCACCAACTGCCGGCCTGCACTTCAGTCGTGAATTGCTGAAGCGGCTGGAGATTAAAGGTGTCGATTTTGCCGAGATTACACTGCATGTAGGTTTGGGTAACTTCCGTAGCGTCGATGTGGAAGATTTGACCAAGCACAAAATGGATTCAGAGCAAATTTGGATCAACGATAAAGCAACGAAACAGGTGAATGGTGCGAAAAAATCGAAGCACCGGGTTTGTGCCGTAGGTACGACTGTGATGCGGACACTCGAAAGCTCGGTGTCGACCATGGGTACCTTGAAACCGTTCGAAGGTTGGACGAACAAGTTCATCTTTCCGCCTTACGAATTTAGTGTTGCCGATTCGATGGTTTCGAATTTTCATCTGCCGCTTTCCACCTTGTTAATGATGGTAGCTGCATTCGGTGGTTACGATACGGTGATGAATGCCTATCAGGTGGCCATTAAAGAGAAATATCGCTTCGGGACTTATGGAGATGCCATGTTGATCATTTGATCGAAAATAGATATTTAAAAGCAAATAAAAAGAGGATGTCAGTTACGGCATTCTCTTTTTATTTTTTATCTAAAGTCTAATATTATTTCTCATCTGAAAAAGAATAGGGAAACGATTCAGGTTGTGTCCCCCGTGTTTTATTGGGCTGATTTCCCATTTCAAATCGGAGTTCCCCGCCTTTTTCAATCGCTTCGTGGGTCACGTAATTTTTATCATACGTTTTGCCATTCAGCGATGCTTTTTCGATGTAAACATTCTTGTGATTGTTGTTATCGGCCACTACCGTGAAGGTGTTCCCGTTTTCCAGTTTCAGGGTTACCTTCTTAAATAGCGGCGAACCGAGCACATACTGGTTGCTTCCCGGCGCTACCGGATAAAATCCAATGGCCGAAAATACATACCACGCCGATGTCTGCCCGTTGTCCTCATCACCGCACAAACCGTCGGGATTGGGTGTGTAAAGCTTGTCCATCACATCGCGCACGTGCATTTGCGCTTTCCACGGTTGTCCCAGGTAGTTGTACAGGTAAATGGCATGCTGGATGGGCTGGTTTCCGTGTGCATACTGGCCCATATTGGCAATCAGCATTTCGGTGATTTCGTGAATCTGAATACCGTAATACGAATCATCGAACGTTGGCCGTGTAGTGAATACTTCATCCAGGCGTTTGGCCATCTTGTCGCGGCTACCAAAGAGTTTTGCCAAACCGGCCGGGTCCTGGAACACCGACCAGGTGTAATGCCAGCTGCATCCTTCGGTAAAGGCATCGCCCCATTTATCGGGACGGAAAGGCGACTGGAATGTTCCGTCTTCGTTCCGGCCCCGCATGAAATCCACCGACGGGTCGAATACGTTTTTATAGTTCATGGCCCGCTGAGCAAACAGCTTTATCTCCTTCTTCGGACGGTCAAGCGCATTGGCAAGGCGCCAGATACACCAGTCGTCGTAAGCATACTCCAGTGTGCGGGCAGCATTTTCATTGATGCCGACATTGTAAGGAATATAGCCCAGTTTGTTGTAATAATCGGCGCCGTAGCGACCAACCGAATGTACCGGTCCAACCCCTTTCGTGTTTTTCAGGATGGCATCATACAGTGTGTTGATGTCGAATCCCCGAATACCCTTCATGTATGCATCCGCGATAATCGAAGCCGAATTGGAACCAATCATACAATCACGGTGCCCCGGACTGGCCCATTCGGGTAGCCAGCCACTTTCTTTGTAAGTATTGACCAGGCCCTGCATTACCTGCGAATCATGTTCCGGAAACATCAGGGTGAAGAATGGGAAAACGGCCCGGAAGGTATCCCAGAATCCGTTGTCGGTGAACATGTAGCCTTTCTCTACTTTTCCGTTGTACGGACTGTAATGCACAATCTCGTTGTTGGCATTCAGCTCGAAAAACTTGCGCGGGAACAACATGGTCCGGTACAGCGCCGTGTAAAACGTGCGGTACTGGTCAACCGTGCCGCCTTCCACGCGGATGCGGTTCAGTTGTTTGTTCCAGGTTTGGTAGGCTTTTTCTTTTACCTGGTCGAACGAATCGTTACCAATTTCCCGTTTCAGATTCAGTTCGGCCTGTTCCGGGCTGATGAAACTCGAAGCTACTTTGGCGTTTACCTGTTCGCCTTTTGTCGTTTTAAACGTAATAACAGCGCCCACATGTTTCCCTTCGGCTTCGGTTGAGCCCGACGAAAGCTTCGTATTGTCTTTCCATGTTCCGGCTACGGTAAACGGTTTGTCGAAATAAATCACGAAATAGTTGTGGAAATTATCCGGTACGCTGCCGTGGTTATTCCGGCAATAGCCGATGATTTTCCGCTCTTGCGGAATAATCTTCACCATCGAGCCCATGTCGAAGGCGTCAATCAGCACGCGCGACGAGTCGGATTGCGGGAACGTAAAACGAAAACGGGCAGCCCGATCGGTTGGTGTGATTTCGGCCACCACGTCGTAGTCGGCCAAATAGGCCCGGTAATAATCAGGGCGGGCGATTTCCGCCTTGTGGGAAAACCACGATGCACGTTTGGCCCCGTCGATGATCACTTTTCCCGTTTCCGGGAAGATGGAGAAAGCCGCGTAATCGTTAATCCACGGACTTGGTTGGTGCGTTTGCCTGAAGCCCCGGATTTTCTTGGCCTGGTACGTGTAGCTCCAGCCGTCGCCCATTTTCCCGGTTTGCGGCGTCCAGAAATTCATTCCCCACGGAACGGCAATGGCCGGATAAGTGTTTCCGTTCGACAACGAGAAATCCGACTCGGTTCCCAGCAGGGGACTGACATACTTGACCAGGTTATCACCCGGGGGCACATTTTGTGCCGTACTGACGGTTGTTTGCCCAAGCAAACCTGCAGCCAGCAGCAGACTAAAAATAATTTTCTTCACGATTCTCTGAAATTTGGTTACGTTTTCAAAGATAAAAATTTAACGGAGGTACACGGGTAAAATGTGGTGAAATGCACGGTGATGGATACTTCGCAGGAAAAGAGAAAAGGCAAGCTGCCCGATCCGGGACCGGACGACTTGCCTTGGGGCGTATCTTCTTCCCGGCAGGAAGAGGATACTAGCGGAACTTAACTATCTGGAACGAATTTCTTTTCGCATAAAGAAAACGTATGAAAGTGCGAAACAAACTACCGTGATGGCGATAATGGCTGTCAGCTGCGGCCATACCAGCAGCAGGCTTTGTCCCAACGGAAGCGGCCCCGGTATGGTTCCGTGTACCTGTTCCATGGTGAGTGGTCCAAGGCTGCGCACCGATGGCATCAATAATGTTGTGGTGGCTTCACTGAACAGTTGGCTTGGTGACAGGCGCATCAAATCGAGAATGAAATTCCGGTGAGCGACCACGTATCGCTCCGGCGCCATTCCCGGGGGCATGGTCGCCCGGGCAATCAGCTTTACAATCAGGTTGTAGAAAATGCTGAAGAAGAGCCAGACCGAAATTCCCGCCAAAGCGGAAGTAGCAGCCTGCCGGAACCGGATCGAAAACAGGATCGACAAATTCAGCCACAAGGCCACATAGAAAATGCTGAGCACGATAAAAAACACGATGCGGAGAAACTCTTCGGGTGTGGGCGGGATACCGATGATGACCATGCCAAGCCCCATAACGAGGAATCCCAGTGCAAAGAACATCACACTGATGACCGTTATCGAGGCCATGAACTTGGCGTTGATCAGGTAATCGCGGTGAATGGGTTGTGCCATAACGCGGCTCAGCGTTCCCCTGTTCTGCTCCGAATTGATGGCGTCGAACCCGAGGCTGATGCCCAAAAGCGGCCCCAGGAAGCTGATGAAAACAAAGAACGGTGGCAGTGTTCCGTCGGAAATAGTGAACAGTTTCAGAAAGAAAAATGCATTGTCCGGGTCGCCGGGTTTGACCGCGTGACTGATGTTGGTCAATGCCGTGTACAGCGACCCGACACATGTCAGCACGATAATGCCAATCAGAATTTTGAAACGCCAGCTACGCACTAAATCCGATATCTCTTTGTCGACAATCACCCGGAAGGGATGCATGGCCACCTCCCGGCGTGATGCAAGTCCCGGCGAATGGGCCAGCTTGCCGAACCACGATTTTCCGGAGTGTTTTATCTGTTTTGCTATATCACTCATGAACTTCACCTCCCTCGAAATAGCGGTTATAAATGTCATCGAGGCCGTACTCCTTCTTGTGCAGGTAAGCCAATTCGGCGCCCGATGAGACAATTTCCCTGGCAATGTCAGCCGTGGCATCGTGCGAACATCCAACGTAGAATTTTAGTTCTTCCTGCGAAACAGAAGTAACACCGTCAATGGTTTTCAGGCTTTCGGCCAGGCCATTTCCATTGTTTCCGTTTCCGGAAGAAGCAAGCCCCGCTTCCACAATGAACGATTCGTTGGAAAACAGTTTCCGCGAAAGCGACTCGATATCACCTTCGGCAATCAGCTTACCGCTGACAAACAGTCCCACGCGGTCGCAAACCTGCTGCACCTGGTGCAGGTTGTGCGATGAAAACAGGACGGTGATGCCCTCTTCCTTGCTCAGCCGCACAATCAGCTCCAGGAACTCGCGGATCCCGGTCGGGTCGATGCCCGAGGTTGGCTCGTCGAGGATGATGACTTCGGGCGTTTTGATGAGCACTTCGGCCAGGCCGAGCCGTTGCCGCATTCCGCGCGAGTATTTTCCGGTTTTCTTCCCGGCCTGGTCGGCGAGTCCGACACGGGTTAACATTTCCCGGGCTTTCGTATCGACATCTTTTCCCGGTATGCCATTCAGCCGGGCGATGTACTTCAGGTTCTCCATCCCGGTGAGGTCGGGGTAGAAGCCCACATCTTCCGGAAGGTAACCGGCACGCCGTTTCACCTCAATCGGGTTTTCGGTGGAATTGATACCGCAAACCTTCACCGAGCCCGAAGTGGGTTCGGTAAGGCCCAGCATCATCAGGATGGTGGTCGATTTTCCCGCGCCATTGGGCCCGAGCAAACCAAACACCTCGCCTTTTTTCACCGAAAGGTTTAACCGGTTGACTGCTGTGAACGATCCGTAATTTTTGGTCAGTTCGACCATCTCAATAATGTTTTTAGCCATGCATTACCTCCTTCCGTATTTGCGGAACAGATAAAATACGCTTCCGAGCGCTAAGAGGATAATGATAACGCCAATCCATCCCAATAGCATGGAGGTTTTGACCGTTACACGTAATTCGGCTTTGGTACCGACTTCGGGAGTTTTGGCTTCGATTTTGGTGACATAATCGCCGGCGATGGCTTTTTGGGAAGCCTGGATGGTAGCCATTACTTTGGTGGCATGGCCTGCCTGGAGGTCGACAATTGTTTTTGGGTCGAACGAAACTTTCCAGTTGGTAGGTTTCGTTACATCGAAGTTGATGTTTTTCAGGTCGGACGAGCCGGTATTGCGTACCACGAATTCAACCTGTTTCTGGTCGCCTGCGGTAATGTCGGTGCTGAGCAGTCCGGTGGGCGTTGTGAGGTCCATGTTAAATGTTCCGGTAATCACAACTTCGAGGGCAATCTCGGCTGAGGTCGTTCCCGAGGAAGCCGTTACCGGGATGCGGTAAGTTCCGGCTTTTACTCCTGTCGGTGGTTTTATTTGGATGGTAATGTCTTTGGTGGCGTTGGGGGCGATGTTCACCGATGCCACTTCTTTGTAGCTGGCTTTGATGGTGACGTCCCAGCCGCGGGGCGCGTCGGCTTTGAGGGCGTAAAGCTGGTTGTCGTCCGTACTGTTTTTCAGTTTGGCTTTAAAGGTAAACGATGCCTTCGAGTTCCCTTTCATGTTGGGTTGGTCGGTGGTGAACCCGGTTTGATAGGTTCCGCGTTTCGAAACCACCACACTCAGCGGAAGCGAAGCGTATCCTCCGGCCAGTACTTTAAAATGGTAACTGCCTTTATTAATCTTCAAAGGCACATCCACTTTCAGGGTCAGTTTCTCCGTTTTTCCCGGAAGGACTGAGATCTGGCTGATTTTCCAACCGCCCGATTTCAATTCGCTGTCCCATCCACGCGGCATTCCTGCCACCGAAATGGGCATGGTTTGAATCTGACTTGTGTTGTTGATAACCTCAATGTTGTAATTGATGGTTTCTCCTGGCGGAACGGATATCCGGGTGTAAGGGGTGTACAATTCGACGCCGGTTCCGGCGGCATAGGTTCCGATGAAAACCAATTGAAACAGAAGAGTTAATGATAAACTTAACCATTTAGTGCGGGTAGACATAAAAGAATCCTCCAATGTTTTTTTAGGTGATGTATTATTCGGAGGCTAAGTATAAGACTAACTTTATTTAACTTTTGTTAAAAAATTTAATAAAACCCTAATAAACGTTTCTTGGCGATAGTTTTTAGGGGATTGAGCCCGTGTTTTTAATTTTTCCAAAGTTTGGGACTTTGGAAAAGCTGAAAGTAGCAGTTAAATAAAAAAAGTCCGGATAGGTTCTGTATTCGGACTTTTAGCATAATAATGGCTTAAGAATTATTCGTTTGTGTCTTCCTCGCCGGCCGGCGTTTCGTTTTCAGCCTCTTCCGCTGAAGTTTCGTAAAGCTGATAAATTGCCAATCGGGCAGGGTCATCGGGGAAAAGGATTTTGGCAGCGGTGTTAATTTTAACCAGCTTGTCCCAGATGGAGTTGTAAAGCTTTATGCGCTCGTCGGTAACGGCAGTTATTATTACCACGCCAATCATTCCGTATTCCGTACCCGGAAGAACGGGAATATCGGGGATGAAAGGTGCCATAAATCATAGTCAGGTAGTTGGTTGTGCATGTGCGTCCCGGAAAGGACAGTGATAGGCCCCTTCGGGAAGCGCCGATGATAAAAAAGCGGGTGACATTAGGTTTGCAGTAGCGAAGATGGTTATATTTGTTTATCAGGAAACGGTTTCAGAGGAAATAGTAAACCGTTTCCGGCGGGCCGCGAAGGCAACAATTAAATCGAACGGCACAAACCTAAAAGATTCCAAATGAGCAACAACCTGGCACACGCACTCGCCCTGCTGACAATGGGGGCGGCTGCAACAGCCTGCACGCAGAAGGCGCCCAAACCACAACACCCCAACATCATCTACATCATGAGCGACGATCATGCGTACCAGGCCATCAGCGCGTATGGTTCGGCCTTGGTTAAAACCCCCAACATCGACCGGATTGGAAACGAAGGGGTTATTTTTTCCCACGCCTTTGTTACCAATTCACTTTGTGCGCCCAGCCGCGCGGTGATGCTGACCGGTAAGCACAGTTTCATCAACGGGAAAGTGGACAATGTCCAGCGTTTCAACTGGGACCAGGAAAGCTTTCCGAAGTTGCTGCGGCAATCAGGTTACCAAACGGCACTGGTGGGGAAAATCCACCTTGACGGAACCCCGCAGGGCTTTGACTACTCGGCGGTACTTCCAGGCCAGGGGCATTATTACAATCCCGATTTTATTATCAACGGGAAGGAGGAACGGATTCCGGGCTATGTAACGAAAATTACGACCCGTTTGGCGCTCGACTGGCTGAAACATCGGGATACCGGCAAGCCATTCTGTTTGCTGTTCCACGAAAAGGCGCCGCACCGTGAGTGGATGCCGGAAGAAAAGTATTACAAGGAATACACGAAGAAAGAGTTTCCGGAGCCAGCTACCTATCATGATGATTACAGCGGACGGGGAACGGCTGCCCATGCTGCAGAGATGCGGGTTTACCGCGATCAGAACTGGTCGGGCGACGACAAACTCTATCCGGGTGTGATGGATAAGCTGGGGCTGAAAGATCCGACTACGTGGGGGCGCAATGCCTTTCAGCACAACGTTGGCCGGATGGATTCGGTACAAAAGGCTGCCTGGGATTCGGTGTACCGGCCCATGAACGAGGCATTCGAGGAAGCCTATCCAAACATGACAGAGGGGCAACTGGCGCACTGGCGCTACGAACGCTACCTGCAGGATTACCTGGCGTGCATTGCCTCGGTAGATGATGCGGTAGGCGAGCTGCTTGACTACCTTGATAAGAACGGCCTGGCCGATAATACTATCGTGGTGTATACCTCCGACCAGGGAATGTACCTCGGTGAGCACGGGTGGTTCGACAAACGGTTCATGTACGAGGAATCGTTCCGTACGCCGCTGTTGATGCGTTATCCGGAAGAGATTAAGCCCGGAACAACGATCGACCAGCTGGTGCAGAACCTCGATTTTGCCCCGACGTTCCTCGATTATGCGGGGGTAAAAGTCCCGAAGGATATGCAGGGCATGTCATTCCGTAAGTTGGTGGATGGGCAAAGCTCCGAATGGCGCGACGCGATTTATTACACGTATTATGAATATCCGTCGATTCACATGGTGAAACGGCATTATGGTGTACGGACCAACCAGTATAAACTGATGCATTTCTATTACGATATTGATGAATGGGAGCTCTATGACTTAGAGAAAGATCCACACGAAATGCACAATGTGTATGGCGATCCGGCTTATGCCGATGTGCAGAAAATGATGCACGGACGGTTAACCGAATTGCGCCAGAAATACGGTGATTCCGACAAACTGGATAAGCAATATCTCGACGCTTATTTGGAGGCAGTGAATAAGCAGGAATAAAGCGTTAATAGTATTAAGAAAAAGAAAGGGTGCCGATGGAGCACCCTTTTTTTTTCCAAAATCGGTTATGTGGATAAAAAAAGCTGGCCGTCTCTGACCAGCTTTTTCAGCTCCCCAGGTAGTCCCGATGTCCATCGGGAGAACCTACGGCCTACGGATTAATCCCGATGGACATCGGGACCGCTCTAACCAACTGAACTAAACTTCGTAATCAACCGTTCGATTGAATTTCGTTCAATAATGTCTTCAATATATTTTCTGCTTTTCTGTCTTTTAATATGTTTCTCAATCTTGAGGGCGACCGTTCGGGAATGACTAACATCAAAGGCAACTTTAAGGTCCCAGGGGCGATGTTTGCTGGTAAAACTATTTTCAGACAGATGATTGTGCTCTTCGAGTCTTCGCTCCACATCATCTGTTGAACCGACATAGTAAATATCTGAGGATGGAGAATACAAAATGTATACGTAAAACATTTTCACTTTAACGCATTGAAAATATTAAGGTACAAAAAAAGCCGGTCGTCTCTGACCAGCTTTTTCAGCTCCCCAGGTAGTCCCGATGTCCATCGGGAGAACCTACGACCTACGGATTAATCCCGATGTCCATCGGGACCGCTCTAACCAACTGAACTAAACTTCGTAATCAACCGTTCGATTGAATTTCGTTCAATAATGTCTTCAATATATTTTCTGCTTTTCTGTCTTTTAATATGTTTCTCAATCTTGAGGGCGACCGTTCGGGAATGACTAACATCAAAGGCAACTTTAAGGTCCCAGGGGCGATGTTTGCTGGTAAAACTATTTTCAGACAGATGATTGTGCTCTTCGAGTCTTCGCTCCACATCATCTGTTGAACCGACATAGTAAATATCTGAGGATGGAGAATACAAAATGTATACGTAAAACATTTTCACTTTAACGCATTGAAAATATTAAGGTACAAAAAAAGCCGGTCAGAAATGACCGGCTTTTTTCAGCTCCCCAGGTAGTCCCGATGCCCATCGGGAGAACCTACGGCCTACGGATTAATCCCGATGGACATCGGGACCGCTCTAACCAACTGAACTAAACTTCGTAATCAACCGTTCGATTGAATTTCGTTCAATAATGTCTTCAATATATTTTCTGCTTTTCTGTCTTTTAATATGTTTCTCAATCTTGAGGGCGACCGTTCGGGAATGACTAACATCAAAGGCAACTTTAAGGTCCCAGGGGCGATGTTTGCTGGTAAAACTATTTTCAGACAGATGATTGTGCTCTTCGAGTCTTCGCTCCACATCATCTGTTGAACCGACATAGTAAATATCTGAGGATGGAGAATACAAAATGTATACGTAAAACATTTTCACTTTAACGCATTGAAAATATTAAGGTACAAAAAAAGCCGGTCAGAAATGACCGGCTTTTTTCAGCTCCCCAGGTAGTCCCGATGTCCATCGGGAGAACCTACGACCTACGGATTAATCCCGATGTCCATCGGGACCGCTCTAACCAACTGAACTAAACTTCGTAATCAACCGTTCGATTGAATTTCGTTCAATAATGTCTTCAATATATTTTCTGCTTTTCTGTCTTTTAATATGTTTCTCAATCTTGAGGGCGACCGTTCGGGAATGACTAACATCAAAGGCAACTTTAAGGTCCCAGGGGCGATATCTGCTGGTATAACTATTTTCTGACAGGTAATTGTGTTCTTCTAATCTACGCTCCACATTATCTGCAGAACCGACATAAAAGATATCTGAGGAGGGAGAATGCAGGATGTAGAGGTAAAACATTTTCACTTTAACGCATTGAAAATATTAAGGTACAAAAAAAGCCGGTCAGAAATGACCGGCTTTTTTCAGCTCCCCAGGTAGTCCCGATGGACATCGGGACCGCTCTAACCAACTGAACTAAACTTCGTAATCAACCGTTCGATTGAATTTCGTTCAATAATGTCTTCAATATATTTTCTGCTTTTCTGTCTTTTAATATGTTTCTCAATCTTGAGGGCGACCGTTCGGGAATGACTAACATCAAAGGCAACTTTAAGGTCCCAGGGGCGATATCTGCTGGTAAAACTATTTTCAGACAGATAATTGTGCTCTTCGAGTCTTCGCTCCACATCATCTGTTGAACCGACATAGTAAATATCTGAGGATGGAGAATACAAAATGTATACGTAAAACATTTTCACTTTAACGCATTGAAAATATTAAGGTACAAAAAAAGCCGGTCAGAAATGACCGGCTTTTTTCAGCTCCCCAGGTAGTCCCGATGTCCATCGGGAGAACCTACGGCCTACGGATTAATCCCGATGGACATCGGGACCGCTCTAACCAACTGAACTAAACTTCGTAATCAACCGTTCGATTGAATTTCGTTCAATAATGTCTTCAATATATTTTCTGCTTTTCTGTCTTTTAATATGTTTCTCAATCTTGAGGGCGACCGTTCGGGAATGACTAACATCAAAGGCAACTTTAAGGTCCCAGGGGCGATATCTGCTGGTATAACTATTTTCTGACAGGTAATTGTGTTCTTCTAATCTACGCTCCACATTATCAGTAGAACCAACATAGTAGATATCTGAGGATGGAGAATACAAAATGTATACGTAAAACATTTTCACTTTAACGCATTGAAAATATTAAGGTACAAAAAAAGCCGGTCAGAAATGACCGGCTTTTTTCAGCTCCCCAGGTAGTCCCGATGTCCATCGGGAGAACCTACGGCCTACGGATTAATCCCGATGGACATCGGGACCGCTCTAACCAACTGAACTAAACTTCGTAATCAACCGTTCGATTGAATTTCGTTCAATAATGTCTTCAATATATTTTCTGCTTTTCTGTCTTTTAATATGTTTCTCAATCTTGAGGGCGACCGTTCGGGAATGACTAACATCAAAGGCAACTTTAAGGTCCCAGGGGCGATATCTGCTGGTATAACTATTTTCTGACAGGTAATTGTGTTCTTCTAATCTACGCTCCACATTATCAGTAGAACCAACATAGTAGATATCTGAGGATGGAGAATACAAAATGTATACGTAAAACATTTTCACTTTAACGCATTGAAAATATTAAGGTACAAAAAAAGCCGGTCAGAAATGACCGGCTTTTTTCAGCTCCCCAGGTAGGACTTGAACCTACGACCTACGGATTAACAGTCCGCCGCTCTAACCAACTGAGCTACTAGGGAATATGTTTTTTTACTCTACCTTCTCTAATGAATCCCGGTTTTCAGAATGAACCTACGACTTGGGGATTAATCCCGAAGTCCATCGGGACCGCTCTAACCAACTGAGCTACTAGGGAATATGTTTTTTTTACTCTACCTTCTCTAATGAATCCCGGTTTTCAGAATGAACCTACGACCTGGGGATTAATCCCGAAGTCCATCGGGACCGCTCTAACCAACTGAGCTACCAGGGAATTTTTTTATCGGTTTTTAACCAATGTTTGCAGTGCAAAGATAGTTGTTTTGGCCTCGCAAACTATTGTTTTTACCGGATTTTTTAAGAACGTTCCTTCAACGTTTTCGTCAAAGGCGTTACAAAAATAACAGGTTTTCCTAAAAACTAAAATATATTTGTAAAAATTTTAAAGTCAAAAAAACAGCACAAAATGCATAACGTTGATTATCCGAAAATCCTGGGTATAGGTAATGCCCTGGTAGACATTATGACTCTTCTCCGTGATGAATCCATTCTGCAGGAATTTGGACTTCCCAAAGGAAGCATGACCCTGGTCGATCGCGAACTCTCAGAGAAGATGCAGGAAAAGACAAATGGTTTTGAAAAAAAGATAACGACTGGTGGTTCTGTGGCGAATGCCATGAACGGTGTGGCTAACCTGGGCGTTCCCTGTGGATTTGTTGGCTCGGTTGCCGAAGACGACATAGGACGTTTCTTTGAATCGAAGCTTGAAGAAAACGGGATTGAGCCGTTTCTGAAGAAAATGGATACCCGCACCGGACGGGCTGTGGCCCTGATTACCCCGGATGGAGAACGCACCTTTGGAACCTACCTGGGAGCAGCGGTTGATATGGGAGCTGATGACATCGATCCCAATGTTTTCGAAGGGTTCAGTTATTTCCTGATAGAAGGTTATTTGGTACAGAATTACGCCTTAATTCTGGAAGCAGCCAGAAAGGCTAAAGCTTCGGGTTTGAAAGTGGCAGTCGATTTGGCCAGCTACAATGTAGTGGAGGCAAATCTTGAGGTATTGAATGATCTCGTGGATAACTACGTTGACATTTTGTTCGCTAACGAAGAAGAAGCAAAAGCTTTTACCGGGAAAGAACCGGAAGATGCATTAGATGCGATTGCATCACGCTGCGATATTGCCGTTGTAAAAGTGGGTAGCAAAGGTGCTTTCATCAAACAAGGAACCAGTAAATGGCACATTCCTGCTAAAGGAAGTAAAGTAGTTGATACGACCGGTGCCGGTGATTTCTTTGCTGCCGGAATGTTGGCCGGAGTTTCCAAAGGCTACGAACTGGAGAAGGCTGGACAACTTGGAGCCCTTTTAGCCGGCCGAATTATTGGTGTGGTAGGAGCACAACTGGATGCTGAAGCCTGGAGTGAAATTAAAGCGGCAGAAGCTCGGTTATAAATATTGCGAAAGAAATTAAGATACCTGGGGAACTGAAAAAAGCCGGTCATTTTTGATCGGCTTTTTGTGTCTTTTTACTACCTGCGGCCTGATCTTCTGCCGGAAGATGATCGGGAATGACTGCTCTTAGTGGTCGCTTTTGAACTTCGACTGTTCGAGCTGCGGCTTCTTTTAACGCTTGGACTTCTGTTGCTGGAGCTGCGACTACTACTATTTGTAACGCTTGGACTTCGACTGCTTGAGTTCTGCCTTCGGGATGACACCTTGGGCTGCCGGTATGAACTTCTTGAACCTGATGACGTGGTTGACACCCTTGGTTTGGAAGATGACCTGCTTGAATAAGTAGCGTGTGATTGCTTTGGCTGCCTGTAACTCTGCCCGATAGTAGATGACCCCGACAATCTGCTATTGTTTATTGTTGTTTTTTGTGGCGACTGTCTTTGTATGCTTACCGAAGAACGCGTGCCGGTTCCGTAAGACGAACTGCTGCCGCTTCGTCTTTGTAATACAGTATTTTTACTTCCCCGGGAAGGATTTGCAGTGGATCTTCCGGATTGTATCGTTGATGACCTTCGTGTGTCTACTGCCCCCCTGTTGACCGAGGAATTTGTCCGTGTACGCGACGGGGCTCCCGAAACCGTTCTTCTTCCGGAATATAAATTAGGGGTTTCGGTTGTTCTGTTTCTTACAAACTGTCGACTACTGTTCGTTCTTCCGGGATTTGAGTTGTCAGTTCGATATTCCGTGCTTCTTCCGGCCGTTTGCCTGTAAATATCGTCACCTCTTCTTCTCAGGTCCGGGCGTGAGTAGGTTGTTCTATAGTTTCCTGTTCTGATTCTGGCGTTGACTTTAGGAGAATATGCCCGCACATGACGGTAATAGAAATCGTGGTACCGATGGTACCGCGGATGATTCCAATGGCGGTAATGGGCATAATAGTAGTGGTCAAAGTGACTATGATAACCGTAGTAAGTATGCCAGTAATAAGGGCGCCACGGATTCCAATAGGAAGGATAATGTCCCCATCCCCAGATGGAATGCCAGCAAACATAGCCGGGACGATAGATAAACCGGATGATTGGCCAGGCTGCAACTTCGTAGGTTGTCACTACAACCGGCGATGGGCTGTCTATGACTACGGAACCTCCCATGTAACCCGGATTGGGCGTTTCATGACTATCTGCATAAATAGGTTCAACGATGTAGTTTTTGCCGTAGAGCGCTTCGTCACCAATCAGTTGTATCCGGGCTGTCCCGTCGTCGAAGCGTTGAACGGTGAAAACGGCTATGTCTTGTGTTTCATTCCTGTTGAGTTGAGTTCTTAAAACGATGGTATGAACATTTCCGTCAACATAATCGACAACCGAAATGTAATCAACCAGGTTGTCTCCATTCAGGTCGAGATTATTGATATGTAAATTTGGGTCATTCACGCTTCTTTCAAACCCTTCCAGTGTTTCTGACTCCTGGAATAATTTCATGGTAGCATAGAGATTCAGGTTGTCACCCGGCAAACCCAGGTACTCATCCGGATAATCACTTGCTGTTGCAATGCCTGCCATTGAAGTAAGGATTGCAAGGATGGATATGATGATTATTTTTTTCATAGCTGAAGGCTTTAGATGAACTGTTTCTGGTAAAAAGGAATGCAAAACGCGTACCATTAAATCAAGATGTTGTTAACACTCAGTTAGTCAGTGAGAAAAGGTTGTGTGGCGAGTAAGCGTTCGGAATGATAATTACGGATGTAGTGGTTCGATTTTATCGTTGCTATGTAGTGGAAAATTCAATTAGGAAAAAAAAGCCACTGAATTGTTTCAATGGCTTTCTTAATATCTTCTGACGGAGTTGTTTAAAACAATCCATTTATCTGGGCGTCGATGCGGTCGATTACTTTGCTGAGGTCTTCAGGGTTTTCGGCAAAGTTGATTTCATCCACATTAATGATGAGCATTTTCCCTTTGGCGTATTTCGAAATCCAGGCTTCGTAACGCTGATTCAGCTGTTTCAGGTAATCGAGCCGGATGGAATTTTCGTAATCGCGCCCGCGCTTCTGAATCTGGTTGACAAGTGTTGGGATGGTAGCGCGCAGGTAGATGAGCAAATCAGGCGGTTCGATCAGGCGGGCCATCAGGTCGAAGAGCGAGCGATAGTTGTTAAAATCGCGGGTGCTCATCAAATTCATGTCATGCAGGTTCGGGGCAAAAATCTCAGCATCTTCGTAGATGGTCCGGTCCTGAATGACCGTTTTCCCCATTTTACGAATGTCGAGTATTTGACTGAATCGATTGTTCAGGAAATACACCTGAAGATTGAACGACCAACGCTGCATGTCGTGGTAAAAGTCGTCGAGGTATGGATTATCATCAGTGCTTTCATAATGGGCTTCCCAGCCGTAATGTTTTGATAACAGTCCGGTTAGAGTAGTCTTTCCGGCACCGATGTTTCCAGCTATGGCAATGTGCATTGTCCAGTGTTTTTCAAAATCGTACGAAAATAATAAAACCATCGATAATGTCGGCTCTACCGCGAAAGTTCATGATGGAACGGAAGCAATTGCTCCAGGTAATCACGGTTGTTAGAGAGGCGCGGGACTTTATTTTGTCCACCTACTTTTCCTTTTTCTTTCATCCAGTGATAAAAAGTTCCCCGGGCGGCAGCGACGATCTTCGGTGCGTTAAGGGTCGTATTTTTATACCGCTTGGCTTCATAATCCGAGTTGACACTCTGCAGTGTTTTATCCAATATCTCCGTAAAACGCGAAAGATCAGCCGGAGGCGTTTCAAATTCAATGAGCCATTCGTGAGCGCCTTTGGCGTTGTCGCCCATAAAAATGGGCCCGGCAGTGTAGTCACGAATGGTGGCCCCGGTTTCGTCACAAGCCTGCTTTAATGCTTTTTCTGCATTATCGATGATGACCTCTTCACCAAATGCGTTGATGAAGTGCTTCGTCCGCCCGGTGATTTTTATTTTGTATGGATTTTTCGAAGTAAAGACCACCGTGTCGCCAATCAGGTAACGCCATAATCCGCCATTGGTCGAAATAACCATCGCGTAATTGATACCGGTTTCCACGTCCCATAATGGGATGGTTTTCGGATTTTCTTTTCCGTATTCCGACATGGGGATGAACTCATAAAAGATGCCATAATCGAGCATCAGCAGTAAATCATCCCGGGAAGGATCGTCCTGAATCGCAAAAAAGCCTTCCGAGGCATTATAGGTTTCGAGGTAACGCATTTCATCCGACGGAATCAGCTTACGGTACTGTTCGCGGTAAGGCTCGAAGTTGATGCCGCCGTGAATAAACACTTCCAGGTTGGGCCATACTTCCAGCATATTATTTTTCCCGGTATAATCGAGCACGTGGCGAAGCAACACCAGGTACCACGACGGAACGCCGGCAAACGAAGTCACATTTTCGTGGATAGAAGTTTTGGTAATTTCGTCCACTTTCCGCTCGAATTCCTCGATCAACGCTATTTCTGTAGGAGGTGTCCGGTTCAGATCGGTCCAGAATGGCAGGTTCTCGATCATGATGGCCGAAAGGTCGCCGTAGTACGATTTATTGCTCAGGTTGCTAACGCGATGGCTGCCGCCCAATGTCAGGCTTTTTCCCGTGAGGGCTTTGGCATCGGGATAGTTGCGGTGATAAATGGCCAATACATCTTTCCCTCCGCGAAAGTGGCAATCTTCCAGGGAATCAGTGGAAACCGGGATGAATTTACTCTTCGCATTGGTGGTCCCTGATGATTTGGCAAACCATTTTATTTCGCCGGGCCAAAGCACATTGCGCTCCCCATCAATCATCCGCAAGATGTGCGGTTCCATTTGTTCGTAGGTACTGATCGGAATGCGATCGGCAAATTGTTCCACCGATTTAATGGAGCGGTAGTCGTATTTTTTGCCCCATTCGGTATTTTTTGCCTCATTCAATAAATTAAACAGCATCTCCTCCTGAATCTCCTCGGCATGGTTCCGGTAGAGTTCAATCTGGTAGATGCGTTTGTAATTAACCCATTTGATGATGGAATTCAGCAGTGCCATTCGTTCTTTTTCGAATTAAGTTGGTTCAAGGCCAGAGTATTAAGTTTTTAACACCCGAAAGCCAAAATACATAATTTTTTCGGGCTACCCCTTTTCTGTATCATTTTTTGATATTTTTACCTTCTCGAACCAATCCGGGACCATGAACTTACTTGATATCATTTTTGGCGGGCTTTTGGTATTTGCTGCTGTCAGGGGATTCCAAAAAGGGTTTTTTATCGAACTGGCCTCCATTGCCGCGTTGTTGCTGGGGATTTGGGGCGCGGTTGAATTTTCCGGTTTTACGGCTTATTACCTGCATTCGGTTTTCAACTGGAATTCTGGCCATATGGGGCTTATTGCCTTTATTGTCACCTTTATTTTGGTTGTGGTAGCCGTTCATTTGGTAGCCCGGCTGGCAGATACACTCTTCAAGGCTGTGGCGCTTGGGTTATTTACCAGGCTGGCGGGGATGGTTGTTGGCGTGCTGAAAACGGCGTTTATCATTAGCGTTTTGCTGATCCTTATCGAAATGGTGGGCAAGGATACATTCAACCTGATACCGAAGGAACGGGCTAATCGTTCGATCCTTTATAAACCACTACGGAATTTTGCGCCCGGCATTCTGCCCTTTTTTCATTTCGACCAGGCACGCCAGGAGTTAAAAGAGGGATTCCGGGAAGTAACGTTGTAAGCCGTCTTCTTACTTTTCGCTTTCTGCCACCTTCCGGGAAAAGTCTTTCCAAAATACTTTGTAAAAATCAAGACTATGCGTCTTTGTGTTAAGGCAAAGATGAACGCCCCCGGCAGGGAAACATCAAGTTTTAAGCATTCAATATGCTTTTGAGATAGTTAACTCCACACGAATTTAAAGTGTTCCCTGTTCATGGAATATCGATCAACCGTCTTTCACCAACGCACGTGCATTTTCAATGTAGCCAACGATTGGGTGCGCGCTTCCATTTGCGGGAAACGCACTGGTTGAAAGCAGGAAAATCTGAACGAAAGAAAGTATCCGTTTCAAGCGGGCGGAAAGATGATGGTTGGCAGGATGATTCATCATAAAACGGTTAGTTGAGTGAATGAAAGTTTAATGAGATTATACTTTTCGTATGAACACCCGGTGAAGCTGCCCGGTGATTTATTGAGAGCGTTAAAATTTTGTATCTTAGCGCGAAATTTCAGCCATACAGACCTTTTCCCGGTTTCCCGGAAGGTTGAAATGATATAAAAAACGAACATTTAACGGACTAAAAAATATACCAGTGAATTTTGTAAATGAGCTAACCTGGCGGGGCATGATTCACGACATGATGCCCGGTACGCAAGAACAATTGGAGAAAGAGATGACCACCGCCTACGTGGGAATCGACCCGACGGCCGATTCGCTCCACATCGGGCACCTGGTCGGGGTAATGATGCTGAAACATTTCCAGGTGGCCGGCCACAAACCCATTGTGTTGGTGGGCGGCGCTACCGGAATGATTGGCGATCCATCGGGGAAATCACAGGAGCGGAACCTGTTGGATGAAGAGACATTGCGCCACAACCAGGATTGCCTGAAAGAACAGCTGTCCAGGTTCCTTGACTTCAGTCCGGAAGTAGAAAACGGTGCCGAAATGGTGAACAATTACGACTGGATGAAGGAATTCAGTTTTCTGGGTTTCATCCGGGATATCGGGAAACACATCACCGTGAACTACATGATGTCGAAGGATTCGGTGAAAAAGCGCCTCGATGGAAGCAGCAAAACCGGATTATCGTTTACCGAATTCACCTATCAGCTGGTTCAGGGAACCGATTTCCTTCATTTGTACGAAACCAAAAACTGCAAACTGCAGATGGGCGGCTCCGATCAATGGGGAAACATTACAACGGGGACCGAACTCATCCGGCGAAAGCTGGGAGGAGAGGCCTTCGCATTGACTTGTCCGCTGATTACCAAAGCCGACGGGAAGAAGTTTGGAAAAACCGAATCGGGCAACGTTTGGCTCGATCCGAAACGTACTTCACCCTATACATTTTACCAGTTCTGGCTGAATACCTCCGATGAAGATGCGGAACGTTACATCAGGATATTTACGCTGTTGCGGAAAGAGGAGATTGAAAAACTGGTAGCAGAACATCAGGAGGCGCCGCATACGCGCATCCTGCAGAAAACGCTGGCCAAAGAAGTGACCAGCATGGTCCACTCGGAAGCCGATTATGACGCAGCCGTTGAGGCTTCGCAGATTCTGTTTGGTAAAGGAACGGAAGAGCAGTTGCGCAAACTGGACGAAGATACGTTCCTTTCGGTTTTCGAAGGGGTCCCACAATTCCCGGTCGGCCGGAAATTGTTTGACGAGGGGGTTGGCGTGATTGATTTGCTGGCCGAACAAACCGAAGTGTTCCCGTCGAAAGGAGAGCTGCGCCGGACCATCAAAGGAGGTGGTTTGAGTATTAATAAATCGAAAGTGACGGCCGATGATGCGGTGGTGAATGCTGCCTCGCTGATTGGTGAAAAATATTTGCTGGTGCAGAAAGGGAAAAAGCATTACTTCCTGATCATTGCAGGATAATTGCCATTTTCTGCTGAACAGCATGATGTTGGATAATTTTTAACGGGTCTTGTTCGTTTCCTTTGTGAATCACAAGGCCTGTTTTACTTTCAGTTAACTAACCATGGAAAATTATTTTGACAATCGCCGGCTGTTGCAACTGCTCCTGAAATGGAAGCTCCATTTGGGGATTATTGCTGTTGTAGCCGCAGTGTTGGCCGCCATTTTTACAGGTCCGGCATTTATCCATCCCAAATTCCGTTCAACAGCCAAAGTTTATCCCATGTTGGATGTCCGGACTTTTAGCGATGAATCGGAAACCGAGCAGATGCTGGAGTTTTTTAAGTCGACTGATTTGAAGCGCCGGATGGTGGAGACGTTTGACCTGGGCGAGGTTTACCGGGTATCGAAAAGTTACCCTTATTTCTGGTCCACCGTGCTCGATCGATATGACAAAAATGTAGACATACGGAAGACCGAATATCAGGCTGTACAAATCAGTGTTCTCGACGAAGAGCCGCTGCGAGCCTCCGATATGGCGGATTCGCTGATATCGTTTTGCGACAGTAAAATGTTGCACGTGTATCGCCAGAGGTATAGAGAATACGCGAAAACCAGCGGCATGGAGCTCAAAAATCTGATGGCCCAACGCGACTCGTTGGTAAAAGATTTGACACACTACAGCGAAAGGACCGGTTTACTTGACTATCCGGAGCAGGTGAAGGAGGCAGCCCGGGGTTATATGGAAGCGGTTGTCAAAGGAGGCGTGTCATCTCCTTCATCCCGAGAGGTTAAGAAAGATTTGGAGCGTTTAGGGCAAAACGGTATTCCGTTCTGGCAGATGAGCGAAGAGTTGGAAGGCCGCAACATGGAAATCGATTCGCTGAGGACTTATCATCATTGGGCGCTTTCTCAGGCCAACAAAGAGGCCAAATTTGCGCGTGTCGTGCAGAAACCTTTCCCCGCTGACCGGAAATACCGGCCAAAGCGGACCCTGATTGTTTTGTTAAGTGTTTTGTTTGCCTTGTCGATTGGAACAGTCGTTATCGCGTTCGTCGATCGTAAAAATTCGTAGCGCCAGGTGGAACGTACCAGCCACATAAAACTTGCCCTGTTTTACATTGTATCGCTTCTTTTTATTGCGGCCAATATCTACCTGTTGGTTGTAAAGGAGAGCCGCGTACTGCTCCTGTTGCCAATGGCTTTGGGTGTGGCGCTGTTGGCTTTGTACCGTCTCGATGTGTTGTTTCGTTTGGTCATATTTTTGACACCGCTTTCCATCCCGTTAACCACATTTTATCCGGATTCAACCATCAATATGAGCCTGCCATCGGAACCCATCCTGTTTGGTTTGCTGGGCATATTTGTGCTGCGGCTCTTAATGGCGAATGATTTTGACCGCAGAGTGTGGCGTCATCCTGTAACCTGTTTCGTCGGAATCTACCTGGGGTGGATGTTACTGACCAGTTTGACCTCGACGATGCCATTGGTCTCCCTGAAAGCTTTTCTGGCTGCAGCCTGGTTCATTAGTGTGGCCTATTTCATGGCAACGCAATACCTGAAGCGGGGATTTGCATCCATCCGGCAATTGTGGCTACTCTTTATAGTGGCCATGGTCATCGTGATCGTCCTCACTATCCGGAAGCACATTGGGTATGGTTTGTGGAACAAGCAGATTGCTTACAAGGTTCCCCGGCCATTTTTTAACGATCATACCGTTTATGGCGCCGTTATTGCCATGATGGTTCCCTATGTGATAGCATTTGCTTCCGATAAGGGAAGTAAGCTGAAAATCCGTCTGCTGTTTGTTTTGTTGCTTCCGGTTTTCCTTGCCGGATTGGTTTTCTCCTATTCACGGGCCAGCTGGTTGAGTGTCGCCATTGCCGCAGTGGCCTGGATTATTATGAAATTGCGCATTCGGTTTACACATCTCCTTTTTACCGGCGTAACCATTGTGGTCATCTTGTTTACATTTTGGACACAGATTTTGCTGAAACTGGAGACCAACAAAACCGATTCGTCGAGTAACATGATGAAGCATGTGGAGTCGATGACGAATATTACTTCGGATGCCTCGAATGTGGAACGGCTGAACCGCTGGTACTGTGCGTTGGAAATGTTTAAGGAAAAGCCGGTTTTCGGATGGGGGCCGAACACCTATCAGTTCAAATATGCCCCGTTTCAGATGCGCGAATTCCGAACGATTATCAGCACGAATTCCGGCGATTGGGGAAATGCACACAGCGAGTACCTGGGGGCGTTGGCCTCCTCCGGATTAGTAGGGTTACTCGCTTTCCTGGCCTTGATTGTCTCGATTCTATACACCGGCATCCGGTTGTATTCGCGCACCAAAGATTCCCGGACGCGACTTCTGTCGTTAGCCGCGGTCATATCCCTCATTACCTATTTCGTTCACAGTTTTCTGAATAACTTCCTCGACATGAACAATGCGGCCATCCCGTTCTGGATGAGTTTTGCACTGATTGTGGTGCTGGACATTAAAGACTCCAATAGGATTAGAAGTTAGTCAACGTGTGGATATTCAACCTCCACGTTTCTTTCATTCCGCATTCTTGTTAGAAAATCCGGTATGGCGGATATTGTTTTGGTTGACAAGGTTTGTGGGTTTAGTTCAATGGGAGCAACATGGATTCTTGACAAATCCTATAATGGAGGAGATATAGAGGGGGAAGGTTACCTGTTGGGAATCGTTTATTGGTATAGCATCAATCATTCGATGTTGGAAATTTCCTCGCCTCCGACTACGGGTATTATCCAGCGAGTACCATAAATTAAGCAATCATACCGCTCCGGATACGTTCTACTTCGTTATCGTACCGGTTGTGGGTGGATTGCTGATTATTATGTCTTGTGAGCAAAAACTATTCCCAAACTGAAATTTGATATAATAGGAGCCTGACAATAGGGATGTATTGACAGTCACAGTTGAGTTAGCGGCAGCTTTACCTGATTGTCCATCGTAAATTTGGTTATTGCTGTCATATAAAGTCCAAAAAATTTCTCCAGAATTACACGTAAGGGATCCGGTAATATTCGGCATCATAAAGGATATTGAATTAACGGGTGTACATTCATTTATTGGCAGTAAATTATTAGAACAATCGATTATTGCTCCTCCCGAAATATTTTGAACCCCACAATATAACGAACCAATATCCGTGCTTGGTGGTGGTGGATAATCCTGATATTTACTTCCATCAAGTGGCGGATTTGTATCTACCCCGCCAAATAAAAACACTTGGCTTGGATCTGTAATACTAATGGAAGCATCTTGCTTCGTCGAAAATTCACCGGCAACGACTAGGTAGCTGTTGATGTTAGCAATTAGGTCTTTAGCAGTTGTCAAATTGCCCAGTATAATTAGCACGCCTCCTGTTTCAATATTTAAAGTTGCATCTTTTTTTAAATCTAATGAACCCTCAACAACTAAGGTATCGTGTATGGTTATTGTTGTAGCCATATTGAAGGTTGTAGTCAATGCAGAACCCTGAAGTGTCACAAAACCATAAATGTCAATAGTTCCATTTTTACTTAGGTCGGGAATCTCATTAACATCCCAGGTATTTTTTTCTGCCCAATATCCTGTGTGATTGTCTTTAGAGGTATAAGTTTTAGAAAAAGCAACAAACGAAATGAAACTCAGGAAGAATGTAAGGGTATATTTCAGCATCCGGTTTTTCATTGGAGATGGTTTAAGCGAGATGAATGATCAGCGATTGTCTAATTATTGGGCAATTTAACGAATAATCCGTTTACAGCCAGTTGTTCATCATAAAAAAATCCCGGACAACTGATGTCGAACGGGATTCAAATATCGTTTCAAACGAATTTCCTTATTTCTTCACACGTTCCGAGTAGGAGCGGTCGCGTGTATCTACTTTAATGATGTCGCCCTGGTTCACAAAAATCGGGACCATGATGGTGGCGCCGGTTTCCATTTCGGCCGGTTTCAATGCGGTAGAAGAAGCCGTATTGCCTTTTTCACCTGGTTCGGTGTAAACCACTTCCAGTTCAACAAACGGAGGTAATTCAACACTCAGTGCCGTTTCAGTTTCAGCATGGAACACAATTTCGAGTATCATTCCATCTTTCAACAAGTCAGCATTTTCCATCAAATCAGGTGAGATGATGACTTGCTCAAAAGTCTCGGTATGCATGAAATTAAAACCCAAATCATCTTTATACAGGAACTGATAAGGGCGGCGTTCAATGCGGGCAAGGGTAACTTTCACCCCGGAGTTGAATGTATTCTCAATCACGCGGCCGGTTTTCAGGTTTTTGAGTTTGGTACGAACAAAAGCGGAACCTTTCCCTGGTTTGACGTGCTGAAACTGCACAATCTGGAACAACTGATCGTTGAACTCAATGCACAATCCGTTTCGGAAATCTGCAGTAGATGCCATTATAATGTATTTAAATAAATGATTATTACTTACTTCCCCAGATTTCCGGGGATCTTGTCCGGCGGCAAATTTAATGAAACTTTCCAAAGAAACATGAGGGGGGGCAAGGAAGTGTTTCATATTGCGTGCGTTGAGCGAGGATTAGTCAACGTTTTTAAGGACGAGACAGTACTTTTGTAGCCTTTGCGCCCTTTGCGTGGAATGAATAGAAGGCCCCGCGCAGAGGCCGCAAAGATTTATTGTCATGGCCTTTGTGGTCCTTAGCGCCCTTTGCGAGGAATGAATAGAAGGCTCCACGCAAAGCCCGCAAAGGTTGAATACGCAGAGAGCGCAAAGATAAAGAGAGGTCTACTTTAGCTTTATATTAATCAATCCCTTTCAAAGAAAATTGCCGACATAACATGCAGATCTTCTGCGTGCTTTGTGGTCCTTAGCGCTCTTTGCGAGGAATAAATAGAGGCTCCACGCGGAGCCCGCAGGGATTTATTGTCCTGGCCTTTGTGATCCTTAGCGCCCTTTGCGAGGAATAAACAGAAGGCCCCACGCAGAGACCGCAAAGATTGGGCACGCGGAGCCCGCAGGGATTTATTGTCCTGGTCTTTGTGATCCTTAGCGCCCTTTGCGGGGAATAAACAAAAGGCTCCACGCAGAGGCCGCAAAGATTGAATACGCAGAGAGCGCAAAGATAAAGAGAGGTCTACTTTAGCTTTATATTAATCAATCCCTTTCAAAGAAAATTGCCGACATAACATGCAGATCTTCTGCGTGCTTTGTGGTCCTTAGCGCTCTTTGCGAGGAATAAACAGAAGGCCCCACGCAGAGCCCGCAAAGGTTGGACACGCAGAGAGCGCAAAGATAAAGAGAGGTCTACTTTAGCTTTATATTAATCAATCCCTTTCAAAGAAAATTGCCGACATAACATGCAGATCTTCTGCGGGCTTTGTGATCCTTAGCGTTCTTTGCGAGGAACGAATTGAAGGCACCACGCGGAGACCGCAAAGATTTATTGTCATGGCCTTGGGCGCTGCCGGTTTGTTACTTAGCGGGCTTTGTGGTCCTTAGCGTCCTTTGCGGGGAATAAACAGAAGGCCCCACGCAGAGGCCGCAAAGATTGGGCACGCGGAGACTGCAGGGATTTATTGTCATGGCCTTTGTGGTCCTTTGCGCTCTTTGCGAGGAATGAATAGAAGGCTCCACGCAGAGGCCGCAAAGATTGAATACGCAGAGAGCGCAAAGATTTATTGTCATGGCCTTTGTGATCCTTGGCGTTCTTTGCGGGGAATAAATAGAGGCCCCACGCAGAGGCCGCAAAGGAAATTAGTCAGTAAGTCCTCATTTTATTTCTGGTTTCCAAAAATATTTTTCCGCGGAACGGTGGCAACGAAATCCTTCAAGTAAAAAGGTTCATAATAAGCCACATCAACAAAGTTTTTCTCACTGAAAGCCTTTTCGGCAAGAGCAGTCATGTGTTTAGATGAAGCCGTAATGCCTTTCGGGAAGAGGGCATTGGGATGCTGAATCGCCCTTTTGCATTTATCGGCTCCATTACCGAAAAAAGCCACGGGTCCTTTTTGCAGGTAATCCTCAAAGGAATGGTGGTCGATGACATCGGCAGTGATATCCCGCACCTGTTCTCCATTCGTGGAAAAAAGGGCAGAATAAACTTCCATTCGCCGTGCATCAATCATGGGGCACAGAAGCAGTGGTTCGTTGGTTGGAAGTCCATTCTCCTGAAGGTGCAAAGCCACATGCGCAGCCATCGATTCCAGGGACGATATCGCAATTAGCGGAAGTCCTGCCGCATAACAAATACCTTTTGCCGCTGAAACGCCGATCCGTAAGCCGGTATAGGAACCGGGACCGCCTGATACGGCAACGGCATCCAAATCGGCAGCATTTAATTTTAATTCATTTAAAACTTCTTCCGCATACAACGTCAACAGCTTAGCATGATTCATACCATCGCTGTTTTCACGAAAGGCGAGTACATTGCCGTCTTTTGCTACGGACACAGAACAGACTTCAGTCGACGACTCCAAATTCAGAATTAATGGCATGCTATAAATTTTGTGCAAAGATGGTAAATTTTTCATGTCGGTATCGTTTCCGGCATGCCAGTAACGTTTGTACTTCTTCGATGGTTTAATCAGCGCCCTTTGCGGGGAATGAATAGAAGGCACCACGCAGAGGCCGCAAAGATTGGATACGCAGAGAGCGCAAAGATTTATTGTCCTGGCCTTGGTGGTCCTTAGGGTTCTTTGCGGGGAATGAATAGAGGCCCCACGCAGAGACCGCAAAGATTGAATACGCGGAGACTGCAGGGATTTATTGTCCTGGCCTTTGTGATCCTTTGCGTTCTTTGCGAGGAATAAACAGAAGGCTCCACGCAAAGCCCGCAAAGGTTGAATACGCAGAGAGCGCAAAGATTTATTGTCCTGGCCTTTGTGGTCCTTTGCGTTCTTTGCGAGGAATAAACAGAAGGCCCCACGCAGAGGCTGCAAAGATTGGATACGCGGAGACTGCAGGGATTTATTGTCATGGCCTTTGTGGTCCTTAGCGCCCTTTGCGAGGAATAAACCGAAGGCCCCACGCGGAGGCTGCAAAGATTGGACACGCGGAGACTGCAGGGATTTATTGTCCTGGCCTTTGTGGTCCTTAGCGCCCTTTGCGGGGAATGAATAGAAGGCCCCACGCAGAGCCCGCAGGAGGGGTGCGATACATCGTGGCCGTGCGGTATAGGGCAATGGGGCAAGCCGTCCCATGGCAAACATAATTTCATAAAACTTTCGCCCCCGTTGCGGTGTTGGTATAGTGAGTTTTTATAGTTTCACGAGGTTTGTGAGTGATTTTCATACATCAGGGGTAAAATAATGTTGCGTACAGTAATTATTGATGACGATCAACTTTCGAGGAGCATTTTGAAGAAAACATTTGAGAAATGTTTTGAGAACGTCATACTCGAAGGAGAGGCCAATTCGGTAGCATCCGGATTGGAATTGATCAACCGGGTGCACCCGAATTTGGTTTTTCTCGATATTAAGCTTCCTGACGGTACCGGTTTTGATTTAATTGAGAAGCTCGGGAACACCGACTTCAAACTAATTTTCACAACCGCTTATAGCGGGTATGCCATCAAGGCCTTTAAGTATTCAGCATTCGACTACATTGTTAAACCCATTGTTCCCGACGATATTAAGGCATCGCTGAACCGGATTAACCAGGTGTCATCGGCATCGACTTTACCAAGGGTAAGGGCCATGCGTGATAATTTGTTTGGTTCGTCCGAAGATGCCAACGCTACGATTGCCTTACCGGAGTTGAATGGCTTCTCCATTGTGAAAATTGACGACATTGAACGGTGCGAGGGAGAACGCAACTATTCGCGTATATTCTTCAAAGACGGGACCGAAACACTGGTGAGCCGGACACTGATGGAGTTCGAAAATCTCCTGGCATGTCATGGCTTTTGCCGGATCCACCGCAGTCATTTAATCAACCTGAAAAATGTAGTCCGTTACCTGAAAACGGGAGGAGGTATGATCGAAATGAATAGTGGCGAAATGTTGAAGGTTTCCGCCAAATATAAGGATGAACTCCTGAACCGGCTGCTGCATAACCGGCTCTGAAAGATGAGAGCAAAAAGATCCACCGATTGACACGGATTGCATTCATTGATGAACACTGATAAGCTCCGACGTGGACCGTGAGGAATAGCCAAATCTGCGCGATTTCTTTGCGCTCCTGGCGAGGATCTTTGCGTGTTTTGCGTGGAGCCTTTATAGGTGTAACTCTTACGGAGTATGTTGGACGCGAGGCGCTATCTGCTACCATACTGTATGCCCTACAGGCAAACGGTTACCGTTTCCCAAGCCTCTGCCATTCGCGGGCTGTCCTCCTCTGGAGGAGGTGGCCGCAGGCCGGAGGAGGATAGGCCGGTAAAAGGCAATATCTACGCCGCTGCACGTTGCGGTCGAAACAGCGTTGGCTTTTCAAACGGCTGCACCGCGCGACCGCCTTGCCGACCGTTTTTTACAACGGGTTACACCCGGCGTTATTAAGCTTCAACCCCTGCCGGGGTTATGAACGCGTTTATTCTTAATATCGTGCCAGCTCCGTTTCTTAAAACCTAACACTTTAAACTTCTTCCGTCTAAAGCCACCAATTACCGTTTCCCAGGCCTCTGCCATTCGCGAACTGTCCTCCTCTGGAGGAGGTGGCCGCAGGCCGGAGGAGGATGGTATAACTCCTACGGAGTATGGGCGTTTCCGCGTATTTTATTTCTACAATACTGTAATGCCCTACGGGCAAACAATTCAAAAACATTTAAGCATGGTTATGCATGTCCTGAATGCAGACGGTTGCTGTGAGTCATTAACTTTTCCAAAGTTTTAAACTTTGGAAAAGTTGGGGTGCGCTCCCTGATGGGATTGGGAAATTGAATGACTCAGTATGCCTTCTGTCTTATTCATCGTAACTGGTTGTTTGACCAGGCAAACCTGGTCCGTTACCTGAAATCGGAAAGTGGCCTGGTTTGAAAATAATTGTTTCACCATGAGTATGTTAACATAACAAATAAAAAAGTCACCGGGAATTGAAATAAACGGATTGTAAAAAAGTTATCAAATTGTGAATGGGCTTACCCTATAATGCGATTGGTATGAGGTGGTTAGGCAACTGTTGGTTTCGGGCTGAAGTGTTCTGATAACCAGATGAAAACTGAAAAGAGAATTTTTCTGGCTTAAATAAATGCTCATGCAAAATATTTATGAAGTGGCGCCGTTATTTTAATACTGGTTAATAAGACGTTAAATGAGACGGGAAGGTCGTTGAGAGGCAGTAGACATTCCCGGGTAATTATCATCTGTCAGGTAGAAACTCCGTATGCCGGGAAAGGGCTGAACGGTTGGGTAACCACCCAAACATAATGTAGGGGGCATTCAATGATGGCCCGTCTGTCGTCCATCGATATTTATATGATAAGTATAATTACGCGAAAACCGAACGAATGAAAGCTGGAATGTAAAAAAAATATACAGTGGTGAAAAGTATTCAATGTGTAGATAATCAATTGCATAAGGTGTATATGTGGCCGCACAACGGCAGTAATTGTCGATTATTATATCACGGCTACTATTTTGTTTAACAAATTTTAATAATTTTGCAGCGGAGTAAAGAGGGCAGTGGCATTAGTTGTCACGTTTTAAGGTGTTTAATGCTGTTTGAAGTTTGTTGAAAAAAATGTCTGATTTTCGGACATTGAACAAATTAAACATTTGCGTAAACCAGTGTGGTGGTTGAGGAGCCTGGGTTTACGAAATGGATTAGGAATAAAAAGGCAAAAATTAGGAGCACTTGTTACATCAACTGATTGACATATCGGTAAGGAGATTCGTATGCTGTCGCACAAACAGTCCTACTGTGAGTGTTCAACAGGATTCAATGCTTGCCTCGGCTCACTTCAATATTAGGGTGGGCAACAAAAAATTCTACTTTTATGTCATGGAAATAGAAAGCTTACTACGTTACTTATTGCCCCAGGAAATATTTGAATACTTTGATTTGATTGATTTCAAGGAAGTAGAAGGTGGACAATTAGAGCTACATTTAAATGAAAAGTCAATTAAGCCCTTGGAGCACGCTGATAAAGAGCTGGTTTCAAATGGATTCGACGAGCCTGTCCGTATCCAAGATTTTCCGTTAAGGGACAAGACAGTCTATTTTGTCGTCAGGCGACGAAAATGGAAGGACAAGCACACAGGAAAGATCTATAGTTCCCGATGGGATTTAATAGCCAAAGGCACCAGCTACACCAAAGAGTTTGCTGCTTTTTTAAAAGGGTTACTTGGACAAATACCCGATAAGTTCGAATAGCTTAGAGAAACATTATTATATCAACGGAGATTATTTTGGGCAACAATACAAGGATCATTTGAGCGATTTTCATGAATGGGAACAGAAGTCCCATTCAAAGGATTGGATCCTTTTTCCAGGGAATATAGGGACACGATTGAGTATCGATGAAACAGCACTTACCAATGGAGAACTTTACACCGTGGTGACCAATAAGGCAGGGAAAGGGAAAAAGGGCTCTTTAGTGGCCATGATAGAAGGGACAGAGGCAGGGAAAGTTATTGAAGTTTTAGATAAGATATCAGAAGAAGAAAGAAATGCAGTTGAAGAGGTAACACTGGATATGGCCAGTTCCATGCGAAAAATAGTAAAAAGTTGTTTTCCAAAAGCCAGCCGGGTTATTGACCGCTTTCATGTCCAGAAACTGGCCTATGATGCATTGCAGGAGATACGTATCAAACACCGTTGGGATGCCATTAATGAAGAAACCAATGCAATTGAAAATGCAAAAGCTGATGGCGTAAAATATATCCCTGAAGTTTTAAGCAATGGAGACACTAAAAAACAACTTCTGGCCCGTAGCCGGTATTTATTGTTTAAATCAGGGGATAAATGGACTGACAAGCAAAAGAAAAGAGCTGCTGTATTGTTTGAGCTTTATCCCGACATTAAAGAAGCATATTCCCTGACACATTCATTAAGAATGATATTTTTGAAAAACACGGACAAGAAAGTAGCTTATACTAAAATGGCCAGGTGGTTCAACGATGTTACTGAATCCGGTTTTAAATCTTTCAATACCATATCTGCTACATTCTATGCGCATTATCCTGAAATATTAAACTTCTTTGACAACCGAAGCACTAATGCTTCTGCTGAATCATTTAATGCCAAACTTAAAGCTTTCCGTGCAACTCAAAGAGGAGTTGTCGATATTGAATTTTTCCTTTTCAGAGTGGCTAAGATTTATGCGTAATCTAAAAAATCCACCCCAATTATGAATTGATCCCTTGCCTCCCAATCAACAACCGAGGTCGTCCCGGCTTCAAAAAATTGTTTACCTACCAATATAAATCACCAATCAGTTAAGGTTTTAGTCATTGCTGCACTTTTGTTCGTGCTGGGTTCCGGATTTGCTTTCGGAAAATCCACTCAATGGACAGACACTTCTAGTAGCTCATGGACTGATCCGGCAAACTGGAATAATGGAGTTCCTGGAGCTGGTGATGATGTTACCATTCCATGGCTTTCTGGTTTTGTATATCAGCCGATTATTGATGCAGATGCTTCGATGGCCAGTTTAACAATGAATAGTAATCCCAATACATTGACGGTTGCTTCGGGAGTAAATGTTACTATCTCAGGAAATGTAACCATAGGGAATAGCGCTACTTTCGATACAAATGGAGGCAATGTGACTGTTGGGGGGCAATTGTCCGTCAATGGGAACTTGACCATGTCGACAGGTAGCGGAACGATCAATGCACAAAACAGTACCATCACTATGGATGGTTCTACCTGGGATATGAGTGGCGGAAGCAACTTTAATCCGGGAACCAGTACGATTATTTTTTCCGGGGGAACACAGTTGATTACCGGTTCAGGTGGGGTTAAAGATATTACCTTTTACAACCTTACTGCTAATAATGGAGCGCAGGTTACCTCTGATATCGACGTGATAGTAAACAATAGTATGAATGTGGTGCCACCTGCAACATTTAATGTTACACCGGGAAACACACTTACTGCGAATTCTTCAATTAGTATCACCGAACAGCCGGTAGCGCAGGAGGTATGCGAAGGTTCCACAGCGACGTTTACGGTTGTTGCCAGTGGAGCAACCAGTTATCAGTGGAGAAAAAATTCAGTCGATATTTCGAGCGCTACTTCCAGTACGCTATCCATCAGTAATGCGACCAGCAGTGATGAGGCTGTTTACGATTGTGTTATCTCAGATGGTGTTGGAACTGTTTATAGTGACGCAGTAAGTTTAACGGTCAATCCTTTGCCTTCAGTTTCATTGGCAGCTTCTTCTTCAACTGGATGTTCGGGGGGAAGCATAACTCTAACAGCCACAAGTTCAGGTGGAATTCCTAATCTAACGGGAAGCAATACATCTCCAGGTAATATAAATGACTACCAAACAATTAATCGCTCTATCGTCATGCCTAGCGGAACACTCAGTTCTGCTTCTGAACTGGAAATTCACTTGAATATAAGTCATACCTGGGTTGGCGATTTGGTTGTAACATTAAAAGGTCCCGGCAGTATTGGGACAACTACTTTGTTTGATAGAGTAGGGTATCCGCAAAGTACTTGGGGAAACAGTGACGATTTTATCAGTAGTGGCGACTATGTCTTTTCGACAAGTGGAGCGACCGTATTACCGGAGGTGTATTCCGCATTTGGAGAAATACCTACTGGAACTTATAAGCCAAGTGACAATACCGGAAACGCAAATAATTTTTCGGGACTTAATTTTCCCATTGCAGATATTGCCGGGACATGGACTTTGTCGGTTTCTGATAATGCTAACAGCGATTCTGGTGTGTTAAACAATTGGTCGTTAACAATAAATAACGGTGGAGTTTATACTACTTATTTTAGTGGACCTGGAAACATTGGCCCAATAACTTATTCAGGTGCGAATAATTCAATCGCAACAGCTACTGTAACTCCAGCAAGCACAGGAGTATTAAATTATACGGCAACGACATCCGACCCCAATAGTTGTTCATCAACGTCGTCACCGGTTTCCATTACCGTAAATACGCCACCAACATTAACAGCAACTCCAACAGATGCAGATTTTGGACAAACGAATGGCTCAATATCAGCAACAGCATCAGGAGGGCTGACTCCCTATCAGTTTAGTCTCGATTCGGGTCCGTATCAGGCTTCAGGGGATTTTACCAATCTTTCTCCGGGAACTTATACCATAACAGTTGAGGATGCTTCCGGTTGTTCTGCTTCAAGTACTGTGGATGTAAATGAGAAGCCAGATACACAGGCGCCACAGTTCACCAATTGTTCCAATGATACAACCGTGATTGCGGATCCAACTACCTGTACCGCCAAAGTTTGGTACAATATTCCCACGGCTACTGACAACGGAGGTGCATATGCGAGCGCTTTGCCCGGATTTAGTTACTTAGGTGATCACGGTGGCCACTCCTATTATTTATCAACTGATATTGAGCTATCTAAGGATACCCACGTTAAAGTCTTTGATAATGGTGGTCATCTGGCAACCATCACGTCGGCTGAAGAGAATAATTTTCTAAAGACTTTTGCGGAAGCTCTGGGGCAGGATGTTTGGTTTGGCTTTACTGATGCGGGACAGGAAGGACAGTGGCGATGGGTAACAGGCGAGGATTCTACCCTTTACACAAATTGGAATTCAGACGAGCCCAATAACACTAACAGCAATGAAAACTGGGCTGAGATGTATGGAACTACTACTTCCGAGCATGAAGCCGGGAGTTGGAACGACCAGTTTGATACCGATACCCGTTACTTCTTTCTCGAGTTTGATGGGCCACGCGTGATCGGTGAGATGCAAAACGAAGGTGAAACGGCTTGGCAACAGGCTCCGGCACCGGGAAGTACATTTTCAACGGGAATACATCACATGCGGTTTACTGCGACTGATGCATCCGGTAATACTTCCATATGTACTTTTGACATTAATGTAACTGAGTCTGAACCTCCCACAATTACTGTACCTGCAGATGTAAGCGCATTTGCTGATGCCGGCTCCTGTTATGCAACCAACGTAGATTTGGGAACGCCTGCCACTTCTGATAACTGTGGCGTGAAGAGTGTGACGAATGATGCCCCGACAAGTTTTTCGGAAGGAACAACAACGGTTACCTGGACCGTGACAGATAAATCAGGTAATACAGCTACGGATACTCAAGATGTAACAGTAACGTCAAATGGGATTATTTCCGGTGATGATCAAACCACCGAGGGAGACAATTCATGGATTGGCCATATATACAATGGAACCAATTTTCAAGACTACTATGGTCAAGTAACGGAGCTGCAGCTTTTCGACGAAGGATTTGGAGGAAACTATACATGTTATGATTTCTCCAATAGCTCAGGAGGTGGCTCAATTTATACGGAGACTTTTTCAGTCCATTATAGAATGCACACGACGACGCTGGATGGTATTTACTTAGTGGATATCGGCAGTGATGATGGTGCCCGCTTGTATGTTGACAATAATTTGGTTTATACCCATTGGAGTGACCGGGCTTATGCAACCGATGCGGGAATTCTTTTCAGTGTCAATGGAGATAATCATCTGTTATTGGATTTTTACGAAAATACCGGGGCAAATCGGATTTCGTTTGGTAATCTGCAAAAAGTAACAGATAAACTTGCTTCGGGAACAACGCAGAGTGTATGCATTAATACCGCAGCCCATAAAATAGTTGGTAATGATGCATTTACTGATAGTCCAATCTCAAGCAATACAGAATACACTGTAACTTATCAGTGGCAGGAGAGTACCGATGGGACAACTTTCACGGATATTTCTGGAGCAAGCTCAAAAGATTATACTCCGCAGACAACTGTTGCGGGTAAAACGTATTATCAAAGAATCCTCACTATATCGCGTACAAATCCGGGCATGTCAACGACAACAGTCGCGACCAGTGTTTCAGATATTGCAGAAATCACTGTAAATCCTGAAGTGTCGACTCCTGTTTTTACCGAAGGTACAACTTCCGCCCGTTGTCAAGGGGCAGGTACGGTAACTTATTCGGCAACGGCAGCAAATTCCACGGCAATCACCTATTCGCTGGATGCAACAAGTTTAACCAATGGCAACTCGATTGACGCGAGTACCGGAGAAGTAACATATGCTGATACCTGGAGTGGAACCTCGGTTATTACAGTAAGTGCTGAAGGTTGTGGTGGTCCTAAAACAGCTACACATACAGTTACTACAACTCCGTCGGTTGGAGTTCCAACCCTGATCACTGTTTCGGCTGGTTCAGAACCCGCGTGTCCGCCTGAGGATGGGACCCTGACAACAACTTATTCTACAACCGCAACCAATAGTACAGGGCTGGTCTGGAGCATTGATAACTTATCCGCTGGTTCTATCGATTCATCAACTGGGGAGATGACCTGGGCTCAAGGATTTTCAGGGACCGTGAATATTAAGGTAGAAGCTTCAGGATGTAATGGGCCTACAATGGCTTCGCGGAAAGTTACCGTTATAGATAATGAGCCCCCAACTTTTGATCCATCCTTTACTTATGGAAACCTGACAGAATGTGCCACAGATGAATTATCGCAGCAGGCAACGCTAACGCTCGATCTTCCGGTTGCTAATACAGACAACTGCGGAACACCTACTTTATCGTACAGTGTGACTGGAAATACAACGGTCAATTCAACTGTGGTAACTGGTCCTACCGTAAATGTCACGTTCAACGAAGGCCTTTCCACGGTTACATACACACTGGATGATGGCAATGGAAATACGAATACCCTGTCTTTTACCGTAACAATCGATCACAAACCTAACCCTGGAATTATAATAGCAAACTAAATAATATCAAAAACAAAATACTCAAAGAAACACATAACCTTTAAAATCATGAGAAAGTCAATCTTAAAATCAATCGCAATGCTCGCCCTGATGTTCGTCAGCATCGGAGCTTGGGCACAACCAACAAATGGAGACGGAGAAAAACCATTTGTTAATTCAACACATACTTATTCTGTAACAGCTGAAGATGCCACAAACAATGGTTTGGCTTGGACGGTAACAGGTGGTACTGTTGGTACAGATTATTCTTTTACTACTGCAACGGATGGGCAATCAGTTGAAATTAAATGGTTGACCGCAGGAAGTTATACGGTAGAATTCAGGGAGACATCAGCAGCAACGGGTTCCTGTGTCGCTCTGAGATCGTTGCCAATTTCTGTGATTACTAACGACTTTGTTGTTTCAACATCCGATCCTTCAGGTGAATGTCATGATGCAACTGCAGCAAATGTGACAGGAGATCAAGCTACCCAGATCACCTTTACGGTTTCAATGAATACTAATGTAACAACATGGAATCCGGATTGGAACTTCAAGTTTACACTCACTCCTTCAGCGGGTATTTCTAGTATATCTGATGTTTCTATTAACTCAACAAGTTTGGCACCGGCTGCAGGTGAGTATACAAGTCCTACCATTACAGGAACAACCAACGGAGCAAGTACCGTGAATATCGTTGTTACTGTCGTTGGTGATGTGAATACTGAGAATACAGTAGCATTGTCGATCACTCAAGGTGAAGAACTGGATTATCATACGCCGGACTCTACACCGTCAGATAACGATGCAACGCAGACTATATATGAACTACCTGCAACATCAACAATCACTGCGAATTAATAATACTCAAAATACTAACTCACAATCAATTATTAAAATCATGAAAAAATTACTCATTCTCTCTTTAATCGCATTCTTTGCACTGAGTAGTGCAAAAGTGTTTGCGCAAGACTCAGGTGTTACCCCGAGTATTGGTACAACACATTTATATTACGTGAACTCCAGTGACGGTACTTCTCAGGATGTAACAGGTCATACTGGAAATACATATAAATGGTGGATTAGTACTGATGGTACCAATCTTCTGAATGCAAAGACAAGTGGTGACGCTGCTTATGCTGATTTTACAGTTAATTCAGCGAGCGGTTCTGCGTATAATACACCAACTGATGAGACATCTAATGGTTATAAGATGTCTCTTACATGGAATTCTTCTTCTGAGGGAAACACATACTATTTGGTCGTTGAGGAAAAAGATGCAAGTGGCTGTTTAAATCTGAAAGCAGTTGCTATTCAGCCTGCAAACACATTCAAACTCCAGTATGCTATTTGGGATGGAACGAACTTGCTGAATGCAAATACTCCGGATTGTGCCCCTGCAGTTACAGCTTCGGCTTTGGGAACTACAATTACATATGATTATGGTTCAGGAGACTTTGAATTTAAACTTATCCCAACAGGATTAGGTTCCGCTGCAACGTGGTCATTTACGCCAACCTTGACTTTGGGTAATGCTACCGGATTGATTTCCTATAGTACTGACAATGGAGTCTCTTTCAGCACTCCTGCGGCTCCAGCCGCAATTACAGGTATTGCTGGCGATAAATCAGTGATTGTAAAAGTTACGATTGCTAATGGTCAAGCTGTTCAGGATAATACAGGAACTGTTACTGGTACATTCGTAGACGGAACTACAGTTCAAAATGTAACGATGTCAATTAGCAATATTGTCGATGATGGTAGTCATGCTGTAACTGAAATAACAGATGCTGCTAGCAATGATATTACAAGTTCTCCTGTTCAAACGCAAACGGTTAAAGCTCGTCCAGGAACATCTGTTATTGGTTTCAATTAATGATAAATAGCATTTAGTGTTCTCAACCCGTACCTATAAACGCCTGCTGCTCATCGTTGGATGGGTACTCCTGGCCGTGGCTTCTGCCACGGCACAGGATGCGTTTGTGGTGTCGGAAGGGCAAACACGCAACCTTTTTGTTGAAAATCATCCCGGGAGTAGCTACTCCTGGGTGATTTACAACGAACAAACATTTACCACCAAAGCTGCAAAATCTTCGGAAATTAGTTTCCCGTCAGGGAACAACCAGGCTTCCATCGATGTGACCTGGGCCAAAACCGGTACTTACTACGTAACGGCAACGGAAACCAATGCCGACGGCTGTACCAATACCAAGGCCATCGTTGTCATTGTCCAGCTCAATAACTTCCAGCTGGTCGATGACCACAACATCAGCGCCATGAATGTCCCGGCGATTAACGGAAGTGTATTTACCAACGACTTTATGTTATCGACGGCTAAGTCGGATACAAAAGCATTACCGCTTGATAATTTGAGCGGGCAGTCGAACCTGAACATGAGCGTGAAGGTGGTGCCGCAACATGGGGATGTGGCTATTGGAACCCACGATGGGACCTATTCCTATACGCCTTACCCCGGTTATTCGGGAAATGATTCCTTTACGTATCAAGTCGATTATAACGGCATTACCATGACTTCGAGTGTGCAGTTTGAAGTACTGGGAACCAATCCGTCGAAGCAGTATCCGCCGGTCGCCTTTAACGATGAGGTTCGGGCTCCTGCCGGTATGCAAATCAAGTCGACGGTACTGAACAACGATATTGACCTGAACGGTGATCTCCTGAAGGTGAAGACGACGCCTGCGAAAGGCCCGTCGAATGGTACACTGGTATTGAATTCCGACGGAACCTATACGTATACACCATCCAAACAGGGGCTGGTTAAGGATGAGTTTACCTACGAAGTGACCGATGACCATACTCGGGTAACAGCTACTGTGAAACTCTATTTGTACGATAATACACAGAAGAATAATCCACCGTTCGGCGGCGATGATCTCTTCATGTCGTTCATGAAATCTGTTTCCGGTTCGGTTGCTAACAACGACCTTCCGGTAGATGCATCGCAAACCGTGAGTTATTTGCAGGTGAACGATGCCAGTGGTCAACCGGTGCACGGCGCTGTTACGGCCTGGAACAAAAAGACCGGTGATTTCACCTATGTGCCGAATCCCGGTTACATTGGTGCCGACCATTTTGTGTACGAACTGAACGACGGGACGCACCAGACTTATGCGACCGCCTATGTGTACGTGATGGCCGACCTGATTGCTAATGCGGGTAACGATACAACCGTTAGTGGTTGTTATACCTATGTCGCTGATGCCTCCGGTTCGCAGGGGCTGTATTTACGCTACGCGTGGACTTCAACTAAGGGAACATTTGATGATCCTTCTGCCCAGGTAACCAACTATGTTCCGGATGGTCCGGGACAGCATGAATTGATTTTGACGGTAACCAATAGTGCCGGATTGAGTCAATCGGATACGTGTGTGGTAACTGTATTACCGTTGCCGGAAATCGTGATGGATGCGCCGGAAACGCTAGAATCGGGAATGAGTGCTATCTTAGACGCTTCCGGAACGACCGGTATCGATCCTTTAACATACCACTGGAGTACATCCGATGGAACCATTGAAGGGGTGTCCGATGAACCGAAATTGGAGATTAGTTCACCCGGTACGTATACTCTTGATGTTACAGATTCATTAGGGTGTTCAGCTCCAGATACTGTTGTCGTACAGGGGGTTGAGCATGCTCCGGTAGCCTACGATGATTTTGCCGCTACTTCGGCACAGGAACCAATCAATATCTCGGTATTGACGAACGATGTGGATATCGACAATGATTTGGATACCAGCTCGGTTATCATATTGCTGAACCCTGGTTATGGTGATGTAACCGTATTACCTGACGGAACCGTCAACTATATACCAACGCAGCCTTACCAGGGTAAGGACCAGTTTACCTACCAGGTTTGTGACCTGACTAATTTGTGTGATTCGGCTATAGTGTTCATTGATGTCAGCAGGGGGCCGTTTGTGATTCCGGAGGCCTTCTCTCCGAACCAGGACGGCTTTAACGACACCTTCGAAATTCTGGGTATTGAGCAATACCCGGGCACACAACTATCGGTATATAACCGTTGGCAAAGCAAGGTGTATATGAGTAAGGATTACAAAAACGACTGGGACGGTAAGTGTAATACCGGACTGATGTCAGGTAACAGTTTGTTGCCCGTGGGAACCTACTATTATGTGATAATGCTGGGCAGTACACACAAAACGTACAAAGGGTTCGTCTATATAGCATACTAGAAGTAGCCCCGTCCCGAGGCTTCGGGAGCATCCGGGGGATTGAAATGATTACGGCACGCATTTAGATAGAAGGTAGATGAAGAGTTTTAAGTTTTAAGAAACGGAGCTGGCACGATATTAAGAAGAAAAGCGTTCACAATCCCGGCAGGGGTTGAAGCTTAATAATGCCGGGTGTAACCCGGTGTAAAAAACGGTCGGCAAGACGGTCGCGCGGTGCAGCGGTTTGAAAAGCTAACGCTGTTTCGACCGCGAGTGCAGCGGCGTAGATGTTGCCTTCTACCGGCCCTATCCTCCTCCGGCCTGCGGCCACCTCCTCCAGAGGAGGACAGCCCGCGAACACCGGTGGTTGATAAATGGGAACCGGTTGCCCGTAGGGCAAACAGTATTGTAGAATAAATAGTAAATAAAAGCGTTCATAAACCCTGAAGGGGGTTGAAGCAGTAGCCCCGGATTGCATCCGGGGTTATGTTGGGTACACCCCGTGAATTTGGAAAGCCAACGCTGTTTCGACCGCAAGTGCAGCGGCGTAGATATTGCCTTCTACCGGCCCTATCCTCCTCCGGCCTGCGGCCACCTCCTCCAGAGGAGGACAGCCCGCGAACACCGGTGGTTGATAAATGGGAACCGGTTGCCCGTAGGGCAAACAGTATTGTAGAATAAATAGTAAATAAAAGCGTTCATAAACCCTGAAGGGGGTTGAAGCAGTAGCCCCGGATTGCATCCGGGGTTATGTTGGGTACACCCCGTGAATTTGGAAAGCCAACGCTGTTTCGACCGCAAGTGCAGCGGCGTAGATATTGCCTTCTACCGGCCCTATCCTCCTCCGGCCTGCGGCCACCTCCTCCAGAGGAGGACAGCCCGCGAACACCGGTGGTTGATAAATGGCGACCATTTGCCCGTAAGGCATCGATTATTGTAGAATAAATAGTAAATAAAAGCGTTCATAAACCCTGAAGGGGGTTGAAGCAGTAGCCCCGGATTGCATCCGGGGTTATGTTGGGTACACCCCGTGAATTTGAAAAGCCAACGCTGTTTCGACCGCAAGTGCGCCAACGCTGATAAATGATATTTGAAAAATGACAAAACAGAACGGAATCCGGAATAGGAGCATAGGAACCCCTTACACCCTATACCCTAATCCTTATCCCGTTTGAAACGAAATGATTGAAATAATTTAACTTGATAAAACGAAACTACATATTAAAACGTAGCAATCTTTTAGGATTGATTGTTTTGCTGATGTTACTTCCCTTTGCGGGGAAAGCGCAGCAGGACCCGGTTTTTACGCAGTACCTGAACAACGTACTGACAGTGCAACCCGCCTATGCAGGAAGTCAGGGTACCCTGAATGTGACGGCACTTTCGCGGCAGCAGTGGGTGGGGTTCGATGGCGCTCCGTCGACGAATACAGTTACCGTACAAGCCCCGCTGAACTCCTACAACGTCGGTCTCGGCATGTCGATTTACAACGATAGTTGGGGACCGGTCAAGCAAAATGGTATCTATTTCGATTATGCCTACCGTGTTCGCGCCAGTCGTTACAATCGCCGGCAGTATATATCCTTTGGTTTGGAGGCCGGTTTCAACCTGTACGAGGCCCGGTTGACGGGGCTTCAGATTAACGATCCGAACGATCCGGTGTTTGCCCAGGATATCAACTACAAATTTCTGCCCAATTTCGGAGTCGGGGTGCTGTGGCATGGCGATCGCTTCTTCCTGGGATTATCGGTACCTAAAATTCTCAAAAGCGCCATTCAGAAAGAGACGACGAATTTGAGCCAGACCGAAGTACTTCACTTCTACCTGATGGGAGCTGAGGTTTTCAATGTATCACGTTACGGTACCCTGAAATTTAAACCTTCGTTTTTGGTCCGGTATGCCCAGAATGCACCTATCTCTGCCGATGTCTCAGCACAATTCCTGATTAGTGACAAAGTTTGGGTGGGCGCCACCTATCGGTATCAAAACTCTTTTGGAGGCTTGTTGCAGTTTTATGTTAACCCTCAGTTAAAAATCGGTTATGCCTATGACATGACAACCATGCCGGAGGCGCACTACAATGCCGGTACACATGAATTCATGGTAAGCTACGATTTCGACCTTGGCCGCCGCCGCCGCCGCATAGGCCCGCGGTATTTCTAAACAGAAAGCTTTTCTCAGCAATTAATAATTCCTCGCAAAGAACGCTAAGGACCACCAAGGCCAGGACGATAAATCTTTGCGGCCTCTGCGTGGTGCCTTCAATTCGTTCCTCGCAAAGAACGCTAAGGATCACAAAGCCCGCTAAGTAACAAACCGGCAGCGCCCAAGGCCATGACAATAAATCTTTGCGGTCTCCGCGTGGTGCCTTCTGTTTATTCCACGCAAAGAGCGCAAAGGACCACAAAGCCCGCTAAGAAATAAACCGGCAGCGCCCAAGGCCATGACAATAAATCTTTGCGGTCTCCGCGTGGTGCCTTCAATTCGTTCCCCGCAAAGAACGCTAAGGACCACAAAGGCCAGGACAATAAATCTTTGCGGTCTTCGCGTGGTGCCTCTATTCATTCCCCGCAAAGAACGCTAAGGACCACAAAGGCCAGGACAATAAATCTTTGCGGTCTTCGCGTATTCAATCTTAGCGGCCTCTGCGTGGAACCTTCTGTTTATTCCCCGCAAAGGGCGCTAAGGAACCACAAAGGCCGCAGAAGATTGCATGTTATGTCGGCAATTTTATTTGAAAGGGATTGATTAATATAAAGCTAAAGTAGGCCTCTCTTTATCTTTGCGGTCTCCGCGTATTCAATCTTAGCGGCCTCTGCGTGGTGCCTTCAATTCGTTCCACGCAAAGAACCCCAAAGTACGCAGAAGATTTATGATTAATAATCTCCAAGTCCATTCACTATCCGGTGTATGTTTTCTTTCAGAATCTTGCTATTGAAGTTCAAAAGTAACCCAAGCTTTACGTCGGACAACTTCAAATAAGTCAATACTTGTGCAAAATGAACCGGAGCTAATGACTCAACGGCTTTAATTTCAATAATAACTTTGTTTTCAACTAAGAGGTCAACCCGGTAGCCGACATCCTGCTTTACTCCTTTATAAATAAAAGGCATTGGAACTTGCTGTTTGACATTTAGGCCAGCCAATCTTAAATCATAAGCAAGTGCATTTTCATAAGCAGATTCCAGTAAGCCGGGACCAATTGTCCTATGAATACTAATAGCTGTTCCTATAATTTTGTGTGAAATTTCATTTTCTGTCATAAGGTTTGTTTTTGTGTTGTTTACCTGTTTTTCGGTTCTTTATGGAGCATTAATTTAATTCCACGTAAAGCCTGCAGGATTTTTTTTAATTCCTCGCAAAGAGCGCTAAGGACCACCAAGGCCATGACAATAAATCCCTGCGGTCTCCGCGTGTTCAATCTTTGCGTTCTCTGCGTGGACCCATCTGTTTATTCCCCGCAAAGGGCGCTAAGGACCACCAAGCCCAGGACAATAAATCCCTGCGAACTCCGCGTGTTCAATCTTTGCGTTCTCTGCGTGGAACCTTCTGTTTATTCCCCGCAAACCTGACCTTACTTCTTCGTTTTATACAGCTCATCTATCGGAACAACCTCTACCGTCATGGAGTCTTTCAGCGTACGTGAAATAAGTCCGTAAGGAGCTACAACCACTTCTTCACCATCTTTCAGCCCATTTTCAATTTCGATGTTGACATTATCCTGAATACCGGTTTTGACCCGTTTTTCACGAACGACACCGTCATTATACACAAAGACAACTTCATGCTGTTTGGCTTCAGGTTTAGGTTTGACGGTTGTTGTTTCATCGGTTTCCCCACTGTTTTCCTGTTGTAAACCAGTTGTTTCATCCCTGGCTTCACCTTTTCCGCTGCGGGTGGTAACAGCCTGGATGGGAACCGTAATCACACCGTTGCGGGTATTGGTCCGGATATCGACAGTGGCTGACATTCCCGGTAGGAAAGGATAACGATCCGATGGGTTTTTTAGCAAATCATTATAGGAACTCTGCAGCAGTAAAATCTTTACATCGAAGTTGGTGACCTGGTCGGTTGAGGAGCCGGTCACATTGGCCGAGCTGGCAATTTCGGTCACAATACCTTTGAATTTTCGGTTCATATATGCGTCAATCTCCACCAGTGCCGTATCGCCTGACTGCACTTTTACAATATCGTTTTCGTTCACTTCTACCTTCACTTCCATGCTATTGAGGTTGGCCACGGTCATCAGCTCGGTACCGGCAAACTGGTTGGTCCCAACGACCCGTTCGCCTTTCTCTACATTCAGTTTCGAGATCGTTCCCGTAATAGGAGCGTAGATTTTTGTTTTGGTCAGGTTTTCCTGGGATTCCTGCACACTCGATTCCGCACTTTTCACCATGTATCGCGCTGCCTCGACGTCGGAAACAGCAACTTTATAGGCTGCTTCGGCTGACTGATAATCGGCTTGGGAGATGGTCTGCTGTTTATAAAGTTGTTTCGACCGGTCGAAATTCAGTTTTTTCTCGGTCAATTGCGCTTCTGACTGTGCCAATCGCGCTTTTTGGGTATTCAGGGTGGCGCGCAAACGGTTGAGATTGGAAATGTAAATATCGGGCTTAATGATAGCCAGTAAGTCGCCTTCCTTTACTTCATCGCCCTCCTTCACGGGAAGTTCAATAATCTCACCCGGAACTTCCGGGCTGATTTTTACTTCCGTTTGCGGCTCAATCTTTCCGTTTGCCGTAATGAGCTCGGTAATATCTTTCTTCCCGGCTTTTTCAACAGCTACCCGGGTAGCAAATTCTTTTCCGAACCAGCCGGCTTGTTTACCTACAATAAGCAGAATGATAACTGCAAAGACAACGATGATGGGCAGACGGAAACTCCTTTTTTTCTTCTTCATACGGGTTACGGTATTATGACTACATGGTTGACCACAAAACGAAAATAACGTTCCTTAAAGTTACAATTCAATGGGTATTCCGCGGTAGAAATCGAGGATTTTGGTGCGGAAAATGAACTCGTACTTGGCTTGCAGCAAATCCGATTGTGCTTTGGCCAGGTTATTTTTGGCCTGGTTGTACTCCAGTGCATTCACCAAACCAACATTGTATTTTTCTTCCGAATAGCGGAATGCTTCCTGCATGGCAGCCACTGCTTTCTGGTTCGATGTGTACCGGTTCAGCGCTGCAATCGCGTTGGTTTCGGCCGTTTCAATGTCTTTCCGGAGAACTTTCCTGGAGTTTTCTAGATCGAGTTGTTTACTGAGCACGTCGATTTTGGCATTGTCAATTTGGGTCTTGTTCTGCAGACGGTTGAAAATCGGTATGTTCATCTGGAGGCCAAAACCCTTTCGCTGGTTGTTGCTCAGCTGCTCGCTGAACGGAATCTTATCACCCTTCAAATCGGTGTATTTGTTGTTGTATGAGTTATAATAGAAGCCATACGCCGAAATGGTCGGATAATTAGCTCCTTTGGCAGCCTTCAGTTGATATTGTGAGCTCTGCAGTTTGTATTCTGACGATTTAACGTCCGGCCACAATGCCAGTGCTCTTTTGTAAATTTCAGTTGCTGAAACCAGGGAAGCCTCTGCTTTGATTTCGGGCAATTCAGGCTTCCGGATATTGAAGTTTTTGTAAGAATCCAGCTCCAGCAGCTGCGCCAGTTTCAGATTATTCAGTTTCAACTGGTTCTGGTTGTCCACCAATGTGAGTTCCTCTTTGGCTGCCTGGGCCTGGATATCCAGCAAACTGCCTTTGGCCAGGGCTCCGGCATCAACCTTCTCCTGGGTTTGCTGAATCTGCTGTTTCGTAACTGCCAATTGTTCCTCCGATACCTTGACCAACTCTTGCGAGAACAAGATTTCGAGGTAAGCAGAGGCGATATTCATGGTAATGTCATCTTTCGCCTTTTGCAAATCCTCCATCGAAGCCTTCAGATCAAACTGGCCCTTTTTGATGTTGTTGTTGAGTTGAAACCCCTGAAAAATCGGGACATTTGTATTCAGGTTCAGGTCGCTTTCCGAGGAGTTGATATTCTCGTAGGTGTTATTGTAGGTCAGCGAACGTCCGTAGTTCTGGTTTTGCGAAGCCTGGGCATTCAGGTTGGGAAGGCGGTCGGTTTTGGCTTTGCGCAATAAATTTTTCTGGTATTGTGTGCTTAACTCGCCTTGTTTAACCTGGATATTGTTTTGAATGGCATAGTCAATACATTCTTTTAACGACCAGGCACCGGGTGTGTCCTGTGCTTTCAGGATGTTGCTAATGCTTACCAGGATTAAAAAGGCGATGGCATAGAATAGTCGGCTCATGGATTATAATTTTTTATTTCGACGTTATGCTAATTTACTTATTCGTTTGGGGTGTTACCCTTTTCGGGGCGATATATTTTTAACTGTCCTGTGCACCTGGTTCCACTTTGGCGCCTTTCAGATGGTCATTCTTGGTAATTCCATTCAAGATTTCGATGTTGATACCATCGGATAATCCGGTTTTCACATAGCGTTTTTCGTACTGTTGCGGCTGTGTTTCTACTTCTACGTAAGCCGAATCGTTATCAAACTGGAGCAAACCTTCCGGAACAGCCAGCACGCTGTCGCGACGGGACAGGACAATATCGGCATTTGCACTGTATCCTGCACGGATAAACTGGTCCTTTTTTAGGTTGACATTCGCCTTGATTTCAAACTGAATGGCACCATTATCTTCCTCACCTTTCGGTGAAATATATTCCAATGTTGCATCAAATTTCTCATGCTCGATGGCGCCAATGGTCAGCTCGATGGGCATGCCCTCTTTAATTTTTCCGACTTCGGTCTCATCTACCTTCCCGTCGAAAATCATGTCATTCATATCGGCCAGCGTGGCAATAGTGGTTCCGTCGTTGAATGTATTCGACTGGATAACCGAATTTCCCACCTTTACGGGCACGTCGAGCACCATACCGTCGATGGTTGCACGGATGAGCGTATTGGTGGTCTTCTGCGAGGTTTTGGTCACCCCCTTGCGAATCAAATCCAGGTTGTTTTCTGCAGCTTCCACTTCGGCTTTTGCCCCGTCGTACGCAAGTTTCGCTTTCTGGTATTCTTCACGCGAAACGACCTGCTTCCCGAAAAGCTTAGATTGACGGTCGTAGTCAAGTTTGGCGTCTTCGAAGCTGATTTTAGCTTTGGTTACCCGGGCCTCGGCGGCATTCAGGTTCACCATATCCGGAATGATTTTTACCTTGGCCAGGAAATCGCCTTCTTTAACGGTATCGCCGGCTTGTACATATAACTCCTGAATGATGCCGGAAACCTGTGGTTTTACTTCCACTTCTTTACGTGGGACGACCGAACCGGTAGCAACCGTCTTTTGAATTATGTTCGTAGTAAGCGGAGTTTCATCTTTAAATACATTTGGCTTTGCCTTCGACTTTTGATACAGGAAGCCCAGCGTTCCGAGGAATACTAACCCCAGTACAACGAACCCGGAGATTTTGAAAAACTTTTTCATTCGTTTAAAATTTATTAATTAACTCTTTCATGCGTTGTTTATTCGTCGCGTAATGCGTCGATGGGTTTTATTTGCAGCGCCCGCTTCGCCGGAATGGAACCGGCAAACAGCCCGGCCAGTATCAACACGGCCAGTGCAACGAGTGCTACCGGAAGATCAATCGTCGGATCTTTATAGAAGACACCGTCACCTCCGCTGTTCATTTTCGCCAGGACGTTGCTGACAAGTTCCAGGAGCCCGACGCCCAATGACAGTCCGATATAGCCGGCCAGGGTCGTCAGGGCCACACTTTCGAGTACAATTTGTGAAATAATGATTCCGGGGGTCGCCCCAAGAGCGCGTTGTATCCCAATTTCGCGGGTACGCTCTTTCACAATCACCAGCATGATGTTACTAACACCAATCACCCCGGCCAGTAATGTTCCGATTCCCACAATCCAGGTCAGGATACTGATGCCAAGGAAAAGGCCGTTCATCTGTTGGAACTGTTTTTCGATATTGACGCTTCTGATTGCCTGTTCGTCTGTCGGAGCGATTGAATGCCGCTTTTTAATGATGGTGAGTATCTGGCCTTCCAGGCTACTGACGGATACACCTTTTTTTGAAGTGACAGCAATCAGGTGAACTTCGTTGCCGTAATTATAGGCTTGTTGCATGGTGGTGAATGGAAGAAAGATGGTCTCTTCCTTACGTCCGTTAAAATTGACGCGTGTTTCGGGTTTCAGTACCCCGATGACCTGGAAATATACGCCCGATACTTTGAGGTATTTCCCGATAGGATTTTCGTTTTTATCGAACATACTTTCCTCTACTTTCTCACCAATCACACACACTTTTCTCTTATTGCGCATATCTATTTCATTGATCCAACGGCCTTTTACCATGGAAACCGGGTCGATTTTGGTATACACCGGGTAATCTCCCGCAATATTATAGGCGCCGGTCCGGTTATCGCGAACGGTGTTTTCGCCGCCGCGTTCCTTCCAGCCAAAAAGCATTGGGGCCAGGTATTTAATGCCCTGTACGTGGTCTTCGATGTAGGTGATGTCGGATGTATTCATATTCCAGAAACGGCCGCGTTTAAAACCTTTGTAAGGCTCGCCGGTCCGCTGTGTCCACATAAAGGCAGAATTAACAGCAAACCTGGATACACCGTCGTAAATGCCGTGTTTCAACCCGTTTCCGGCGCCGGTCATGACGACCAGCATGAAGATTCCCCAGAAAACCCCGAAGGCGGTGAGAAAGCTCCTGAGCTTGTTTTTTGTCAGGGCGTTCCATATTTCGTTCCAGCGTTCGATGTCAAACATGATCAGGATTTTAAACAGGTTATTGATTTTGAATTTTCCCTTTGCTTATTCATCACGAAGGGCTTCAATGGGTTTTACGTTGGCCGCTTTTTTCGCAGGAATGTATCCGGCAATAGCGCCTGATAAAACCAGGATTACCGTGGCTGAAATGGCTGTTCCGAAGTTGACGGTTGGGTTACGGAAGAATATTCTGTCACCTCCGCCGGAGGCAAACATCTGTTCGAGTACATAATTCACTACTTCCATGATGCCGACGCCCAGGGTCAGTCCAATGTATCCCGCAACGGTGGTTATCAGGATCGATTCCATCAGGATAAGGCCGATAACAGAGCGGGGTGATGCGCCCAGCGCTTTCCGGACACCGATTTCACGGGTCCGTTCTTTTACCAGGATCAGCATGATGTTGCTTACCCCTACGATACCGGCAATCAGGGTTCCGATACCAATAATCCAGACAAATATTTTGATACCCTGGAAAATCTTCATGGTACGCAGATACTCTGTTAGCATGTTGAAAGCGCCCATAGCACGGTTATCGTCTGGATTGAATTTGTGACGCCGGGCAAGCGCTTCACGAACTTTTTTGGTAATGGTTTCAGCCTGTTTTGTTGAGGTGACCATTTTCGTGGTAACGGCAAAACTGTGAACCCGGTTACCTCCGTTGAAAATACGTTGAGCGGTAGATACCGGCATGTAGGCCGTACGGTCGTTACTATTGTTCGGATCGTGACAAACACCGACCACCTCAAAAGGCACATCGTTTACTTTGAGATATTTTCCAATGGGGTCTTCTTTTTTGAAAAGGGCCTTGGCAATATCTTTTCCGATAACAATGGACTTGCGATAGTCGGTAATATCCTTGTGGTTGATGAAGCGGCCTTTGCCCAGCTTAATATTTTCAACATCCTGAAGGGCCGGATGGCAGGTGACGGTCGTGAATGAGCCGTATTCATTACCATATGCATAATTGGTATCACCGGGCAAGTAGAAGCGGGAAGAGACTTCATCCAGTCCTTTCACCTTGTTGGTCAGGAAGGTATAATCCTGGTTGGTGAAATGAATAGGCCGTCCGGTTTTCATTCCTTTATACGGCATACTGGTTTCGCCGGTCCATATCCACATGGCATTAACTGCGTTACCGGCAAACTGTTTTTTAACACCGTTCTGCAACCCGTTTCCCGACCCGAGCAGTATCATTAACATGAAAATACCCCACGCTACCGAGAAACCGGTAAGAAAAGTACGGAGCTTGTTCTTCCGGATAGTGCTGAATATTTCCTGCCAAACATCGATATCAAACATGATGCGTTGGTTTATTAATGTTCCGGTTATATTGTGCCTGGAAGGACTTCAGGTCGCCGTTTTTAATTATCTCTTCAATCACACCGTCTTTCAGGTGGATGATTTTCCGGGTCATAGCAGCAATATCATATTCGTGGGTAACAATAATGACAGTAATCCCTTCCTCATTGACTTGCTTCAGCATTTCCATCACTTCGTACGAGGTTTGTGTATCGAGTGCGCCGGTAGGTTCGTCCGCCAGAATGATACGTGGTTTGGCGATCAGTGCACGGGCAATGGCCACCCGTTGGCGTTGTCCTCCGGAAAGTTCATTCGGCATATGATGTGCCCATTCCTTCAGGCCCAGTTTTTCCAGGAATTCCATGGCCATCTGGTTCCGTTTCTTACGCGAAATGCCTTTGTAATAGAGCGGTAAAGCAACATTCTCCATCGCATTCTTAAACGATATCAGGTTGAATGACTGAAAGATGAATCCAATCATTTTGTTGCGCGTCCGGGCTGCCTGAGTCTCATTCATGTCTTGCATTAGAAGACCGTCAAGGGAGTAAGATCCTTCGTCATAATTATCGAGAATGCCGAGGATATTCAACAAAGTCGACTTACCGGAACCTGAAGACCCCATGATGGAAACGAATTCTCCCTCCTTGATGTCCAGGTTCAGGCCCTTCAGGACGTGCAGGCTGTTATTCCCCGTTACATACGACTTATGTAAGTTGTTGATCTGTATCATTGTTCAAGATTTTGTGTTCGGATGGGAACTTTTGTGCGGAAAAATCATTCCTAAAAATTGTTAACCCCGGAAGGTTAGACTAACTACCGGGCGAAATAGTTACAACAAATGATGGAAAATATTCCGCGTTTTACGTTCCATCCCGAAAATGGTTTACCAATAGATATGCCAAACGGTATAATTACCACAAAATGAGGCATAAGTGGATTTCCATAAATTTGTGTGCTGTAAAGAAATTGTACGGTTTCGAACCGGGAGTGTACGATTTTGGGCGCAAAGAAGGTTTGTTTGGCTGGAATTTATTACTTCTTATTTGTTCCGGAAATGAATCTATCGGTCAATCACCCTGTTTTGCTTAAAATCTTATTATCTTTAATGCTTTTAGCGGATATCCGAATACGTACCGTAACCTCTATACTCCCGGCAAAAAGTTAAGAAGCCCTGGTTTTCGAATGAATGGGAAACCTGACCGGATTATTGGATATTTAATCATTGCCTATTGAAACGAAAACTGTTTTTTGTATCGGTCTTTCTGTTGATGTTGCCTTGGGGAGCCGGGGCAAAAGACTGGGGATGGAGTGTTGGCGGGGGTTACTCGCATTTCAATTATTCTCACGAACGACAGTCCGGTCCGGCTGGTTTCTATGGCAATTCGTTCTACCCGAAGTTCAATTTGTTTTTGACAAGTGGGCGACGTGAAAATATTTTTCAGTTTGCCATGTGGAATTTTAATAACTGGAAATACAATGATAGCAACGAATCGGCGCCGGAGCAAAAAATGATGAAATTAATGGTGGCCTGGGAGCAATATCGATATCTGACAAGGCAACCGAATTCATTGTTCCGGTTATATGCCGGCCCGGAAGCTGACATAGGATACCGCAAATGGAATCTTAGTTACGATGGTGGGACGGATTTAATGTACCATTGGACGAATGTCAGTGGAGGAATAGTCGTTGGCAGCATGGTGAAAATTTTGCCCGTAGCAGGATTGGACATTCAGGCGAATGCCAAAGGAACAGTAGGTTTTTATTCGAGTACGCCCGGGTATTATTCGAACAGTAAGGGAGTGGAAAGTGGTTTTGATCTGGGCTTAACAGCACGGGCATATTTCAACCTGAATGATCATATCCGGATTTGTCCTCAGTGGTCGTATTTGTATGGCCGCGATTATAATAAGCGCTATAGTTTGATACTATGGGAACAGAGGTGGTCGGTCTCAATAAAGTTTATGCCGTTCCATGAGAAATAGGAATTATCTGATAGCCATTTTGGTGCTGCTTTTGCAAGCATGTTCGCTGATTCCTGATTCCGGCGAAATGGATTCCCATGGTACCTGGTTACAGGCCGAGTCGGAAAACTATGTATATTATTACCGCCCTAATTCGGCTGCTGCCGCGGATATCGATAAAATTGAGGCAGAGCAGGAACGCGTTTTCGTCCAGTTAAATGAAATCCTGGGGACGAGTTACAATCAAAAAATTCACGTCTATATTTTTAACGATTTGGCGGATGCCGGGTTTACCGATAAAACCGGGCAGGCTTTCCCCATTTTGAATACAATTGAAGTGATTTATGGTTCAGATGGTTATACCATCGGCAAACGAGGTATTTCGGCGCACGAAGTAGCACATATCATTACTTTTAATGCCTGGGGGCCGACCGATTTACGTATCTTAAGCGAAGGGATTGCGGTGTACATGGAGCACGTCACGTATGACAGCGAAGCAAATTACGACAGCTCGCAAATGATTGTTGCTGCGTTAGCTGTCCATGGCGGTTTGCCGGACATTGAAAGCCTGGCCAGCGACTTCGGGCAGTTCGATACCAATATCTCCTATCCGGTTTCCGGTTCATTTTCCGGTTACATTATTCATGGCTTTGGAATGGAGAAGTACCGTAAGTTGTTTACCGAAGGGCGGAGAGTTCATTTTGCCGCGGATTTCCAGTCAGTTTATGGGGTTTCACTTTCAGATGTGGAAAATACCTGGGGCCGCCAGTCGGATAAATCGTTGCCTCAATAGAATTTATAGCCTGGAATACTTCCCGTTAAGAACCACACCGTCAAGTTGCATCGCTTTGGCCGATGCCAAGGCATCTTCCGGTGTATGGACGATTGGTTTGCCGCGTTGGTTAAATGAAGTGTTGATAAGAGCTTTCAATCCGTATTTTTCATCGAGCAGTTCCAGTAAATCGAAGAGAAAAGGATTATCCCCGCGTTGGAAAATGGTCTGAATCCTCGACGTGCCATCTACATGGACCACTCCTTCCATCTCTTTTCTCTTTTCGGGAAGGATAGCAAAATCCAGCAGCATGTATCGCGATAGCGGATGGATTTCGTCAAGACCGGTTACTGTTTTGGTGTTTCGCTCCAGCATAATGGGGGCTACCGGGCGGTACCATTCCCGGCCTTTGTGTTCCATACTCACTTTTCGGGCCAGCGGAGCGGAGTCAGCCCGGGCGATGATGCTCCGGTTTCCCAACGCACGCGGTCCCGATTCTCCGGCACCATTTGCAATCCCGATGACACGGTTATCTATTAGATCGGTGGCGATTTGCTCCAGCGTCTCTTTGGTGTAGTTTACCTTTTCGGGAAGAAGTCCCCAATTATTGAGATAGGGGGAATGCCTTTCGATTTTTCCATGTTTGAGCCACTCGATGTAAGCGGCAGCACCCAAAGCCAATCCTGAATCTTCACAGCAAGGCGGAATGGATACAAAGTCGAACAAATCTTCATTTACAATGCGCGAATTGGTGACAATATTCAGGGCACAACCACCGGAGTAGTACAGGTTTTTGCAACCGGTTTGTTCGCGCAATTCTCTTAACTTTTTCAGGAAATCACGCTGAAAAATGTGCTGCATGGTGGCAATGATATCCTGAAGGAACGGGTCTTTTTGGTCAAATGAATTACCCTGCCAGTTCCAATCTGTACGCGCCTGTTGGAAGAAAACCGAACGTTTTCCCCAGATGTCTTCAAAAAACTGATGTTCGCTGAGCCACTGTTCCAGTTCAGGTGAGTGGCTCCCGTATGAGGCATAGCCCATCATTTTTCCGGGAACGGAATTCTGATCGTCCATTTTCGCACCGATAATTCCGAAGGCCAGGGCATTGGCATTAAACAGTGTGGTCAGGTATTTTAAGTCCCAGTTGTATTCCAGGGGCGTTAGCTGTTTGTCCCGGTAGATCCAGCCCGAAAAATTGGACAAACTGGCGCCACCATCAAAATGGACGAGCAGGCTGTTGTGTTTTATTCCTCCGGTGAACGGGAGGGTAGAGAAAACATGGGCCAGTTCGTGGTTGACCACCCATGCATCATGCTCTTTGCCGTACCACCAGCATCGGCCTTTTTCAGCGGAAGCGACAAGTTTTTGATTTAACGGCGCTTCGAACCGGGCTTGCCCATCGGTCGAGATGAAGGCCCGTCCTACCACATTATCCACGAAAACGAGATCATAATCGGCAGGGGAGAGCAGTTTTTCTTTTCGCAGGATTACGGTGAGCTGTTGATGCAGATGATTATCCCGTTTCCGGCGGGTGGTCCGTTCGAGCTGTAAAAGTTTGATCACTTTTCCACCCGACATGAGTGCCATGTTATGGTCGTGGACATAACCCGGATGGTCCGGTTCCATTCGGTCCTGGATGCCATATATCGCCAGTGTCGGTTTTGACGAATCCATTGGATTAACCAATTATCATGACCGTAGCAATGATCCCGAGGAAAAGATAGAATAGCAGTTCGGGCCAGAAGCGGTTTTTGGCAAAAATGAAAAAGTGGGCGATGAAGTAAGCAAACGGGATGGCCAGCAGAATAATCGCCTCGATGCCGACCGAACGGCTGAAGAGAATGGCGGCAACCAGAAAGGCGACCATCCAGTAAAAGATGATGAAGTATTTCCGTGAGCTGATTTTCTTGACATCGTACCGGGTGAGGATGGAACTACTTCCGAGCACAGCTAAAAAGATGAAGAACCCTGATAAGAGCTGGAAGGGAAAAGTGTTGATAATGTTTATGTTGGCCGTATGAATATTTTCCTGGACGACGCTGAAAAGCTGTGGCAACAGGTCATTCAGATAGTAGACAAAACCGGCGATGAACCACGGAACGGCAAATCCCACCAGCGGAATGAAAAGGAAGCGCCAGTTATTGCCCTTTTGTAACACCGCAATACTTATCCAGGTAATGGGAAAAAGAAAGATGGTCGGGAAATAAAACAGCGAACCGGCCGAAAGGAAAAACGCTGCATTAAATGTATCGGGGATGGTATTGGAATGATGGTACGTGTCGAAGATGCTGATGAGCGCCAGGAAGACAAAAAGAGACGCAAGGTGCACCGGATGCAATGTATGCATCGACGGAAAGGCTGAAACCGTTAGCAGGTAGATGATTCCGGGCAAACCGGAACGTGACCGCAAAAACTGAAAGCGAGTGCTGATTTGATTAATAAGAAAAGCGCTGATAACCACGGTAACTAATCCGGTGAAAGCCGACCAAAAAGGAAATTTAATCAGATAGGCGCCAGTAATCCTGTAGAGGGGCATATCGGCCTCTCCTGCAAAAAAGTTGAACGTATTGGGATGGATTAAACCGGGTAGCCAAAGTAAAATTCCGGCTAACGGAATAAGCACCAGATGGGCAATCTGATTGGTTTTTAAAAATCGCAAGACCATACAGGCAATAATTTAAAGGTCGAATCCTAAATCGCGGCGGTAATATTTTTTCTCAAAATCGATGATGGCGGCATTTTTATACGACCGGTCGAGCGCTTCGCGACGGTCTTTTCCATAGGAACTAACCGAAATAACCCGTCCGCCATTGGTTACCACCTGGCCGTTGACGAATTTTGTGCCGGCATGAAAGACGATACTATCCTGTACCTTCTCCAGGTTAGAAATGACTTTGCCTTTCTCGTAAGCTTCGGGATAGCCGCCCGAAACCAGCATAACCGTTACTGCAGCCCGTTCATCTATATCGAGTTGCTTTTCAGCCAGGTTTCCTTCGGCCATGCCTTCGAGCAAATCGACAAAATCGGATTTTACTCGCAGCATAACTGCTTCTGTTTCCGGATCGCCCATGCGAACGTTGTATTCAATCACAAAAGGCTTGCCGTCCACATTCATCAGTCCCAGGAAGATGAAGCCGCGATAGTTGATATCGTCTTTTTGCAAACCTTCAACTGTTGGCCGGATAATGCGATCTTCCACCCTTTTCATGAAGGATTCGTCGGCAAACGGGACAGGAGAAATCGCTCCCATTCCTCCGGTGTTGAGGCCGGTGTCACCTTCACCAATTCGCTTGTAATCTTTTGCTTCGGGCAGAATTTTGTAGCTTTTTCCGTCGGTGAGCACGAATACCGAGCATTCCACGCCTTTCAGAAACTCCTCAATCACCACGCGGGAGCTGGCTTCGCCGAATTTGCCCCCCAGCATTTCACGCAACGAAGTTTCCGCTTCTTTCAGCGAGTCGACGATGAGAACCCCTTTTCCGGCCGCAAGGCCATCGGCTTTTAATACGAAAGGAGCTTTTAGTGTTTTCAGGAAACCGATACCTTCTTCCAGGTTTTCGGTGGTAACCGAAAGATACCTGGCCGTTGGGATATCGTGGCGGGCCATGAAATCTTTGGCAAAATCCTTACTGCCTTCCAGACGGGCGCCTTCCTTATCGGGACCAATCACCGGGATATTTTTAACCTGCTCGTTGGCTGCGAAAAAGTCAACGATTCCTTCTACCAGCGGAACTTCGGGGCCTACGATCACCATGTCGATGTTGTGTCCGGTAACGGCGTCGCGTAAGCCAATAAAGTCGCTAACACCAATATTCAGGTTGGTCCCGGTTTCAGCCGTTCCGGCATTTCCGGGGGCAATAAACAGTTGGTCAACTTTGTGGCTTTGTTTGATTTTCCAGGCGAGGGCGTGCTCCCGGCCTCCGGAGCCAACGAGTAAAATCTTCATGCGATTGGTTTCTTTTTTGTTCAGGACGACTGTGCTCTTTCAGTTGCCGGCAAATATACTCAATTAATGAACGGTAGCGAAACAAATCGGCAAGGTGGGGCACAGTTATCCAGCGTCAGCCGTGATGAAGACGATGACAAATAAACCCGGCATGCAGATTGTGGGGAAAGGGGATTATGCCCAGCGGTGTACCTGGCGGATGGTTTGCCTGAGTTTTTGCAAACGCTGGCGGTACACAGGATTGAACAATGGGCGTTCTTTCGGGAATTCAATCTTGCGGAATTCGTATCCACGCTCTTTTAGTTCGGCAATAGCCTTTGGCAAGGCATAGCGAAGATGGCTTTCTCCTTTCAGCGAATCATGGAAAGTGATAATACTTCCTGGACGTGAATACTTCAATACATTTTTCAGGACCTCTTCTTTAGGAATATTCCGGTTATAGTCACACGAAATCACATCCCACATAATGATTCTGTATTTCTGCGAAATGAAGTGGTATTGTGAGCGTTTCAGCCAGCCGTGTGGCGGACGGAAAAGGTTGGATCCGATCAGGTGGTTTGCTTGCTCGATGTCTTTGAAATAAGAAACATTTTCGCTTTTCAATCCCTGAATGTGATGATACGTATGATTTCCAACTGCGTGGCCGTCTTCTACTATCTGCTCGAAGATTTCGGGATACCGGAATACATTTTCCCCAACACAAAAGAACGTAGCTTTGATGTCATTTTCCTTCAGGAATTTCAATACCCAGGGAGTGACACCAGGAATCGGGCCGTCATCAAAGGTCAGATAAACAACTTTTTTGTCCTCTTGCGGAATGCGCCAGATGGCTGCCGGGAACCATTTTGTAATATGTCGAGGTAAGTGTACCTGAGGTTTTAGTCTCATTTTGTTAGATTAAAGGTGGCGCTATCGCTACACCTTAATACGGCGCAAAGGTAAAATAATTTTTGCCGGATAAACAAATTTAGCATAAATTATTTTACCTGTAGCCTTTATTTATCAATTAGTTGATGAATAGATCTGAACATATGTAGTAAACTTATTGCTTAATGTTTTTGCCAGATCTTTTTCACCAAACTTATCAGCAGTTCGTGCCATTTCGCGGATAATAAAGAGTGGTCGTTGAATATCATCCTGAATGGTTTTCCGGAACTTCGGTTGCAATGAGAAGAAATAATTCAATTCATCCTCGTAATTGCTAAACATGGTGTTCATCACTTCCTTTGCTTTATCGTTTGCCCCTGCTTTAAAGTAATCTTCAGCCATCAGCAAATTAAAGTAGTTATACTCTACTTTGCTGTTGGGCACAATTTCGGCGCATTTGTCGAGCACGGTAATGGCCGAGTCTTTTCGGCCTTTCGCCAGTAAGGCATCCGCCAGGCGGACGAAGTTGTTACGCACATTCATGGCCATGCGGGTATTGTTCTCGTCGAGGTATACCTTCGGATCGTTCATGTTACCCCACCTGAACTTGTGCATCATGTTGTTGTACATGGTGTCGGCATCCACACCGCCAGTTTGACCGTTTTCCGACTTGAACTCAATCGGAACGACCCGATAGGCAAATCCTTCGGACATAAAATAATTCTGCAGGCCGAGATATTTATCGCTTCCTACCGTGATGGCGAAGTACAATGGCCGTTTCCAGGCGTTATTGGCAATCATGTCCAGGATCATCAATTCATCCTTGGTGATGTAGTGGCCTTTCAGTTTGATGTTGAGTTGTTTCACCATGTGTTTGGCCTGCTCGGCCGTAATCACATGATTTTTCATCACATCGGACGAATCAACCGGATAAAATAGTTCATTTGTCGGAATGTAGGATGAATTGTCCGCCTGTCGCAGTTTTGTACGAGGATCGTCCGAACGAACAAAATCGATGGCTTCTTTCAGATTGACAGGACGTTTCAATTGATTGATCACATAGATCAGGTCCCTGGTCCCTTCCAGGTACTGATCGTGCGTAAAGTTTATCGGAAGCGGATCCGACGTGTATGCTTTGCGCCGCATTTGATCAACATACCAATCGGTTTGTAAATAGCTCAGGTTACAAACCCGCACATCCGGGCGGATTCCTTCTATTTCCTGTGCGTACCAAAGCGGGAAGGTATCGTTATCACCATTGGTGAAAAGAATGGCGTTAGGTGCGCATGATTCCAGGTAGTTTCGGCCAAAGTCTCGCGCTGTATACCGGTTCGAACGGTCATGATCGTCCCAGTTTTGGCTGGCCATCAATACGGGAACTGCGACCAGGCTGATAACTGTCGCCAGGATAGGGCCCAATACCGGAGGCGTAAATTTCTTCAGCATATCGATAAGCCCCAGTACACCCAGGCCGATCCAAATCGCGAAAGCATAGAATGAACCGGCAAAGGCATAATCACGTTCACGGGGCTGGTGCGGCGTTTGGTTCAGATAAATTGTAATGGCAATTCCTGTCATGAAAAAGAGGAGGAACACCACCCAGAAATCCCGTTTCCCTCGTTTCCCGGATGTCAGTTGGAAGAAAATACCCAATAATCCGAGGAGGAAGGGCAACAGGAAGTAAGTATTGCGGCCTTTATTGTTTGCATAAACGTTGGGAATATTATCCTGATTTCCCAGTCGTGCCGCATCGAGGAATTTAATACCGGTGATCCAGTTTCCACGGAGAATATCACCATGGCCCTGAATATCGTTTTGCCTTCCGGAGAAGTTCCACATGAAATAACGCCAATACATCCATCCAACCTGGTAACGGAAAAAGAAAGCAAGGTTATCGGCAAAGGTCGGTTTGACAATGATCGTTGGATTACCATTCTGGTCTGTCGTTCTTATTTTGGTCCCGGTAATATGCACCCACGATTTGTAATCAGCTATGTGTTGCGGATCAGAGCTGTACATGCGGGGGAAGAACGTCTCGAAACGGCTATCGTAATTTGCATGCTGTTTGTAATTGGATATGATGTATTTCCCATGATCTTCCACGTAATGCGGTTTTCCCTGCGAATAAGGATCTTGCCGATCGACCGGGGCATCATAGTACTGACCGTATATCAGGGGGCGATCGCCATATTGGTCACGGTTCAGATAGCCCAATAAACCGAAAACGTTGTCCGGATTATTCTGGTCCATTGGCGGGTCGGCCGATGAGCGGATCACCACTATCGCGTACGAAGAATATCCGATAACAATGACGGTAAATGCGAGTAAGATGGTGTTAGCCAGTGTTTTTTTCTTTTTGATGGTATATCGCAATCCCCAGATAACAGCAGAGATGAACAACACAGCATAAACAATAACTCCTGTATTGTATGGTGCACCAAAGGAGTTAACGAAAAGCAATTCGAACCACGAAGCTACTTTCACTACGCCCGGAATAACGCCATACATAATGAACGCCAGAAGGATCACGGCAATAATCATAGCAATGGCGAGCCCCGGCTTAGTGACTTTGTATTTCCTGAAGTAATACACGAACACGATGGCCGGAATTGCCAGCAGGTTCAGCAAGTGAACACCAATGGATAAGCCAATCATATAGGCAATAAAAATCAACCAGCGGGTGGCTCCCGGCGAGTCGGCTTCGTTTTCCCACTTCAGGATAGCCCAGAAAACAAGGGCGGTAAACAGCGACGACGTCCCGTAAACTTCCGCTTCCACTGCCGAAAACCAGAATGTATCGGAGAAAGTATACGCTAACGCACCGACTGCGCTTGCACCCAAAATGGAAATTAGTTGCGCAGTGGTTGGTCCTTCGTCATTTTTCAGTATAATTTTACGCGCCAGGTGCGAAATAGTCCAGAAGAGAAAGAGAATGGTCAATCCGCTGGCCAAAGCCGACCACGCATTCATCATGATAGCCACATGGGAAGGCGAACTGGCAAAAAGCGAGAAGAAACGCTGGATGAGCATAAAAAAAGGCGCTCCGGGCGGGTGCCCGATTTCCATCCGGTAGGCTGTTGTGATAAATTCAGGACAGTCCCAATAACTTGCAGTGGGCTCCATTGTCAGCAGGTATGTTGTGGCGGCCACAATAAATACCACCCAACCGGTAATGTTGTTGTAAAGATTGTATTTTTTCATGTTTGTCACGTTGATTCGCTAACTGTCTTGTTCTTTCATGGAAGTGCGAAGATATAAAACCTTCCTTCACAGGACAACTCGAAACGTAATGCTTAATTTATCTGGTACAATGCTTTTTTTGATCAATCTAATTTAACAAAAATAGAAGTTGCAGCCGGATATGTATCAAATATTTACAATTTTTAAGAAAATCGTTTTACTAATACCGGTTTGGGTTGGTGAAACAAAATGAGTTACCTTTGATGTTCTTAAATTCAAAAACTGTAGATGTGAGATTGAAGGGATATATTTTTATCGGACTAAGCGCCCTTTTGATGGCTTCCTGCTCCGTTTCCAAAAACTTCACCGCGTTAACCAACAACGCCGAATCGTATTACAACAAAGGTGAATATGCAAAAGCAACTGCTGCCTGGCAGCAGATTATTGCTGATTATGGAAAGGTTGGCTCCGTTTTTACGGCGGAAAATTATCTAAAAGCAGCTAAAGCCGCTGTTAAAGCGGGTAATGATAAACTGGCGTTTCAGTGGTACAATACGGCAAGGTTGAAAGGACAAAGCTCTCCTGAGTTATGGTTGTATCTGGCCCGCCATTTCCACAAAATTGATAACCTGTCGAAAGAACTGGATGCACTTGGGTATTATTTCTCATTTGATGTAAAAGATACTGACGCAATGAAGGCCCGGGAACGTTACTTTGAGGCGCTTGTGGAAAGTGAGAACTACGAGCAGGCTTTCAAAGAGTGGCCATACATCGAAAGCGATGTGAAAAGCAACAAAAATTACGTTGAGATGTACTTCGAGGTTTGTCAGTCGTTAAACCGCGGGCCGGAATTGAACAACGCGCAGGAAATGTTGCTGAAACTCGATCCGGCCAATGAAGATGCGTTGTTCAGAAAAGCACGGACACTATATGATGCGGTAGGGAAGCGGTACAAAAATGAAATGGATGCTTACGAGAAAAATCATACCCGCAGTCAGTACAGTAAATTGCTGAAAGCGCTGAAAGGAATTTCAGCTGATTATCGCACCGCCCGCAATTATTTTGAAAAGCTGTATGCTGCTCATCCCTCAAAAAGGTATGCGGCTTACCTGGCCAATATTTATGCTCGGCTAGATAGTAAGTCAAAATCAGACTACTGGCGGCGTAAATCGGAATAAAATTCGTTGAAAAATAAAATAGTGAACCTTTTCCCGGGAAACAGCATAACCCAACTTGTTAAAAATACCCCATCCACAATCAAAAAAAATGCACAAATTTCGTTTATAACTACCGGATAATCAATTGCAATATTTTTGAAAGCCGTAAAAAAACCGCTCCTCATCACATGAAAAAATCCGTAGTACCCGAATTATAAATAATATCACAACATGTGACTGATATTCAACATTTTATATCAATTGGGAAACAAGTTGGGCTAAGGTGTTATGGCCTGACGTTTATTCAATTAACAGGAAAATACTTTGAGAAAAATTCCTTCATATCATTCCACGAGGCTGAATCTGCCGCCGCATTATAAGCAATGGGCATGTTAAATTTCTTGCCTGCTTCAGTTGATTCGGGATTTGTGAAAGCATGCAAGGCTCCTTCATATTCTTTAAATTCATAGGCAGCGCCAACAGCATTCATCTGATTTTTAAAATTATCCTTATCTTCCTGGGAAACAAATTTATCTGCTGCCCCGTTGCAGACGAGAACATGCGTGTTTTTAATTGCCGGGTCCGCTTTGAAACCTGCAAGCCCACCGTGAAAGCTTACAACTGCATCAAGCGGGATATCTAAACTGGCAGCGGTTAAGACCACCGTACCACCGAAGCAATAACCTATTGCTGCAATACGTTCCGGATCTGCAAAACCGCTGTTTACTAAAACATCGTAAGCTGCTGTCATTCTTTCTTTCAATAAATTCACATCAGAATAAATAGCACCTGCATTTTTTTGTGCATCTTCCGGATTATCAACGATAAGGCCATTGCCGTACATGTCGGCAGCAAATGCTGTGTAACCTAATTCTGCCAACATCCTGGCCCGCTTTTGGGTGTAAGCATTATTGCCCCACCATTCGTGCACAACAATGATTCCGGGGCTTTTCTTCGTTTTATTCTCATCGTAAAAAAGATACCCTTTTAATGGTGTCTTTCCTGCCTTATAATCAATCTCTTTACGCACGATATTTTGTTCGTTCTTTTTTTTCTGTCTGTGCTTTCTGTTTTTTCCCTGGTTCCTTCCGTATCCGTCAGCAGTAGTCGCTATTGATATCAATAGCAAACTGACGACAAGGAATTTACTGTCGAAACCTTTTAAATAATTTTTGATATTCATACCAACCTCCTTTAATTAATTTGTTGAAAAAACGGTTTAAATGTATGTTTTGTTCAAGAGCCGGGATTTATTGCATTTTTAACACAGCCCTAAATCTTACTTTGTTGGTAATCATTTTGTTATATGCCTCGTTCGCTTTCTCAAGAGGGAAAACTTCAATTTGAGGGCGAACATTTTTCAAGACCGAAAAATTCATCGTATCTTCAGAATCTTTTGCATCACCCGAGGGCCATCCCTGAATTGTTTTACCGGAAATAAGCGTGAACGGGATAACCTCCATGGGCTCGCTCGCCGCAGCAACAATGATTAATTTACCTCGTTGTTTCAGGCCGTTTGTTATTTCCGAAATCACTTTGCTGTTAGGCGCGGTGGCCAAAATAATGTCAGCTCCTCCCATTTTTTGCAGCTCTTCGGCCGCATTAGTGTTACTTGCATCTATGTATATGTGTGCACCGAGTTTCAATGCCAATTCTCTTTTTTCACTTCCGTTAGAAATTGCCACTGTCCGGTAACCGGCAGCATTCGCGAATTGTACTCCCAAATGTCCCAAACCCCCAATGCCTTGTATTGCAACCGTATCACCCGGTTTAGCTCCGCTGTTTCTTAACGCATTATATGTAGTGATACCGGCACAAAGAAGAGGGGCGGCTTCTTCCGAATTCAATTCTTTGGGAACTGAAGCCAGTGCATCCTGCGGTGCGCACATATATTCAGCATAACCGCCGTTGTAGTTAATTCCGGGGACCTTCCCATTGACACAATTAATGAAGTCGCCCCGACGACAAGGTTCGCATTCAAAACAATGCCCGCCATGCCAGCCCACGCCTACCCTTTGACCTGTTTGCCATGACTTTACATTTTTCCCGGCTTCTGTTATTGTTCCGATTACTTCATGGCCCGGGACTAAAGGATATGGTAGATTTGGGACCCATCCTTCTTTTACCATTGCATCGCTGTGACAAATTCCACAGGCTTCTACTTTTATCAGTACCTCATTTTCTTTCGGTGCCGGTACCGGAATTTCAACCAATTGAAAATCACCACCGGCTTTTTTTACCTGCATTGCTTTCATTGTTGCCATTTTTTTACCTTTTAATTACTTTGTTAAATTTTTACCATCACTGTTGTTAATCCTCCTAATCTTGATCCTGCAAGGGCAACAGCTTCGTTTATCTCGTCCAGTGAAAAGGTTTTTACATCAAACAAATTTAAATTCAGCAAACCGGATTGAGCCAGGCTAACCATTTCGTTTGCTTCAAAATTATGAAACCATAATGACCCGGTTAACTTTATTTCAGTTCCTAAAAGAAAACCGTAAGGAATATTGATATTTCCGGTTGCCCCGCCAACAAATACAGCAGTCCCTCCTTTTTTAACTGCATATAAGCATTGATGAGTCGACTGCGTATCAACGTATTGAAGGCAATCAACAAATGACCCGGCACCTTTCCCGTTTGTCAATTCTCTTATCTTGCCGGTCACTTCCCCATCCAGGAGTGACAAGGTGGAAATAACCGACGGGTTAATCTGCCTGATTTTTTCCAACCTCTCTTTTTTATTGGCTACAGCAATTATTTTTACCGCACCCATAGCTAAAGCAAGCAGCACAGCGCTTGTACCGACGGTTCCGGTAGCGCCGTTGATCAAAACGGTTGAGCCGTAATGAACATTTGCAGTTTTCAAAGCCTGATAGGCTGTTCCCAGGTAACCAATACGGACTGCCTGTTCAAGAGGAAAATTATCCGGTAAGATTGCCACATTTGTCGAGGGCGCTTTTACATATTGAGCAAAGCCGCCTTGATATTCATCTAAAAGACGGACGTTGTTCGGATCAAAAGTGAACATGCCCTGGAAAGCCATCGAATCACTCAATCCTTCCCGGCCCATTAATGCGTATTCATCCGTCTTATCATAAAGGATCGAATTGACCCATACTTTCTGACCTTCTTTTAATCCTCTTACCTTGTTTCCTAATTTAGAAATGATTCCAACAGCATCGGAACCAAAAATAGCCGGTAAGGCAGGGCGGATAAAATTTCCGCCCGGATTTAGAATATCATTCATTGATGGCGCTACAAACGTAGCTTTCACTTCTACCAACACATCGTCATCCGATAATTCCGGTATCTGAACCTCTTCTATTACAAGAGGTTTCCCCAATTCATATAAGCGTGCTGCTTTCATTGTTTTTTTCATATTTATACTCCTTGGCGTTTGTTTTATTTTTTGAAATGTGTTTCTGTACTTAATTTTTTCCTTATTTTATAATGTTCTTTTAACGACTCCTTTTATTTCCTCATTATTCAGGAATCTCTTCACATTTTCTGCTGCTTTTCCTGCCCCTTCAATCATAATATTTTCGGCAATAGCTGAATTGTGGGGTGATCCGATGAGATTGGGCAATTCAAAAAAGGGATAATTGATTTTGAACTGTCCAAACTTAAACGGCTCGATCCACCACGCATCAATTCCGGCTGAAAAATCGGGGTGGCCCTTCAAATGTTCATATAAATCTTTTTCTTTAATAACCGGCCCCCTGGCAACATTAATCAATATGGCATCATTTTTCATCAGCTCTAATTCCCTTTTCCCGATTAATCCTTCTGTTTCGTCTGTCAGGGGAATGGAAATGACCACAAAATCGGAATGAATTAAGAGGTGATCCAAATCGTCTAATGTGCCAATAAAATCAACATTTTCAGTTGTATTTCCGCTTGTGTTTAATGCCATTACTTTCACATCAAAACCACGCATCAATTTTGCAACTTCTTTTCCAATTGAACCGAAGCCGATAATTCCGAGCGTTGCTCCCTTAACCTGCCTGGTAATACTTTTCAGTTGTTCAAATTTTCCTTCTGCCATGCGGTTATGATACAAGCGCAATTTTTTTGCCAGTGTAAGAATCATTGCAACCGTATGTTCAGCCATCGGTGTTGCATAAGCGCCCTGGTTCGCTGCAATTAAACATTTGTCCGGAAACATATCGAATTCCAGGTGATCATAACCGGCAGACAATAGTTGAATAAGATGAAAATTACGGAACAGGCTTTTATTAAACTTTTCTAATTCTTTTGTCGGGTTCCACGCAATGATTATGTCACTTTCCAATAATATTTTTTCTTTTTTAGCTGTTTCTGTATAATCATCTAAAAAAGAAATCACATGTTCCTGGAAGAAGTTCCTGTAAAATTCTTTTTCTTTTTCGTTGGCTTTATATGTCACTAAAATCTTTTTCATTTGTGGTAATTTTGAAGGAGATTTATCAATTGATTATGAAGTTTTACATTTTGGGCCACCTTAAAGAGGGATAAAAGATACAGGTAACTTTGTCCTGCTTTTTGCCGCAGCTTCTGGATTGCAGCCGGAACGGGTGGTTCCTGTTATAATTCCAATTTTCAACATAGTCCGTTCTCTTAATAAATATAAACATCATATATTGAAACATGTTCACGAATAAATTTAATCCAACTGGGTATAACCTGGGTTAAAAACCCTGTGAAACCCAAACAGGGGGGAGCATTTATTTTATCCGTACCGCTCTTTCAGGGAAAGATGGAAACACCATCTGAACAATTTACAATACACTAACCGAAATGTGAAAAACGTAACGGCATCCGGCTGGGATACAGAATTTTATGATAGTAAGATGATAAGTTGGGATAAGACTTCCCTGGAAAAGGTTTTTTTATTTCATGGAAAGGCTGTAACGATTAATCAGTTCATTCAACCGGTCATCGAGTTCTTTGCTCAAATCATCCTGTTTGTATTGTTTGGCAATGTGTACACAGTTGGACAGAATGGCCAGTTGGCGTTGCCTTTCCCGGTCAAGCCCATCGGAAAGATAACTCGGGAGGTTGACGTAATAGTTCAGGCGTTCGAGTGTCAGATGCGCCAGTTTCCTGATGATGGCATTCGCTTTTGCCGGAGCATTTGCTTTGTAATAGGTCTTCGCAAGATCAAAGTCTTCGTAACCGTATGGAATATTCCGGTTGGGGAAAGTAGCCACGCACCGGTCAAGTACGTTAATGGCCGAATCTCGTTTTCCCTCGGCCAATAATGCCTGGGCCAGCCTGTTAAAAGTAGGTTTGGCATCGATGATTTTTACTTCTTTCACGTTATTGTCATCCACCCAGATGGTTGTATCACTGATATTTCCCCAAGTGAATTTCCCCATCAGATTATGGTATAAAATACGACTGTTGGCACGGCCAAGAGAAATTCCGTCAGAAAGTGTTTTGATAGGCACAAGCCGGTAAGCCAATCCTTCCAGTTGCAGATAATCCTGAAGTCCCAACTTGAGCGACTGGACGGCACTGAGATCAAAATAAATTGGGCAGCTCCAGTTACCGGTGGCAATCATATCCATGACAGCAAAGTCACTTTTGGATAAACTACTGGCACCTATGTGAAAGGTAACGGTGTCGGCAATATCCGAAGCATCTTCCGGGGCTACCGTGCCATTCTTAAGTACCTTTTGCTTATTGATGGGCATATAAAGCCTATTTCCCGGGAGGAAATCGAGTTTATTGCCATTTTGCATGGAAAGCTGTGAGCGTGGATTATCGCTGGCGATGAAATCAATTGCATCTTTCAGCAAAACCGGTTTATCAATTTTGGGAACTACCGGAATATAATCCCGCTTGCCCATCCGATAGGTATCATCTTTTAACGAAATGGGCAGCGGGGCGGAATCATAAGCCTTCGATTTCATTTCAGTAATGTACCAGTTCATTCCCAACAGGCTCAGGTTGCAAATCCGTACATCGGGACGAACACCTTCTACATCCTGCACATACCATAAGGGGAACGTATCGTTGTCGCCATAGGTAAACAAGATGGCGTTTGGAGCACACGATTCGAGGTAATCGCGGGCGTAATCGCGGGCCATATATCGGTTGGAGCGATCGTGGTCATTGTAATTCTGAGCAATCAGAATCACGGGCACAACCATGGCTACCGCCGTTACCAACCAAGGTAAACCTTTCATCCGGAGGCGCCGTGACAGTAAGTCATAGAGCCCGATCACGCCAATTCCTATCCAAATTGCGAAGGCGTAAAACGATCCCACGTAGGCATAATCCCGTTCACGCGGCTGGAACGGTGTCTGGTTGAGGTAAACCACAATGGCCAGTCCGGTAAAGATGAATAGCAGGAAGACAACCCACCAGTCCTGCCGGCCACGCTTGTTGTGTGAATACTGGAAAATAAAACCAAGTAATCCTAACAAGAGCGGTAAAAAGTAATATCGGTTTCGTGCCTTGTTGTTTTTCAAATCGGAAGGGAGATCATCCTGTGGCCCCAGACGCATATCATCCAGGAAATTGATGCCACTAATCCAATTCCCATGGACAACGCCTCCGTAACCCTGAATATCGTTTTGACGGCCTACAAAATTCCACATGAAGTAGCGGAAATACATGAAGCCCGTCTGATAGCTGAAAAAGAAGCGCAGGTTATCACCGAATGAAGGTTTTTTGCGCATTTGTGTTTGTCCGTTATTGTTAACGGGCAATGCTGTTCCGTCGGTGCCTCCCCAGGTTTGGTACGCCTGAATATGGGTGGGCACATTGCTGTACATGCGTGGAAAGACAGTCTTAAAACGGCGGTCGTATTCGTAGGCAGGGAAAGGGATTACTTCTTTGTATTTACCATTTTCCTGTATGGTTTCGGTCTTGCCTTCCCGTTCATCTACTACCGGAGCATTATAATAGCGGCCATATAGCAGCGGACGTTCTCCATATTGTGTCCGGTTAAGGTAACTTTCCAGTGAAAATACGTTATCCGGATTATTCTCGTCCATCGGTGGGTTAGCGCCTGAGCGAATGATAATCAGTGAGTATGATGAGTAGCCAATGATGAGCATGAGTACGCTCAGTAAAATGGTGTTGGCCAGAAATTTCTTTCCCCGGTAGGTATAGTAAATACCATATGCCAGGCCGGCAACGATTATCGCAACGAAAATCAATAATCCGGAATTGTAGGGCAGATTCATGCCGTTAACGGTTACCAGCTCGAGCCAACCAGCTATTTTCGGTACCCCGGGAATAATTCCCCACATAATGGTCCCCAAGATAGCCATCGCCACCAGCAGGGTAATGATGAATCCTTTTCGGGAAGTTTGGTATTTTCTGAAATAGAAGATGAAGACCATCGCCGGAATCGCCAGCAGGTTCAGCAAATGCACACCAATAGACAGTCCCATCAGGTAGGCAATTAGCACAATCCAACGGTTGGCACGCGGCTGGTCTGCTTCTTCTTCCCACTTGAGGATGGCCCAGAAAACAATGGCTGTAAAAAAGGAAGAAAAGGCATAAACCTCGGCTTCGACCGCCGAAAACCAAAATGTATCGGTGAAAGCGTAGGCCAGCGCTCCAACAAGTCCTGAGCCAAGCACTAAAATCTGTTCATTGCTTTTTAGCTCCTTCGGATTGGGCATCAGCATACGTGCCAGGTGGGTAATGGTCCAAAAGAGGAACATGATGGTTGCCCCGCTGACGAGTCCTGAAAAGCTGTTGACAACATGAGCAACTTCGTCCGGGCCGGATGCCAACAACGAAAAAATACGTGCAACCATCAGATAAAGAGGTGCTCCCGGCGGGTGGCCGATTTGTAATTTATACGAGGCGGCCAGGAATTCGCCACAATCCCAAAAACTAACGGTGGGCGCTAATGTGAGAAGGTATACTGTGGCGGACAAACCAAATATAATCCAGCCCAGTACAATGTTTTTTTTATGAAAATCGGACATGTTGTCTATTTGCTTTGCCGTAAATATAAGCTTTTCGGGAGCAAAAATTTAAATGAAAACATTTGTAGAAAGAAAAATCTTTATAATTTTGCACCCGTCCTAAAAAGATAGGATAATGAATGATTGACCCGTGGTGTAATTGGCAACACATCTGATTTTGGTTCAGAAGAGTCCAGGTTCGAGCCCTGGCGGGTCAACAATTATTGCCCTGTGGTGTAATTGGCAACACGTCTGATTCTGGTTCAGAAGAGTTCAGGTTCGAGACCTGACAGGGCAACATCCAAGGGATGCTTTCAGGCAAGCCCTTTTTTTATGATGTATGGGGAATGTGATGGAGATGATCATTTTCGGTGAGCGTGTTGTGTTGGTTAAGTAGCATAAGTTACCTGTTTTTGGGAATTGTTTCCATACTAAAAAGACCAAATCCTTACATCAACAAGTAGCAGGATGAATAAAAACCAAAGGTTTACATATAGGAATAGCGTGTAACCGTCGATGTGTGGTTTCCGGACAACAAACCGTTCTGATGTTCCACCAGGCGTAACTCACCGTCGGAGTTATAATGAAAGAACTCCTGTTTGTACACCGCACCCGTATGATCGGAGTACTTCATCACCGACTTGCGTTGGTTGCTGTCATACTTATATTCAATCCACGACATGACGTACTCCGACGGGGTAAAACGGGTTACATTATCGAGGTTGCCGTCCCTTTTGTATTCGTAGGCATCGTAATAAAGCACTTCGCCTGCCCGGTAAAATACCTTTCGTTCAAGCTGGTCTCGTCCATAAATGTATTTCACATCCAGCAAACGTTCTCCACCTGGAAGAACAATGTACTCAGACTGAAGCTTATTGTCTGCATATTCAAATTCGCGGGTTGAGACTAGTTGGACCCCGGAAGGATTGATGGTATCATGTTGATATTTGAGTGCTTTTAATGTTCGTCCTTCCCCATCATTTTGGAAAACGGTTTCTCTGGCCAACATGCCTGTTTTTGCATCGTAATACAATTTCTTGTCCAGGTATCCCTGATTGTCGTATTCGTAGGCAATTACTTCTTTAGGAAGAAGGGCATCCATGTTGGGATATAACTCCTCCGATACAATGAGTGAAGTGTTGTTGGGTGAGTTTGACAGCAGTTCATTGTCATTCATGGTACAACTTCCCATCATCAATAGAAGAATGGCGCCGGGAAGCAGCGATATATATGCAAGTATTTTTTTCATTCGAATAGCACACCTATTTTCTTTTAGACGAAATTGATTAACCAAAGGTTTACAAATCTTTCCAAGATATCCGAAGGCTTTGATTCAAACCACTTGTTCTTAGGCAGATAGGATGTCAGGAATTTTCAGGTGCCGTTGAGGCTAACTGTTTGATTTACGTTATGATTAGTTTCATCCTTAAAAATCGGGGCAAAGTAAATGGATAATTTGGAATATTAGGTATCGAAACGAATAAAGTTTGCTTAGAATTACCTTTTGATCAAATAGGCGAGTGGGATTTTGCAAACTATATGTTAACGAACCATCGCGTTGAAAGAATCCCAAAAAGCCTTGTTGTAGGGTTTATCAACAAAATATTCCCGTTCGGAAAGCATCTTCGGATGAGCCGTTTCGATAACCGACGGGAGTAAATAAGTTTGATATACAATCGTTTCCTTATTCCCCGTTTTTGGATTTAACCAGACATTTTGGCGCGTAGCTTTGGTGAATCCCAGGGTGAACTTATTCTTGTTCTTCCGATAGGTGGTTGTAAAATTATAATGAATTTCGACTGGTTTTAAATTAGCGTTTCCGGTTGCGGCAAACGAGCGTCCCTGGCGGCTATAGTTGGAAGCTGTAATCCAGGTTTCATTTTTCACTACAGCATAATTCGACTTACTGATATAAATTCTCCCCTTGTATGATGTTGCATAAAAATCGCCTGTGTGGCTGATGTCAGGATGGTTCAGGGTATAATTAACCACCCAAACGGAATCGCCGTTGAATCCCGTCATTTGGTCGAGCGTCAAATCATAGTCGTGGAGGAATTTGGCGTTCAATACTCCCGAACGGGTTCTGACGATATCGTAACTCAGCAATTCGTCCATCTGGGTCATTCCGTCGGCCAGCGAGGAAAACGGAGTGTTGGTCCGTACTTCCATGAACCGGTAGTTGATATCCTCCTGCTCTTGAGCCGGTGTTTCGCGCACATAACCTGTTTTGTCGGAAATTTCAACCGCAGCTTCGCGATGATGAATCAGGTTCCCGTCTTCGGTGATGTCGTTCCGGTAATACGCCTGGGAACTTAAAGGTCCCTGCAAATAATTATTTTTAATTTTCTTTGAGGCTTCGCGAAGAATCCGGTAGAGGACGAGCGACTGAGCGCTGATGTCGACATCTTCGATTTTGTATGATTGCGGTTCCATCCGGAGAACAATTGCATTCCCTGAATTAATCGCGGTAACCGCTTTTTTTATTGTTTGGTAACCCACTGCCGATGCATACAGGTATCCATTTTTCTCCGATGCGGGTACTTTAAATTCGAACTGCCCCGAGGCATTACTGGCCGAGCCCAGAAAGGTCCCTTCAATACCGATATTGGCATACTGAACCGGTTTGCCGGTGGCATTATCAACGACAATGCCTTTGATGGTGTTCATATTGGTATCCTGGGCAACTAATATTCCCGGAAGGAAAAGGGCAATAATGACGGCGGTTATTTTGTAATTCATACTATCGGTTTTTTCTGAAATTTTGCTGGTGTAAAACGCACTTCTTTTTCTTTCGATGCTTATCAGCTTATATATTTCCACGTTAAGATGATTCCGGCTGGTCGCATCACATCCCGTAAAGATAAACATTTCGGTATGCTTCCGGTTTAATTTTGGAAACAAAGGCAGCTTTAATTTCCTATATTTGTTAAGTCAAAAAAGAAAAACCAGGAACCAGAAACCAGCCTGTTCGGGCTAACAGCGTCTCTGTTTTATCAGCGAAAAACAATAAGCATATGAAATATCGCCAACGTCTTTACCTTTTCAGCCTGATTGCCGTTTTACTTCTGGGCCAATCGTGTGTGTCGAAAAAAAAGTACCTCGAAATGGAACAGGGAAAAATCAGGGCTTCCCGCCGGGTGGTTGCTTTAACTACCACCGTTGATTCGCTCAATCATTTGACCGCCAACATCCGTTCCGAATTTAATAAAATGCAGAATGAGTTGCGGCAGAGCAATGCCGTGAAAGACACCTATATCGACTCGTTGAGCGTGATAATCAATAGCTTATCATCGAATGTGGCCAGGGCTAATGCCGACATGTCGGATAAGATTTACGTTTTCGAGACCGAGAAACGGCAGTTGAAGGCTGCCATCGAGGAGCGTGACCAACAGATTAACGATTTGAATAACCAAATCAAGGCTGGCGAATCACAAATTAAAGAGTTGAATAAAGAGTTGGGTGATCTGCGGTTTGATTTAAGTAAGCAGAAAGACGCAACACAGGCGAAGGTGAACCGGATAGAGGTTATCCGGAACCAGTTGAATGAAACCAAGGCTGAATTGAAAAAAGCTCAGTCGGAGATAGCTTCGATGCAAAGTGAGATAGATAAGAAGGATGCCGAGTTGAAGAAGTTGCACAACAATGTGAAGTTGTTGAAAAGCGAACTAACGAAATAATATTCCCGGTTAACCGGAAAAAAATGATGCCCTTTTTGTCGAGGGGCTTCTGTTATTATCCGATTTGCGGCAAACTGATGCCGGTAATCTTCCGGTACAGGTCAAGCGCAAACGGGTCGGTCATCCCGGAAACGAAGTCAATAACCGATTGGATTTTCCCGTAGGTCGAGTGCTCGTCATTCCGGTATTGTTCAGGAATGATGGAGAGCAATTTTTTCGACAGTGGATTCTTTTCGTGCATAATGGCCTGGGTGAATTCGTCCATTAATGTTCCCAGGATTTTATAACCGGCAATTTCAATCTGAACGACAGAGCGCTCACTGTAAATCCGGCTCACCGATACCTTCTTGATATGGTCCATCGCTTTTGCGGAAGTGCCGGCCAGGCGTTTGAAAAGCGAACCGTCAAAATTTCCGGACAAAATGTTGTCGTGGTTTTCCATGAAAATAGTGGCACATTCCCGGACCAATTGTCCGATGACTGTTGCGCGAAGGTATGCTATTCTTTCGTTGCGGTCGGTCACCGTTTTGAAGTTCCGTAGAATGGGTTTCCGTGTCTTTTTATCTTCTTCGGAAGAAAAAAATGCCATGAGTAAATCTTCTGTCTCCTCGTAAGTCAGAATCTTTAGTTTGTGTGCATCTTCCACATCCATCACCTGGTAGCAGATATCGTCAGCTGCCTCCACCAGGTACACCAGCGGATGGCGGGCAAATTTTCCCGGCTCATCCTTATTTTCGGGTAATCCCAAATCAGAAATGATGCGTTGAAAAGTCTCCTTTTCACTCTGGAAATAACCGAATTTCTGTTTCCCGCCAGCCAGATACGACGGGAATGGATATTTGATAATGGACGCCAGCGTAGTATAGGTGAGCGCAAACCCTCCGGCACGCCGGCCTTTAAACTGGTGGCTGAGAATGCGAAAAGCATTGGCGTTTCCTTCGAAAAGGGTCAGGTCGGCCCATTCTTCCGTTGTCATTTTTTCACGGTAGTTTTGGCCTTGCCCATCCGTAAAATAATTGGCAATAGCTGATTCGCCCGAATGGCCGAAAGGCGGGTTGCCTAAGTCGTGCGCCAGGCAAGCCGATGATACGATGGGACCAATTTCAGGAAGCAGCTCCCTATGTTCGATGTCCGGGCGTTTTTCGAGTTCGGTGGCTACCATATTTCCCAGCGAGCGTCCAACGCTGGCTACTTCCAGCGAATGCGTCAGACGGTTGTGAACAAAGATACTTCCCGGTAAGGGAAAAACCTGTGTTTTATCCTGGAGACGGCGAAAAGGGGATGAGAAGATAATGCGGTCGTAGTCGCGCTGAAATTGCGAACGGGCATCGTGAATTTCATTGGTGTGCCTTTCCTCAAGTCCCAGCCGTTTGGCCGAAAGTAACTGATCCCACTGCATCATTTTGCTGGCTGTTTAAAATTAAGACGTTAAAGTTCTCTGTTTTTTTTTGAAACCCTACAATCAATTGGTGAAAAATCGGGGGTGATAGTTTTTCAGCTCCTTCTCCATTGTTTTTGCTTCGGGGAAAAAGCGTTGCATGGCTGCTTTGAATTCCTGGCCGTGATTGGGAATGACGGTATGTACCAATTCATGCACAATTACAAAATCGATAAACGGATCGGGGAGGCGCATCAGGTGCAGGTTCAGGTTGATATTGCCTAAACTCGAACAGCTTCCCCAGTTGCTTTTGTTGTTTTTAATGAAAACCCGGTTGTACCGGAAATGCAGTTGTTCCGCCAATTCTTTGGTGCGTTTGGGTAAATATAGCCTGGCCTCCTTGCGTAATAGTTCGGTTAGTACATTTGTAATAGCCTCCTGCAATCCCTGGCTATCGGGCGATCGATTTTCCGGGAACTCCAGGACACAGCGATTTTCCGGAAAAGAGATAATCAACCGGTTGCCGGTCCTTTTCGACACGGCCAGTTCATAGGTCTTGTATCGCGTTTGGAACAATACGCCGGGTTGAAACGAATTTTGTCGCAGAGGATGATTTTGGTAGTGGGCCAGCGTATCCAGAACCCACTCTTTCCGCTTCATCAAGAAGGAAATCCCCGATTCGTAAGAGGCATACCAGGGCATGCTGACCCGCACTTCACCGGAAGGTTTAACGGTAATGCGCAGTTGTTTTGAGCGTTTATTCTTGACCAGTTTGACCTGCCCGATGTCTTCAACCGAAATCCATTTCTCTTTCATGCAAGTATTTTCTAATCCTTTATTTTTGTCGGCGCGTGATGGCGTTTAAAGCTTTTCCGGATCCAGCCGGGCAGAATCACTGCACCGATAAAAAGATACGGATAATAGCTCACAAACCGCCAGATGATGGCCATCAAGCTGGCGAAACCTGTGGGAATGAAGACATCCATGTATTGCAGGAAAACCACTTCGGAGAAGCCGGTTCCGCCGGGAGTTGGCATCACCATCATCATAATCCACATGATGAGCTGACGGGCAAAGATGTGAATTTGTTGGCCGATGGATACAATATCCTGATTCAATTGTCCTTTCAGTCCGAAGAACAGGGCGAGAATGAGAAAGTTAGCCACCCAGTAACGGGAAGTCCAGGAGAAAAAGGTAGCCGTAAAACTTTTTAACCAGAAGGAAAGGGGTTTAGCTGTCAACTCTTTTGAAGCCATGGCAATTTCATCTCCGGAATCCAGGGCACCTTGTTGCCAACGTTTCAGAAACGGTAAACGGAAAACAACCGCAATAAGCTTTTTAATGGCTTTTGGATTGATGAACAATCCGTAACTAACCAGTGAGATGATGGTTAGTTTGACTCCGTATCCGGCAATGGCAAACCAAAAAAACTGGTTGCGAAAAATTGAAGCAGGATCCCCCGGCGTTACTTCGAACAATTGCTGCCAACCACCCAGCCAGATAACGAGAGGAAACATCAGGATGAAATAGAGCTCATCGAGGAAAAAAGTGGCCAGTACAATAGCCGAGCCTTTCCCAATCGAAAGGCCCTCTTTATATAAAAACAGTAAAGCAACCGATGTTCCGCCAATGGCCGAAGGGGTTACCGATGACGCAAACTCCCATAGGAAAGTGATGCGTACGGACTGAAGAAGAGAAAGTTGCTTGTCGGAAAGAATGCGTAGGCGGATAATGTAACCGATGTCCCGCATCAGGACCATAGCCAGAACGGCAAACAACCAACCGGCCATTTGACGATTGAAATGTAAATCAGATAATGAGGGAGGCGTTTCTTCCACTGCTACGATGTAAATTCCCACAGCCACACTAATAATGAGCGGTAGGATAACTCTCGCTGGATGAACCTCTTTTAATATTTTATGTTGCTCTTTTCTCATGAAATGCCAGGTGAGGATTTAGTTTTGGAAAGGGTAAAATGTTAAATAAAATAAGGGCATAAAGTAGGTTTTTACTAACAAAAGCTCTAAATTATTGTTTAGGAATACAGGATTATATTTTATAACCTGCAATAACCTTCAAAAATATGGGCAAAAATAAGACAATTGAAGTTTTCGGAACGTTGTCGAAGAGTGAAACTTTATTTACCATCTCCGACAAAACGATTCCAGGAACGCTGGTTTTTGAGTCATTCCAACCTTTTCCCGGCTACTACAACGAAGTTCCAAACGAAGTCAAACCTGTGTACCTTTACATCGGACTGGAGAAAGACTACGAAGTCTTCGAAGTATCAAGAGCATTTCAACATATTAGAAAGACGAAGGGATGGAATTTTGAAGCTGCTTGTGCATCTGTAAAGATTTATGCCAAAACGTTTCATACGTTGCGTTTGCGTCACCTCGACAGCTACGACGACATTAAACCGATCCAGGAGGCATTTGCCGAACTGGGAATTAAACCAAAAACAATTTCCGGTAAATGGAAACAGGAAGAGGGCATCATTAAACTAAAGAAAACATTCTGTATCCAGAAAGTAGCGAAAGGAATATTTATGGACTGTTCGGAAGATTACCATGCCTATATTCTCTTACCTAAATACATGACACCGGAAGAGTTTAACGAGTATAACCAACAGGTTATTTACAACTGGTTTGGCAGTAAGTTCGACTCGGCCAAAGGAGCGTTTTACTATAAATTTAAGTTGCGCGAAATGGTGCGGATTTACTCAAAGAAATTGGACCTAAACTACCTGGAGGATCTTCAGAAACTTTATTTATCGAAGATCAAATAGGTAGCAAGTTGGGGGAAAACAAAAAAGCCTGGCTCACTGAACCAGGCTTTTTGGGTGGAGACGGCGGGGCTCGAACCCGCGACCTCTTGACTGCCAGTCAAACGCTCTAGCCAACTGAGCTACGCCCCCTTTTCTCGCGGAGCAAAAATACAATTTTTTTAAAAGAAACAAATATTATGAGTTGGAATTGGAACTTTTTCTCGTTTGTTTCGAAAAAAATAGATAGAACAATGTGTTTAACGGGAATAAGGAGGTGTATGAAACATTTCAAAATAGGCATTAAAAAACTTTGAATTGAAGATTATTTTTTATCTTTAAACCCTCGAAAAAAGAAGAATAATTTAACTCGGAAATAACTTAAAACTATGGAACCGAAGAAATCACCCAAAGCGGATCTTGAGAACAAGAGGGGTATCTTCGTTCAACTTGGGCTGGTAGTTTCACTGGGTTTGGTACTCCTGGCTTTCAATTGGAACAGTCAGATTAAGGAGGCCACTAACCTCGGACAAGTACAGGCACAGGATGTAGAAGACGAGATGATCCCCATCACGCGGCCGGAAGAAGTTAAACCGCCGCCACCACCTCCACCACCACAGGTTGTAGAGGTACTTAACATTGTGGATAATAACACGGATATTGACGACGAACTGAAGATCGAAGATACTGAGGCCGATGACAATACCGTGGTTAATGTAGCTCCGATTCAACAGCAGAAAGAAGAGAAAACCAAAGAACAACCGGTGTTCTTCATTGTAGAAGACATGCCTGAATTCCCGGGTGGTGATTTGGCACTGCGTAAGTACATTGCCAATGCTATCAAGTATCCGGTTATCGCACAGGAAAACGGTATTCAGGGTAAAGTGTATGTGAACTTTGTTGTGAACACTGATGGTTCAGTAACCGACGCGAAAATTGCTCGTGGTGTTGACCCGTCGCTTGACAAAGAAGCATTGCGCGTGATTAACTCACTTCCGAAATGGAAGCCGGGTAAGCAACGTGGTAAGCCGGTTCGCGTTTCATTTACTGTACCGATCAACTTTGTATTGCAGTAGAGAATTATTTGCAAACGAAATAAAAAAATCCCGGCTGTTATGCCGGGATTTTTTTATGCTCGAAATATGTACTTTTGCACTATGGCAGAATCCTATAACACAGCACAGGAAAAAGAAAAGGCTGTGCTCGTCGGTCTGATTCACTCAAAACAGGATGAACGGCAGGCGAAAGAGTATCTTGATGAACTGGATTTTCTGGCTGATACAGCTGGAGCAGAAGTCCAGGGAAAGTTTTTTCAGCGTTTGGAAGTGCCCAACCCAGCTACGTTTGTAGGACCGGGCAAATTGCAGGAGATCATCGACTTTGTGAAGGTTCACGATATCGATGTGGTTATTTTTGATGATGAGCTGTCGCCAACCCAGTTACGAAATATTGAACGGGCATTGAACCTGAAAATTCTGGATCGGACCAATTTGATTTTGGACATTTTTGCCCGAAGAGCTCAGACTGCCCATGCAAAAACACAGGTGGAGCTGGCACAATATCAGTATATGTTACCCCGGTTGACCCGGATGTGGACACACCTGGAACGGCAACGCGGAGGTATTGGGTTACGTGGCCCGGGGGAAACGCAGATTGAAACAGACCGTCGTATTATCCTGGATAAAATTGCCCGGCTGAAAGCCCAGCTGGAACGAATCGACAAGCAAAAAGCTACCCAGCGCAAAAATCGTGGTAAGATGGTTCGGGTGGCGTTAGTCGGATACACCAATGTCGGGAAGTCGACCATCATGAATATGCTGAGCAAATCGGATGTATTTGCCGAGAATAAACTTTTTGCAACGCTCGATACGACTGTGCGTAAGGTGGTGGTAGGGAACCTTCCATTTTTGCTTGCCGATACGGTTGGTTTTATCCGAAAGTTGCCGCATAATCTGGTCGAGTCGTTTAAATCGACGTTGGACGAGACCCGGGAAGCAGATATTCTTTTGCATGTAGTCGACATTTCGCATCCTGGCTTTGAAGAACAGATCGAAGTAGTGGACGAGACTTTGGCGGAGATTGGCGCTGCGGACAAAACTAAATTTTATGTCTTCAATAAAATCGATGCTTTTTCTTACGTTGAAAAAGAAGAGGATGATTTGAGCCCGGTTACCCGCGAAAACCTGACATTGGAGGATTGGCAGCATTCGTGGATGGCAAAGGATCAGGGGCCATCGATCTTTATTTCGGCCAAAGAGCGGGAAAATGTGGAGGAGTTTAAGAAACTGATTTACGATGAGGTGAAGAAGATTCATGTGACCCGCTTCCCATACAATGATTTTTTGTACGATTACTACCCGGAAGGGGGGTAAGCAGCTGAAATAACAATATAAGAAGGAGGATAATCTTGCCCCGGCTGTTGGGGTAAGTTATCCTCCTTTACTAACTAAAACTAAGCATAAAGCCCATTCGTCATAATCCGGGGCAGTCGGATTTCATCCGGCTGACCATTAACACACTTTTCACGCCGGCACGACTTCCTGCAAAGGCGTAAACCAGGTAAGCATTGTCGTCGTCATCCCAGAGCGGAGAGGGATCAATCAATCCTTTTCCGGCTGTTTAATCCGAGGATATTTTCCACGGTATATTTCTGCTCCTGTTTATTGGTTAACTGATGCGGCCACGAAACGCGTTGCGTTGTATTGGCACCGGTCCCGGTGTTGTGAAATTCAGTGTAGAAAGCCGTTTTGTATCGATCGGTATCATGCCAGTTGCTCCATCCTTCAGGATTGATAAAACGTCCGAGTTCGCAATTCATGAAAACTACCTTCGCATAGGCCCGCCACGGACGGTCCAGGTAAACCTGACTGATTTCGGGGTCTGCGTTGATTTTGCAATTCATAAAAACATACCCGAATGGCTGGCCTTTTGGTGTCCTGGCTGCTGTAATGGAGGATTGCTTTTTACATAGGATATCACAATCATTGAATACAGCGGTGGACGAACCAAAAATGAAATCGGTGGTACCTTCGATGTGACAATTTGTGAAGTATTGCCGGGCATTGTTTTGACAATCGTGTGGGTGTGCCGGATATTCAGCTTTTGGGTCCGTTGGTTGTAAATAACCTTCAGCGGGGCGATATTTTTTTAGCTCACCTACAGCAGTTGTCACGCTTCCTTCATTTTGCATGATATCGGCCACCAGGCTGTTGAGGTAAACTTCCACGTTGGGATATTTATTGAGCAGGAAGCCAACGTGGGTCACCTACCTGGTTGTCCATTAATGTTTGATTGCTGATGGTGAAGCCACCGTTGGCTGCATCGGTATAACCCGGGTCAACGCTGGTGGCATGGATATCGGAATCTGTCAGTGCTACGAAGATATCATTGTGCACAGCCAGTGCAGGCGGAATATGTCCAAAGAATAAAAATCCTGTGGAAGATGGCTTTATTTTGAATATAATTATTCGTTGAAGATTACATTACTTGACAACTCCTTCTTTGATAAGATATTCGGCGATTTGCACGGCATTGAGTGCAGCTCCTTTCAGAATCTGGTCCGAAACGGTCCAGAAGGTCAGTCCTTTCGGATTGCTGATATCTTTCCGGATACGGCCGACAAATACTTCATTTTTTCCCGAAAGGTAAAAAGGCATCGGGTATTTTTTTTCTGCCGGGTTGTCAATAACAACAATACCTTCTGCTTCTTCGAAGGCCCTGTGCGCGGCATCGACAGAAATCTCCTGTTCGGTTTCTACCCAGATAGCTTCGGAGTGAGAGCGCATGACCGGAACACGAACAGCCGTAGCGCTAACCTGTACATCGGAGTGCATGATCTTCCGGGTTTCGTTGTACATCTTCATCTCTTCCTTGGTATAGTCGTTATCGAGGAACACATCAATGTGCGGAATCACGTTATTCACCAGTTGGTACTGAAACTTCTCGACGGTTGCTTCCTGTTTGTTGGCCACCTCTTTGGTTTGCTCTTCCAGTTCCGCCATGCCCGATGCACCGGCTCCGCTGGCGCTCTGGTACGTGGCAATGTGTACCCGGGTGATGTGCGAAAGCTTTTCAACCGCTTTCAGTGCAACTACCATCTGGATGGTTGTACAGTTCGGGTTGGCAATAATGTGTAGCGGCATATTTTTGCAATCTTCCGGGTTCACTTCCGGAACGACCAGCGGGACGTTCTCATCCATACGGAAAGCGCTGGAGTTGTCAATCATTACCGCTCCGTGTTTGGTAATCGTTTCGGCGAAAGCCTTGGACGTGCCTGCTCCGGCAGATGCCAGCGCAATATCGATGTCTTTAAAATCGTCGCCTTCCTTCAGTTCCTTAACGACCAGTTTCTTGCCGTTGAACTCGTATGTCCGGCCTGCACTCCGGGCAGAGCCAAATAATACCAGTTCATCCATTGGGAAATTCCGTTCGGCAAGCACCCGCAGGAACTCCTGTCCAACAGCGCCACTAGCACCAACAATTGCTACTTTCATAATACTACTGAATTTACTAACTTGAATATAACATTGTCTGATTTACTTGTTCGAGACATAGATGCAATGTCAAAATTAATCTTTTTCCTAACGCGAACCTTGCCATGCGATCAACGTTTACGATTATTTTACTTACAATTTGTAAGCTAACGAACCTATTCTCTGCGACATTATTCTACGAAGACTTCGAAAAAGGGCAGCTTGATAGCTGGAATACTTATCAGTCGTGGGCTTTGGATAGCCGGGAAGTCCTGACCGGAAATTACTCGCTGCGTCATTTTGTATTTGGAAAAGGTGGAGAAAGTTATATCAGTCACTCCATTGACGAAATCGATTTGAATGCCGGCACCTTTAGTTGGCGGGTAACCCTTTCCAACGGAGACTGGGCACCTGCCGAAGACGATGCATTTGGTTTTTGGCTTTGTGCCGATACAACAGATTTGTCTGCTGCGTCAGGATATGCAGCTGGGATCAACCTGATGAAGAATGATAATCGGCTGACGTTGGTCCGGTTTCAAAACGGAAAGCCGGTTGAGGAAATATTGAAAACCCAAATGACCTGGGATGAAGGGAAAACGGTAATGCTACAGCTTTCTCACTCACCGGATGGCATCTGGCATTTTTCCTACCGGGACAAAAGCAGGAGTAGCTGGTCAGCACAATACGAGACAGAAGAAGAAACTCCCTCATTAATGGTGCATACTACTGGCGCTTATTTCCGGTTTACCGCGGCACACAGTGGACAATTCTGGCTGGATGATATGGTGATTGATTTTGAGAATACGCTTCCGTTTGTCCGGAGTGTTGCTGGCTTGTCGCCGAATGAAATCAACGTTCAGTTCTCGGAAACGATGACCAATGAAGCACTTCTCGCTGAAAAGTATCGATTAACAAATCGTCAGGGTGAAGCAATCGATATAAAGAATATCGGGAAGAAGGAAGATTATCCGGCAGCTGTTTCCCTGGAAACGGGACCAATAACGGATTGGGATCTAAAACTGGCAGTTAACTCAATTCCTGATGAACAAGGCTCTCTTTCTAATGATACAACCATCACATTCCAGTTTGCATTGCCTGCCCGGATTGGTGATGTGGTTCTCACCGAAGTGATGGCCGATCCGTCTCCGTCGCAGGGTTTGCCCGATGCCGAGTATATCGAACTGTTTAATAATAATGGTTGCCCCGTAACGCTGAATGGTTGGAAGCTTCATATTGATGGTCCGGAAAAGGAATTGCCTGCACTCATCATAGCTCCCGGAAGCTATATTTTATTGGTCGGAACCGGAGACAGCACACTGTTGAGTGATTATGGAGCCGTGTATGAAATTCCCGGGCTTTCGTTGCGAAACAGTGAGTTCGGGCTCTCACTTCAATTCTTGGAAGGTGAACTAATGGATTCGATGCATTACCATAACGATTTATTTAATGCAGAAAAACAGGAAGGTGGTTGGTCGTTGGAAAGAATCGACCCCTATCGGTTATGCGGTCCTTCCGGAAACTGGATGGCTTCGGTGGCATTATCCGGCGGAACACCGGGAACGGCTAATCCTAATCAGTATGCTAATCCGGATGAAATTCCGCCTCAGGCGTTGGGCATCCGGGTAGAATCGGGCCAACAATTGTCCATTTGGTTCAGCGAGTCAATTTCGGCCGTGCCAGATATTTCCTTTCCCAAAAGTGATTTTCAAGCTGACAGCACGAACGTTTCAAATAATAACCAGATCGATCTATTCTTCCCGGAAGGAACATTTCAGGAAGGCGCATCTTATAGGCTTCATCTTTCCGCTTTCGCGGATGAATGCGGCAATCAGGCGGAAGGTGGTGATTACGATTTTACGTACAGGTTTCTGCGGCCGGGCGAGTTGAAATTGAGCGAGGTGCTGTTCAATCCATACCCTGACGGAGTCGACTTTGTGGAGCTTTTCAACCCCGGTCCTGATGCAATTGATCTTGGGGGACTTTATCTTGCGGCCCGGGATGGTTCATTGGCGCTGAAACAGGTTTCGTTAATTTCCGACGTTCCGCGAGTTCTTGATGCAGGGGAATATGTGGTTCTGTCGGTCGACAAAGAATCAATAATAAGTCAGTATTTTACCGAATGCACAGAATGTTTTGTCCAAATGGATAAATTTCCCTCATTGCCGGATGATGCCGGAAAAGTGGTTTTGCTGAACCGCAGAATGGAAGTTTTGGAGGAATTCAGCTATAATCATTCGATGCATCATCCGTTAGTGGCAAATGAATCGGGAGTTTCGCTGGAGCGGAAGAGTTTTTCATGGGAGGTAAACGAACAGAATAACTGGCATTCAGCGGCTGCCACACATGGTTTTGCAACTCCCGGATATGCCAATTCGACGATGACGGAGGAGGAGTCGGTTGCCGAATGGTTGCAGATTGAATCGAAAATTTTCTCACCGAACGATGATGGTTATCATGACCGGTTAATCATTCACCTTTCTCCCGGGGAACCGGGCTGGACCGCCAATATCCGGATATTTGATACGGCTGGCCGGGAAATTCGCCGGCTGAGCAATAATGAACTATTGGCTTCAGCCAGTCAATTGGTGTGGGACGGACGAAAAGAGAACCACCAATTGGCTGAACTTGGGATATATATTATTGCCATTGAGGCCTTCAATACATCGGGTCAAACCAAATCCTTCCGAAAGGCCTGTGTACTAACCGATCGCATCGAATGATATTTATGGACCTTTATATATATTTAAACTCGTTCTAAATCAGTGCTTAATGTATGTTGGACATGAACATTTTCATTAGTTTTAAGACTGAATTAAACCGATCAAAACTATGAAGCGCAGAGATTTCATTCGATCAAGTGTGGGTGCCGGCGTAGCAACCGGAGCTGCCCTGAGTTTAGGCGGGGCCAACAGTTTACTGGGGGCTGAGGCTGAGACAGATTTTGACCTTGTGGCCATTCGCGGAGGAGAGCCTGAAGTAATGTTCGACAAGGGAATTGCTGCACTGGGAGGAATGTCCCGATTTGTGAAGCCCGGACAACGCGTGCTGGTAAAACCGAATATTGGCTGGGACCGGACACCTGAAAGAGCGGGCGATACCAACCCAAAACTGGTAAGGCGAATTATTGAACACTGCCTGGATGCCGGTGCAAAAGATGTCCTGGTATTCGATCATACCTGTCACGAGTGGACCAAGTGCTACCAACATTCAGGAATAGAGCAGGCTGTTGCTGAAGCCGGCGGTAAAATTGTTCCCGGCAACAGCGAAAGATATTATAAGCATGTGGATGTGAAAGGTGGTGTGAAACTGAAAGAGACCGATGTACACGAATTGATGCTCAATACCGATGTATTCATTAATGTTCCTGTTCTGAAGAATCACAATTCGGCCAAGATGACCATTGCCATGAAAAACCTCATGGGATGCGTATGGGATCGTGGTTACTACCATAAGAACGATTTGCACCAGTGTATTGCCGACTTCCTGCATTTCCGCAAACCCGACCTGAACGTGGTGGACGCTTACCGTGTGATGACGCAGAACGGCCCGGTAGGTGTTTCGCTGGATGATTTGGTAACCATGAAGAGCCAGCTCATCTCCACAGATATTGTGGCGATTGATGCGGCAGCCGCCAAGTTTGTCGGCATGGATCCATCCGAAATCAATCACATCAAGCTTGCTAGCGAAGCCGGATTTGGCACTATGGACCTGAGCAAGCTCAAGATAAAACGGATTGTCGTGTAAGACTTTCGCTGCTGAAATTTTTTGATAAATAAGTACATGAAATTATCCATATTAAAAAAAATCAGGGTCGTACTGGCCCTGTTCTTTTTTCTGTTGCTCTCGGCTGTATTTATTGATTTCCGGGGCACCTTTGGCGATGCATTTTATCAGTGGGCTGTTTCACTACAATTTGTGCCGGCTTTGATGAAAACCATTACGGTAGCCGGTGTGGTTGCCTGGGGATTGATAGCTGTGCTGCTGCTCACCCTCTTGTTCGGACGTGTTTACTGCTCTGCCATTTGTCCGTTGGGCATTATGCAGGATGTGGTTTCCTGGGTTTCCCGGAAGGTGAAGAAGAAACACCGTTACAAATTTCGTAAGGCCTGGACTATTACACGATACACCATTCTGGGCTTGTTGTTGCTGGTTGTGCTGTTAGGCGGTATCACCTTGCTAACGGTACTCGACCCGTATAGTTTATTCGGACGAATCGCTTCCTACCTTTTCAAACCGGTTGTGGTTTGGGTAAACAACCTGGGAGCGACAGCGCTTTCATCGGCCGATGTGTATTCAATCCTGTATCAGTACGACCTGGCGCCGGTGCAATGGGCCGTTCTGGGAACCACCATATTGTTTTTCATTCTCATCATTGTTATGGCGTTCAACCGGGGACGTCTTTATTGCAACAGCATTTGCCCGGTGGGAACGGTACTTGGGTTTCTCTCGAAATACTCCCTGTTCAAGATTGAGCTGGATCATGATACTTGCACGCAATGCGGAAAGTGCATGCGGGTTTGCAAGGCCGAATGCATCAATATCAAACACCAGACGATTGACTACAGCCGCTGTGTGGCTTGTTACAATTGCATTGATACCTGTCCGGAAGACGCAGCTGTTTACCGGATTTCCCGGAAAGGGAAAAAAGAGAAGACGGTTGACCTGAAGCCAGCGAATGTGATGGTGGCTCAACCGAAAGGACCGCAAATGAATAAGCGGAGTTTTCTGTTTACGGCCGGGGCCGGAATGGCTGCCCTGGCCGGTGTTGCTTCGGTGAAGAAGGTACAGGCGGCTGCCACTGCCCAGCAAGGCTCAACCATCCATTCCAGCAACGGAGGAAAGATTCCGGAAGACAAAAATTATGCTGTTTCTCCTCCCGGCTCTGAAAGCATTGAACGGTTCAATGACATTTGCACCGGATGTTCATTATGTGTGAGCGCCTGCCCCAGCAAGGTATTGCAGCCTTCGTTTCTGGAATACGGCCTGGCCGGAATGCTGCAGCCGCATATGGATTTCCACGCGGGATTGTGCAACTTTGATTGCACCACGTGCGGTGAAATTTGTCCGACCGGTGCCATCAAACCGCTGACCATGGAACAGAAACATGTGACCCAGGTTGGCAAAGCACATTTCATTAAGGCGAACTGCATTGTGGAAACCGACGGGACCGATTGCGGTGCCTGTTCGGAACATTGTCCGACGAAGGCGGTGCATATGGTTCCTTACGGTGATTTGGTTATCCCCGAAGTAACCGAGGATATTTGTGTTGGATGCGGTGCCTGCGAGCATGCTTGTCCGGTTACGCCGCACAGGGCCATTTATGTCGATGGAAACCCGGTACACCTTGAAGCGAAGAAGCCCGAAACCGAAAAAGCAAAATCGGATTTGAAGGCGGGTGAATTCCCTTTCTAAGTAAAAATGATAAGTCTTTTATCGACAGGGGGGCACAGATGAGGCCTCCTTTTTTATTAACCATTCCATAAAGTCCCGTTGGCGGTTGACTGAGCGGGGCCCACTATTTTTGTTGCTTCGAAACAAACCGTTTATGTGGGCAATCTTTGGCGCGATATCGTCGCTTTTCCTGGGTACGTATGATGTGTTGAAGAAGTGGTCGCTGAGGGGCAACGCGGTGATTCCGGTGCTCTTCTTCTCGACCGTTACGTCGGCACTGCTGTTTGTGCCGCTGTTGTTGCTGTCGCACTTTGCACCCGGTACGTTTGGTCATTCACTTTTTTTCGTGCCGTCGATACCGATTGAGCAGCATGGGTTTATTTTCCTGAAGGCAATGATTGTAACGTCATCGTGGCTGTTTGCCTACTTTGCCATGAAAAACCTGCCCATCACCATTGTGACGCCCATTCGTGCCACTGGCCCGGTTTGGACACTGGTTGGCGCCATCGTTATCTATTCGGAGCATCTTTCGCCCCTGCAGTGGGTGGGGCTGTCGGTTACACTCATTTTCTTCTACCTTTTTTCCCTGGCGGGGAAGACTGAGGGAATTCACTTCCGTACCAACAAGTGGGTATTGTTCATTATTGCCGGAACATTGCTGGGGGCGGTGAGCGGTTTGTACGATAAATTCCTCATTCGCCATTTCGACCGGATGGCCGTACAAGCCTGGTTCTCCATTTACCAGGTGGCGCTGTTGTTGCCGGTACTGCTGTTCCTCTGGTATCCGCGCCGGAAAAAGAACACTCCGTTCCGGTGGCGTTGGAGCATTCCGTTCATCGGGTTGTTCCTCGTTACCGCCGATTTTCTCTATTTCTATGCGCTTTCGCTCGATGGCTCCTTAATCTCGGTCATTTCCGCTTTGCGAAGGGGCGGGGTCCTCATCACATTTGCCCTGGGGGCAGTCCTTTTCCGTGAGAAAAACATACGCCAAAAATTCGTTCTGCTGTTCGGGATCCTCGCTGGTATCCTTCTTTTGCTACTCGGGAGCTGATCTTCTGCCGAAAACATCTGCACATCTTATGTTAGATGTACTTATCTTTCCTAATTCTAATCATGATTATTTTTAGTTTTAATCAGCATTAGAATAACAAAAGGTAAGCAAAAAAATATCCGAAGGCGCTTACCCCCGGATAAGTTTGTGTGGTTGTTTGTATAATTTTCCCCTTACCGGTTTCCCGGAAGGATAGCTACATTTGGCGTATCAGCTCGCGGATGATGAGGGAAAGTTTGGGTTCGGCTTTCATGGCTACTTCCTGGACTTCCTCGTGCGATATTTCGACGATTTCGCCTGGCACGCCGCTATCGGTGACAATGGAAATTCCGAAAACATCCATGTCCATGTGGCGGGCGACAATCACTTCCGGCACGGTCGACATACCTACGGCGTCGCCTCCCAACACGCGGAACATCTTGTATTCAGCGGGTGTTTCGAAGGTTGGGCCGGCTACCCCCACGTACACTCCCTCTTCCAGGCTGATGTCATTCTTCAGGGCAATTTTCCGCGCCAGGTTGCGCAGGTGCAGGTTGTAAGCTTCGCTCATATCGGGGAAACGCGGTCCGAGTTCTTCCTGGTTGGGGCCAATCAGCGGGTTGCCCGGAAACATGTTGATGTGATCGGTGAGCATCATGATGTCGCCCACTTTGTATTCGGGATTTAATCCTCCGCTGGCATTGGATACGATGAGTTTGCGTACGCCGAGCGTCTGTAATACGCGTACCGGGAAGGTGACCTCCTGCAGCGAATAGCCTTCGTAAAAGTGGAAGCGTCCCTGCATGGCGATAATTTTCTTCCCGCCAAGGCGGCCAAAAATCAGTCGCCCGGCATGCCCTTCTACGGTTGATACCGGGAAGTTGGGGATATCGGTATAGTTCAGCGAATGCTCAATATCGATTTCTTTGGACAGGCCTCCCAGCCCGGTTCCCAGGATGATTCCTACTTCAGCATCAAAACCGGTTTGCTCTTGTATAAAGGTCGAAGTTGTTTTTATTTTCTCTAACATAGTTTAGTATTTTTCGGTCAAAATTCTTTTTGCCGTCATTCAGGAATTTAATTTCCAGTGGAATATAGTGTAAACTCTCTTTGACAATGTCGGGGACATGGTTCAACCTTTCAATCCGAATCATATCCTTCTCGGTGGTGATGATGATTTTTCGCGGCGACTGAATTTCAAGGAAGCCTTCCTCCACCCGTTCCATGTCTTTATTGGTGAAATTATGGTGGTCGCTAAATGTGAGCTCGTGAATTTCGATGGTATGATGCCGCAAATAATCTTTTAGCGGTTTAGGATTGGCAATTCCGGTTACCAGCAACACGGCCGAACCGATATGAGAATAAGCCTCTTTTACCTTACCAGGAAAAACCGGAACGGGGGCACCGTATTCCAGGGTTGTGAAATAAAGATTCTGAAAAGGTTTTATTTCCAGTTCTTTCGTGATGATGCGCTCGTCGATGGGTTTGAGTTCACCCGGGCATTTGGTTACGATAATCATGTTGGCACGTATGCGGTTCGACGCTCGCTCCCGCAGCCTTCCGTAAGGTAACAGATGATCCTGTGTAACCAAACGATTGTATTCGGTCAAAAGAATATTAACTCCCGGGTTGATGTAGCGGTGCTGAAAAGCGTCGTCGAGCAGGACAACTTCCGGACGGTGATGTTTTTCCGATTTGAGTAACTCTTCCACTCCGTGTACCCTCTTTTCGTCGACAGCAACGGTTATCTCAGGAAACTTCTGTTTGATTTGCAGCGGTTCGTCACCTACTTCACTCACGGTAGAATCGACTTGCACAATGTGAAAACTCTTGGTTTTTCGTTTGTATCCCCGGCTAAGGGTAGCCACTTTGAATTCCTGGTAAAGCAACCTGACCAGGTATTCGGTGTGTGGTGTCTTTCCCGTTCCGCCCACCGCAATATTTCCAACCGAAATAGTGGGTATGGAAAACTCCTTTGAATGGAGGATTTCCATTTCGAAGAGTCGGTTCCTGATGGCGACAACAAGGCCATACAACCAGGAGAGCAGTATGAGTATCAGTTTTTTCACGCGTATTTTGTATCCGACGTAACCAGTTACGTTCAGTCGCGAATAAACGTTTCGCGAAGAAGCCTAAGTTACTATTTTATCAAGACAGAAAAAAAGGAGAACAACCCGTGCCCTCCTTTTTGTATGACAAAATTAATTGAATTTTTATCGGATTTCAAGCGTGTAGGGCAACATTGTGTATAAACCGTTCATGTTCGAAACACGGTTAATGTTTTCCCATGTTTTGTATGAGTTACCCAACACATATTCAGACATTTTCACTTTAGCCGCAGCCGTGAAGTTTTTCAGCAGCTCCTCAAACGGGTCTTTCTCTTTTGGTAACTCTTTAATGCGATAATTTTCAACGCCTGCCTGGCTGGCGGCCAGTTTGATGGCATCATTCAAACCACCGAACTTATCGACTAAACCAATTTGTTTTCCGTTCTCACCGGTCCAAACGCGGCCCTGGCCAATGCCATCGATGTAATGACTGGTGGTGTCACGTCCGGCTGCAACTCTTTTCAGGAACAGTTCATACCCTTTCTCTACATAATTTTGCATCAGGTCGTGCTCGAAAGGAGTCATAGCCCGGCTAACGGTCGGCATACCCGAGTGTGCGTTGGTGTTTACTTCATCGAAGGTAATTCCAATTTTGTTTGATAACAGATCGTGGAAGTTGGGGATCATTCCGAAAATACCAATGGAACCGGTGATAGTGGTTGGCTCCGCTATAATGGTACCGGCAGCACAGGAGATGTAGTAACCACCTGAAGCAGCTAAATCACCCATAGAAACAACAACCGGTTTCACTTTTTGTGTCAGCTCCACTTCGCGCCAGATAACTTCAGAGCCATAAGCGCTTCCTCCTGGAGAGTTTACCCTTAAGACGACGGCTTTAATGGTTGAGTCACGACGGGCTTTCCGAATTGTTTCTGATATTTTCCTGGAATCGATATAGTATGGACCATCGCTTCCCGGGTCGATTTCCCCCTGCGCATAAACCACGGCAATTTTATTTTTCGCCAGTCCTTTACCATCCAGTTTTTTGGGGACCTTGTCGTATTTGACGGGACTGATACTTGGAATGTCTTTGTCTTTACCGACTCCGGTCAGCGTGCGTAAATCATCCAATACCTGATCTTTGTATTTTAGATTATCGAAAAATCCTTTGCTTAAAGCTTTTTGCGGCATGCGGAATGTCTGTACTTCGTTGGCATATGCCTGAAGCGAATCATCCGGGATTTTACGAGCGTCGGAGATCCCCTGGAGAAGGTGGCTCCAGATGCTGTTCAGGTAGACCATGGTTTGTTCGCGGTTGGCTTCACTCATTTTTTCGTACATGAAGGGTTCCACCGCCGATTTAAACTTATTGTTCCGGCCACGAATGATCTGCATATCGACGCCGAACTTATCCATGGCTTTTTTGTAAAAAGTCCGTTGCGCACTGAGTCCCCTGAAATCGAACATGCCACGGGGATTCATGATAACACTGTCGGCAACTGTGGCGAGGTAATACGCTTTCTGGGAAATATTATCAGAGTAAGCGTAAATAAATTTGTCAGATGATTTGAAATCTTCCAGGGCATCGCGGATTTCTTCAATGGTAGCGTAGCCAGCGCCAATATCCGACAGATTCAGGTAGATACCTTTGATGTGGCCATCTGTTTTGGCCTTTTTGATGGAACGCAATATCTGGTTGAGCCCGGTCGTGGAAGTTGTACTTATTCCGGGAAATGGAATATCCATGTCCTCAAACGGATTATTCGACTTGCGGTCGACAATGCGGTTATCCAGTTTTAAGGTCAATACGGAGTTATCGGCGACCTGCACCGAGGGACCGGCGAATGAAGCCAGCGATGACAGAAAGCCAATAGAAACGAAAAAGAAGAGGATAATTCCAACAAATATTGCCAGTAAAGAGGCAAGGAAAATTTTCCAAAAACTATTCATATTACTGAATTTAGGTGTATAGTAATTGCTTCAATGAGAAATGTTTCCGGTGACAATGAAACATCAGATATCGATTGAACCTGAATTTGCCTTAACCGAAAATTGAAAATAAGATTAATCATTATAAAATAAGTATTATTGTGCAGCTTTTCATTACAAAAATTTAAAGGGAATGCTTCAGGTTGATGTACTTTTGGGCGGGAATGTTGGTAACACGCCGGAAATATTTCGTAAAGCAAAGATGCAGATGGTCGAAAAAGCGGGTGGGGTTACAGAGGAATCGTCGCTTTACCGGACCGAAGCCTGGGGTTTCGACTCAGATCTTTTTTTTAACCAGGTTATCACTTTAGAAACTACGCTGCTTCCGCAGGAATTGTTGCAAAGGCTTCTTTCGATTGAGACATCCTTTGGCCGCGAACGTAAAGGCAGTGGTTATTCAGCCCGAACGCTTGATTTGGACATTCTTTTCGTAGAAGATCAAGTAATTAATGAACCGGATCTAATTGTCCCACATCCCCGGATGGCAGAGAGGCGTTTTGTTTTGGAGCCATTGAATGAGCTCTATCCAAATCGAAATCATCCGGTTACGGGGAAACCCATCAGCCAGATGCTTTTGGAATGTCCGGACAGCTCGGGGGTGGAGAAGCTTTCATGAAAAAACCGCTATGTCTAATCAATCCGTCAGATATAATGGTTGCTGTATGAATTGTTCCGGTGCAGAAATAATTACCGGTTGTGTGTCTTTTTCGAATCGATTTTAATTCCGTAAGCCAGATCGCCGGCATCGCCTAATCCGGGAACGATATACGATTTTGGAGTCATTTCCTGATCGATGGCACCAATCCAAAGTGTATAATTATTGTGCGGCATTTTTTTAACCAGGTAATCAACCCCTTCCTGGCTGGCAATTACTGAAACCATGTGCACATGTTTAGGCGTGCCCTTTTCCCGTAATGCACGGTAACCTATTTCCATGGAAGCGCCGGTTGCCAGCATCGGGTCAGAAAGTATAACGATTTTGTCGTCGACTGATGGAGACGAAATGTATTCGAACTCGATATGGAATTCTCCGTCATCGTCGTATTTGCGATAAGCCGAAATAAAGCAGTTTTCGCCCTGGTCGAAAAAATTGAGTAATCCCTGGTGAAGAGGGAGCCCGGCACGCAGAATGGTGGCCAAAACGGGTTGCTGCACCATTGTTGGGACTTTGGCCACACCGAGAGGAGTGGTTATATCTTGAGTTTTGTAATCGAGGTGCTTACTGATTTCGTAGGCAAAAATCTCTCCTACACGTTCGAGGTTACGGCGGAACCTTAATGAATCTTTCTGTACAACCTCGTCCCTGATTTCGGAGATGAACTGGTTGAACAGGGAATTGCTCTTGCCAAGTAAGTGGATCATGGAATTTTTATGCGAAAATAATAAAAAAAGATCTTCCGGGTGGACCGGGCTCACTGTTTAAACCATTTCAAAAAAAGAGGAAGCCGGTTCCGGCGGATAAATGAATATTCGGTTGGAGTAGCCCCAAAGCCGGAATAAAAGCGGGCTACCGATTCGATAGTTGATCCTTCAAAATCCAGTGTATATGGACTACCTGCATATTTCCGGATAAACTGATCAATCATCATGAACATGGCGCTTTGTCTTTTCCCTTCGTCAGAACTGGCGGAAACCAGTAAAATGGGTTTGTGATGTGACCACACAAAAAAGACGGTGGCCAGCAGTTCATTGTGGCCGGAGTAAGCGGCACTGATCTTTCCTCTTCCATAACGAATGGAGTAGCTGGCCAGTTTCTGTAACCGAAGGAAATCGGCATGTTTCAATTCCGGCGCTTTTTTTTGAAGGTGCTCCCTTGTAAACCGCATGAAGAGCCCCATATCGATATTTTCGTCAATAAAGACATTGTTACGTTGTGCCTTCCGGATATTGCGGATGGTGTTAATTTTATAGGCGGCACACAACTGTTGATACGGTTGAATAAGATCCAGTTGGTAAGTTGCACGACGTTCGGTCTCGAAATGAGCGAGATGATTGTGCATATTGAAAGTGTTGAGAGAGATTTCGATTAAACGGTATCTGGAGGGAATTGCCAGGAGAAATTTATTGACCACTTCAGCGTTCAACAGGTTGGAAGAAAAAATGCCGGATTGCTGCGTGAAGTAAGGTTGATATAAATAGTCTATCCCAAATTTACGGCGCGGAATCAGTGGCATCACATATTCATAATCTCCCATGACCAATGCATCCCATTTCCCGGCAACAATATCGAGGTACCACGAATAGGCATAGATAATTCCGTTCACCGCATTATCAATGCACGTGTCCCATTTTTTGACATCTAATTTGTCATACGGAATATAGTCGATTGTTTGACTTTTATTCATCACGAAGTTCGCCGGCCTTTTTCAACATCGATTTGAAAACGTTTTTCCACCCTTTCCATTCGCCCGAATCACTCAATGATTCATTGTGGAACAGTGAAACAAAGGTACCATTCACTTTTTTTACCTCCATCATTAATCGGTTGATTGTTTCGGTTGCCTGTTCGGGCGTTTGGTCCTGGTACTGTTTTAGTGAAACTTCCATTACCGTTGTCGGGAATATTTTCAAATTGGTTTCGGTTTCCGATGATAAATCGTAATAGTGGAAAGGCGTACAGGTGCCGGCCCTGAATCCAGCATGGGAAGGGTAGGTTAGGGTATAATCTTCTTTGATCCCGGTATTAATAAGCCATTGATAGGATTGAGGGAAGGTAAGCCGGAGATAATGAAAACGGCTGCGGAAAGGAGGTTCCCCGATAATCTTTCTGAGCCGCGTGATTTCGGTCTGCAATTTCTTTAGCGATCCCGAAGCCTTGTACGACGGATGAATGCCTACCGGGACTTTTTTGGAAGTATCCCGGATAAGTGCTCTGTAATTAACATTCCGATAGGAAAGATTCTTATCAAACTTCCCGTAATCGCCTAACAGAAAAAAGAAAACAGCTTCCACGTTGTAGGCTTCATGCAACGTTTCCAGCTCAGCATAGGTGTCGTAAGGGTCCGGCTTTTGACCTTTCAATACCTCTTTACGGACAGAAATCGGCCTGTTTTTTCCGGGATTCATAATCGAACGAAATGAGGCTGTCATCTTGCGTAACATTCTTTTGTGAAGAATGGCGTATGCATTGTCCACATCAATAGTTGAGATATAACGAAAGCGGCGTACCGGTTTTTCCCATTTGCCCCATCTGGCAGAAATTGTGTTGGCCAGTGATTCTGCCCAAAGATCGACAACCGGGCGTTGCAAAAAACGATGCTGGCAAGCGAAAGAAATTTCGGCAGGGAAACGTCCGTGAATATCCGTTTTTCCTTTGGGAAAATATTCCTCGTACCGGGAAACCAACCAGAAAATAGCAGAGAATACGTCGAATGCCAGCTCACTTTTTTCGCTGGTTGAAACAGGGAAAAGTAATGGGATTTCACCGGAATTATCGATTTGCGGAACAAAGTCTACAAGTTTGCCGGAGAAGAGTAAGCCGTGAGGAAGGATGTGCAATCCCGGCAACTCGTCGTTGTCTGAATAGTTGATGATGGGACCGTAAAACCGGGTAATTAACCCCGGATCATCAGTCAGATGAAAAGTCGTCGGGATGAGGTCATTGAAAATATACCTGACAGTATAGTTCAGGCGGGGACTTAGGTTATGGCTGTAGATGAGAATCACGGTCAAAGTCTCAGTTTATCACAAATGTAAAAAAATACTACGATGTTTTAGAGGATTCCATCATCGGCGAAGCTGTAATAGCCGGTTTGTGTAATGATGAGGTGATCGAGCAATGGAATTTCCATCAGCTTAGCGGCGTCTCTAAGTTGTGTGGTTATTTTACGGTCGGAATCGCTGGCCTGCAAATTTCCCGACGGATGGTTGTGGGCGATAATAATGGAGGTAGCCAGTTTCTCGAGGGCCTTTTTCAGAATGACACGCACATCGATTACGGTGCCGGTCAGGCCACCCTGGCTGATTCGCTCATAGTGAATAATCTTATTATGACGGTTGAGGTGAAGGACCCAGAACTCTTCGTGAGGTAAATCGCCCATTACAGGCTGTAAAAAGTTGGCGGCATCACGGCTCGAGGTAATTTGTTGCATTTTCAGTGCTCCCGACTGGTTCCGACGTCGCCCGAGTTCCAACGCAGCGATCACGGCAATAGCCTTTGCTTCACCAATTCCCTTGAATTTCTTCAAAGCTTCAACATCAAGCTTTCCCAGTGCATTCAGGTTATTTTTTACGGTACCTAAAATACGGCGTGATAATTCAACGGCAGTTTCTTCGTTGTTGCCCGATCCAATAAGGATGGCAATTAATTCGGCATCGGAAAGGGAGGCAATTCCGCGATAAAGGAGTTTTTCGCGGGGCCGATCTTCGACCGCCCAATCCTTGATACTAAGTTTACGATATTCTTCCATTCGGGTTTAGCTTTAAACTAATTTACAAAATGTAATCTAAACGGAGAACGGAGTAAGCGGTCAAAACAAAAAAAGCCCACCCTTTTTGAAGGATGAGCTGAAATATAGATTAGAAATATCTTACAAGCTGTTCACGTGCAAAGACAGGCTTGATTTCAGGTTAGCCGCTTTGTTTTTGTGAATGACATTTTTCTTCGCCAGTTTGTCGAGCATCGCAGCTACTTTCGGTAACATGTCCGATGCGGCTTCTTTTTCGCTGGTTGAACGCAGGTTACGAACTGCATTACGCATCGTTTTAGAATAATAACGATTTTCCAAACGACGCTTTTCTGATTGTCTTGCTCTTTTTGCTGCTGATTTATGATTTGCCATTTTCCCTAAATAATTTTGTCTTTAAAAGTAGCCCGTAGGGGAATCGAACCCCTGTTACCAGGATGAAAACCTGGCGTCCTAACCCCTAGACGAACGGGCCTCCTTGATTCAATGTCCCTTAAATTGGGACTGTAAAAATAATGTTTTTTCCTGATTTGGAAAGCATTCATCCGGTTTTTCCGGAAATGGCTTCCTGTTGTAGCCCGTAGGGGAATCGAACCCCTGTTACCAGGATGAAAACCTGGCGTCCTAACCCCTAGACGAACGGGCCTCCTGATGCTTGCCTTTTGTTTGGCGCTGCAAAAATAAATAGTTTTTGTAAGCTCCAACCTGAGGGCCAGTTTAACCATTCAAAATACTGAATGGCTCAATAGCCCTTATGTTTTGAGCGATGCAAAGAAATAACATATTTCTCAAACAACAAATAAAAAGATCAAAAAAATTAGCGCCACTCCACGATGGTCCCGCGCGCTTTGTTTTTGAGTGATTTTGGCACTTGCTGAATAATCTCTTCCCGAAGAACGCTGATCAATTTATGTTTGGCAAAATTGCGGGCATAAATCAGGCTGACTTCCCGCAAAGGAGTCAAGTCAGAGAAATTTCGGACAATTACCGGGGCTGTAAGGGGAACAAATCCTGCTGCCAGTTCCGGAATCAGCGTATAACCACCTTCCCGCTCAACAATTTTCATGATGGTTTCGAGCGAACCTCCATCAAAATGGAAGGGGAGTTTAGACTGCACCTGGCTTTTCATCCGGCAGAGGTTGATAACCTGCGTGCGGAAACAATGGCCATCGTCAAGTAGCCAGATGTCCGGGGAAGCAATGTCTTTTACTGAAATGGTCTGTTTCCTGGCAATGGGATGTCCGCGGTGCGAGAAAATTTTCATCTCTTCGTAAAAAAGCGGGTCTTCGTGGATATTCTTATCCTTAAGCGGCGTAACGACAATGCCCACGTCCAGCTGGTCTTTTTTCAGCTTCTCCTCGATGATATGTGTATAATATTCTTCCACATAGATATCGATGTTGGGATATTTTTTCGAGAATTCACCGATGAAAAGGGGCAGGACATATGGTGTTAATGTAGGAATGATACCGATCTTGAGGGTTCCACTTACCTCGCCTTGAAAGTCATCTATAATGCGGTGAATTTTATTTGCCTCGAATAAAACCTGCCGGGCCTGTTCAATAATTTTACGTCCGACATCGGTCGGAATAATGGGTTGTTTGCTTCGGTCGAAAATGATGACACCCAGCTCATCTTCCATTTTCTTTATTTGCATACTCAGCGTAGGCTGGGTAATGAACTTTTTTTCAGCGGCTGTGGCAAAATGACGATACGTATCAACAGCTACAATGTATTCGAGTTGAGTTAGTGTTACCATGATCAGGGAAAAATTTTCTCCGCAAGGTAATAAACCTTTATGATGTGGAGATGAAGCTTCTGATGATGAAATCAGGTGGCGTTGTGAAAACGGAGTTGTTACGTTAATCTTAAGGGTGCAAGATTTTTAAAAAGTCTGGTTGTATCAAATCCTTTTCCTTCAGTACGTCGATTGGAATATAAACAACAGCGGTCCCACACGCGTAAGGGCCAATCTGGTAATTGGCAAACGAGAAAACGATGTCGTCATTGGTGAAATTGACATTCTGAAAGTCATTGCCCAATTCATCGGCTGTAACCGTAAAACAGTCGCCCCGATTGTCAAGGTATTGGGAAATTACTTCTGCCAGCTCCTGCATTTTTTCCGGAGTAGAGCGATTAATGATATCATCGGTGGTGAGAAAACGATTAGCGGATGCTGAAAAGTTGTAGCAAATAAACCAGGTATTTCCGTGGGCGCCTAATGCATATTCGTATTTCTTAAAACGAAGGCTGAGCATCCCGTTGTAAATATTAAACCATTGATGTGTAAGCGACATTTCGTAGCGGTAATCTGAACGGGTATTTGGACTTTCCCCACGCACCTGATCGACGGCTTGTTTCTTTTCAGCCAGTTGTTTGCCTTCGAATTCAGCCATGGTGCTGTCGGCAAAGCTGGTCATTTCGCGATTAAAAGTGTCTTTAAACCGGCAGTTCGACCAATAGCTTTCAATCAGTGGAAAGGCAATGTGTACCTTGTAGTAATAATCCTGCTGGTGAATATCTTTTAAACGGAACGAAATCTGACCGTCTCGCTGACGGCTGGGATGACATGAAAACAATGTTATTGCAATCGTTGCCAGTACAATAATCTTTTTCATTTCGGGGCATTTTTTACCAGGACCGGTTATGATATGCAACCGTGGCAAACAGATATTCGTAACCAGTTCTTACTGATTTCAAATGTAACCAGAAATATCTGAGCCTGGTGCATTGCTTTTGGGATATTTCGTTTGGGTCGGCCAGAAATTGTATTTTTAGGAAAAATTTCAGGATATGAAACGAGGATATAGCAGTGGGGTATTTTTCATTTGGTTGATGTCGATGTTATTTGTCTCGTGTGGTCCGTCACCTTCCGAGAAAGCGGCTCAACAAATCAACAGGGCCGGGATGCTTCTTTCGCAGGGCGATACGGTGAAAGCTGTTAGGAGCCTGGATTCAATCGCGACAATGTACCCGGAAGCCGTTGCCCAGATAAAGCAGGCCGATGAGATGAAAAAGCGCGTTTTCGTTGCCGAGCTAATCACACTTCGGGCAAATCGCGATTCACTGGATGACAAGATTCAGAAGGTGTCAAAGAATTTCACAACGAAGAAGGACGAGTTTGACGAGTACACTCAATATATTCCGAAGAGGCAAACCGTTAATCGTAGCTGGGCCCGTTCATTTATCCAGGTGCATTTGGACGCCAGTGGCCGGATTTACCTGTCGAGTAATTACTACGGTGATAAATGGCTTAATCACGTAGCAGTCCGGGTTTATGACGGAAAGTTAAGTGCTCGAACCGACACTGTTCCTTTGAACGATGTCAACAATCATCACAGTGAATTTCTGGATAAGAAGTGGGAGCAGGTTTCATACAAGGATGGGAAAAGTGACGATGTGATTAAGTTCATTGCCGGACATACCGATCTGAAACTTAAAGCTGTCTTTCTTGGGAAGCGGTATTACTACATCGTACTGGAAACATTTGATAAGGAAGCTGTCAAAAATGCATACGATTTATCGCTGTTGCTGAAGGCGAAGAATAAATTAGATAAGAAGATAAAGTCGCTGGAGGCAAGAGTGAAAGAAACCAACTAATATAGAGACAGGGAATGAAAATTCCCCGTTTTTTTATTCTTCCGTCAACGACTTGGCAAAAGCGGGCAAATCCTTTCCCGAAAAGGTCCCGGAACTCATTAACAACAGGTTTTGGTTGTTGTGTGGCACATTCTCCAATGCCGAAAAAAGTGCATCCGGGTCGGTAAATACCTGTAGGTCATCGCGCCCGAAAGCCTCTTTTACCTGGTCTGTCGTGATGGGCTCAAGTTTTTTATGCTCAATGGTGTGTGGGCTGAAGTATACAAATGCCCGATCCGCCTTCTCCATGGAATCTTTGTAAAGCGGAAGAAACTCCTTTTTCAGGCTGCTGAACGTGTGTAATTCCATGACAGCGGTCAATTGCCTACCGGGAAATTGTTGTTTAACAGCTTCCACTGTCGCTTTTAATTTTGATGGTGAATGGGCAAAATCGCGGAAAACGGTCATGTTGTTTGTTTCCGCCAATTTCTCCAGACGGCGGGAAGCGCCGCTGAAAGTGGAAATACTCCGATAGAAATCTTCGTCTGTAATTCCCAGTTGTTGACAAATAACATGTGCGCCACTAATGTTCTGCAGATTGTGCCGGCCAAAAATCGTCAGACCGATGTGTTGACCATTAGCCGTAATCAGTTGAGTTCGTCCATCCGTAACATCGGCTGCATGTTCGTTGTAACCTGTTACCTTCAAACGCGGGGCATTTTCACTGGCAATTTTCCTCAGGTTTTCATCGCCATCAAAATAAATCAGGTGCGCCTTATCGGGCATCAGCCGGGCAAATTCCCTGAACTGTTCTACATAATTGTCAAAAGTGGGGAAGACATTGATGTGATCCCAGGCAATTCCCGAAAGGAGGCCGATTTGCGGTTGATACAAATGAAACTTGGGACGCCGGTCGATGGGCGATGACAGGTATTCATCGCCTTCGAATATGGCGATTTTTGCCGAATCACTGAGCCGGACCATCGTATCGAAACCTTCGATTTGGGCACCTACCATGTAATCAAAATCGACGTTATTCTCTTTCAGCACGTGCATAATCATCGACGTAATGGTGGTTTTTCCGTGGCTTCCGCCGATGACGATGCGGGTTTTGTGCTTGGTCTGTTCGTAAAGAAATTCCGGGTACGAATATATTTTTATGCCTAGGTCCCTGGCTTTTGCCAGTTCCGGGTTGTCTTCTCGGGCGTGCATTCCCAGGATGACGGCATCTAAGCCAGATGTTATTCTGTTAACATCCCACCCAAATGAACCGGGCAATAAACCGTGCTGTTCTAAACGGCTTTTCGAGGGCTCAACTATTTCGTCATCCGATCCGGTTACCCGGTAGCCTTTTTGTTTTAGGGTAATTGCCAGGTTGTGCATGGCGGCTCCGCCTATTGCGATGAAATGAATATTCATGGTTTTGGTAAATTCTTGCCAATTTTGCGGTTAAAAGTAACAAAATCCGAATCACAAAATTTCAGTACCTGAAGCTTTATCCAATTCATGCAGGTTATTTTATGGCTGACGGTGGCGCCTTGTTTGGGGTTGTCCCGAAGGTTTTGTGGAGTAAACATTATCCGTTGGATGAGAATAGTCTGTGCAAAGGAGCGACGCGATTCAGGGCACCAGGCAGTCCCGGTAATGGCACTCCGGTAGAAGCCAAAACGGTGTTTTTCAAAAATAGCCTTCTGTAAATGCCATTTTTAAAAATATTATGTAAATAATGTTGTCGAATTGTTTAACACTGCCTTGTAAAATAATTTGGCTTGAAAGCCGTGGAAATGCTGAAAAACCTGAATTTTAAACATTTTGATAAAAAAGTTGAAATTTAATTGACATTAAGAGCGATTAGTTCGTAAATTTATAATCAATTTAACTATTAGAATGGTTAAACCCCTTAACGTGTATGACTTTCTTAACGTCTCTCCCGTACAGTGGTTCATCATCTGACATCAGCAGTATGTGGAAGCGCAAATATAGGGCGTCATGGTGGAGGGATAAATGATTTAAAAGCAGTTGGTTATTGTAATGGTTTTTTTGTTCTCGTTAAGAGAGAACATTATTAGTTTGATTGATAGAATTTTTTTGGCTTCAGATTTCAGAAGTAAGGTTTGAGGATTATTGAAGGAGATTTTTGAGAAAACAACTTAAGTCCCATCACTCGGAACTTAAGTATAAGGTACCTCTGGGGGGAGGTTAGAAAGCCCATTTCCTGTTACGTGCTAGTTGGGGTTAGGAGCATAGGGGAATGGGCTCCTTTACGGAATAAAAACGGGTTACGGTTTAAATTATTGCCGTAGCCCGTTTTTTTCCCAGGGAATTCGCGAAAGTCCATCACTGGCGGATGGATCGGACCAGGACCTTTATCAGGCTAGGGCCGTAATTTTAAAACATATACAAATGTGATAACTACAATATTGAAGGGCAGTGCATAAATTGAAAGGCCAAACGATAACAAGTAGGTGAGGATTGCCGGGGGCTGCAGCGTTATTCGTTGCCTCATTCTGTCGAATTTCAAGATGTCGTAAAAGGGGATATAGGAATTGGCTACAGATGATTCCGGTCCAGGAGCAACAACGGGTGCTGAAAGCTCAAAAGGCGGAGGTCGAAGAGGCCGTAGATGATATACAACGATTTATTTTTTACTTCTGCAACGGAAGCAGACTTTGCTTGAACTGAGCTAATCCTAACCCCATTAAGCCGAAAACGCTGCCTGCTTTTAATTTAAATTTATTATATTTATCGTGTTGACCAAGAATGACTCTGCTGGATTAATTAACATTAAAACTTTTACTGTATGAAAATGAAGGAATTAATTGTATCAGCATTGCTGGTATTACTTTGGGTTAGTTGTGAGAAAAATGAAAGCTCACTCTCCCCGGAAAACAATGAAACAATTCAAAGCGGACAAGTAATTCCGGGACAATATATCGTTGTCCTTAAGTCCGGAGTCGTTGATTTGAAAACTGCATCTTTAACTTATGAAGGTCGCAAGGCTGCAGTTAAAGAATCGGCAAAAACCTTCCTTCCGGAAAGAGATTTAAATGCCCGGCCATTTTTGCAGGTTTATGGTACAGCTGTAAAAGGCTTTGCAGCTGATCTGGATGATTCGGAGTTGACCAAACTACGTAACAATTCCAATGTCGATCGGATTTACCCGGACCGGATGTTTATATTGCGGGGAAAGCCACCTGTGGTCGATCCTACTCCTCCTGCACAAACAGTTCCTTACGGGATTGCCCGAGTGGGAACGGGTGATGGTACCGGGAAAACAGCCTGGGTAATTGATACGGGTATTGATTATGGTCACCCCGACTTGTTGGTGGATGCAACAAAAGCTAAAACCTTTGTAGTTAGGACTTCAACAGCTGATGACGATAACGGCCATGGTACTCACTGTGCCGGAATTATTGCAGCATTGAACAACGATATTGGCGTTGTTGGCGTGGCAGCAGGTGCAACTGTTGTCCCTGTCAAAGTACTTAACAGACGGGGTTCCGGAGCGTATTCCCAGATTATTGCAGGGATCGATTATGTAACCAGTATTGCCTCACCCGGCGATGCTGCTAACTTAAGTTTGGGAGGTTCCATCTATGAGCCGATCGATTTGGCGGTTGAGGCGCTGGGCGCCAGTGGAGTTTACGTTGCCTTGGCGGCTGGAAACGAATCTGATGATGCGGAATATCACTCGCCTGCACGTGCGGAGGGTGTCAACCTGTTTACAATTTCAGCATGCGATGACCAGGATGCATGGGCTTATTTTTCCAACTACGGAACACATGTTGATTATTGTGAGCCGGGTGTAAACATTTTCTCAACGTATAAGGGAGGAGGTTATACCACGATGAGTGGAACATCAATGGCCGCGCCCCATATGGCCGGGATTTTGTTAATGACGGGCGGAAAACCAGTGGCTGATGGCGTTGTTTCCGGCGACCCGGATGGAAATCCTGATGCGATAGGTATTCAGTAAACTGAAATAATAAAAGGCCGCAAATCGCGGCCTTTTTTCGTGGAAAGACTTAGCTATTTGTAGATTACTATGATCTTTCAACACTGATGTAACTTTGTCTAATGCAACCTCAAATGATCTATCAGTTAATGTTTTTGCCCAATAAAATTCCATAGTAAATTTCCTTTTATTGTTATTGACAAGTAATTATCTGCATAGAGTGAAATGATTCTTCTCTCTTTTATCAGGATAAAAAAGAAATTCTATTCCTGGGCAGCCAGCAGAATCTCCATGATTTTTTTACCGGCGGTGGTAACAGAAGTTCCCGGGCCAAAAATGGCAACTACACCGAGATCATAGAGATACTGGTAATCCTGCGACGGAATCACACCACCGGCAATGACCATGATGTCTTCGCGCCCCAGTTTTTTCAGTTCTTCGATAACCGAAGGTATCAATGTTTTATGACCTGCGGCGAGGGAGGAAACGCCCAGCACATGCACGTCATTTTCAACAGCCTGCTTAGCGGCCTCTTCGGGGGTCTGGAACAGTGGTCCCATATCCACATCGAAACCGAGGTCGGCATAACCGGTAGCTACCACTTTGGCGCCACGGTCGTGGCCGTCCTGTCCCATTTTGGCAATCATGATACGCGGTTGGCGCCCCTCTTTCTCTGAGAATTTTTCGACGAGGGCACGGGCCTCTTTGAACTCGTTATCATTTTTCGCTTCTGATGAATACACTCCTGAAATGGTTCTGATTACTGCTTTATACCGTCCGACAACTTTTTCACAGGCATAGGAAATTTCTCCTAATGTAGCACGTTTTTTCGCTGCATCGATGGCTAGTTCCAGCAAGTTTCCTTTTCCGGTTTCCGCACAACGGGTAATGGCTTCCAATGAAGCTTTTACATCAGCTTCATCCCTTTCGGCGCGCAGTTTCTCCAAACGGGCAATCTGAGATTTCCGTACAGCGGGATTATCAATTTCCAGGATATCAATTGGATCTTGCTTGTCGAGTTTGTAGCGGTTGACACCAACAATGGTTTGGGTACCCGAGTCGATACGACCTTGTGTGCGGGCGGCAGCCTCTTCGATGCGCATTTTGGGTACACCGGTTTCGATGGCTTTCGACATGCCACCAAGTTCTTCTACCTCTTCAATCAGTTTCCAGGCCTTCTCAGCCAATTCTTTGGTCAGCGATTCAACGTAATAGGAACCGGCCCATGGATCGAGCGAACGGCAGATTTCGGTTTCCTGCTGAATGTAGAGCTGTGTGTTGCGGGCAATACGGGCAGAGAAATCGGTTGGCAGGGCGATTGCTTCATCAAGGGCGTTGGTGTGCAGCGACTGGGTGTGTCCCAGTGCGGCAGCCATGGCTTCGATAGCAGTACGTCCCACATTGTTAAACGGATCCTGCTCGGTTAACGACCATCCGGATGTTTGCGAGTGCGTCCGCAGTGCCATCGATTTTGGGTTCTTCGGACCGAATTTCTTCACGATTTTGGCCCAGAGCATACGAGCTGCACGCATTTTGGCGATTTCCATGAAGTGGTTCATGCCGATGGCCCAGAAGAAGGAGAGTCGGGGCGCAAATGCATCCACATCCAAACCAGCTTTCATCCCGGTACGGATATAATCCAATCCGTCAGCCAGGGTGTATGCCATTTCGATGTCAGCGGTAGCGCCGGCTTCCTGCATGTGGTACCCCGAAATGGAAATGGAGTTGAACCTGGGCATTTTTTGCGAGGTGAACTCGAAAATATCGGCGATAATTTTCATCGAGAATTCCGGCGGATAGATGTAGGTGTTCCTTACCATGAATTCCTTCAGAATATCGTTCTGGATGGTTCCGGAAAGCTGCTCCAGTGTAGCACCCTGTTCCAGCCCGGTAACAATGTAGAAGGCCATAATCGGAAGTACGGCGCCATTCATGGTCATCGAAACAGACATTTTGTCGAGGGGAATTTCATCGAAAAGGATTTTCATATCCAGAATCGAGTCGATGGCTACTCCGGCTTTACCAACATCGCCAACTACACGCGGGTGATCGGAGTCGTAACCACGGTGTGTTGCCAGGTCGAATGCTACCGACAAACCTTTTTGGCCGGCTGCCAGGTTACGGCGATAGAACGCGTTCGATTCTTCTGCCGTAGAGAATCCGGCATACTGGCGGATGGTCCACGGGCGCATGGCGTACATGGCCGAGTAGGGGCCCCGTAAAAATGGCGGCAGACCAGCAGCGTAGTTTAGGTGGTCCATGCCTTCCAGGTCGGCTTTGGTGTAAACCGGTTTCACCGGAATCTGCTCCGGTGTTATCCAATCTTTTGAAATGTGGTTCTTTTCAGCCCACTCTTTTTCATTGCAAGGGCGATCGGCTTTCGAACCGTTTATATTGATCTCTTTAAAATTTGGTTTCATTGCTTGAGTGTTTATTCGTGATGAATCATAATTGCCTTCCGGGAAACCGGGAATCATCTTCATCCCTTATTTAATTCCCAGTTTTTTATTGTATTCCTTTAGTGCCTCCAGCAAGTTGGTTTTCACGTGAACAAAATTTTCGATGCCTTTCGCTTTCAACTCATCGGCGCATGCCGGCGCTCCTGCAATCACCAAAATCGCGTCATTTTCAATCAACTTGTGTGCCTGAGGTCCGAATTCGGTGTATTCATCATCCGACGAGCAGAGCACAATGATATCGGCATTGGCTTTTTTAGCAGCTTTTACACCGGCTTCAACACTGGCAAAGCCGTTGTTGTCGACTACTTCGTAACCAGCAATGGCGAAGAAATTGGAAGAGAACTGAGCACGGGCTTTGCGCATCGCCAGGTTACCGATGGTGAGCATAAATGCCTTCGTCCGTTTATTCGCTTTCGCAAAGGTATCGGTTGCATAACGTAGTTTTTCGAATTCTTCAGCGCCGCGGAACAGACAGATTGGTTCTGTTTCGGCATTGTCAACCTTCTGTAATACAGGCTCGAAGAAGTGTTTTTCAAACTCGATTTTCGCTTGCTCGCTAAAATTGGGGAATTGGTTAACACCCAGGAGGCTTTCTTTACGAATAGCAATCGCTTTGCGTCGTTTATCGGCCATTTCGTTCACCTTTGCCTGAACAAATCCGGCGCGGAAGGCTGCCAGGAACCCACCTTTTTCCTGAACTTCCAGGAAGAGCTTCCAGGCTTCTTCAGCAATGGAGTCGGTGAGCAACTCGATATAATAAGAACCGGCGCCCGGATCAACAATTTTATCAAGGTGTGATTCTTCTTTTAAGAGAATTTGCTGGTTGCGGGCAATCCGTTCGGAGAACTCGCTGGTTTCCTCGAAGAACGAGTTAAACGGAAGAACGGTCATCGAATCTGTTCCGCCCAATGCAGCCGACATCGCCTCGGTCTGGGTCCGTAACATGTTCACATATGCATCGTAAACCGTCTTGTTCCAGATAGAAGTTTCGGAGTGTATCTTCATTTTTCCTGCACAACGGCAAATGCTATCGTTGCATTCTTCCCCGCACTCGCAGGTTTCGTCGCAATGGCATTCGGGCTGGTAAGCCGAGACAATGTGAGCCCAAAGCAGACGGCCGGCACGCAGTTTCGCCAGCTCAATGAAATAATTGCCCCCAATTCCAAGGTTGAAGCGGATTTTTGGGGCGGCTATTCCGGCGTTCATTCCCAGATCAGTCAGTTGGCTCAGGTATTCAGCGCCCATGGCCAGCGAAAAGGCTAACTCCTGAACGCTGGAAGAACCTGCGTTATTGTAGTTTTTTCCGTCGATGGAAATGACTTGCAAATTCGGCATTTCTGCAGCTGCTTCCACTGCGTTCTTCACGGTAGTGAATGTGTCAGTGTCCGAAGCCGGCATTTTACCTTTCAGCGCCAGCTCGCTGAGTGGATCATAGTTGATGGAAGCGTTTACTTTCTTCAGGTCATAGCCTCGTTTTTGGGTATGCCCGATGAATGCTTCAGCTAATTGAGCGACATTGCCGGAAACAACAAAGTTGATTTCGGCTGCTTCCAGGCAAATATCTTTCAGTAAAACATCCAAGTCAGAATCAGAGATGGCTTTACCCCCGGCAATCACAAATCCGAGCGAAGTCACTCCTTTGTTCAGGATTGTCAAAGCTTTGGCATTGGCTGCAGCCAGGCCGGTTACCTGGATATCCTGCCGAATGGACCAGTCGTTATTTTGTTTCTTGTTTCCGCGCACGTATGGGTAGCTGCCGGGGAGCACGTCGAGGTAATTTTTCCCCTCAAGGTTTTCCTGACGGTAAAACGGTTGTACGTTAAACCCTTCGTTGGTGCGCCAAACGAGGGTCCGTTCATAATCCTTCCCCTTCAGGTCGGTTTTGATTTTCTCAACCCATTCATCGGTTGATACAGGTGGAAAATCTTGAAACAGGTTAATATCCTTCTCTGCCATAACAATGTAACTGTTTAGAAAAATCGAGGCCAAAGTTACAGGTTTTATACTAGTTGTTTCTAAAAAAACTACGCTTTTTTATTGAATTTGATAATAATCATGGGCTCGGATGGGGTAGAGTGACGCTTTATGTAAAAAGATATTTCTGTTTGAAAAAAATAGCTCGTCAGAAAAGGAAGATAGAGTATAATTATAAGAATGATAATATGTGAATGTTGTAATATGTTATCACCAAATTACTCTATCAACTGAAATTTCATCTGTTTTCGTGAAAAAAACTTACCGGGAGGTTGTCCTTCAAATAGAGACGTGCTTCGTGTTCGATGTTGTTTTCTTCGAGGTACTTAAGGCCGGCACGCGATTGGGCGCAGCGTGGAATGCGATAAATGGCCATCATCGTTCAGTGAATTAAAATATTGTTATCATTCATCATTCATGAACCGTAGCCGGGCATTCAGTTTAAGAAAAAAAAGTATCTTTCGGGCCGTGTATTCACGGCAGACACCAGCAAATAATGAGGACGCATGAACGCGGATGTTATCATATTTGATTTTGACGGAACACTGGCCGATTCGGCGCCGGTGATGGTTGACTGTGCCAATGAACTGGCGGAGAAGTATCGTTACCCGAAGACCGGTGATTGGCACAAAAACCGGAATAAAAGTGCCAAAGAGCTTTTGCGTGAATCAGGAATTTCGTGGTATCGGTTGCCCTTTTTCATGCGCGACATGAAACGAATGTTCAGGAGCAGGATGGCATCAGTACAGCCTTTTGACGGCATTAAAGAGATGTTGGATGCTTTGGACCGGGATAAGCGATTGCTGGTGCTTACCAGTAATAAGTTTGAGGTAGTGCAGGCATTTTTGAAACGAAACCGGCTGGAATATTTCGACCGAATGGAGTGTAATATTCCCCTTTTCGGGAAGGGTAAAGCATTGCAGCGTCTGTTAAAAAGTGAATCGCTATCGGCTGATGATGTGGTTTACGTGGGCGATGAAGTCCGCGACGTTGAGGCTTGTCACCAGGTGGCGGTGCCGGTGGTCGCGGTTACCTGGGGGATGAATACCCGGCAGCGTTTGATGGAGCTAAATCCCGGCTGGTTAGCCGATTCGCCGAACGAGTTGGTTGGGATTCTTCAAAATAACAAAAGCCCGAATCATTCGGATTGAATGTCTTCGGGCTCTTATCATATCATTTAATGTTATCAGGCCTCTTCCGATGAAAATTCCATTAGGAAAGCTTTGATAAAGCCATCCAAATCGCCGTCCATCACTCCCTGAACGTTGGAGGTTTCGTGATTGGTACGCGTATCCTTCACCATTTTATAAGGTTGCATCACGTACGACCGGATTTGCGAACCCCATTCAATTTTCTTCTTGGATGCTTCCAGCTTCATCTCTGCCTCGCGGCGTTTCCGTATCTCAATTTCATACAACTGAGATTTCAGTAAGCGCATGGCATTTTCCTTATTCTGCAATTGTGAACGCGACTCGGTGTTATCGATAACTATGCCACTCGGTCCGTGCCGTAATCGAACCCCGGTCTCTACCTTGTTAACGTTCTGTCCGCCAGCTCCGCCTGAGCGGAATGTTTCCCAGGTTATATCCGACGGATTGATGTCAATCTCAATCGTGTCGTCAACCAGGGGAGCAACAAATACCGAAGTAAACGAAGTTTGTCTTTTACCCTGTGCATTGAACGGTGAAATACGAACCAACCGGTGAACCCCGTTTTCACTTTTCAGGTAACCGTAAGCATAATCGCCTTCAATTTCCAGGGTGACGTTTTTTACACCGGCATCCTCGCCGGGCACAAGGCTCGATTCACGGACTTTGTAGTTATGCTGTTCCGCCCATCGAATATACATGCGCATCAGCATTTCAGCCCAGTCGTTGGCCTCTGTACCACCGGCGCCTGCATTTATTTTCATCACGGCGCCCAGCTTATCCTCTTCACGCCGCAGCATGTTTTTGGTTTCGAGGTTTTCGACAGCCTCCAATGCATTGGAATACTGTTCTTCAACCTCTTCGTCCGTGGCTTCACCAGCTTCCTGGAACTCGAAAAGTACCAGAAGGTCTTCAATTAGCTGGTTAACTTCCCGGAAAGCATCGGTCCATTGTTTCAAGCCACGAATGACCCTCATCTGTTGTTCAGCCTCTTTGGGATTGTCCCAAAAACCAGGGTCCTGAGTCTTTAATTCTTCTTCTTCAATTTGGGTCAATTTCTGATCGACGTCAAAGATACCTCCTCAGCGCATCCCGGCGCTCAGCAAGATCTCTGATCTGCTCCTTTTGTATCATGGTATTTCAGTTTTTATTCTGTCGTGCAAAGGTAAGAAAATTAATAGTTTGGCGGAAGCCCGGAATATAAGCCCTTCATTCCTGTGCCAGCACATCGTCAACAGCGTTGAAAATTAGTTCGGGTTCGAAACCTCTTCCCTGGGCATAGCGGACCAGCCTGGCTTTTTTCTCGTATGTCGATTTGGCTTTTATCTTTCCGGCTTTCGCCTGAATAAGTTCCGCCAGGAGGCGCCGGTATTCATTTTCATCAAGAGCTGTTACCGATTCCTCTATAATTGATGAATTCACCCCTTTCTGCTGCAAGGCATAACGTATTTTGATTCTCCCCCAGCCATTGAACCGGAACTTATCGCGGGCAAAAAAGCCGGCAAACCGTTCGTCATCCAAAAACTTTTCCTTTTGGAGCCAGGCGATGGCTTTTTCCGTTTCTTCGGGAGAAACACCCCAATCGAGCAACTTCTTCCGGATATCGCCGCTGCATTTTTCTGATTTACTGCAGAGAGCGGCTGCTTTGCTTATTGCTTCCCTATAATTCAGGATTGGGTTCATAAATTACTTTTTTCAGGAATTTAAAGGTAATGAAAATAGCTATGAGGCCTTGGGAAGAAGAATAAAATGAACGGTTAAAAGATAACTTGTTCTGTTTTGGATTTCTGCCTACATTTAGTCGTATGAATCAAGAAAAACGGACACCGGATATAGGCGGGATTGTACTTTCCGGCGGCAAAAGTACCCGTATGGGGACCGACAAAGGATTTGTTCCTTTTCAGGGGAAACCGCTGGTCCAATATTCGCTGTCGTTGCTGAAATATTTTTGTCCGGATATCATCATAAGCGCCAATCACGATGCCTATCGGGAACTTGGTTACCCGGTGGTAGAAGATGAATACATATATTGTGGCCCGGCCGGGGGATTGCATACGGCCCTGAAAGCTTCGACGCATGAGTGGAATCTGGTGTTAAGTTGCGATGTTCCGTTTGTTACCCGCGAGGTACTTTCCCGACTGATTGAGGCACGCGCCGGTAAAGGAACGGTACCTTATCACGACGGTGGCCTTGAACCCCTGGTGGCCATATATCATCATTCCATGCACCTGGTTTTTGAGCAAAATCTGCTACTGAACCAGTATCGTCTTCAGGAAATCATTAAATCTGCCGATATCCACTTGCTATCTTTTCAGGATATATTGGACAAGAATCCCCGCTTGTTTGATAATCTGAATGCTCCGGATGACCTGTAGATAGAAGGATAGTTGTATTTTATATTTATTCTATCTTAATAAGCATAACATCCTTGCCAGCTTTACAAATGCATCATCTTTAGTGTCTGAATCTGTAGTCTTATTCTTTGTAATATGAAGGGTCATAAATGATTATGGTATTGTATTGCCCATCTTTCCTGGCTTTCCTGCAAAGTACCTAAGAATCAATCTGTAAATAAGTTATTTGGATTAAAACCAAATATAATTACACTCTCGTGTTAAAAAACACATGCCTGTAAAACAGGTAGTTATGTGGATTTCCAGCTTCGAGTGATTTTTTCATGTGTTGGCATGTTAATAATTGTATATTTTCGTATATAAATGTGTAAAAGTCTAACTTAATGGTAAAGAGCAGAAGGGATTTTATTAAAATCTCCGCGTTAAGTTCTGCTGGTTTGTTTGTCGGGAATCAGGTTGTTAAGGCTACAACATCGGTTGCCGGCTCCGAAAAGCAGGATAGCGATTATAAGCTGCCCTCTGATTTAAAACGTACTCCCACGTATTGCGAAGTTTGTTTTTGGAAATGTGCGGGATGGGTTCATAAGGATGAGGACGGTCAGATAAAGAAAATCACCGGTAACGATTTGGATCCGAACAGTAACGGACGATTCTGTCCGCGGGGTACAGGAGGCGTCGGCATGTATTACGATGAAGATCGGTTGAAGTATCCGCTTATCCGGACCGAAGATCGGGGTAAGCAAGCCTTTCGTCGGGCGTCATGGGATGAGGCCTTTAAGTACATCGCTGATAAGATGGGCAAGATCAAAGAGGAGCATGGCCCCGAAGCTACAGCCCTGTTTACTCATGGTTCGGGAGGTAAGTATTTCACCAACCTGATGAAGGGTTTTGGCTCGGCAAATGTTGCTGCGCCGTCCTACGCACAATGCCGCGGTCCGAGAGAAGTGGCTTTCGTTGCTACCTTCGGTCAGGGAATCAATTCTCCCGAGAATACCGACATCCGCGATACGCGTTGCATGGTGCTGATTGGCTCGCACATCGGTGAAAATATGCATAACGGTCATGTGCAGGAAATGTCCGATGCCATTGACAAGGGTGCAACCATTATTACAGTGGATCCTCGTTTTTCAACTGCAGCCAGCAAATCGAAATATTGGTTGCCCATTAAACCGGCGACTGACATTGCTTTGCTGTTGGCCTGGATTCATGTAATTATTAACGAAGAACTTTACGACAAGAAATATATTGGGCAGTATGCCTATGGTTTCGAACAGTTGAAGGCGCACGTTCAGAGCACGACTCCTGAGTGGGCCTATGGCATTACCACCATTAAACCGGATGTGATTCGCGAAACAGCAAGGGAAATGGCGAAGGCGGCTCCGGCAACTCTTGTCCATCCCGGAAGGCATGTAACCTGGTATGGTGACGATACACAACGTCTGCGTGCCGTGGCAATTCTGAATGCATTGCTGGGTTCATGGGGCCGTCGGGGTGGATTTTACATGCCTGATAAGGTAAATGTTCCGCATGCCAAACTTCCATCGTTCCCCAAGCCCGAATTTACCTGGCGTGACGCCATGGACGGAAAATATCAGTTGGCTGACCTGGCTTTAGCCAACGGGATGTGTGATGCGACTATCCCAACTTCGGCTATGAATCGCTCCATTAAAGGTTGGATTGTCAACGGGACGAATCTGATTGAGACGTTGCCTGATCGTAGAAAAACACTGGCAGCCATTCAAAATCTGGATCTGATGGTCGTGGTCGACACCATGCCGATGGAGATTACCGGCTGGGCAGATGTGGTACTGCCGGAATGTACCTATCTCGAGCGGTACGATTCCATTCGTGATTCGCAGCATCGTGAACCGACGATTGCCTTGCGTATGCCGGCCGCTCAACCGAAATACGAAAGCCGAAGTGCCTGGTGGATGGCTAAAAATCTGAGCCGCTACATGGGACTGGAACAGTACTTCCCCTTCGATACGCTGGAAGAAGAGTTGGACCATGAGTTGAAACAGATGGGTACTTCCCTGGCCGAAATGCAGCAGGTGGGTGTGAAAAAATGGAAGCGTGCTTACGATGACATTTATTTCAAGGATGGCGAAGCAGTAGAATTCTTTACCAATACCGGAAAAATTGAGCTCTATTCAACTGCTTTCGCTGAAGCCGGTTTCGATCCGCTTCCGACCTATACAGCGCATCCCGGGCCGCCGCAGGGCTATTACCGCCTGATTTACGGACGGGCACCGATGCATACTTTCACGCGCACAGCGAATAATCCGAACCTGACTGACCTGATGTCCGAGAATTCGGTTTGGGTAAACCCGAATGTCGCCCGCGAATGGGGACTGAGGAATGGTCAGGAAGTGTATTTGCAAAATCAGGACAACGTAATTTCCAGTTTCCCGGTTAAAGTCCGGGTAACCGAACGCATCCGCTGGGATTCGGTTTACATGGTCCACGGTTTTGGACATGCCAACAAGAAGTTGTCCAGGGCTAACGGACGCGGCGCCAGCGATGCTGAGTTGATTACCAATGTGATGGTCGACCCGATTATGGGTGGAACCGGAATGCGTGGAAACTTTGTAACCTTTAGATTTACGAAAGGAGAGGAGGCCTGATTATGAGATATGCAATGGCTGTTGACAGCAAAAAATGCGTGGGGTGTAGCGACTGCGTAGTTGCTTGTCAGACTGAAAATAATGTACCCATCGGCTATGCCCGTGACTGGGTGCGCGAAATCAACCACGGTATTTACCCTGACTTACACACCGAATTGCGTTCGGAGCGCTGTAACCACTGTAATAATGCGCCATGTGTACGAAGTTGTCCGACCGGGGCAAGTCATTACGCCGAAGGCGGTATTGTGAAGGTCGCTAAAGAGAAATGTATCGGGTGTAGTGCCTGCATCATTTCGTGCCCTTACGATGCCCGGTATATTCACCCGAAAGGGTATGTCGACAAATGTACCTTCTGCGATCACCGGGTGAAAGATGGCGAAGATCCGGCGTGTGTGGCGGTCTGTCCGACCAGGTGTCTCTATTTCGGTGATCTGGATGATCCGAATTCCGAAATGTCAACACTTCTTCGCGTACGAAAATACAAAACATTGATTCCGGAAGCGGGAACCGATCCGCAATTGTACATCTTAGTCTAAACCTAAAAAATCATATAACAATGAACGAAGATCTCATTGTCAGTGGACGGATGAATCCGCTAATCGACCCGCATCTTGGTGTTTGGGAGTGGCAAATCCCCAGTTATCTTTTCCTGGGTGGTTTGGCTGCCGGAATCCTGTTCTTTGCCGGGCTGTTCACGGTCTGGAATAAAGAGGGGCAATATCCGACTGCTGTCAGAAAAGCGCCTGTTCTGGCGCCCTTCATTCTGGTATTAGGACTGCTGTTTCTCTTCCTCGACCTGAAACACAAACTCTATTTCTGGAGATTGTATACAACCCTCAAACTGGAATCACCCATGAGCTGGGGAGCCTGGACGTTGATGGCCATCACTCCGCTGTCCATTATCTGGGCCGGGCTGCATATCCGGGAATTCTTTCCCAATTGGGACTGGAAATTTCAATGGGTGAAGGATGGGGTTAGCTGGCTGAATAAATACAAAAAGGGGATGGCCTGGGCGATGATGGCCCTCGCTTTGATTCTGGGCGTTTATACCGGTATTCTGTTCTCCGCTTTCAATGCACGTCCCTTGTGGAATACTTCCATTCTTGGGCCGTTGTTCCTGATTTCCGGATTGTCGACCGGTGCGGCGTCTATTGTCCTGTTTTCCAAAGTGAAAACGGAAAGGCACATGTTTGCCCGGATTGACTTGGGCCTGATTGCCGTTGAACTGTTCTTGATCATCCACATGTTCATGGGCTTCAATGCCGGTACGCAAACGAAAATCAATGCTGCCGATCTCTTCATGGGAGGCGATTTCACCGCGGCATTCTGGGTGCTGGTAGTTGGTTTGGGACTTGTTATCCCTGCGGTACTGGAAATTTTGGAGATGCGAGATAAGAAAGTTCCGTACACGGCGGCCCCTGTCCTTGTATTGATTGGTGGCCTCATCCTTCGTTTTATTCTGGCGCATGCCGGACAGATGAGCCATTGGGTAATGAATTAATGAATCAGAGAATATCTTAAACCAAAAAATGATGAATCTGGATAAAAGTAAAAAGTATTGGAATCCTTACCTCGGAGGCGTAATGCTCGGTTTGGTCCTGCTGGCTGCCATCTATACAGCCGGACGTGGACTTGGAGCCAGCGGTGCCGTGAAGAGTGTGCTCGTAACCGGCATGGAAGCCGTTGCCCCTTCGCATGTTGAAAACACTCCTTTTTATAAGGACTATTTTGCTTCCCATTCGGGCAACCCAATGAAATCGTGGTTGGTATTTGAAATGCTGGGCCTCGTAGTGGGAGGTTTTCTCTCCGGAGCATTTGCCGGTAGGCTGAAGTTCAAAGTGGAACACAGTCCGAAAATTACCAGTCGCAAGCGTATCATCTTTGCTCTGTTGGGCGGAATATTCTTCGGTCTGGGCTCGCAGCTTGGCCGTGGATGTACCAGTGGGGCCGCGCTAAGTGGCATGGCGGTACTGAGCCTGGGCGGCTTCATTACCATGATATTTATTTTCGGGACAGCTTTCGCGCTGGCCTATTTTGCACGTAAACTCTGGATTTAAGAAAAAAGAAATTATGGGACCATTAACGGTATATGAAATCATATCAGCTAATACTAACTTAGTGTTAGCGTTTATCATTGGCATCGGTTTTGGCTTTGTGCTCGAAAGCAGTGGATTTTCTTCATCACGGAAACTGGCCGGCATGTTCTATGGCTACGACACTACTGTTTTGAAAGTATTCTTCACTGCAGCCATCACGGCCATGGTTGGCACACTCATCTTCGCTCTTCTCGGTTGGCTCGATTTGAGCGTCATCTATATCAATCCTACTTACCTGTGGTCAGCCATTTTGGGTGGCGCAGTAATGGGGGCCGGGTTCATCCTGGGCGGCTTTTGCCCCGGAACCGCCTTCTGCGCGTTGTCCATTGGTAAACTTGATGCACTGGCCTTTATTGGCGGACTATTCATTGGTGTATTTCTTTTTACGGAAGCTTATCCCGTTTTCGAAGGAATCTACAAGGCCGAATTCATGGGAGCACCGTTTGTATACGATGCGCTCGGCATGTCACGGGGCGTATTTGCAGCTATTATGATCATTGCTGCATTTGGAATGTTCTGGCTGGGAGAATGGTCGGAGCGTAAATTCCCGCGAGATGAATACTAATCTAAGGATCTGATAAAAAACTGAAAAACACATGAAAATGAACATGAGAATAAAACTGGCGATGGTGTTCATTCCCCTGGGATTGTTCATTGCTGCCGTTCCCGAATCAAAAACCAAGGCTGTGAAGTCCGGCCCTGATAAAATCCTGAGCGAGGTGCGAACCAATTCTCATCTCATCACGACCGATGCTGTGGCAGATATGCTGATTCAGAAAGATCCGGGCATGGTACTGATTGATGTACGTAGCAAAGGTGAGTTTGACGCGTACCACATTCCCGGTGCTGTCAATATCCCGATTGACAATATCCTGGCCGACGAGTGGGCTGGTTATTTCGATCAACTGGCAAAAATGAATGTGCTGTATTCCAATGGCAATAGCAAAGCCACCGAAGCATGGATGTTGCTGCGTCAGAAAGGATACAAGAGTAACTATGTGATGCAGGGCGGAATGAACTACTGGGCCGAGACCATCATGAATCCGGAGAAGCCGGCTTCAACCAGCCCGGATGATGAAATTGCCAGGTACAATTTCCGGAAAGCTGCCGGCGGTGTATTAGGTGGCGGAGCTATTGCCCCAGCCGATAACAAGGTGCCTGCACCGGCTCCGGCACCGGTTCCCAGGCGCCCAAAGAAGAAACGGGCTGCTGGTGGTTGTTAATTGAACAGTGAACACGTCCGGGTGACGTAAAACATATAATTGGTTTGATTTTGAACTCCGAGCCTGTTCTCCTAAAGCGAAAGCCATGGAGAACAGGACGCGGGTCAATCCGGAAACGGTTTGGCCTCCCGACGGAATCCGGGATTCCCGACTTGGAAAGGAGATAGCGCAAAGGACCCTGGGCGGTACTGTGCGATATTTGCCTGATTTTCCATGTGGGAGGTCAGGCAAATTTTTTTACAGAAGGTTGCTACGATGAAGGAGTTGATAACATTGAAAAATGCTTTGCTAATTGGCGGCTGCGGAAGGGATGTCGGTAAAACCTCAGCCGGTTGTACTTTGGTTAAAGAGCTTTCGCTGAAGACTCCCGTTTATGTTGTCAAAATTTCATCGCATTTTCATGTGCTGACAGATTCTCTGAACGTACTGGCCTCTGAGGACAAACTAATGATCGCTGAAGAAACCGGCGCCTTATCAGGAAAAGACAGTTCGCGTTACCTGGCCGCTGGTGCATCGAAGGTGTATTATGTACAGGCTCGTGAGGAAAGTCTTCCGGTTTTGGTGAAATGGTTAGCTGAAAAATTCAATGCCGATCAGCCGGTCATCATTGAATCAGGCGGCCTGGGAAGATACATCCGTCCCGGAGCTGCAGCGTTGATTTGTAACGGAAACAGCGACAAAAAAGTGGATTGGCCCTTCAACTATCAACGAATCACGGAAAATGAACCTTCTGAAGTCCGGATACCGTTTAAATGGAATGTAAACAGATGGCAGAAAAGATGATATCGATTGACGAAGCACTGCAAATCGTGCAGGATAATGCCGAAGTGCCGGGCATTGAAAGTGTAGGGATGCCGGAAGCGGCCGGGCGTGTTTTGGCCGAAGACGTATTTTCGGATGTGAATATGCCGCCGTTCAATAAATCGGCGATGGATGGCTTTGCCTGTCGCAAAGAAGACCTTCCGGGACCATTGAAAGTGCTGGGCGAAATCCCTGCCGGTAGTTTTCAGACTTTTACTATCGGTGAGGGAGAGTGTGTCAAAATCATGACCGGTGCGCCGGTTCCGGCGAGCGCTGACACCGTGATCATGAAGGAGTTTGTAGAGATTTTGGACAATAACCATATTCGTTACACCAAAAACGGCGGTTCCAGCAATATTTGTCTGTTGGGGGAAGATGTCCAAAAAGGTGACAAGGTATTGAGCGCCGGCATATTGGTCCGTCCGGAACACATCGCTGTTTTGGCTGGTGTCGGAAAAACAACGGTCAAAGTTTACCGCAGGCCGAAGGTGGCAGTCATGACAACCGGAAGCGAACTGGTCGAGCCCGGTGAGGTGCCGACGGCCGGACAAATCCGCAACAGCAATGGACCACAAATGGTGGCACAGCTTCAGTCTATGAATTTGCCGGTTCAGTATTTAGGCATTGTTGAGGATACACCGGAAGCAACAAAATTGGCTATTCAAAAAGCGTTGCAGGAAAATGATGTCATTCTTCTTTCCGGGGGGGTATCGGTCGGCGATTATGATTTCGTTCCGGAAGTTTTGAAGGCTCTCGGTTTCACCATTCTAACCACGGTTATGGCGGCCAAGCCTGGTAAGCATACGTTATTCGCCCGAAAGGGCAAACAATATGTGCTCGGTTTGCCCGGAAATCCGGTTTCTTCATATGTTCAACTGGAGGTGGTTGGAAAAGAATTGCTCTATCGGCTGATGGGAACTTCTTTCTCACCTTTCCGGATCAAAGGCCGCTTAGCTGTTGATTTTAGAAGAAAGAAAAGTAATCGATATGAGTTCCTGCCGGTGATTATTTCCCCATCCGGGGAAGTGGAATTGCTTCTGTATCATGGCTCGGCTCATATTCATGCGCTTACCGGCGCCAACGCTTTGATGGAAATCCCGGTAGGAGTGAATGAAATAGATAAAGGAGAAAGCGTTTATGTTCGACCGTTATAACCGCGAAATAACGTACCTGCGCATTTCGGTCACCGACCGGTGCAACCTGCGGTGCCGCTACTGCATGCCCGAAGATGGCGTGGAAATGATGTGCCATGAAGAGGTGCTTTCATTCGAGGAGATTGCCGAATTTGTTCGACTCGGTGCCGCACAGGGAATTACGAAAGTGCGCCTTACAGGCGGTGAGCCGTTGGTTCGAAAGGGAATTGTTGGCCTCGTACATATGCTGGCGCAAATTGATGGCATCGAAGAGGTGGCAATGACGACAAACGGCATTTTGCTTGAAAAATTTGCTCCTAAGCTGAAAGAAGCCGGGTTGAGCCGGGTGAATATCAGTCTTGATACGACCGATCCGGAAAAATACAGCTACATCACACGTGGCGGAGATATTGATGCGGTTTTTCGTGGTATCGATGCGGCTTTGGAATATGGATTGACACCGGTGAAACTGAACTGTGTTATTCGAAATTCAGAAGACGAAGAGGATGCACAATTGGTCACTGAATTTGCTAAAACGAAAGGGCTTAAAGGACAATACATCCACCAGATGGATCTGGAAACCGGAAGTTTTTCGCAAGTAAAAAACGGAGAAGGCGGCAACTGCAGATCATGCAACCGCATCCGGCTGATGGCCAACGGCTGTGTGAAGCCCTGCTTGTTCAATCCGAAAGGGTTCAATGTGCGGCAATACGGGTTTGACGAAGCTTTGCAGCTGGCAGTGGAGAATAAACCCAAAGCCGGAACTAAAAACCTAACAGGCGCATTTTACAAAATTGGAGGTTAGGGGTAAGGCTTAAGTATAGGATAGATGGAGGAGGAAGCAAGTAGCAGCTTAACTTAATCAGAAAAGAAGACATGAAAAACAGAAAATTATCACATACCGATGAGGAGGGACGCGCCCGAATGGTCGATGTCTCGGATAAGCCGGTTCAAAAAAGAAGAGCGGTTGCCTCAGGTAAGATTTTGCTGCAACCCGAAACCATACGGTTGGTGAAGGAAAACCAAATGAAAAAGGGCGATGTCATCACGGTAGCCGAAATTGCCGGTATCCAGGCGGCCAAACGGGCCCACGAGCTCATTCCGCTGTGTCACCCGTTGCAGCTCAGTAAAGTGAAAGTGGCCTGTACGCTCATGGATGAAGGAATCGAGGCTATCGGTGAAGTGGTTTGCAGCGGACAAACGGGTGTGGAAATGGAAGCATTAACAGCCGTCCAGGTAGCTTTACTAACGGTTTACGACATGTGCAAAGCAGTCGATAAACAAATGATTATGCAGGGTATCCGGTTGAACGAAAAGACCAAAGTGTAAAGAGATGGAACAGATTGTCGTAAAATCAGTCAATATTTCCGGGAAGAAGGGAACCATAAAACTTCCGGTCGACCGGATAAAGCTGGATTTTCATGGCGTACAGGGCGATGCGCATGCCGGCAGCTGGCACCGGCAGGTTAGTTTACTGGGAACGGAGAGCATCGATAAGTTTTCGGAAGATGCCGGAAGGACGATTACTTTTGGCGAATTTGCGGAAAATATTACCACCGAAGGAGCCTTGCTGTACGAGATGCGTCCATTCGATCGGTTGGTTGGAGAGCACGTGGAGTTGGAAGTAACGCAGATCGGGAAAAAGTGCCACGGCGATAACTGCTCCATCTTCCGCGAAGTGGGCAATTGCGTGATGCCTAAGGAAGGTATTTTCGCCCGTGTGTTGAAAGGCGGGCACGTACAGGACGGTGATGTACTGACTTATCATCCGCGCATTTTTCGTGCACTGATTATAACACTTAGTGACAGAGCCTCTAAAGGAGAGTATGAAGACAAGAGTGGTCCGTTGCTGGCAAAATTGCTGACTGATTTCTTTACAAATGAAAACCGGAAGCTGGAGGTGGAAGCCATCGTCATTCCCGATGAAGGACCGGTTTTGCAATATCGTTTACAGGAGGCGCGGGAAACAGGTGTCGATTTGGTTTTTACAACCGGCGGCACCGGAATAGGTCCGCGCGATATTACGCCGGATGTTGTTTCGCAAATGCTGGACAAGGAGTTGCCCGGCATTATGGAAATGATACGGTTGAAATATGGTGCTGAAAAGCCCAACGCATTGCTGAGTAGGGGAGTTGCCGGGATGATGGGCAAAACGCTGGTTTTTACCTTGCCGGGAAGCCCGAAAGCAGTGTATGAATATTGCACGGAGATCTTCCGGATCCTCAACCATGCCTTTCTGATGTTGGGCGGAATTGATGGGCATTGATTACCGGGTGGCACAAACCATCCGGTCTTTCCCGTTGATATCTTTTCTTAGCGTCACTTTCGGGAATCCTTTTTCTTTCATAAGCGAGACGGTTTCACTTCCCAAGGCTTCATTTATCTCAAAATAGAGCTTCCCTTCCGGGGAAAGACGTTGTTGCGCAAATTCGGCAATTCGCCGGTAAAAAATCAATGGGCCGTCGTTGGAAACAAAAAGCGCCAGATGAGGCTCCTGGCTAACAACGTGATCCAATATCAATGATTTTTCCTCTTCTTTTACATAGGGCGGATTGCTGACAATGATGTCAAAAGTTTTGTCAACCGGTACGGCTTCCCATTGAAGAATATCGACCTGTCGTGTGCAAATGCCGACGGCGTTGTTTTTTGCATTCTGATTCGCAATGCTGATTGCTTCCGCTGAAATATCGTAAGCTGAAACTTTTGCATCCGGAATGTTCTTGGCTAAGGAAACAGAAATACAGCCGCTTCCGGTTCCAATGTCCAGAATTTCCGGTGCCGGAGGTTTATCGTCTTTGATAATCCAGTCCACCAGTTCTTCCGTTTCCTGTCGTGGAATCAGTACATGAGAGTTGACAAAAAAAGTCAGACCGTAGAAATCAGCTTTTTCTAAAATGTATTGGATGGGCTCCCCGTCAACAAGGCGGTTCAGAATTTCTTCAATTTCCGTTATCTTAGCATCCGGAATGGTTTCATCCTTTTTCAGGTGAACCTGAAGGCGACTATATCCGAGAACGTGCTCGAAAATCAGAAAGGAAATGCTTTCACTTTCGGACGGTCCGTAGCGGGATGAAAGTTTTTCGCGGATATGATCGAATAGTCGTTTCATCGTGCAAAGATAAAGAAAGCCGGAAATGAATCAGTCATTCAGTTACGATAAGAAATATATGGAACGGGCCATCGAACTGGCCCGTTTGGGCATGAGCAACGTGGCACCCAATCCCATGGTGGGGTGCGTCATCGTTCATCAGGATAAAATAATTGGTGAGGGTTTCCATCAAAAGTACGGCGGACCGCATGCAGAGGTGAACGCCATCAATTCGGTGGAGAAAAAAGAATTGTTAAAAGATTCGACACTTTACGTGACGTTGGAGCCTTGTGCCCATCATGGAAAAACACCGCCTTGTTCCGATTTAATCGTATCGAAAAAAATTCCCCGTGTGATTATTGGTACAATCGATCCATTTGCCCGGGTAGCCGGGAAAGGAATCGAAAAATTAAAGTCTGCCGGTTGTCGTGTTGTGCCGGGGGTCATGAGGGAGGAATGCCAGGAACAGAACAGGCGTTTTTTCACATTTCATGAAAAGAAACGGCCATACATTATTTTGAAATGGGCGCAAACCCTGGACGGATTTATTGATATTGACCGATCGCCGGAGCATTATGGGCAATCTACGTGGATAACTAACCAATTATCGAAAACCGCGGTGCATAAAATGCGCACCGACGAGGCCGCGATTATGGTTGGTACCAACACAGCCGAAAAAGACAATCCTTCATTGACGGTCAGGGAGTGGCACGGATGTCACCCGCTACGCATTGTTCTCGATCGGAAACGGCGTTTAAGCCGGGAGCTGGCTTTGTTTGACCAATCGACACCGACATTGGTATTTACCGAAAAGCCTGAAGAAGGCGGGCCCAATCTGGAATTTGTAAAACTGGATCCAAAATACGACGCGGTGCAACAAATGTTGGATGAATTGTACCGGCGGGAGGTACAATCGTTAATTGTAGAGGGAGGCCGCAAATTGCTGGATAGTTTCATGGAGCGAAACCAGTGGGACGAAGCGCGCGTATTTGTTGGGGACCGGTTATTCCGGAACGGTGTCCCTGCACCGAAAATACCGGGTAAACTGATGAAAGAAGATGAACTGGACGGCAGCCGGATACTGCTTTTCAGAAATATCTAATAAGCTGCTTGCGGCCGGGCTCCGCTTGTTAGTATCGGAATTCCCAATTTGTGTTCCACGAACTGAAAGTACATGAATAGTTTGTGCTCGGCTTCAAGCGGGTAATCTTCCGGGAAATCGTAATTAATCTGCCCGTTGAAAAGTTGGGAATGAGGATAAGTCGAAGCTTTCAGGTTCCAATCCCTTACATAACGTACATTCCAATTGTGGTAGTATTGCTTGCTTCGGTAGTTGGCTTTGTTGTTGTGCATGGCATACCAGCTTTCAAATCCGGGATCCAAAGCAATGACTTCGGTGGTGTCCTTTTGTGCTGTGTCATTTTCGGCTTTAAGCGCCAGGCTGTTCGTACTGTCTTTTGGGGCGGCACATGATGCCACAAGAACGACCAGTACTAAAAACATTAATTGTTTCATGTGTTTATATTTTATTTTCAGCAGGCAATGGAACTCGCCAATAAACATTTGCCTGTGTGTCGCTGGCCTTTGTCATGGATCGTTTCATGATTGCCTCCTGTCTTTTGTACATATAAATATTTCCTGCGCAAAAAAATTTGCCAAAATCGTGCCAGGATGCAAGAATGGGGCCGTTTAACTTTCAGAAAATGAGCCCATGCAATGGGTGCGGTTGTAAAAGAAGCATAAAAGTTTGTGCATGTTGGTTAAATAAGCGGGAATATGTTAAAAATATGGTCTAAAAAAAATAATAGATAATCACTTGATCCTGTGGTTGAAATGTTTACACTTTATTCTCTCCCTTAAAAGAAAAAAATGTAAAAATTATAGACTAAACGGGTTCCCTTTTGCGTTATTAAGGTATAAATAACTACAAAGGTTGGAGCTGGTTTTCAATAATCAACTATCTAATGTTCCGGCACAGAGGAGGTTAATAACAGGTAAGCATTTTAAATATTTCTTCTGGACAGAACATTGAGAAAAAAAATGGAGCAATCGAAGTGAAATTGGCTTTCCCGGTCGCGGGCCGCTGAAAATGACAAGCGGCCACTTAGCCTGGTATGGCCTGCGGTAGGTAAAGTTATTACTTCGATTAGAAGAAGCAGTAGGAGCGCTAGTTCAAAAGGAGTAATTAAAGTCAGGGCAAATTCATGGGATCGGGACAAATGAAATCTCACAAGGGTAAGTACACCTTTTTTCTACTGCTTATTTCGTTAATGCTTTTCGGAAGTACAAGCGCAAACGCACAGGTTTGCGATTTGATCTTTGAGAAGGGTAGCAATATCAAGGTGAATGGAATTTGTGCGCCGGTAGATGTTTATGCCTTCGACGCGAAATACACAGTCGTTAGTATTAGTGGTGCCTCTTCTTTCCAGGTCGAGTTTGATTGGGGAGATGGAACGGTTGATTTAGTGGATGCTACCGTTGATACTTCAGGTTCTTTCCCGGTCATCAGCGCTACTGACAATTATAGTTATCCTTCCCAGGTAAACGGTAGTTGTACCTACAATGCCAGTTCAACATTAATTGTTGACGGAGTCCGTTGTACTGACTCCATGGTGCCGCAGATTGTTACCGTTTGGGATAAAGATGATTCCAACGGGGGGAATATTAGTATCTATCCCTATGAGGTACAGGTTTGTGTAGGTGAGGATACAACCATTATGTTTCACGATCAGAGTACCTGGAACTGTACCGCTCCGGCAGTTGATAAACCTAACTATCAGGACCGAATCACCCAATTCACATATGGTATAGATGATCCAGCGAATCGTATTCCGGGGATTGAGTTAAATCAACCGGATGGTTCAATTATCCACATTGGGAATGGAACCGTTGCCGGTGATACCACACACTATGGTTATATAGCTGAAGGACCTTACGATCCGAAAAACCGTTCATGGGCAATTCATGTGCCGGTAACAGATTCAACGGATGTAGGCAAAGTGTTTGAAATCAGACTGGATAATTGGAATTTTTGTAATCCATATCCTGATAATGCTCCCGTATGGAATACTGCCCGTATTATTATTATCGACAAGCCCTGGCCGAAAATTACGCCGGTAAGTCCGGTTTGTAGTGCAGATGCACCGTTTAGTATGGTCGTCACAGGCCGGAATGTGACAGGAGCAGGTACCTGGTCGGGCCCGGGAGTCAGCAGTACCGGACATTTTGACCCGTCCAAAGCCAATATTGGAACCAACCAGATTATTTACACCGAAGTAAACGGGGCTGGTTGTGAGGGTACTGATACAACTTATATTACAGTAAAACAGTCCCCGAATCTTAATTTTTCTTTGTCGGATACCGAAGGTTGTGAACCGTTAGTGGTTTACATGAAGAATAATTCCACTAATACTGATACGTATTACTGGGATTATGGAGATGGAACAAGCGATACAACAACAACCAACGAGCCGGTCAATAATATTTATACCTTTGGAAACTCAGATGAGCCATTCGTTATTACATTAACCGGAGTGAATAATAACGGATGTATCTCGACAATGAGTGATTCTGTCCTGGTTCACGACACACAACAAATTGGAATAAAAGCATCAGATAGTACCATTTGTGCTCCACAGAAAATAAAGTTTTGGGCTGTAGGTGGAGGAAGTGATACCGTCAGCACCGATACCCATAATCGATATTGGGATTTTAATGAAGATGGGGTTAACGAATCAACACATACAAATCCTAATTGGACCTTTGATAATACGACAGGAGAAAATGATACCGTAACGGTCCGTTTGATTACAGAATCACTATACGAATGCAGGGATACAGCTTATTTGGATATTATTGTTTATCCCAATCTTGGAGCACACAGTACGCTGGGCGATCCAATCAATTTGTGTTTGGGATCAACTGTAGAATTGGATGGTCATCCCAATACCGCGATAAGTGGATTGAAACACGACTGGAGCGGAGATACCCAGTATCTTCAAGAGAAGTCTCCCAAAGGTTCCGTCGTCCATTTCGATGGGACTGGTGCGGGGCTCTTTAATGTGCGTTACATTGTTAGTACCAAAGTCTGTGCCGATACGGTTGATTTTCACCTGGAAGTTGCCAATGTAAATGTAACGCTGCCAGATCCTGTATTTGGATGTACTGGCGAACCTTTGGAGATGCAACCGGTAATCACTGGTGGTTCAGGTAATTATATAAGTCACTCATGGACAGGTGATGGTGCGACCTATTTGGACAATGCCAATTTACAGAATCCGAACTTTCAGGTCGGAACGCCGGGAGATTATCATCTTGATTATTCTGTTTCAGATGACGCGGGTTGTAGCGATAATGATTCGACAGTCGTTCATATTTTAAAAATGCCTGCATCCAACGCCGGGGCCGATCAGGATACTTGCGGATTGGTGGCAGATTTGCATGCGAACCAGTCATCCACCTATCCGGCGCACTGGGTACAGATTTCCGGACCGGACACAGCAACCTTTACCAATACCTCAGACCCGGCAGCCGGAGTAGAGGTTTATGCATACGGCACATACGAGTTTGGCTGGGTTGTTACGAATGAGACCTGCGAGGCTGTTGACACAGTCGTGGTTGATTTTATTCAGACACCGGCACCCGACGCCGGAGACGATGATTCCGTTTGTGGATTGCAGTACAATCTTTCGGGGAGTGCAGCTCTTGGCAACGGATTCTGGACAAAGGTTTCCGGACCCGGACCCGCAACGTTCGAGTTTTCCGATCAAAATAGTACCCTGGTGGATGTCGATCAACAAGGAAGTTATGTTTTCCGTTGGACAGACGACAACGGTAACGGCTGTTCGGCTTACGACGATGTGACCATTGACTTTGTTGCTTATCCTGACCCCGTTATATCAGTTCCTGATACCTCCGGTTGTTCACCCTATACTTTGCAAATGTCAGATGGTGGGACTATCGGTGGGGCCACTTACGTATGGGATTATGGCGATGGTACGCGTGACACCGTGTATACAGCCGATCCGGTGACACATACATATCATAACACCGATACCAAGGTTATGAAGCGTGTGATTACCCTGACCATTCAAAACGGTACCTGTGAGACAGTAACCCAGCAGGAAATTACAGTAAAACCAGATTTCTCGGCAGGGACACCAGTACACTTTGAAGGATGTAACCCGTCAACTTTTGAATTTGTTAATGCGAATCCCGGAGCAACCTGGTGGAAATGGGATTTTGGTGATGGTTCTCCGACCAGCGATCTTCGGAGCCCGCCACATACATTTAATAATACTACCGGGAATGATACAACTTATGTTGTGCAGTTGACGGCCCAGTCATCCTTCGGATGTGTCGATACGGTTAATAATACGGTAACCGTTTATCAACGTTCTGTTGCCAAATTCGCTGTTTCCGATAGTGTTGGCTGTAACCCGCTGGATGTAAACTTTACCAATCAGTCGGAACATGCTTCCATCTATTTATGGGATTTTAACGATGGCATGAGCAGTGTTGCAACCGATACTACCCATACATTTTCAAATGGTTCGGATGTGGATGCATCTTTCAGGGTCCGGTTGATTGCTACCAACAGTAGTAGTTGTTCGGATACAACTTATCAGAATATCCTGGTTCATCCGGTCCCGAAAACCAGCTTCGATATGAGCTACTTACCGGGATGTAGCCCGGTACCGGCCACATTCACGAACAAGACTACCGGAGCTGTTAGTTATCTGTGGGATTTTGATGATGGACAAACCAGTACCGAAATCAATACAACACATGATTTTATTAACGACTCTACCTACATCCGATATTTCCGGGTACGCCTTACGGCAGAAAACACTTATGGTTGTACTAACAGCCTGATGCGTGAAGTAACGGTTTACCCGACTCAGCATTTCGATTTTAGTATTCTACCCGATACAGCATGTTCTCCGGCGGATGTTATTATGGTGGCTGATCCGGGAGCATATACGTACACATGGGATTTTGGTGACGGAACGGTGAATCCAAGCAATAGATACCTGGCATCTCACACGTATACCAATTCAGCCGGGACAGATTCAGTTTATACTGTTAAATTGAACAGTTCCTCCTTCTACGGTTGTAAGGACTCGACAACTCGCCAGATGCTGGTTAAACCGGAAGTGAAGGCGGATATCACGTTGTCGGACAACTATGGTTGTGAGCCTTTAGTCGTTGATATTCAGGATAATTCACTAAACGGTGACTATTTTTATTGGGATTATGGAGATGATAGAAAAGATACAACTGGTTATGCAGCCAACTATAGTATTACGTACACCAATCCGAATTTGACTACGGTAGCATACAACCTGAAACTTGTCGTTGAGTCGGCTGAAGGATGCCGTGACTCAGTAACTTACCCAATTCAGGTATTACCCGGGGTAACAGCAGGTTTCAGTGTCGACACCGTTGGGTGTTCCCCGCTGGTGGCCGACTTTATCAACACAGCCACAGGTGCCTACGCGATGCACTGGGATTTTGGTGATGGAACTTTTGACGATACCAACTTTAATCCGCAGCATATTTACAATGCTATCGGCAATGCTGAAAATCTGTTTACAGTCATGCAGATTGTGCGGTCATCTGTTGCTGAATGTAGTGATACGGCCTACGCTACCATGCATGTCTATCCTGTTGATAAAGTGTACTTTAATATCAGCGATACAACCGGTTGTACACCACTGAATACAACACTGCTCAATACTTCGCCGGATGGTGTTTCGTATGAAGTGGATTATGGCGATAGTACTGCCACCGAAACGTTGACTACGGCAACCGGCCTGACACACCAATATCTGAATACCGGGACATCGCCACAAACCTACAACCTGGTAGTGAAATCGAACAACTCATTTGGATGTCAGGATTCTGTGGTGAAGAGCATTGTGGTTTATCCAAGCGTTACTGCCTCGTTCACAGCCGATACTGCCGGATGTGCCCCATTTGTTGTCGATTTCACCAATACGTCAACGGGAGCATTCTCTTACGAGTGGGATTTCGGTGATGGCGGGGCCAATGAATATGTGAAAGACCCGGTGAGGATATTTAACAACTACGGACTGAGCGATACAATATATAATGTTTCGTTAGCCGCTACTTCTTTGTACAGTTGTTCCGACACGGCGCACCAGGCATTCCTGGTGGTCCCGGCGCCGTACGCCGATTTCAATGCCCCAAATTATACAGGATGTTCGCCTTTTACTTTCGATGCAACAAACGTATCGACAGGAGCAACCACTTATTACTGGGATTTTGGTGACGGCGCAACACAAACAACCAACAGCCTGGGCAATATATCACATTTATATACGAACAGCACATCAACCCCGGTTACCCGCAACCTGAAGCTGAAGGCCGTTAATTCTCTTGGTTGTAGCGATTCTCTTACGGTATCTATACGGGTGCTTCCCAAAGTAACGGCGGATTTTGCACCGGATACAACCGGATGTTCCATATTGGATGTTCAGTTTCAGAACTTATCAACGAATGCACAGCAATTTGAATGGGACTTTGGCGATGGTGCCGCCAACTATACAGCCGATCCTTCGCATCCTTACGAAACGGCGCCAGGTGTTGATGCTGACAATACGGTTAAATTAATCTCCAAATCCTATTATGGCTGTGTTGATTCAATTACCAGGAATGTACACGTATTGGGAAGCCCACAGGCTAACTACTCCATGTTGGTCACCAATGTGTCGGGTACGACTACGACTGTGGAATTTACCAATCTCTCCGATGGTGCAGTAAGTTACGTTCTGAATTACGGGGATGGCAACTCTGTTACGTTGGGAAGCTGGACGACTGTTACCCATGATTTTGTCTCACCAGATGCGACGACTAGTTATAGCATTACGCTGACAGCAACCTCAGCCTCTGGTTGTACCGATGCTGTAACCCAGGTGCTCGATACCGATAATCCGCCGGATATAACATTCTATCCGGATACAGCGGGCTGTAGCCCGGTTGTGGTTCAGTTCAGAAATACTTCAACTTACGCAACTTCTTATACCTGGAAGTTCGGTGATGGTACGCCCGATGTGCACCTGACCAATCCGGTGCACACGTTTGAGAATAATGGGACAGCCGATTCAACGTACACGGTATGGTTGATTGGTGTTACCCCTTACGGGAAAAAAGATTCGACTTCGCATACGGTGACGGTTTATGCCAATCCGCAAGCCAGTTTCAATATTCCGATTGTTTCGGGATGTTCACCATTCGATGCCCTGTTTGAGAATACTTCGACAGGAGGCACCACATACAATTGGGATTTTGGAGATAGCATCAAGAATACGACTTACTCAAGTCCGGCTACATTATCGCACACCTATGTGAACGGAACAACATATCCTGAAAGTTACCAGGTGACTTTGACTGCTAGCAGTGCCAATGGCTGTGAAAGTAAAGCCAATGGCAGCGTGCTGGCGACACCGGGTGTGCAAGCTGCTTTTACTTCGGCAACGGATGGTTGTAGCCCGTTGAAAGTTCAGTTCACGAACAATTCAGTTGGAGCTTATTATTATTTATGGAATTTTGGCGATGGTAGTTCGTCTTCACAAATGAACCCAAGCCATCCCTTTTACAATCCGACTGACAGAGACACGATGTATACGGTTAAATTATTGGCATACACTCCGGATGGTTGTAAGGATAGCCTCACTGAGGACATTACGGTCTATGGAACGCCAAAAATTGATCTGACTTATTCGGCAACAAATGGATGTGCTCCTTTCAATGTTGAAATTACCGATAATTCAACTCCCGGAACGACCCTGACATGGGATTGGGGCGATGGTTCGCCAATCGATACTACTACAGCTCCGGCCAACGTATCACATATTTATTACAACACCAATCCGACTCTAGAAACAATCAGTCCTAGGATGAAGGTGACAGCCAAGTCGCCGCACGTCTGTGAGTCGGCCACTGAACACGTTTTTATTGTATACCCGCAAGTGACAGCCGGTTTTAATATGAATCCGGCCAGTGGATGCTCGCCCCTTGATGTCTGGTTTACCAATACATCCAGTGGCGCTGCTTACCTCGGCTGGGACTTTAACGATGGTGTTACCGACACGACAGCGGCGAATCCGACGCATCGATTTGTGAACAGTGGGCTCAATGACACGACCTTCACGGTAACGCAAATTGCTACATCGGTGAATAATTGCGCGGATACATTGCAACAGGATGTAACGGTCCATCCTTCACCCCGGATTGATGTAAGTGTTAGTGATTCAGTAGGATGTGGGCCATTGAATGTGCGTGTTGAGAATCTCTCCTTCTCGGGGCAGATTTATCGGGTGAAGTATGGAGATGGGACGATAGATACAATAAACAGTGGAGGTCATGTTTTCCACACTTATACTTCTTCACATGGGGATGAACAATTTTACAAGATGGTGATTCTTGGCGACAACCCGTATGGCTGTACTGATTCAATCGTGAAGCGGATCCATGTATTCCCAACTGTAACGGCTGGTTTTGTTAGCGATACACAAGGCTGCTCGCCGCTTCCGGTTCGGTTTCAGAACACATCACAGGGGGCGTTCAGTTACGAGTGGACATTTAATGGCGACACGCTCGATGTGGATTACACTGAAAATCCGTTGCGCGTTTTTGAGAATACAACACCCAACGACTCCATCAATACAGTTCAACTGATAGCGTCCAATAATTATGATTGTTCCGATACAACCTGGCAAACTATTACTGTGTCTCCCTCACCGGTTGCCGATATCACCGTCTCGTCAGCAGAAGGTTGTGCTCCGTTTACCGTGAACGTGACTAATAATTCGTATTTGGGATATACGTTCCATTGGATTTACGGTGATAACGATGATGAATACAAATCGGCCGGCGAATCGGCTACTCACATCTACGAGAACACAGGTGTAACGCCGGGATATTATGATTTGAAGCTCGTTGTGGAAACACTGAATGGATGCCGCGACTCAGTAATCCGTCGTATCACGGTACTGCCGGAAGTGAAGACAGCGATGGTACTTGATACTATCGATTGCTCTCCGTTGTTCACAACCCTCCAGAACCTCACTACAGGCGCACAGCTGTTCTTCTGGGATTACGGTGATGGTACTCCCACGTCAACTGAATACAATCCGTCACATACATTTGTGAATATGTCGACGGCCGATGACACCATGTACACAGTAAAATTGGTGGGCAAATCATTCTACGGATGTGAGGATTCCACTTACCAGGATGTTACGGTTTTGGCTGCGCCGCATGCTGAATTCACCGTTGACAAAACCACGGGCTGCGGTCCGTTGGATGTCCAATTGGAAAATCAATCCGTTGGAGGAATTACTTATACCGTTAAGTACGGTGATGGAGCAGAGGAAAACATAGCCGAAGGAGCTACGGTAAATCATATGTATCACGATACAACCAGTCAGGCAATTAGTTACTCATTGCGGGTGATTGTTGAAAGCGCCACTGGATGTGTGGATTCGATGGAAACCCGCATTGAGGTACTGCCTGAATTGAACGCAGTCTTTAGCAGTGGTTCGATTGGCTGTGCACCGTTGGGAATCCGCTTTAACAATGAGTCGAATGGTGCGGCTGCTTATGAATGGAATTTTGGCGATGGCTCGCCAGTAGAGAACTTTACCAGTCCGTATCACCTGTTTGATAACTCTTCTCTTGCAGATACGATATACAATGTAAAGCTTTTGGCCTATTCACCATACGGATGCGTGGATTCGACCATGAAAGATATTACGGTGCATCCAACACCCAATGCCGATATTTCAGCCGTCGATGTTGAAGATTGTACGCCGTTTGATGCCATGTTCTCGAATCATACAACCGGAGCTGATAATTTTGCATGGGACTTTGGTGATGGAACAACCTCTACGAGTTCAGATACGTTGGTTACCCATACTTATGAGAATACAAAACCAATGGTCCAGAGTTACCACATCTGGGTAAAAGCATCCAATAACTTTGGTTGTTCGGATGATGCATACGAAAGTGTCCAGGTGAATCCATTTGTCAAGGCAGCTTTCTCTGCCGATACTGTAGGTTGTTCGCCATTGACACTAGATTTTAAGAACTTGTCGGAAGGTGCCTATTCTTATGAATGGTACTTCGGCGATAGTTCCGGGGTATATCGTTCCACCAATCCGGGTCATACGTTTGTCAATACTTCGCAGAAAGATACCATATTCCATGTGATGCTTGTTGCCATGTCGAGATATGGTTGTTCGGACACGGCAGTGATGGGTATTCGGGTTTATCCATCACCGATGGCAAGTTTCAGCGTCAATTCGCTGGGCGGATGTGCGCCTTACACTTTGGAAATCACAGATCAATCAGTTGGTGCTGAAAGTTATCTCTGGAAGTTTGGTGATGGTACTTCCTCAACCGGTGCTCAAGAGAACTTTACGCATGATTATCTTAATACCGGACAGACAACCGTCTATCCGGTGACTTTGCAGGTGGAAAATGAAATTGGCTGTAAGTCGTCATATACTGCCAATATTGAGGTGCACCCGATGGTTACTGCCGATTTCCAACCTGATAAAAGCGAAGGTTGTAGTCCGTTAAGTGTTAACTTCTCTAATCTTTCGTCTGGTGGTGAAACCTATTACTGGGATTTTAATGATCAAATGTATTCCAGTGAATTCCAGCCAAGACATCCATTCGTGAACACGACATCGAAAGATTCTACGTTTATGGTACAGTTAGTGGCGACTTCACTCAATCATTGTACCGATACCATTAGTAAAACCATACTGGTACACCCGACGCCACAGGCCGCTTTCATTGTAGATCCGCAGGTTCAGACGTTCCCGGATAAGACTATCCGGATTACCAATCAAACACCGGGAGGACCGTGGAATTACGTTTGGAACTTCGGTGACATGACGCAGGAAGTAAATGGGGATGTAACATCTCATGACTTTGAAACTCCGGGGAATTATGATATTACCCTGGCAGCAAGTAGCGATTTCTGTTCGCAAAAAGCTGTTCAGCGGGTATCGGTTTTGGCCGGGCCGCCGTCATCGGTATTCGATCCGGATACTGCGGGATGTCCGCCGCTAAAGGTGCAGTTCCGGAATCAGTCGAAGAATGGTTACCGTTACGTATGGGATTTCGGCGACGGAAACTACTCAACGCAAAAAGCGCCCGAACATACCTTCTTTGCCGAAGGGGCCTACAATGTGCATTTGCAGGTATTTAATCAGGTTGGTGATGTTGCTGAATCGGACAAACAGATCGTTGTTTATCCGGCAGTGCGGGCCTATTTCAATCTTTTCCCGAGCAGGGTGAAAATTCCGGGAGAAAAAGTGAGCTTCTCCAACTTCTCTGAGAATGCCGATAACTATTTGTGGGACTTTGGTGATGGTGATACATCAACGGTCTTTGAACCCGGGCATGAATACCAGAAAGTCGGCGTATTTCCAGTTTCCTTGATGGCCACCTCTCTAAAGAGCTGTACCGATACATTTATCCTGGCGCAGGGAGTTGAGGCTTACAGCGAAGCAAAAATCCAGGTCCCGAACGCCTTTATGCCTGCTAAGGATGGCCCCAACGGAGGTAAATATACGCCGGGTGATCGGTACAATCATGTGTTCTATCCGGTTGTAGCTAAGGGGGATATTGACAAGTATCAGTTGCAGGTTTTTAACCGGTGGGGTAACCTCATGTTCCTGACCAATGATATCGATACGGGCTGGGATGGATACTATAATGGAGAACTTGCCTCACCCGGGGTTTATATTTGGCGTATAAAATGTACGTTTAAAGATGGTACGCAAATAGTTAAAGCGGGTGATGTTACATTATTGCAGTAGTCCTTGGTACGAGAAGCATGATAAAACGTTTTACATTCATATTGCTGCTGCAGGTGTTTCTGTTTGGAACAAAGTCATATGCACAGGATCCGCATTTTTCTCAGTTCTATGCAGCGCCGACTTTCATGAGCCCGTCACTGGCCGGATCGACCGGGGGAGTGCGTTTGGTAACCAACTATCGTAACCAGTGGCCGGGCATTTCGCAGGCGTACCATACTTATGCTGTTGCCGCCGACATGTATGTGAATAAATTTCACAGTGGGTTTGGCGCCATCATGGTAACCGATCAGGCCGGCTCTGCCGATTACAATACTACCAATCTTGGCTTGCAATACTCGTATCGTGTGCAATTGGGGGAAAACCTCCAATTCATTCCCGGACTTCAATTTACGTTGGGACAATTAAGTTTGAACAGGAACAAGCTGATTTTTCCTGATGGATTGGTAAATGGCGGGCAGTCGAGTGGCGATGCTTATTTGGCGGATACGAAGGCAAATTACCTCGATTTTAATACCTCACTTTTTCTTTATTCAAGGAAATACTGGATTGGGACAACGGTGGAACACATGATGCAGCCCAGTTATTCCTTTTTGGATGAACAGGCCAAAACGCCTATGAAAATGGTGGTCTTTGGTGGTATGAACCTCTGGAAAGAACGAGTGGGCCGCATTGAAGAACCCAGGCGGGCAGCGCTTTGCTACCGCTATGAACGTCAGCATAATTTCAATCAGCTCGATTTTGGTGCTTACTGGTACAGCAGGGCGCTTGAACTGGGGGTATGGTGGCGTGGCATTCCGGTTTTTAAAAACGAGGGCCTGGGGGCGCACTACCTCGACAACGATGCCATTGTGTTGAGTGCGGCGCTGGTGACCGGTTCATTTCGTTTTGGTTATAGTTACGACATCCAAACCTCCGATTTGGCCGGCTTTGGTGGTGGGGCCCATGAAGTCTCCATTATCATTGAATTTGGCGATATTTTCGGCTGTGGTGCGCAGTATCTCGACTGTTTTACCAAGCGGGCTGGTCTGCATTTCGACAAGGAACAACCGCGTAACCTGAAAATCTATTAAAAAGGCAGGTTCCCTAAATCGACATTTCCGCCCGAAAGAATGATCCCAATTTTTTGTCCTTTCGGCTGAATTTTCTTTTCCAGTAATGCTGCCACCGGAACAGCGGACGATGGTTCGATAATGATTTTCATTCGTTCCCATATCATCCGCATGGCTTTGATGATAGCCTCTTCTGAAACAGTTACAATGTCGTCAACTGAATGTTGGATAATCGCAAAATTCATTTCGCCCAGCGACGTTAACAATCCGTCGGCGATGGTTTTAGGTTGGGTAGAAGGTATAATGTGTCCGGCATGAAAGGAACGACAGGCATCGTCGGCGCCGGCCGGTTCGGCAGCAATAATCCGGCAATTGGGTAACAACGCTTTCGCGGAAAGGGCCGTCCCGGACAGCAATCCGCCACCGCCAACGGGTGTCATCATGATATCCAAATCCCCAACATCTTCAATCAACTCTTTGGCAGCCGTTCCCTGTCCGGAAATCACAAAGAAATTATTGTACGGATGAATTTCGGTAATACCATGTTTGTCGATGAGTTGTCGGAGCATTGTTTCCCGTGCTTCGAGCGTAGGCGCACAATAGGTGATTTCGGCCCCGTAACCTGCCACCGCTTTTTTCTTGATGTCGGGGGCTGTTACCGGCATCACAATCCGGGCTTGAATTCCGCGCAAGCGTGAAGCCAGTGCTACCGCTGCAGCATGATTTCCCGATGAATGTGTTCCGACACCTTTTGATGCTTCTTTTTCCGTAAGGGAAAAAACAGCATTACAGGCGCCCCTAAACTTGAAGGCGCCTACCTTCTGGAAATTCTCACATTTGAAAAATAATTCTGCGCCAAGCAGATGATTGACGCTTTGGCTGGTGAGTACAGGTGTGCGGTGAATGTAAGGCCGAATGCGCTGATGCGCCTCCTTTACATCGTTAAAAGTTGGAAGAATCATAGGTGAACGGATTTTTTAATAAAAATAGGAATCCATTCCGGTTACCAAAACGACTTTAAGGCAAACTTCACAAATTAATTCGTGATGGAGCCGCCGGGCATCTTATCGGCCTCGTATTGTTTGAATAGTTCCCGTACCCGCTGGTCAACTTCGAGGCTGGTGGCGCTGTAATACAAATTCATGTGGATGTTACAGTAAATCATGAAATCGTCAAGCGTGTCACCTTCCAGGCCGGTTATCCGGTGTAAGATATCTTTGTTGTACACCAGCTTAAATTTGTCCCACTGCGATTCGGTGATAATAGCCGCCATTGCTTTTCGCTTGCTCTTCTCGTGTTTATTCAGTTTATAGTGAAGGAAAGAGAGTGGCGAAAAAATGGCCGAAGTCCAGTGGGGCTTTTTATTAAAATCATCGCTTCGTAACTCTACCGGCACTTTTGATTCATTCCCTTGCGGAACACCGTACAGGTCCAGTTTCTTGTTCTTACCGGTTACTTTCACTTCGCCAACCAGGTACCTGATGGGGGCCATTTTATAAATGACGATCGTCTTGTTCTTTTTGAGATAATCGGCTACAATGATTTTCATGGTTTTGAATCCCATTGCATTCACCGTAAGGGTGTCGGCCGGATCGGCCTGAACCGAGAAAACGCCCTCCTTGTCAGAAATAGTTCCCCCATGGACCCGCTGGTTGACGATGTGTGCATACGGCACAATATCGCCTGTTTCTGTATCAATTAATTTCCCGGAAACCTCGATCATGTCTTCCGGGAAATAGGGTTGTGCATTGGCTTGTATGATAGAAATCAATGCCAATGCAAAGAACAAAATGAATCGTTGCAACGTTCGTGTGTATGGATTTTCAGTATGATAACTTGATCTTGCCTTGTGCATAATATGGCTTTGTCATAAGTCCCAAACACAGCTTTTTGCGGTGGTAGGAATATGGTACATCAAATTGGTTACAACCAATAGATGCCGACAAGATACAAAACGTTGGTTACGATTTGAAAGTTGCCAAAACCAAATCGTCCGGGAAGTTGGTTTTTTTACGGGACCGGAATATGTATTTTTGTGACTTAAAACCGAATATTATGTGGGATAAATACATTGAAACGATCGAAGCAGCCTGGGAAGATCGTTCCCTTCTGCAAAATGAAGATACGCAAAGTTGCATCCGTGAAGTAATTGAGATGCTCGATAAAGGCAAAGTTCGGGTAGCCGTGAAAAACGGCAGCGAATGGACAGTAAACCAGTGGGTGAAAAAAGCGGTGATTCTCTATTTCCCGATCCAGGGAATGGAAACCATTGAAGTTGGGCCGCTGGAGTTTCACGACAAAATTGCGACCAAGAAAAATTACAAGGAATTGGGTGTTCGGGTTGTCCCGCACGCTGTGGCCCGTTATGGCGCGTTCCTTTCAAAGGGAGTTATCCTAATGCCATCGTATGTGAACATTGGTGCATGGGTCGGCAGTAATACCATGGTTGATACCTGGGCAACGGTTGGTAGTTGTGCGCAGATCGGTTCTAACGTTCACCTTTCCGGAGGTGTCGGTATTGGCGGCGTGCTGGAGCCCGTTGGAGCGAGGCCCGTTATAATCGAAGATAATTGTTTCGTTGGTTCCCGTTGTATCGTAGTTGAAGGCGTGCATGTGGAGGAGGGGGCAGTCCTCGGTGCAAACGTTGTGCTCACCAGGTCGACCAAAATTTACGATGTGACAGGAGAAGGGGAAGTGGAATACAAAGGTTATATTCCGGCCAATTCAGTAGTTATTCCGGGTACCCGGATGAAAAAATTCCCTGCCGGGGAATACGGCGTTCCCTGTGCATTGATCATCGGGAAACGTAAGCCTTCTACCGACTTGAAAACATCACTCAACGATGCTCTTCGGGAGTATGGTGTTTCTGTTTAATTGATAAATTTAAAATGATGGAATCCGATTTTCGGGAAGATATTAGACAAGCTGTTGAGGTATTAAAGAAGGGGGGTATTATTCTCTATCCGACTGATACCATTTGGGGAATAGGCTGCGATGCGGCCAACGCTGAGGCAGTTGCCCGGATTTACCAATTGAAAAAACGGGAAAACTCCAGGAGTATGTTGGTGCTGATGGAGAATCCCAATTTGCTGAATTCATACATCGGGGAGGTTCCGGAAGTAGCCTGGGAATTAGTTGATGTGGCAGATAAACCGCTGACCATTGTTTATCCCGGGGCCAAAAACCTGGCTGGTAATCTTATTGCAGAAGATGGTAGTATTGGTATCCGTATTTCGGGTGAGCCGTTTACGCAGCAATTAATACAGCGCTTCCGCAGGCCGATTGTCTCTACTTCGGCGAATATCAGTAGTGAACCCGCACCGGCATTCTTCGATGAAATAAGCCGGGAAATCATTGATGGGGTAGATTATGTAGTCCGGTACCGGCAGGACGATCGGACCCCTGCATTACCTTCCGGCATCATTAAGTTGGGAGTGAACGGTGAAATTCAGATATTGCGGAAATAGGAAATAACACGGAGAAGCACCAAAAGAGCTTGTACAATAGTCTCTTTTGGTGCTTCTCCGTGTTTAGAATGAACTACGCACATTCGTGCACGGCTTTCCCGGGAATTGGACGGCCCACGCACGTTTGTGAATGGCCTCCCTGGGAGTTGGACAGCCCACGCACGTTTGTGAATGGCTTCCCCCGGGAGTTGGACGGCCCACGCACGTTTGTGAATGGCTTCCCTGAGAGTTAGACAGCCCACGCACATTTGTGAATGGCTTCCCTGAGAGTTAGACAGCCCACGCACATTTGTGAATGGCTTCCCTGAGAGTTGGACAGCCCACGCACATTTGCTCGTTGCTTGCTTTAATGTCTTTTCTTAAATCCGCCGGAACCGCTAACATTGGAGTCAATTTGCGGATTTCCATCATAACGGACCGTTCCGGAACCGATAACTCTAACCTTGAGTTGATCGACAGCATAAACATCGCAGTCGCCCGAACCGGAGATTTTCACGTTCACATTCTTTGCTTTCAACCCGGAAGCTTTGATGTCGCCCGAACCGGAAATAGCCGCATCAAGAGCATCGGCCGTGTCGCTACCTTCCAGGTAAATATCACCGGAGCCGGAGATGGCAGCAGATACTTTTTCCGTACTTAAGTCAGTCAGTCTGATATCGCCGCTGCCACTGACAGCCAGATCCAGAATACGCGAACTAATTTCATCGTCCGAAAGAATGGATCCGGAACCGGAAACTGAGAGTGCGTCGATCTGCGGGATCGTAATGAAAATATCCACTTTGCCGGGGTTCCAGTTTTTGAACCACGAATCGGTGGCGCTGAATCGGATCACCAGTTTACGGTCTTTCACTTCGGTAATGAGTTTATTAATGGTGGAAGATTTGGCCTTAATTTCCACTGATTGGCCATCACCCTGCGTAAGATGGATATCACCGTTGATTCTTAGTGATATTTCCGTAAAAGGCGGTAGCGTGCGTTTATCCGTTTCCTGTGCTTTGGCGCTAAAGTTCCAGGCAAAAGCCAGAACAACCATAAGCGAAAAAATCTTTGATTTCATACGTTTAAAATTTATAATGTATGGTACATAATTTAATTCTAAATTTGAGAACGGATGGAACCGCTTCGCTCTCACATGAACTTTTTTTAATCATTGCCTTTGGCGAACTTTTGATTAAAAAAGTTCATGTTCGTTTCATTTGATCTTCCTTTTTTGGTTATATAAATATTGACGTTAAAATCTGGCTAAAGTTGCACACCTGTTGAAAAAAATATGAATTATTCGAGATAGAGTTCAATCAGGCCGTCCGGACAAATGAGTTTTAATTGGCGGTTGGTTTCATCCATCTCTGTAAGCACATCCTCGGAAAGAGGAATCAACACTTCGTTTTCGCGGAAGATAACGGTAATAACCAGGTTTCCTGAATAATCATCGACGTTTGTTACTTTGCCAAGCAGGCCGTGTTTTTGGTCGACTACATCATAACCTATCAGCAAGGGCGGGGTATTGTCTTCCTCCGGTTCAATAATTTCGTCGGTGAATATCCAAACAGGGCACCCGGTAAATTCCCGGGCCTGTCCCTGTGATTCAATTTCATCGAAACGGATGATGGCCCCGTCATTGCCACGAAAGCGAAAACCTTCGTCGCTGATAAAGAAAGGAACCAACCCTCCGTCAATTTCCAGGAAGAGATATTCCGCTTCTTCCAGCGTTAAATCAAGCTGTTCTTCAAAATGCATGGAAAAACTTCCGTCGAGTCCATGTGTTTTTTGCAAATAGCCAATTGGTGTACAATCGTCTTTAATGATAGCCCTCATCATTGGTCCGACCAGTTAGATGTATGGATAAGTTACAAAAAAAGCGACGTCCTTATAAGGCCATCGCTTTGTATTTCTTTTCCCCAACGTCGAAGCCGGGGCAAAGGAGTGAACACGTTATGCTTCAGTGTTCTCTTCGGTACTGTTGTCGGCAGCTGTTTCTTCTGCTTCTTCAGGTGCTTCCTCTGCAGTTTCTTCAGTGTTGGCGGCTTCAGCTTTGGCAGCCAGGTCTGCATTGCGCTTGGCGATCTCAGCAGCACGGGCCTCATTAACTTTTGCTTCAGCTTCCAGCCTTGCTTTGTATACTTCGTCAGATTCAGCAGCTAACCGGGTAACTTTAGCCTGGATTTTGGATTCTTTCTCCGCCATCCATGCCTCAAAACGTTTTTCAGCTTCTGCTTCGTCGAAAGCACCCTTTTTCGCACCTTCCAGGAGGTGTTTTTTCATCAATACACCGCGGTACGAAAGAATCGCACGTGCCGTATCAGTTGGTTGGGCGCCTTTTTGTAGCCAGTCCAGAGCTTTGTCAAAATCAAGCTCAATGGTAGCAGGATTTGTATTTGGATTGTAAGAACCAATCCTTTCGATGTATCGACCATCCCGTGGCGCCCTGCTATTTGCTACCACAATGTGGTAGTAAGCATGTCTCTTACGACCATGCCTTGCTAAACGAATCTTTACTGGCATAAGAAATTACATTAATATTTGAAAATTTTAAATGCTCGGCAAAGTTACAACAATATTTTAATTCTGAAATACCCGTCCTGTGGATTTTAAATGATTAGATTAGAATGAATTTGAAGTCAGGTTCAGGGGCCATTTGGGCAGAATCTCTGATAAAAAGAGTAATTTTAATGCAACGTTTTTTACCAAATCTCATCTTATTCAAGGATATAACAGTAAAATTAAATAAATATTTATGAAAAAATTGCACGTGTTACTAGGTGTAGGACTGATACTGACTGGGTTAGTGTCATGTAACAAACAATCCAGCCCGGATTATACTACTACTATTGATGTATTTTCGCATACCACGGTATATAACAACGATACGGTTCACGGAATTGTGTATTCATTAATTACGCTGGCACAGGCAGCCAGCGTGGAGGTGCAAACGCCCGACGGACAGACGGTCCCGCTTGACAGCTACCAGGGAAGCAGTTATTCGTTCTATAAGCAAACGCCTGATTCGTTGATGACTTCGACTATTCCGGTTGCGGGGACCTATACTTTCTCCATCAGCTTTAGTGATGGGATGACAGCCACCGATACGAACGATTTGACATCAGACTTCCTGTATCCACCACATATCATCACGGCTGAATACCAGGCGGATCAGAGTCAGGTTTATCTGAAATGGGATAAAGTAGCTGATGCTGACGGTTACCAGCTAAAGATTTATAGTGGGGATAATGTGATTGATGGAATTCAACCTTTTGCTGCAGGTACATCTAAAGATACAGTGGAATTGACGATTTCTACATCTAAATACAGTAATTACCTTCCGGGTACCCTTCGCTTTGAAGTTATTGCCTTGAAATTTGAAACATCTGCATATACCAATATTCAGACAATTTCCACCGCAAGCCGGAATGTTTCCGTTAATTAAATAGCAGGTTAATATTATATGCGGGAAAGGAGGGCCAGGCGGCTCTCCCTTTTTTTGGCACGGTTATTCCCTTTGTTGAATTGTTGATGTAATTTTGGGGCCCTGCAAAACCATATTCCAGGCAGGGTGTTGAAAAGTAAAGTTCATTTGCCGATGTCAATGTTCTATCATTAGTGATGAAAAAAGCAGCCTCCCGGAAACCTATTCCGGCAGGGGAACGTATTGAGCAGAGAAACGAAAAATATACCATATGATCCCATTTACCCATTTACACGTCCACAGTCAGTATTCCATTTTGGATGGGGCCGCCAGTGTACCCGGTTTGGTCGAAAAAGCCAAAAATGATGGCATGAAGGCAGTTGCCCTGACCGACCATGGCTCCATGTTTGGGGTGAAAGAGTTTCATGAAACCTGTAAGGCAAAAGGATTAAAACCGATACTCGGCTGTGAAACGTATGTCGCTGCCCGAAGCCTTGATGACAAGTCGGATAAAGTTGACCGTTCGGGAAATCACCTGATTTTGCTGGCCAAGAACGAGAAAGGCTACCGAAATTTGTTGAAACTGGTTTCGATTGCCAATATACGTGGGATGTATTACAAGCCCCGAATTGATAAGTCGATGTTGGAAAAGTACCACGAGGGGATTATTGTTTCATCTGCTTGTTTGGGGGGCGAGATACCTCAGCTTATCATGCGGGGCGATATTTCCGGTGCTGAAAAAGCCATCGAATGGTATAAAAGCGTATTTGGCAACGATTATTACCTGGAGCTTCAACGTCATCGTACCGATGACCCGCAGATGAAGATGGATGTGTACGACAAGCAGGTGATGGTGAATGAGGTGCTGATGGATTTAGCGCAAAAGAACAATGTTAAATTGATTGCCGCCAACGACGTACACTTTATTAATGAAGAAGACGCTGAAGCGCATGATTTGCTGATTTGCCTGAATACGGGTAAAGACATTGACGATCCCAACCGGATGCGCTATACCCGGCAGGAGTGGTTCAAAACCACGGTCGAGATGAATGAATTGTTTTCTGATGTGCCGGAAGCTTTGGCCAACACACAGGAAATTGTTGACAAGGTCGAATTTTTCGATCTCGATTCAAGCCCGATTATGCCGGAATTCCCGATACCGGAAAGCTTTGGTACGCTTGAAGAGTTTCGGGACAAGTTTGGTGAGAAGGCGTTAAAAGAGGAATTTGGTGAAGCTTACGATCGAATGGGAGGCTATGATAAAGTAATCCGCGTGAAATTCGAAGCGGATTATTTAAAACATTTAGTTTATAAAGGAGCTGAATGGCGTTATGGCAAAGCATTTTCGGGCGATAATAAAGAACGTATCGACTTTGAGTTGGAAACCATTAAGACAATGGGTTTCCCGGGATATTTCCTTATCGTACAGGACTTTATTAACGCGGCACGTGAAATGGGCGTAATTGTTGGTCCCGGACGTGGTTCGGCAGCGGGCTCAGTCGTAGCTTATTGTACGGGGATTACCAACGTTGACCCGATTAAGTACGATTTGCTGTTCGAACGTTTCCTGAATCCCGACCGTGTGTCGATGCCTGATATTGATATCGACTTTGATGATGATGGCCGGCAGTTGGTTTTGGATTGGGTAACCAGGAAGTATGGTCACGATAAGGTGGCGCACATCTGTACCTTTGGAACCATGGCTGCCAAACTGGCTCTGCGCGATGTGGCCCGGGTACTGAAACTTCCCCTGCCGGAAGCCGACCGGTTGGCGAAGATGGTGCCCGAAGCGCCCAAGATGACGTTGCAAAAAGCCTACAAGGAGAATCCGCAACTGGAGATGGAGAAACAGTCGGAGAACCTGTTGGTTGCGAAGACGCTCCGGTTAGCCGAAACGTTGGAAGGCTCGGTAAGGCAAACGGGTGTACATGCCTGTGGTGTCCTTATTGGTAAAAATCCATTAGACCAGCATCTGCCGGTGATGCCTACCAAAGAGGAGGAGCTGCTTACCACCCAGTATGACGGGCGATTTGTCGAAGCCATCGGATTGCTGAAGATGGACTTCCTGGGATTGAAAACCTTGTCGATCATCAAGGAGTGTCTCGATAATATTAAGCTTTCCCGGGGCATTGAGATTGATATCGACCAATTGCCACCCGACGATCAGGAAACCTTCGAATTGTTCGGACGAGGTGATACAACCGCCATCTTCCAGTTTGAGTCGCCAGGGATGAAAAAATGGCTGCGTAAGCTGAAACCAAACCGTTTTGAAGATTTGGTTGCGATGAATGCGTTGTACCGTCCGGGACCAATGGAGTACATTCCCAATTTTGTTAACCGGAAACACGGTTACGAAGAGATTGTGTACGACCATCCCATGATGGAACCTTTCCTGAACGATACGTACGGTATTACGGTCTTCCAGGAGCAGGTGATGTTGCAGTCACGTGCGCTGGGACAGTTCACCCGTGGCGAATCGGATACGTTGCGGAAAGCCATGGGTAAGAAAAAGTTCGACCTGATGGCCAAACTGAAGGTGAAATTCCATGATGGTTGCCTCAGCAACGAAAAGTTTATAGAAGGATGTAAGGAATTAGGCAAGAAACCGGAAGTCCTGATTGATAAAATCTGGAAAGACTGGGAAGCATTTGCTTCGTATGCTTTCAACAAGTCACACTCGGTTTGTTATGCTTACATAGCTTATCAAACAGGTTATCTCAAAGCACATTACCCGGCCGAGTTTATGGCTGCCGTGTTAAGTCGGAACCTGTCTAATGCCGATAAGATTTCCATTTTCATGGATGAATCGAACCACATGGGGCTGCCTGTTCTTGGGCCCGATGTGAACGAATCGAGGGCCAAGTTTTTTGTGAACAAAAAAGGGGATCTGCGTTTCGGAATGGCAGCGATAAAAGGTGTAGGAAATGGCGCTGTCGATGAAATTATCCGTGAACGGGAAGAAAACGGTGAGTTTACCGATATTTTTGATTTCGTTGAACGGGTGAATTTGCAAACCGTTAACAAGAAAAACATGGAATCATTAGCCATGGCCGGCGCATTCGATAATCTAGGCGGAATGAAACGGGCACAGTTTTTTGCCGAAAACAGCGAAGGTGTTTCGTTTATCGAGGCGCTGGTCCGGTATGGAAGCCGGATGCAGGGTGAGAAGCAAAATGCGATGGCCTCACTGTTTGGCGGTGAGAATGCGGTTGAGGTGAAAAGGCCCGATGTTCCGAATGTTCCGGAATGGCCACGCATCGTTTTACTCGATAAAGAGAAAAACTTAATTGGAATTTATTTGTCGGCCCATCCGCTTGACGATTATAAACTGGAGATCGAGAGTTTCTGTACCAAAGGAATCAATTTAGCTCAGCTGAAAGAAAATATCGATGCTTTCCGCAACCGCGATTTAACGTTTGCCGGAATGGTGACCGAAGCACACGAAGGCATTTCGAAAAACGGAAAGCCGTTCTCGACGATGACCCTGACGGACTACAGCGAATCGCATAAGATATATTTCTTTGGTAACGACTACGTTAACTTTGGGAAATTTTGCCGTCAGGGATTGTTCCTTCTGGTAAAAGGAAAAGTTCAACCCAGGTGGCGCGATAGCAACGACTGGGAATTTAAGGTAAACAAGATTGACTTGTTGAGCGAACTGCGCAGTCAGGTGCAAAGTGTAATCCTGGAGATTCCTTCGGAAACGGTTACTAATGAATTCATTCAAGAGTTGGGTGAACGCCTCAATGGAAATAGTGGCAATACCCTATTGAAATTTGCTGTTTTCGATGTGAAAAACAATATCCGTGTTCAGATGTTTTCACGGAACAAACGTATTGAACTGACAGATGAGTTGGTGGAGTATTTTCAAAATAATCCGGATATTGCGTTTGCAATTAATTAATTTGTAACTTTGGGCGTTCCAAAGAAAATTCTAATAACTATAAAAAATATTGACATGGCAATTGAAGTTACTGATGCTAATTTCGAGGAGGTTGTATTGCAGTCAGACAAACCTGTATTAGTCGATTTCTGGGCCGAATGGTGTGGTCCGTGCCGTATGGTCGGTCCACTGGTGGAAGAGTTGGCCCATGATTATGAAGGGAAAGTGGTCGTTACCAAAATGGATGTGGACAGCAATCCCGGGACGGCGGCTAAATTTGGCATCCGCAATATTCCTACCATCCTTTTCTTTAAAGGTGGAGATGTTGCAGACAAGCAGGTTGGGGCAGTACCGAAAACAATTCTTTCTTCGAAATTAGATGCTCTCTTGTAAGAAAATTTTGAGTATAATTATAAGGCATAAGATTTCTTTCTTATGCCTTTTTTATTGCACTTCCGTTGAAAAATCTGTTTGACATAGAAGCCTTTCAGCAGTTCGATAACCTGGAACTGATTGCCCGCGAAGTCGTGGAGGGGTTCATTACCGGTTTGCACCGGAGTCCGTTTCATGGTTTCTCGGTAGAGTTTGCCGAACATCGGCTTTACAATACCGGCGAACCGACCAAGCACATCGATTGGAAGCTCTATGCGCGGACGGAGCGCCTATTTGTTAAGCAATACGAAGAAGAGACGAACCTTCGTTGCCAGCTGGTGGTCGATACCAGTTCGTCGATGTTGTTTCCCTACCGGAGAAGAGGAAAGGAAGTGCTGAAGAGTAAGCTGGCCTTTTCGGTGTACAGCGCGGCAGCACTTACGTATCTGATGCGGCGCCAGCGGGATGCCATCGGCCTCTCGTTATTCGATGAAGAACTGAATTTTCACAGCGAAGCACGTTTGTCATCTGTTCATTCCGAAATGATTTACGGTAAGCTGGCTGAATTAATACATAACGGTTCCCCGGAAATCAATCATGGAACGCGGGCGGCCGATGTGTTACACCGGCTGGCCGAGAGTATGCCGAAGCGTTCGCTGGTCATCATTTTTAGCGATATGATTTCCGGCTCAGAACCTGAAGGGCTTTTTCAGGCATTGCAGCATTTGCGTTATAACAAACACGAAGTTATCCTCTTTCATGTGACTGATCATCGGCTGGAGAAAGGGCTGGGTTACAGCAACCGTCCCCATCGCTTTGTCGACATCGAAACCGGCGAACATGTCAATATGAACCCGGCGGATTACCGAAAAATGTACCGGGACGCACAGGAAAAGGCCTTCACCGAGTTGAAGCTGAGATGTGGGCAATTTAATATTGATTTGGTTGAGGCGGATATTCGTGAAGATTTTCACGATGTTTTGTGGTCTTACCTGGTCAAGCGTAAAAAGTTATTCTGATTCGGAAGCGCTATCCCGAACAGTCAAGGTAGTCGTCACCGGGTAGTGATCGGAATACCCGACTTTTATTCGTTTAAAGTTATGTGCTTCAAACAGGCTGCTGTGTAAAATGTAATCGATCCGGAACGAAGGCAGCTGGCCATTGTAGGAATTGCCGGTTCCGAAACCCGATTCAACGAAAGCATCTTTTAATTTTCCTCTTACTTCCCGGTAGGCGAACGAAACGGGTGTGTCATTAAAGTCGCCGCAAACAATAACCGGATGAGGTGACTTTTTAATATGGGCCGATAAAATCCGGGCTTGGTTCGCCCTGACAACAAATGCTCTTTTCAATTTTCCTAAAACGAGCCTGGTCTCTTTGAGTTTGGGGTCATTTCCGGCTGCCAGCGAATCAACGACTCCATACTCATCCGGATGGATACGGTTGGATTGTAAGTGACAGTTATAGACCCTCACCGTATCATTTCCCGGAAAGACAACATCCGAGAAAAGGACCATGTTGTAAGAGTTCTTAAACCGGATTTCTCCAAGGCTGACAATAGGAAAACGCGAAAAAGTCAGCGGACCGGCATAAGTTGTGGTATGCGCCAATTGGTAATAATGAATTGATGGAATAAGGCCACAAATGGAAGCCGGGCTTAGTTTTCCCCGTTTTAACAAACGGGCCTCTTGCAGACAAATGATATCAGGGGCTTCAGCTTTTAGAAACGCCAATAATTCCGGTGAGTTACTCTTCTTTTTACCCAGGTCGTAGGTGAAGTGATGAACATTGTAACTTAGTATCTTATAGCCATTTCCTTTAAATTCCTTTTCGGGAAGAAGTTGAAAATAATCGTTGAAATGATTGATCCCCAGGATGAATACCAGCAGGGAAAGCCAGATGCGGCGCAGTTTGAAGCAAAGCCAGAAGAATATGAAAATGATGTTGACGAGGAGCAGGTATGGATAAGCCATCCCCGGGAACGCGGGATACCAGAACCTGTCGGGCGGAATATGCACCGAGAGATAAGATACGCCTAACGCCAGGGCAAAGATGATGTTGAGAAAGAATGCTATTTTGAGAATGAAGCTCTTCAAGGTAGCTCTTTTGGTTATTTTTTATTTCCCATTCGGAATAGTGTTTCCTTTTCCTCTTTTGTCAGGCTGTCGTAACCCGACTTACCGATTTTTTCCAGGATTTCATTGATGTACTCCTGTTTTTCCTTCTTCTTATGGTTGTACTCGTAGTCAATGTTAACAGCCTCACCACGATGTTCTACCCGCAGTTTTTTTCGGGGTTTGAACCAGGTAAAGACTGCATCCATGACTCGTTCAAAGCCTCGCGTAATGTCACGCCCTTTAATTAGTTGCGACATGTAAAACCAGCCCCACAGTGCTCCGCCAAGATGGGCAAAGTCGCCGCCGGCATTGTTTCCGCCAAGGCCAATAATGTACATGATAATAGAAACGACAGCAATCCATTTGATTTTTACCGGCCCGATAAACATCAGATGGATAACGTGATTGGGCACATAAACAGAAATGGCTACTACAATAGCAATAACAGCAGCTGACGCACCCAGCAGTTCAGACGGTTTTCCCTGGAAAGGGGGAAGGAAATTGTAGGCCAGCATGTATACCAAACCACCGGCAACTCCACCAATCAGGTATAATCCGAGAAGTTTTCGCTGGTTGTGATATTCGAGAAAAATACGCCCGAACCAATAGAGCCATAAAATATTAAAGAGAATATGTAAGAATTGGAAATGGAGGAACATATAAGTAATGATCGTCCACGGGCGGGTCAGAAATACGGCGAATGAGGAAGGCAATGAAAGCCAACTCAGCAGCGGCGTATTTTGTGCTCCTGACAAAAACAGGATAACATAAATCAGGCGGACGATCACCCAAACACCAACGTTCAGATAAATCAGCCGCGTTAAATATGAGCCGTGTTTAAACGATAATTTTATTTCCTCTAAAATTCCCATCTTTTATCAATAAAAACTGTTGGAATTCCGATTCCAGAATTTAATCAGGATAAAACCAAAAATCATACCACCCAGATGTGCAAAATGTGCCACATCGCTCCCCGGGTTTCTGACACCTAAAAATAACTCAATTACACCATAACCAATCACAAAATACTTGGCTTTAATTGGGATTGGCGGAAATAACAGCATCAATTGAGTATTGGGGAACAACATCCCGAATGCCAGCAAAACCCCGAAAATGGCCCCGGACGCTCCAACTACCGGGATATTCATTTTCATCTCGAGTATTCGCTGTACCAGTTCGGTTCCCTGGTTGATGTATGCCGGATTATTGGGGGCATCCATCCAGTTGTTGATGAGATCGTAAACCCACGGACTGGCATTCTTCAGGTGTTCTTTCACGAATGTGGAAAGAAGCTCCGGCGAAGGCGTATTGATAAACGCTGCTACAGAATCCCTCAGCGATGAGAGTTCGATGTAGTTAACCAGCGTATAAAATGCGGCAGCACCCAGTCCGGTAACGAAATAGAAAATCAGGAAGCGCTTAGGCCCCCAAACCATTTCCAGTACCCGTCCGAACATATAAAGGGCGAACATATTAAAGAACAGGTGCATAAAACCACCATGCATAAACATGTGCGTTACAAACTGGTATGGCTGAAAATGCGGCGACGCGGGATAATAAAGAGCCAGCTTTTCGGTCAGGTCAATGCCAAAACTTTTCAGCGCCCAGGTGGCAACCAACATCAGCACGTTCAGCATAATGAGGTTTTTCACCACTGGGGGAATTGCGTTATATGAAGGCGGTCTGAACTGTGTCATAAGTACTGCTTTGAAGTGTTAAAAATAACCATTCCTGTAGGGTAAACTGTTACTTTATTTCAACAATTTTTCGAATTCCCCCAACGAAATAATGGTAATGATCTTCTTCCCGGTAGGGGAGTAGTTGGGTGTTTTACATGCGAATAGGTTGTCGAATAATTCGCTTATCTCTTCTGTTTTTAATACTGAACCATAATTGATGGCCGAAGCCCGTGCCAGTGCCTGTGCCAGATTTGTCTTAATTTCTTCTTTCACATCGACCGGCCGGTTTTTCACGTCTTCCAGCAATTTCTCCACCAATTCACGTGCATCCAGGTGACTAAGCATGCTGGGGACACCCTCTACAAAGAAAGCTTGTTCGTCCGCTTTGCGGATTTCAAACCCCAGCTTTTTCAGTTCGTCCAGGATACTGTCGAGTACTTCGGCATCGGCAGCATGCAATTCAAGCCTTGGCGGGAAAAGTTGTCGCTGACTAATGCCCGGATTTTTCTCCAACACTGCCATGAAATGCTCAAACAACACCCGCTCGTGAGCTCTCCGCTGGTCAATGACCATCAGGCCTGATTTAACAGGCGAAATGATGTATTTGTTTTTTATCTGAAGAAAGTTGTGGTTACGCTGCCCTTTTTCGGTCTCTTCGTTAAAGCTTTGCTGAGACGGTTGTTTACTTACTTCTTCCGCCTCATCTGAGAAAATTTCCCCGTCTTTATCCGGAATATCGTTGGCGCGTTCAAATCCCTGGTAAAGTTTATCCCAACTTTTCAGATTCGGATCCTTCGTCCAGTTTGGAGTTTGTTGAAATGGGTTAACCGGGGCTTTCTTTTCTTCTTCAAATGGGTTGTATGCCGGATTTACCTGAATTCCAGGCTCAGGGATAACGGTCCCGGGGGTTGGTGCAATGGGAATATCGATAGCGCCGGCCTGATCGAATTCGATGGATGGCATAACACTGAATTTCCCCAGCGCTTCGCGAACGCAGGCATGAATAATATGCCAGGCCGACCGTTCATCTTCAAATTTCACCTCGGTTTTGGTGGGGTGAATGTTGATGTCGATGGTGTCCGGATCGACTTCGAAGTAAAGAAAGTAAGCCGGAACGGTTTCGGGTGGCAGTATTTTTTCATACGCTTGTAGCACGGCCTTGTGATAGTAAGGATGGCGAATAAACCGGCCATTCACAAAAAAGAATTGTTCCCCTAAGGTTTTCCGGGCAAACCGGGGCTGTCCGATATAACCGGAGATGCGGATGATGGTCGTGTCCGTTTGCACAGGCACGAGACGCTGGTTAATATTTTTGCCGAAAATATTAACAATTCGCTTGCGCTGATTTTCGGATGGTAAATCGTAAATAATAGAATCGTTGTGGATAAGGGAAAAACTCAGTTCCGGGTTGGCCAATGCCACGCGCTGTACCTCGGTGATGATGTGTTTCAGCTCGGTACTGTTCGCTTTCAGAAATTTACGCCTGGCCGGGACATTGAAAAAAAGGTTTTTGATAGCGAAGTTGGAACCTTCAGGACAATTGTCTGCTTCCTGCGATTTTACTTCCGACCCTACGATGTGCAATCGCGTTCCCAGCTCATCGCCTTCCTGTTTGGTTCGTAACGTCACATCGGCGACAGCGGCAATGGAAGCCAGCGCTTCGCCCCTGAATCCCATTGTTCGGATGGAAAACAGGTCGGACGCCGATTTGATTTTCGACGTGGCATGACGTTCGAAGGCCAGCCTTGCGTCGCTCGGAGACATACCTTTCCCGTTGTCGGTTACCTGGATCAAGGTGCGACCGGCATCTTTCAGATTTATTTTTATTTGATTGGCGCCTGCATCAATTGCATTTTCCACCAATTCCTTAACAACAGATGCAGGACGTTGGATAACCTCTCCGGCAGCAATTTGATTTGCCACCGAGTCGGGTAAGAGCTGGATAATGTCTGACACTAATAATCAGTTTGTTATTTCAACATATAAAAGGCCAGTAAGGCCAGAAGGACTAATATAACAATCACCCGGATATTGGATTTACGTCGCTGTTGCCGGGCATACAGGCCCCGGCTGAGGCCTTGCCTGAATGATCCCTTTATCGACGTTTTGTAGGTCCCCGGTGTAACTTTGTCTTGGCCCCCTTCCTCCTTAATGCCCAGTTCTGCCTTGATACGAGCTTCCCTGTCTGCCATTTCCTCCTTGCGTGGATCGTAGAAACGGTATGGCATATAAAAATCTTTGCTCCGGGGCACATGGAAGAACTTCATTCCCATAACCACATAATTTTTGGTTCAAAATACAAAGATAACGGTAATTTTCGTTCTGTCATGACATGGCGGGGCTGTTTGCCCAAGAACCAATAAAATAGCTTAATCCAAGGGGAATAATCAGGTGAACCGGCGAAAGAAAAATGGAACTGTTTTACAAAATAGTTAACAAAAAGTAGTAACTTAAGCAGGACAAGACCTAAAAACAACCGAGTCATGCTAGTGAAAACTTATGGCAGTGCCGTTCACGGAATTGATGCCACTACGATTACCATCGAAACAGATGTTACCATTGGCCTTCGTTTTTTCCTGGTTGGCCTCCCCGATAATGCCGTAAAAGAAAGTCAGCAACGCATAGAATCAGCCTTACGCATTAACGGATTTCAGGTTCCGGGCAAGAAGATAGTAATAAATATGGCCCCGGCCGATATCCGGAAGGAAGGCTCTGCTTATGATTTGCCCATTGCCATGGGAATATTGGCTGCGTCTAATCAGATCAACGATGCAGAGCTGGAACATTATGTCATGATTGGAGAGCTTTCGCTTGATGGCGGCTTACAACCGGCGAAAGGGATTCTTCCGATTGCCATCAAAGCGCGTGAAGAAGGCTTTCAGGGATTCATCGTTCCCAAAGAGAATGCCCGTGAAGCGGCTGTCGTCGACGATCTGAAAGTTTATGGCGTAGAAAACATCAGTGAGGTAATTGCTTTTTTCAATGGTAATGGAACATTGGAAGAGACGGTTGTGAATACCCGCGATGAGTTTTTTGCCAACATTAATCACAGCGATTTTGATTTCTCCGATGTGAAAGGGCAGGAAAATGTAAAGAGGGCATTGGAGATAGCTGCGGCCGGCAGTCATAATCTCCTGATGATAGGCCCTCCCGGCGCCGGTAAGACCATGCTCGCCAAACGAATTCCGACAATACTGCCACCATTTACCCTGAAAGAAGCGCTCGAAACGACCAAGATACATTCCGTTGCCGGGAAGATTGACACGGAAACTTCGTTGATGACCCAGCGGCCATTTCGGTCACCACACCATACCATATCTGATGTGGCACTCGTTGGCGGAGGTACTTTCCCGCAGCCCGGCGAAATATCTCTGGCGCATAACGGCGTCCTTTTTCTTGATGAATTGCCGGAATTTAAACGGGCAGTGTTGGAAGTGATGCGGCAGCCACTGGAAGATCGGGTCATCAGCATTTCGAGGGCGCGGTTTGCGGTAGAATATCCCGCAAGCTTTATGCTGGTGGCTTCCATGAACCCATGTCCATGTGGATATTACAATCATCCTACCCGTCCTTGCGTCTGTGCGCCCGGCATGGTACAAAAATACCTGAACCGGATTTCCGGGCCGTTGCTCGACCGGATTGATATTCATCTGGAAGTGGTTCCGGTTCCTTTCAATAAGCTTTCAGAACTGCGGGCCGGCGAGCCCAGCGAAAAAATACGTGAACGGGTGATACGGGCACGGAATATTCAGGCGGAACGTTTCCGGGGAACCGAAATACATGCCAATGCGCAAATGAGTTCGCGTATGCTCCGTAAATACTGCAATCCGGATGAAGCCGGCAACCAGTTGCTGAAAAATGCCATGGAAAAGATGGGACTTTCGGCCCGTGCTTACGACCGGATTTTAAAGGTTTCACGCACCATTGCCGATCTGGAAGGTTCTGAAAAGATTCAGGCCGATCATTTGGGGGAAGCCATCCAGTATCGCAGTCTCGATAAGGAAAACTGGGGAACGTGACCGCAATTTATTGAGCCCCTACAGGCTTGCAACTATTCAGATTTTAGGTTAGTTAAATCAAATGCAGTATCCTTTAATCAACTTATTAACGGTAAGGAGAATTTGAATTGATAAATAAAAGCCCGGTTTCAGATCCGGCGTTTTATTTATGGTTTCAATTTCGTTTTTCTTTTGTTTCCCGGCTTTGGGAAACCGTGAATCAGGTTTGCGGCAGCATTTCCCGGAAGTGGGAAAACATGAATCTACTTGTCGGCAATACCTCCCCATTTTAGGAAAGCCGAAACACATCTATTTTCACGGTTTTCAAGCGATAAACCGGTAGTTTCGCGTTCGGATGAACCACTCCCGGGCACAGAATTTTGGGATGGCAACTTCAGGAAGCAGGAGATAATTTATCAAAAAAGTGACGTGAACTTATTCGCAACACTCCTTAAAGATGTTTATCTTGAGTCGATATTCCATTTAAAACAAAAGTTTTTAAAAACAAACCTGAGAAATGAGACTTGCCTTTCGATTGGTAACAATTATTGTTGCACTATCCATTCTTGTATCATGTAATGATAAAGGGAAAAAACAAGCATCTGCTCCGGATAGCGGATTCGGACAATATGTTAGTCGTTATACCAGTGGCGTTATCTCGGTAAAAGCGCCGATTATAGTCGAGCTGAACCAGGATCCCAAAAATCCGAAACGACCCGGAACAGAAGTAGATGGAAGGTTGATAACACTGTCTCCTTCCGTGAAAGGAACGGTTCAATGGATGGATGCCCGAACGTTGGCTTTTACGCCCTCGGAACCGATGAAGTCCGACACCAAATACGAGGTGAAGCTTGCCCTGGGTAAGCTGCTCGATGTCCCGGACAAGTACAAAGTAATGAAGTTTCCGGTGAAAATGATCCGGCAATCATTTACGGTAAACGACTTGGCCATAAAAGCATTTGATAATCAGGATTTGAAGTGGCAGTATTTGTCAGGAATGGTTCGTACAGCTGATGTGGCTTTGGATAAGAACGTGGAGTCGCTGGTAAAGGTTACCCTGAACAATCATTCGGTACCGCTGATTTGGGAACACAGTGGTGATGGCAGGAATCACACGTTTACGACCGATAGTCTGGAGCGGACCAATGCAGCGCAGGAATTGACCGTCAGTTGGAATGGCAAGCCGTTAAACGTGAATAGTGAGGGCGAACAAAAGGTTGAGTTGCCGGCCCTTGACGAATTCAAGGTAACCGATGTCCGCGTGGTGCAACAGCCGCAACAATATCTCGTGCTCCGTTTTTCTGATCCGTTAGGCAAGGAACAGAACCTTGAAGGGTTGGTAACCATCGATAAGAGCAGTAAGGACCTGCGCTTTCTGGTCAATAATAATACGTTACAGGTCTTCACGCCTTCACCTCTCACCGGGGAGCACCAAATCTATATCTCCGGAGGAATCCGGAATGCCCTGGGGTACAAGCTGGGGAAAAGTTCCAATATGCTGGTTCGTTTCGAGGATTTGAAGCCGGCAGTGAAGTTCATTGGGAAAGGGACCATTATGCCCTCATCCGACGGATTAATTCTGCCATTCGAGGCTGTTAATTTGAGAGCGATTGATTTGCGGGTAATAAAAATTTATACCAATAATATTCATCAGTTCTTTCAGAAGAATCAATACGACGGGAATTCCGATATCAAACGGGTTGGCCGGCTTGTCCTGCAAAAGCAAATCAATCTGAATGTTTCCTCGTTTTCGAAGTTGAAGAACTGGAATACTTACAAAATCGATTTAGCTAAGCTGATAAAGATTGAGCCGGGAGCGATTTACCGCGTTCAGATTCGGTTTCATAAAGATTTTTCGGTTTACGGCTTAAGCCAACTGCCCGACAATCAGGCGTCGGCCATTGACAAGCTGGAAGCTTCGCGCAAGCATGAAAAAGAGATGGAGCAATGGGACGAACCGGGTTGGTACAGCGACTACTATTATCCGGATGGATATGATTGGTCGCAGCGCGATAATCCGGAGGACGTCTCTTATTTTAACTCCAATCGGTTTGTTGAGCGAAATCTGTTTGCCACGAATTTGGGAATTATCGCCAAAGGCGGCAATGACCAGTCGATGAATTTTGCAGTCACGAATCTGAAAACGACAAAACCGGAATCGGGCGTAACCCTGAAAATATACAGTTACCAGGATCAGCTAATGGAAACGCTGACCACCGATGCGGATGGTTTTGCGAATGTTCAGCTAAAAAATAAGCCCTTCTTGCTGGTGGCCGAAAAGGATGGTCAATACGCCTACCTTCGCCTGGACGATGGTTCATCCCTGTCGCTTAGTAATTTCGATATCACCGGGGGCGTCGTTCAGAAGGGAATCAAAGGATACATCTATGGTGAGCGTGGCGTTTGGCGCCCTGGCGATCGCATCTACCTGACCATCATCCTGGAAGATAAAAACCATAAGTTGCCGGAACAGCATCCGGTGATTTTTGAATTGGTCAATCCGAAAGGCCAAACGGTTAGCCGGCAAGTGAAAACAGAAGGTGAAAACGGATTTTACTGTTTCACCGCAAAAACCGATGCAGATGCTCCTACCGGGAATTGGCAGGCAGTGCTAAAAGTTGGTGGACAAACCTTCACGAAACGCATCAAGGTAGAGACGGTGAAACCAAACCGGTTAAAAATCAATCTCGACTTTCATGCGAAACAGTTGGTTTATTCCTCCGAACCATTGCACGGCACGTTGAAAGCAACCTGGCTGCATGGCGGTGTTGTCAAAAACCTGAAAGCCCGTATAGCAGTCAACTTCTCAGCGGTTAAAACGGCATTTCCGAAATACGCCAACTATCATTTCGACGATCCGTCCAAGGATTTGGTCTCGGAAGAGCAAAATATTTTTGATGGCAAATTGAACGAAAAAGGAGAGGCCGGAGTCGGTTTTAAGTTACCGAAACTGACTTCGGCACCCGGAATGTTGAACACCTTTTTCACAACCCGTGTTTTCGAAGAAACCGGCGACTTTAGCATCGATGTGCAGAAAATTCAATATGCGCCTTACGGTTCCTTTGTGGGAATCAAACTGCCGGATTCCGAATCGGGATGGTACAAAACTGAAACGACTTATCCGCTGAATATTGTCACGGTAAACCCGGAAGGGGGGCCGGTTTCCCGGAAGGGATTAAAAATCAGTGTGTACAAGGTGGACTGGCGTTGGTGGTGGGATTCCGGAGAGGATCACCTGGCGCGTTACGTGACCGGGCATTATCGCCGGCCGGTTCTGCAGGGAACCGTCAATACGGTGGATGGAAAAGCGAAGGCTTCACTGAAAATTCCGTATAAAAACTGGGAAGATAACGGCCGTTACCTGATTTACGTGACCGATCCGGTAAGCGGACACAATACCGGAATAACCGCTTATTTCTCGAAGTGGGGCGGATGGGCTACCGACGGCATGCAGGGAATGGCCACCATGCTGGCATTCAAAGCCGACAAAGACAAGTACAAGGTTGGCGACAAAGTGGCGGTGACCATCCCTTCCGGGAAAAACGGACGGGCGCTGGTCAGCCTGGAGAACGGCTCGAAGGTGCTGAAAATGTTCTGGGTCGAAACGAAGGAGAAAAACACCGTCTTTCAGTTTGATGTAACGCCCGACATGGCGCCGAACATTTTTATTCACATTTCCCTCATTCAACCACACGAGCAAACCGACAATGACGCACCGGTACGATTGTACGGAGCCATCCCGGTCATGGTGGAAGATCCGGAAACGCACCTCCAGCCTCAGATTGAAATGCCGGATGAACTGGCGCCGGAAAAACCATACGAGGTGAAAGTGTCGGAAAAGAACGGACGCAAAATGACTTACACGCTGGCTGTGGTGGACGAAGGTCTGCTCGATCTGACACGTTTCCAAACGCCCAATCCGTGGCCGGTCTTTTACGCGCGGGAAGCGCTTGGCGTGAAAACCTGGGATTTTTACGATAATGTGATTGGCGCTTACGGTGCTCGTCTCGAAAAAGCTTTTGCTGTGGGTGGCGACCAAAACCTGGCTGCTTCGAAACGGAAAAAGGTCAACCGCTTTGAACCGGTGGCGCAGTTTATCGGTCCTTTCACGTTAGAAAAAAATAAAACGCAGACGCATACGCTGAACATGCCCAATTATGTGGGAGCCGTTCGCGTGATGGCCGTCGCCGGGAGTGAAGGCGCTTACGGGAAATCCGATAAGTCGGTGAAGGTCATCAAGCCGCTGATGTTGCTGGGAACTTTGCCCCGCGTGTTGGGACCGGGAGAAGAGGTAAAACTTCCGGTTAACATATTTGCCATGAAGCCCGATGTGAAAGATGTGACGGTGAAGATTGAGACGAACGGCCTTTTCACGCCCATCGGTGGTAGTACACAGCAAATTCATTTCGATGAAATTGGCGATCAACTGGCCGGTTTCAACCTAAAAGTGGCTGATAAGACCGGAATTGGAGAAGTAAAAATCACCGCGAAAAGTGGAAAATATATGGCCAGCTACGAAATCAAACTGGAAGTTCGTCCATCGAATCCTCGGGTGACCAACGTTTCTGAGCAAATCATTCAGCCCGGGCAAACCTGGAAAACCAGCGTGACAGCTCCGGGAATGGAAGGGACCAATACGGCCAGCCTGGAGCTATCGGGCATTCCGCCGCTCGATTTGAGCCGCCGGTTGGATTACCTGATTCACTATCCGCATGGCTGCATCGAGCAGGTAACCTCGGCCGTTTTCCCGCAATTGTTGCTGAATCGTTTGATTGAAATTCCATCGGGCAAAGAGCAGGAAATAGAAGATAACATCCGGGCGGCGTTGAATAAGTTGGCCACTTTCCAGTTAAGCAATGGCGGATTTGGTTACTGGCCGGGTTCGGCGTATGTCTCGCCCTGGGGAAGTAACTATGCCGGGCATTTTATGCTCAGGGCAGAAGAGGCTGGTTATACATTGCCTTACGGCATGAAGAGCAAATGGCTGGACTATCAGCAGGACATGGCGCGCAACTGGCAAAATGGTCCGGGCCGATATGAGCGATCGGCACTTATTCAGGCCTATCGGTTATACACACTCGCATTGGCCCGGCACCCCGACATGGGCTCAATGAACCGTTTGCGGGAGGAACAAAATGTAAGCACAATAGCGAAATGGCGCTTGGCGTCCGCTTATGTCGTTGCCGGTCAGCCGGAAGTGGCATCGAAAATTATCAGTGGACTCAGCCGGGAAGTAAAACCCTACCGGGAATTGTACGGAACGTATGGCTCCAACTGGCGCGATGAAGCGATGATTCTGGAAACGCTTTCGTTGATGAACCGGAAAACAGAGGCCTTCCCGTTGGTAACCGAGTTGGCGCACCAGCTTTCGACAGACGATTGGATGAGTACGCAAACCACGGCTTATTCCTTAATTGCCATCGCCGAATTTGCCGGGAAACAAAAGCTGACCGAGAAGATGTTGAAAGCGAATGTAACTGTTGGGCATTCTTCTGCGGAAGCGGTATCGACCAACAAGCCGTTGTGGCAGCAACCGGTCGCTTTGACTAATAACAAGTCGGCAGAGTTAAGCGTGAAAAATGAAACCGCTGACATCATGTATGCCCGCCTCGCCACACAAGGCATCCCCGTAACGGGCGACACCACGTCGGTACAAAGCAATTTGTTTATGGATGTTCGGTACACCGATATGCAGGGACACAAAATCGATCCGTCGAAGTTGGAGCAGGGGACTGATTTTGTGGCGGTAGTCACGGTTCAAAATCCCGGACAGCGCGGAATCTATCGTGAAATGGCACTCACTACCATTTTCCCGTCAGGTTGGGAAATTATCAATCAGCGACTGAACGATGTGCCGAACCCGTTGCAAAACGACGCGTTCGATTACCAGGATATTCGCGATGACCGGGTGAATACTTATTTTGAATTGAAACCGAATGAGCGAAAAACTTTCCGGGTGATGCTGAATGCATCTTACGAAGGGAAGTTCTACCTGCCTTCGGCCCTCTGCCAGGCAATGTATGATAACCGCATCAGTGCACGGCGCCCGGGCCAGTGGGTTGAGGTGGTTAAATAGTTTTCCCGGAAGGTGGACGAATGACAATGAAGAAGTTGAGGGGGCGGAAAAAGTGGAAGATTTATGTTGGCGGTGGACTGCTGGCTCTTTTTGTGCTTTGGTGGTTTAGCCTGCCCGATCCGCTTTTTTCGGACCCTTGCTCTACCGTTATCGAAAGCAGGGATGGAGCGCTGCTTGGAGCACACATCGCGGAAGACGGGCAATGGCGTTTCCCCGAAATCAAATCGCTGCCGGGAAAGTACAAAACCGCGGTCCTCGCTTTTGAGGATGAGCATTTTTACCGGCATCCCGGGGTCAATCCGCTGGCACTGGGGCGTGCGATGATTCAGAATATCCGGAACGGGCGGATTGTCAGTGGGGGAAGCACCATTACCATGCAACTCATTCGCCTTTCCCGGAAGGGAAAACAGCGTAACCTTTGGCAAAAACTGGTGGAAATGGCGCTGGCTGTCCGTGCCGAGGTCCGTTATTCCAAAGATGAAATTCTGCGTTTATATGCTTCCCATGCCCCTTTCGGGGGAAATGTTGTCGGGCTGGACGCAGCGGCCTGGCGGTACTACGGTCGCAGCCCTGACCAATTGTCGTGGAGTGAAGCCGCGACGCTGGCCGTTTTGCCCAACGCACCTTCGCTGATGTATCCCGGCAGGAAAAACAAGCTGTTGCTGGCGAAACGAAACCGGTTGCTTGACCGGCTGCAGCAACAGGGAAAAATTGACTCGATGACCTGCCGGCTGGCCAAACAGGAGGAGCTTCCGCAGAAAATATATGCCATTCCGCGAACCGCCCCACAGTTGCTGAACCGGGTTTTGAAAGAACATTCAGGAGAACGCATTAAAACGACTGTAGGCCGTAATCTGCAGCAGCATGTGAACGATGTGGTCCGGCAGCATTTGGTATCGCTAAAAGCCAACGGCGTTTTCAATGCGGCGGCTCTGGTGATGAATGTGGAGAACGGGGAGGTGCTGGCTTATGTCGGGAACGATCCGGACCGAAGTGGCGGCGACCACGGAGAAGATGTGGATGTGGTAACCGCACCGCGAAGTTCGGGGAGTATCCTGAAACCGTTTCTTTATGCAGCTATGCAGGATGATGGTTTGATCCTGCCCAATACGCTGATTCCGGATATTCCGACGAATATCGGCGGTTTCAGTCCGCAAAATTTTGACCTGAAATTCGAAGGTGCTGTTCCTGCTTCCATGGCATTGTCCAAATCGCTAAATATTCCGGCCGTCCGTATGTTGCGTGATTTCGGCGTCGACCGTTTTCATTCATTACTGAAGCGATTGCACTTTTCCACACTAAACCAACCTGCGGGGCATTACGGACTTTCGCTGATTTTGGGCGGAGGCGAAGTGGATTTGTGGAATTTGGCCGGAGCTTATTCCTCATTGGGGCGCATCCTGATACACAACGAAACGATGGACGGCAAAGCGTTAGCGAATGATTTCAGGGAACCGTCTTATCAGGAAAAGAGCTATTCGAAACTGGAAGCGAAAAATATTCCGATTTCGGCCGGAGCCGCGTGGTTGACTTTTGAAGCGTTGGTGAAAGTGCACCGTCCGTCGGAAGAAGCCGGCTGGGAATCATTTGCCTCTTCCCGGAAGGTTGCCTGGAAGACCGGGACCAGCTTTGGCTTTCGTGATGGCTGGGCTGTTGGGCTGGACCGGAATTACCTGGTGGCTGTTTGGTGTGGCAATGCCGATGGCGAAGGCCGTCCCGGCCTGACCGGAACGACAGCAGCTGCCCCCATCCTGTTCGATATTTTTCATTCGCTTCCTGCCGGGAAATGGTTCATGCAGCCGGCAGATGAAATGGTCGCTGTTCCTCTGTGTCGCGAAAGCGGATACCGGATGGGACCGTATTGTGTGCATCCGGATACGACCTGGATTATGCCAAAAGGATTGAACACAAAAGCCTGTCCGTTTCACCGGCTGGTGCATCTCGATCCTACCGGGAAATGGCAGGTTACCAGTGAGTGTGTGCCGGTGGACCAGATGATTCACCGCTCGTGGCTTGTGTTGCCCCCGGTAATGGAGTGGTACTATAAGAGGAGAAATCCGCTGTACAAATCATTGCCGCCCTTCCGCCCCGATTGTGCCGAAACGCCTGCGTCGAAAGTGATGGAAATGATCTATCCGCGTGAGAACAACCAGGTTTTTGTGCCAATACAGCTGGATGGTACGCCGGGGAAAGTCATTCTCGAAGCCGCTCATTCTAATCCTTATGCGGTGATTTACTGGCACCTCGATGATAAATATCTCGGAGAAACAACCGGGAAACACCAGGTACCGGTTAGTCCTTCTGTGGGAAAACATCTAATCACTTTGATTGATGACCAGGGAAATGAATTGGAAAAGACGATTGTGATAGTGGCCGGGAGAAACAAATAGTGGATTTGGAAATATATAATCGCGCCGATGGATTAAGATGTTGACCTGTTGAAAACATCGCAGGGATGAACCAGTCCTTCAATCTTTTGTTTAGTTTTGTGTCTTAAAATAAATGAACTATGGCTGATAAATTTTCGGATCCGATAGGCCGGCTGATGGGCTTGCGCTACAAATCGCACCCCTGGCATGGTGTACATATCGGAAGTGAAGCCCCGGAAAAAGTGACCGCCTATATTGAGGTGGTTCCGACAGATACCGTTAAATATGAGGTAGACAAAGATACAGGCTATCTGAAGATCGACCGCCCCCAGCGATATTCCAATGTGGTTCCTGCGCTGTACGGATTTATTCCGCAGACCTATTGTGGTAAGCAGGTTGGTGCCTTTTGTAGTGATAAAACCGGCCGGGCCAATATTAAAGGCGATGGCGATCCGATTGACATTGTTGTATTGACTGAGAAAGCCATTCATCATGGTGATATACTGGTATCGGCCCGTCCCATTGGAGGTTTTCGGATGATTGATAAGAACGAAGCGGATGATAAAATCATTGCTGTTCTGGACAATGACTTTGTTTACGGCCATTTTACTTCGCTGAAAGATGTTCCCGAAAACATCATCATCCGGTTGAAACATTATTTCCTTACCTATAAGGATATCCCGGATGAAGTCCGTAATTCGGAGATTACGCATATCTATGAACATGATGAGGCGATGGAAGTCATCAAACGTTCTATTTCAGATTACAGTCAGCGATTTGAAAACTTAGGCAAACTTTTGTCGCTCGACGATTAAAAAGATAGTTCCCCGGATCAAACAAGCCGTGTGAAAATAGCCTTGAAAGGCGCTTTTCACACAGCCTCTCTTGCCAGGGGTGGTTCCCGGTTTTTTATATGTCACCACCCGCTCACTTTTTTCGGGTATTATTTTTCAAATTGCCTGTAGCTTAACGCTGAAGCGTGAGGTAAGTGTAATCGAAATTATTCTTTTTGTTGTGATGCTCTTCCCGTTCCAGTTCTTCCCATTCGGTATAGTCTATCTCAGGGAAAAAAGTATCGGCATCAAACTTCTCGTGTACCAGCGTTAGGTAGAGTTTTCCGGCAATAGGATAGAATTGTTCGTAAATCATACCTCCGCCGATAACAAATGCTTCCTCTTCGTTTTTTACCTTTTCAACGGCTTCTTCAATACTCCGAACAATTTCAACACCTTCGAATGAATCCAGGGATTGTGAAATAACAATATTTCTTCGGTTGGGAAGCGCACCATTTGGGAGAGACAGCAACGTATTTTTTCCCATGATAATAGGATGGCCGGTTGTAATCTGCTTGAATCGTTTCAGATCATCAGGTAAATAAAACAGCAGATTATTGTTGCTACCAATTGCATAGTTTTTGGCAATGGCTACAATGATAGAGATATTCTGATGAATCATACCGAAACTTTTCCTTTAATGTGCGGATGGGCGTGGTAGTTCACCAGCTCGAAGTCCTCATATTTGAAATCGGAAATGCTGTTTACTTCCGGATTGATTTTCATCTGCGGCAGCGGGTAAGGTTCACGCGTCAATTGCAGTTTTACCTGCTCAAGGTGGCTATTATAGATATGCGCATCACCTAAGGTATGCACAAAGTCGCCCGGTTTCAATCCGGTTACCTGCGCCATCATCATGGTCAGCAAAGCATAAGAGGCAATGTTGAACGGTACGCCCAGGAAAATATCAGCACTACGCTGGTATAATTGACAAGAAAGTTTGCCATCGTTCACATAAAACTGAAAGAGGATATGGCACGGCGGCAAATTCATTTCCTCGAGCTGGCCCACATTCCAGGCGCTCACAATGATGCGGCGCGACAGAGGATTATTTTTTATCTGGTCGATGGCCCGTGAAATTTGGTCGATGTGTTCCCCTTTCGGTGTGGGCCACGAGCGCCACTGGTAACCATAAATCGGTCCCAGTTCGCCATTCCCGTCAGCCCATTCATTCCAGATTCGTACGCCGTTTTCCTGTAAATACTTTACGTTGGTTTCACCTTTCAGGAACCAAAGTAGTTCGTGAATAATCGACTTCAGGTGCAGCTTTTTTGTAGTCAATGCCGGAAAACCCTCCGACAAATCAAAACGCATCTGGTGACCGAAAACACTTAACGTACCGGTCCCGGTGCGGTCTTCGCGCGGAGCGCCGGTATCGAGAACATGTTGAAGTAAATCGAGGTACTGTTTCACGGGTGTTTAATTTAAGAAAGTGTTTATTCCGGGCTATTCGATAGCCCGGAATAAACATTTCCGGTTTGGTGTAAAATATGCTGCTTTTTGCAAAAATGCAAAATATTTCACCTATCCCATAATGGTACCGATGATGGTCGCTGACATCAATGATGCCAGTGTACCGGCCAGCAGCGCACGGAAACCAAATTCGGATAGCCATACCCTGCGTGATGGCGCCAGCGAACCAATTCCGCCAATCTGAATTCCGATGGAACTAAAATTGGCAAAACCACACAACATGTACGTGGCCATGATGATGGATTTGGGATCGGCAAAAGCCGACGCGGCATCCATTTTGGCTAGGCTGGTATATCCGATAAATTCGTTGATGATCACTTTTTCACCTAATAACTGTCCCACCAGGGTAATGTCATCTTTCGCAACACCAATGAGCCACATCAGCGGAGAGAACAGGTAGCCCAGAATAAACTGGAGGTTAAATCCCGTGTATTGGCCGTTAGTAACGTTGTCGACCCAGTGGTTTAATCCGGTATATCGCCCGATGAAACCGTCGAGGATGTAATTGACAAACGCCATGAATGCAATGAATACCAGCAGCATACCGGCAACGTTAAGAGCAAGCTTTAATCCCTGTGCTGTACCATTTGAGATGGCGTCGAGCATGTTGGCGCCCACTTTCTCTTTGGGAATATTGACGTCGGAGTTAATTTCTTCGGTTTGCGGAACCAATATTTTGGAAATCACCACAGCACCCGGAGCAGCCATCACCGAAGCGGAAAGCAAATGTTTGGCGAAGAGTAATCGCATCTGCGGATCATTCCCGCCCAGGAAATCGATGTAAGCCGCCAAAACACCGCCGGCCAATGTGGCCATTCCCCCCACCATGACCAGGAAAACCTCCGATCGGTTCATCTTACCGAGGTACTCTTTAATCATCAGTGGCGACTCCGTTTGCCCGAGGAAAATATTCCCGGCAACGGAAAGGCTCTCGGCACCTGATATTTTCAGGGCTTTGGTCATTACCCAGGCTAAACCGTAAACAACCTTTTGAATCACGCCCAGGTAAAAAAGTAAACTGGTGAGTGCCGAGAAGAAAATAATGGTGGGCAATACCTGGAAAGCGAAGATGTAACCATATGAGCTGGTGTTCATCAAATCGCCCAGGAGGAAGGTGCTGCCATCGCGGGTGAAGTCGAGAATTTTGACAAATATTTTTCCAAAGAATTCAAAAAATCCCTGGATAAATGGAACGTAGAGTACACCAACAGCGAGGCCTATTTGTATAGCCAGTCCGATACTTACGCCTTTCCAGTCGATGGCCCTCCGGTTTTTACTGAAAAGCCAGCCGATGAGGAGTAATGTAAACATTCCCAAAATGCCACGAAGAAACGATTCCATAGAAATCCCACGGGTATGGGAAAGAATTTGGGTAATATCGGGTGCATTGCCTGTGCCGCCGGCCTGTCCTGAAACGAGGGAGGTGTTAAGGCTGGCGATAAAGGCGTTCGTATGGAGCGCACTAATGTTAATGGCTGCCTCAAGGCGTCCGGGGAGGAGCAACAGTATTCCGGGGACGCTCCACACCAACAACTTCTTCATAGTGAAAAGTCTAAAAAATGATTACTTCTTCCTTTTTCTTCTTTGGATTTCGTCCCTGATTTCTGAGGCTTTTTCGTAATCCTCTTCCGAGACAGCTTTGTCGAGCATGGTGTTGAGCTCTTCGGTAGAATAAACAGAATAGTCAGAATCTTCGTCCTCTTCGGGCCCAACCATTTCTTTCTCTGGATCCGGGTTCTCTTCTCCGGAGCTTTCCTCTTCCTCGAAATCGAGGATAATGCCAGCTTTATCCAGAATATCCTCCGTGGTATAAATAGGGCATTCAAAACGGAGGGCAAGGGCGACAGCATCCGAAGTGCGGGAATCGACAGTTATTTTATTCCCGTTTTGTTGGCAGACAAGTTCTGCATAAAAGATGCCTTCTTCCAGCTTATGGATAAAAACTTCAACGACATTGATATGAAAGGCCAACGCCGTGTTTAAAAACAGATCGTGGGTTAAAGGTCGGGGAGGTTTTAAGCCTTCAAGTTGAATCGCAATTGCCTGCGCCTCTACGGCGCCGATTATGATTGGAATTCTCCTGTTACCATCTTCTTCCGACAGCACAAGAGCATAAGCCCCCGACTGGGTTTGACTGTAGGATAATCCAAGAATATTAAGTTTTATTTTTCTCATCAGGTCTTAATGGTATCATAAAGACTATGAGAACAAATATAAAAATAGTTTAGGGATTTTAAGGGATAAAGCGATGAAACCACCATACCGGGTTGATGTATAGCGTGGGTAAAGTCAAAAATATTTTGGTTAATACTTTGGTAATCAAAACCAGAATGCATACTTTTGCAATCCAAATAAATCCGAGTTGGCTCTTCAAGTGATGTATATTTATTATATATCCGCCTTCCGGACATAACAGTTAAAAGAACAGAAATGTACGCTATTGTAGAAATCGCCGGACAGCAGTTTAAGGTTGAAAAAGACCAGAAGCTTTTCGTACATCGTCTCCAGAATGAAGAAGGCGCTGACGTAGAATTCGACAAAGTATTGCTGGTTGACAACGAAGGCGAAGTAAAAGTTGGAACTCCCGCAGTGGAAGGGGCTAAGGTTACTGCCAAGGTGCTTGCACACGTAAAAGGTGACAAAGTAATTGTTTTCAAGAAAAAGCGCCGGAAAGGTTACCGGGTAAAAAACGGGCACCGTCAGTCTTTTACTCAAATTCAAATTGCTGAAGTAGTTGCGTAAACGTTAAAAACATTTTACCATGGCACATAAAAAAGGAGTAGGTAGTTCCAAAAACGGTCGCGAATCGGAAAGTAAACGACTGGGAGTGAAAATTTATGGCGGCCAGGTTGCCAAAGCTGGTAACATTTTGGTACGTCAGCGTGGTACCGCTCATCATCCGGGAGCTAACGTAGGTATGGGTAAAGACCACACCTTGTTTGCGCTGATTGACGGGACCGTAAAATTCCAGAAAAAACGGAACAACAGATCCTACGTAACGGTAGAACCGTATGTAGAAGATGCTGAATAAACGACCGTATTCAGCTCAACGATATTTATCTCCTGTTTTTGTTACTCCGGTAATGAGGCAGGAGATTTTTTTATGCTTAAATTTGTCAACTATTTGCGGTTAACAGTTAATTATAGAAAATAACATACCGACCATGTTAAGTCTGAAATTTATCCAGGAAAACCCCGATTTGGTTGTCGAACGATTGGCTGTAAAGCAGTTCGACGCGCGTGAGATTGTCGGCCAGGTACTTGACTTGTACCGCAGGCGTAACGAAACCCAAAACGAAGTGGATTCGCGCAAAGCGGAAATGAATAAACTCTCGAAGGAGATCGGCATGTTGTTTAAATCGGGAAAAACTGAAGAAGCCAATGCTGCCAAAGCCCGTACCGCTGAATTGAAAGAGTCGATTAAGGAGATGGGTCAGGAGTTTGACCAGATAGATGATGAGTTGATGAAACTGCAGGTACAGCTGCCAAATATTCCTTCGCCGCTGGTTCCTGCCGGGAAAACAGACGAAGATAACCTGGTGGTGGAAGAAGGGGGCGTGAAACCTGATTTGGGTAAAAATGCAAAGCCACACTGGGAACTGGCCGAGCAGTACGACCTCATTAATTTTGAGTTGGGTGTGAAAATTACCGGCGCTGGTTTCCCGGTTTACAAAGGTTGGGGGGCCCGTTTGCAGCGTGCGCTCATCAACTTTTTCCTCGACCAGGCACGCGAAAACGGTTATATCGAAGTACAACCGCCTTATGTGGTGAACGAAGCGTCGGGTTTTGGTACCGGACAGCTTCCCGACAAGGAAGGTCAGATGTACCACGCCACCACCGACAATCTTTACCTGATTCCAACGGCAGAGGTTCCGGTGACCAACATTTTCCGCGATGTGATTGTCGATGCCAAAGAGTTTCCTATCAAATACACCGCCTATTCGGCTTGTTTCCGTCGCGAGGCTGGTTCGTACGGGAAAGATGTACGCGGTTTGAACCGGTTGCACCAGTTCGACAAAGTGGAAGTAGTGCAGATAGCGCATCCCGATAAATCGTACGAAGTATTGGATGAGATGGTGGGCTATGTAAAATCGCTGGTCGAAAAACTCGAACTGCCGTTCCGCATCCTGCGTCTTTGCGGTGGTGACATTAGCTTCACTTCAGCGCTTACGTACGATTTTGAAGTGTGGTCGGCCGCACAGGAGCGCTGGCTGGAAGTTTCATCGGTTTCCAATTTCGAGTCCTTCCAGGCCAACCGGTTAAAATTGCGCTACCGCGAAGACGGTCAGAAGAAGCTGCAAATGGCACATACGCTCAACGGTAGCGCACTGGCGTTACCGCGAATTGTTGCAGCTATTCTGGAGAATTACCAAACCGCCGACGGTATTCGCGTACCGAAAGTACTGGTACCTTACATGGGAACAGAGATTATCAATTAAAAAAATATACCCCGAAAGGCCGGTTTTTTCCATGTATGTTATGGAAATGACCGGCCTTTTTGTGTCTTTTGTGGGGCGGTCCCGAATTTTCGGAAGCATTGGTGGATGTCATCCGAGCCTGAAAGGCTCTAATCCCGAAGCTTGGGGTATCACCCCAAGTATATGGGTCGGGTCTGATAAGCCCCCAGCCTGTAAGGCTGGCACCTTGTTTTTCTCTGGTCGGGGGAGATTGTTGAAGCCCTTCAGGCTTCTATGTTCATCTTGGTCTTTTTCCCGGGGCGTTGCCACCGGGCTATGGAATATCAGGCCTTCAGCCTATTTTTCCAGCTGGCATCAACGGTTGTAATTCGATTTTCCCGGTAGGGTGGCAGGTTGTTTTTGGACCTGATGCCTTTCGAATAGGCAGCGGCGCGAGTCCTTCTCTATGATTAGAGAAGGGTTGGGATGAGTAGAAGACGTTGTTTCGAATCCTCGAAGGTATCACTCCAGGTATATGGGGCGCGTCTGATAAGCCCCCAGCTGTAAGGCTGGAACATGTTTTTATCTGGTCGGGGGAGATTGTTGAAGCCCTTCAGGCTTCCCTCATTTTTGTTGTCCTTTGACTGGGGGCGATGCCCCCAGCTATGGAATTTCAGGCTTTCAGCCTGTTTTTCCAGCTGGCATCAACGTTTGTATTTCATATTTTTTCCCGGTAGGGTGGCAGGTTGTTTTTGGACTTGATGCCTTTCGAATATGCAGCGGCGTGAGTCCTTCTCTATGATTAGAGAAGGGTTGGGATGGGTAGAAAATGTTGTTTCGAATCCTCGAAGGTATCACTCCAGGTATATGGGGCGCGTCTGATAAGCCCCCAGCTGTAAGGCTGGCACCTTGTTTTTCTCTGGTCGGGGGAGATTGTTGAAGCCCTTCAGGCTTCTATGTTCATCTTGGCCTTTTTCCCGGGGCGATGCCCCCAGCTATGGAATTTCAGGCTTTCAGCCTGTTTCCCTTCACCTGACAGCGTCAACGTTTGTATTTCCATTCTTCCCGGGTAGGATACCAGTTTGTTTTCATCCTTTCCGGGTAACTTATATCGTTATTCCTGTTAGGCAGGAAGGTGGTCCGGCGCAGGTTTTGGCCTTCCCGGTTCAACAGGATGCTGCTAAAAGGGAACAGGGCGGGCAGTTATGGGTACAGGGGCGCCAAAAACTTAACAGCGAAGGCCCGGGAAGCTACAGGATGCCATGAAGAGGTAACAGGAAAGGGTAAAATACCCACAGGGCAGTTCAAAAGGTTACAGGAAGAGTGAATGATGCAACAGGGATGACAAATTATTCGACAGGAAGTGATTTTCCTTAACAGGGGACAGTAAAAAACCAACAGGACGAGCAAATTGCATAACAGGAAGTTGTTTTCCTGTCAAATGGATGGTTTTTTGCTAAAAGGGCACATTCTACCGGCGCGTTGACAGTCTGGTTTTCCCGGCAGGAATAAATTACAACTCGATGATGTTGCCGGTTCGCACCTGCATAAACGGAAATTCCTGGTAGAAACGCGCCAATGCCGGCAGACCGGTGCAGTGCGAGGGGATAACACGCGTTACGTTGTGCTCTTTCATGAAGGCAATGGTTTTCCCGATGCGTTCGGTTTCGCTGGTCAGGTGAAAGCCTCCGATAACGGCATACACCGGAAAACCGGGAATCACCTTCTGTGCATGCAATACCATGTTACAAATGCCCGAATGGGCACATCCTGAAATTACAACGAGTCCATGGTCAGTCAGTGCCGCCATCCCCGAATCGTCGGGAACAAAATCATCGCTGCCATCTTCCAGTTCGAAGGGTGTTTCTTTTGCTTCGAAATCGGTGACACGAGGGATTTCCCCCAGGAACCAAAGCCCATCAGAAATAGGGTAGGGTTCGCGGCTTTCGATAATATCGAACCGGTTTGCGATTTCTTCGCGGCTGGCCGGCATGCCCAGCGGGGAGTGGCCGGCTTTCCGGAAACGGGAAAGAAACGCATCGGGATGCAATATAAGAGGCTTGCGGCCGAGATGCATCAGTCCGTTGGCGTGGTCCCAGTGGCCGTGGCTCAGCACGATGGCATCAATCGTATCCAGGTCGATACCCAACATGCGGGCGTTGCGGATGATGATGTCCGACGGCCCGGTATCGAACAGGATGGTTTGACCGGATTCTACCAGGAAGGAGAGGCCGTGTTCGGCGGCGCAGACTTTGCCGGCCGTATTGTCATTCAGAATCGTGATTTTCATGGAGCTCTTTGTTATATAGTGGTAACCTGATGAAGAAACGGGTACCCTCCCTGGGTGATGTTTCGAACCAGATTTTTCCACTCAGGTTTTCGATAATATTTTTGGTAATGGCCAGCCCCAGTCCCATACCACTGGTTTTGGTCGTGAAGTTTGGCTCGAATAACTTGCTTCGAAGCTCTTTGGCAACACCAATTCCATTGTCCGATATTTCCACCTGTGCGTATTCTGCTTCCGCATCCAGCCTGATTTCAATCGAACCTTTCCGGTCCCTGGGAACAGCTTGCAAGCCATTCTTCACCAGGTTGATAAATGCGCGGCCAAGCTGTTCTTTATCAGCCAGGACAAATACCGGGCAACCGGACGGTTGTTCGAAATGGACCGAGGCTTGTGGATTATTGTCGAATAGGTTAGCGACTTTCTGAAGCCGGTCACATAAATCCAGTTTCTCGTAGTGAGCTTTGGGCATTCGGGCAAAGTTGGAAAAGGCCGATGCAATAGCTGATAGTGTTTCTATCTGCTCAATGAGTGTTTTGGTTACTTGCCGGAAGTATTCATCGAAATTTTCTTTTTCCTGTTGACGGGCACGTTGGAGGTATTGAATACTCAGCTTCATCGGGGTGAGCGGGTTTTTTATCTCGTGAGCAATTTGTCTTGCCATCTCCCGCCAGGCACTTTCGCGCTCCGAACGCGCCAGCAAATCGGCGCTTTCGGCCAGATCGTCCACCTTGAGGTTGTATTCTTTTACCAACCGGCCGATTTCGTCGTTGGCACGGTAGTCAATTTTGTCGTTCGCTTTTCCCAGTTGGATACCGCGCAGGTTCTCTTCGATGGTCCGTAATGGCGCCGTGATGCGGCTGCTAATGAATACCGCCACCATCACACTGATGAGGGTAAGAAAGATGTAAATATTGAGGAAGGCCACAATAAAACCCGAAATTTGCTGCATCAGCTCGTTTTGTTTGCTGAGGTAGGGAATGTTCAGGTAGCCTAACAGTTCATTGTTGTTGTTGAAAACGGGGACATACGACGAATAGAACGTCATGTTTCCCAGCTTTTCCCGATGCAGGTAATTGGTCCGGTGCTCTACCGACATGGCATAAAATGCCCGCGGGTTCATCCTGGGGGCAGTCAGTCCGCGTTCGTAAATTTCGTCGCGCGAAGTGGCAATCAGTGTCCCGGTAGTATCAAAGAGATTTACATCGACCCAGGAAATATCGGAAAGTTGAATCAATTCATAATCCAGGTAATTTTCCATGTCGGGCGAAATTCGCTCTTCCCGCCCCAACCGCATTTCCAGTTCGGCCGATACCGTTCTGATTTTTTCGTTCAGGTTTTCCTGAATAGATGTCTTGAATTGTGTATAGTTGTAGGCAATAATCCCAAACCCGATGATCAGCAGAGTTCCCAGCAAAATAGAAATGAGGGAGAACTGGATCTTTCGGCGGAAGTCCCAATGTAGCCTGAAAAAATACCAGCCTTTCGGATTATTTAGCCCGATGACCAGGAGCCCGGCAAGGTAAGTAAGTAAGAATAGGTATGGAAACGATGCCAGTCGTTTTACAAAAGACATTTTCGGATAACTAACGACCGTATAATTGTCATCACTGATGTGGTAGGCACAATGTGAATAGCCATCCAGATCGTAGAAGTAAAACTCCCCGTTCCCGTGAAGGTATTCCTTGATAGACAAGGTATATGCAAATTTGCCGCTGCGATCGGCCAATTGATTATTGTAATATTTCGCGTAGCAGAAACCATCGCGACGGTTTTTGCGGGCGGCGCGTTCGTCGAGCAAAAGCTCGGGGTAACCTTGCCCTTCCGGGATTAACCGGGAATTCAATTCCACAAAAACGGTAAGGGGCCTTCCATCGACCGCGCTTTTGAACCCCATTTGTCCAAAGTAAGAGATACGTCCGTTGAGTTTATCCATGAAATAAAAATCGCTGCCCGGTATTTCCACACCGCTTTGCGAAACCATATTCTCGAAGAAAGCGTGACACGGATGCAAGTCGTTGTCGGGTTTCACCAGCACACTATCCTGGTCACCGCACACGGTTACCTGCAGATCGTAATCGCGCCAAAAACCGGTGAAATAATTTTTCCTCAGGTATTGCTCCAGCACATCGTATGGCGGGACCAAAAGCGTCTGAAGAAGCGTATCGCTATGAAGGCGTGGTTCCAAATCGGAAAGAAATAGCTCGGCTGCCGGATCACGTTCCGATGCCAGGTTAACGGCCAATACTTTCTGAATAGCGGTATTACGCTCCTGTACCTGCACAAATAGCATATGGTCGAAAAGCAAAGCTGCCAGGAGGGAATAAACGACAAGGAATGTTGTCCGGTATTTCAGTAAGGCATCGTAGCGGATAAAATAGAGCGCCGTAATAACAATGATGTAAAAAGAAAATGGAAACCAGTTGACTGCTTGTCCACCCATCATGAAAATGATAAGCGCCAATATGGCTGAGGCAACTGCATATAGAAGATATTGCTTCAGGTTAAGAATATTTCCGGCAATAAATCGCAGGCGAAGGACGATGAGCAGGAAACCCAGGCACTGAAGTACCAGCGAGATGAATCCCAAAACATTGGGAAGGGAGATTCGCATTTCCTGGTAAAACTCAAAATCGATTGAAGAGTTCAGGATGAGCACCTGAAACAGAAAAATGGTGAATGTAAAATAGAATGCGGCAAAAAGAAACGGGAGTACCAGCGAAAAACGGCCCCATTTGGGGTGATGAAAATCTTTGACATCCAATGAGCGGAAAAATACCAGCGCCACATAAAGTAATAACAAGGAGAGCAGGAAAAATTCGCCCAGTGAAGGCAGCCATGAGCCGGCAGCAAAGTACACGGGTGAAAACAGCCGCAGGTATTCGAAAATGGCCGGGCTGTCCAGTTGGTTAACGAGGTAATAAATCCCGACGGCAATCAGCAAACTAAAAATGATTTTTACTGATCCCCTTATCGGGGTTCGCAGCTTTAGTATCTGAACGGTATAGATTAATAGAAAGAGCAATGAAATAAAATACAAGCCGGATGGGAAATAAAGAGCATACTCCGGAGAGACTAATTCTCCGGTAGGTTCCAGCGAGAAATGAAATTTTCCATTGCTGTCGTTTACATTGTAAACCGGGTTGTCCGAAGGGCTTTTGTGAATTAAAAAGTCTGGCGGTAACCGGAAATCGTCCGGGAAATGATCGCGAAGATATTTGTTGTGATAAGGGTAAACCTGTTTGATTAGAATGTAACCGACCAATGTAAGACTGTCCGCTTTTACCTGTTTGGCCATATACCATCCTGTTGGTAGTTTTTGAACTGGCTCATTGGCTGAAATGAGCGGTAGTGGATCGTCGAACGCAGTTTCGGATGACGTCCAGAATATCAGCGAATCACCCCGATAAATATTGAATGAGATTCCTTCTTTTGACAGTTTATCCCAGTGGTTGGCAACATTTAACGAATACCGGTCGGAGGAAACGGCAACAGGATGAAGTGCCACATCTTCCAAAACCCCATTGAGCACTGATTCTTTTTCCTCCACCACATGGGCAACGTGAGCTACCTCGCGATGAAGTGTGGAATTGTTGAGAAGAAGGTGTTCCCAAAACCAGGCAATGCCCAGAAAAATAATGGAGAAAAGCAATAACCGGTGTTGAAGCCAGATTTTTCGCATAGGATTTATTCGTGATGATAAGGTTCGCCATTTAAGATGCTCATGGCACGATACAGTTGTTCAATGAAAATCAATCGGGCCATTTGGTGCGAAAAGGTCATCTTCGACAGTGATAATTTTCCGTTTGCCCGTTCCTTAACCGCCGGAGAAAAACCATAAGGGCCGCCAATGACAAAAACCAGGTGTTTTGTCCCGGCTACAATGCGCTTCTCCATCCATTTCGAAAAATCGACTGAACTCAGTTCTTCTCCCTTCTCATCAAGCAGAATGAGTTGATCCATGACGTTAACCTGATTTAAAATCAGGACGCCTTCTTTTTCTTTCTGTTGTACGGTGGTCAAATTTTTACTGCTCTTAATATCCGGGATAGTTTTTATCTCAAATGGCAGATAATGAAACAGTCGTTTACTGTATATATCGATTCCTTTCTTCAAATAATCCTTATCCGTTTTACCGATGACTACCAGAGTTACTTTCATGTTTCGTTTTTCCCGAGTTGCTTTGTAAAGGTTAAATTTAATGATTTAAAAGGAGCGGCGTTGTTCGGTCCGTTCTAATTACAATATTTTTGTATCTTGCTTGATGTTTTGCATGATTGTTGCATAACAGTTTCGGTAACTAAATATAGCGATATGAAGAAAAAAGCAGGAAAAACTTTAATTGCTTTGTTCCTGTTTATCCTTCCGGCCACGGTTCTGTATGCACAAATGCCGGACCAAATTATTATCGGGTTAAGCTCAGGGAACGCGAAAATGCTCGCTGCTTATTTTAACGATAATGTTGAGCTTGTTATACTGAACAGGGAAAACGTATGTTCCCAGGCTCAGGCTGAACAGATTTTGAAGGATTTCTTTACTAAAAATAAACCCAAACAATTTCGGGTGATCCACCAGGGCGGAAAGGAAGATGCCCGCTATGCCATTGGTAGCCTGGAAACTGATAAGGAAACGTTCAGGGTGTATTTCTTATTAAAGAATAAGGATAATAAACCATTGATCCATCAACTTCGCATCGAAAAAGAGTAACCAAAATTACGCAATTGCCTGCTTATGGCTGTGACAGAACTGAAAGAATATGTCCACAAGCGGCTGGAACACATTCGGGAGTGGGCAAAGAAGATTTCATTCCCAATTTTTGAAGATGTACCCCTTTACGATGTTGGTTTGTTTTTCTGGAAAGGAATTGTAAACGGTTCCATCACCACAAGGGCTTCAGCTATTGCTTTTAATATTATCCTGGCCATATTCCCGGGCATTATTTTCATCTTTACTTTAATACCCTACGTTCCCATTGAGAATTTTCAATCGGAATTGCTGGGATTGATTGAAAGTATTCTTCCCCGGAATGCTTTTGAAGCCCTTAGCAGCACGGTGGAAGATATCGTTACGCAACCACATGGTGGATTGTTGTCTTTCGGGTTCTTTTTCGCCCTCATTTTTGCTACTAACGGGGTTGATTCGCTGATTTCAGCATTCAATGCCACCGTACACGAAATGGATACCCGCTCATGGTGGAACCAGCGGGTGGTTTCGTTGGCCCTGGTTATCATCCTCACATTATTGATGACGGTTGGAATTGCGTTGATCACCTTCGGACAGGTGGCACTTAATTTCCTGGTCGATAAGCATATTTTGGTAAAAGACTTTACTTACTATTTATTGCAGGTAGGTAAGTGGCTGGTCATTTGTGCGATGTTCTTTTTTACCTACGCGTTTTTATTCTATTATGCGCCTGCCCGAAAATCCAAGTTTCGTTTCATTTCAGCCGGGGTGAGCCTGGCAGCTATTCTTTCGCTGATTACTTCACTGGGGTTTTCATTTTACATCAACAATTTTGGACGGTACAACAAATTGTATGGTTCCATTGGGACCTTGCTGGTGGTCATGATTTGGATTTATTTCAATGCAGTAATTTTGATGGTGGGATTTGAATTGAATGTGAGTATAGCCAACGCCCGAAAGAGGGATAAACGATTTTCAGCCGGTGAGACTGAAGAATTTTCTAACCTCGATTTAAAATGAGAAGTGGACAAACTTCCTTTACGATATACTATTGCTTCCTGACAATCATTTTCTTCTTCATGGTTACACCTCACGTTGTCGCCCAGCAGAAGGATGCCAAGGTGATGATACGTGAACAGGCCAATCGCTATTACCAGGAGCAGAAATATGATAAGGCAGCCGGGCTTTTCATATCCCTTTACAATGATACCGGCGCCGATGCCTATTTCGAATATTACCTGCGATGTTTGGTCGAATCGGGTGATTATAAGACGGCCTTAAAAGCCATTCGTCAGAAACACAGGGAGAGTAAACGGCTAAAATACCTCGTTTGGCAGGGATACGTGTATCGTCGCGAAGGAGATAATAAGCGTGCGCAGGAGAGTTATCAACAGGCTATCGACGGTCTTCAGCCGGAACGTTCACGTATTGTTGAGCTGGGAAATGCTTTTTATACGTTGGGCGAAATGGATTGGGCGGGCAGGGTTTACCAGGCAGCGCAAAAGAAATTTCCATCGCAGGAATTTCATTACGAGTTGGCACAAATTTATTTCCGTACCCGGAATTATCCGTTGATGCTGAACGCTTACCTTGATTTACTGAAATCGCAGCCTAAGGCATTGACCACCGTTGAGGGCCGGTTAATGACGGCATTCTATTACGATATCGATGGGGAGCTAAAGAGTGAAATGCAGAAGACAATTTTGGCTCGTTTGCAGGCACAGCCCGGTAATGTGGTGTACAGCAAATTGTATGTATGGTTTCTCATTCAGCAAAAGAATTATTCTGCTGCGTTAAGTCAGGCGCTGGCTCTCGACCGGAGAACCGGAAACGAAGCTTCTACTCTGTTAAATCTGGCTCAATTGGCAGCCAAAGGCGGAGCTTACGCTGAAGCTCTTCGGGCATATGACTACCTGAAAAACCGAAAAGGGGACAATCCCTACCGGGAAGAAGCACAACTGCGGCAAACACAAGTTGCCTACCAACATTTTCTGGCCGGCCATCCTTCGCGAAAAGCAGCTGTCGATAGTTTGGAGCAATTATTCCAGGAAACATTCCGTCAACTGGGAGAAGGCCGTTACACCCTGTTTTTAATGGAAGACTATGCCCGGTTTCTGGCATTCTACCGTTATCAACCCGAAAAAGCCATCAATTTGCTTGCGAAAGCTGAAAAGATGCAGGGACTGGATCAGGCACAAAGAGGAGCGCTGAAGGTGGAGCTGGCCGATTGTAATGTGTGTGCCGGCGATTATTGGGAAGCGGTTTTGTTGTATGCTCAGGCAGACAAAGCAATGAGGGGAACAGCCCTGGCCGATGAGGCGAAATTCAAACGGGCGAAATTGGCTTACTACATGGGCGATTTTAATTGGGTAAAGGCCCAAATGGATATTTTAAAAGGAAGTACAGCCAAGCTAACAGCCAACGATGCGTTGGAGCTTTCTTTGCTTATTGAAAATCATGAGTCACCCGATTCACTGAACAGTGATTTGCAAATGCTGGCCCGTGCGGACTTGAATTTGTTTTGCAATCGCATGGAGCAGGCACTTTCGGTGCTCGATTCGCTAAAACAGAAGTTTCCTTACAGCGATTTGGCGGAGGAGGTATTATCCCGGAAGGCAGAAATTTTGGTGACGCTTCAGAAATATTCCGGGGCAGCAAAAGTGTACCGTGATTTATTGGCAAAGTATCCCGAAGGAAGAGATTGCGAGGAAGCCCGTTTCAGGTTGGGGCAGTTATATCAAGAGAAGTTAAATCTTCCCGATAAGGCCGAAGCTATCTATAAAGACATTGTTTTGAATCATCCCGGGAGTATTTACATCGAAGAGGCACGAAAAAGATTCCGGGCACTCAGGGAGAAGTAAGTTGGAGAAAAGGCGACGATTCTTCTTCTTCTTCGCGTACCGATCCGAGTGGTGAATGAACGGATTCGTTTTTTTAATTTATACAATTCACACTCCTTTTTGCTGATAAAACCGGTAAATTCGAAACGAAATTCAATTGTATTGGAAAAAGAAAAAACCATATTAGGAATAGACCCTGGTTCGAACGTGATGGGGTACGGTGTAATAAAAGTTGTTGGTACAAAAGCTCAGATTGTTACGCTGGGCGTGGTAAAAACCTCCGGGTTTGGCGATCACTATCAAAAACTTCGTCACATTTTTGAGCGGACCCTCTATTTGGTAGACGCTTTTCAGCCGGATGAAGCCGCCTTGGAAGCCCCGTTTTACGGAAAGAATGTGCAGTCGATGCTGAAGCTGGGGCGGGCGCAAGGGGTGGCCATGGCAGCGGCGCTTTTTCGTGGTGTCCCGATATTTGAATATGCTCCGCTGAAAATCAAACAGGCCATCACCGGAAGTGGTTCCGCATCGAAAGAGCAGGTGGCCTATTTTCTGAAGCAGATGTTCAACATGGACATTCGCCCGAAAGAGTTGGACGCCACTGATGGTTTGGCAGCAGCGGTGTGTCACTACCTGCAGGGGAAAAATCCCGCCAAGGGAAAATCGGATAATAGCTGGGAGGAGTTTATCCGGAAAAATCCGGACAGAATCAAATGAAATCGTTTCCAGTTAAAAGTAAAAGGGACTGCAAATGCAATCCCTTTTGTTGTAACAGGCCGATAATAAGCTGTATTATAATTCCTTTTTAATCTTTTTTGTAATTTCTTTGAATTCTTCTTCCGATGGTTTCAACTTCGGATTGGAAAAATTAATGTCTTTCTCATTTTGCATGGGCACCAGATGAATGTGGGCATGGGGCACTTCCAGCCCCAATACAGCAACACCCACTTTTTTACATGGAATGGCTTTCTTCAGAGCCACGGCCACCCGTTTGGCAAACAACTGCAAACCGGCATACAACTCATCATCCAGGTCGAAAAGATAATCCACTTCTTTTTTAGGAATAACCAGTACGTGCCCTTTGGCCAGGGGAAGAATATCGAGGAAGGCCAGGTAATTATCATCTTCGGCTACTTTATACGCCGGAATTTCGCCTTCAACTATTTTCGTGAAAATGCTTGCCATAAACTTATGTTTTATTGGTACTAAACACCCATTTCAATATTTACTACCTCGAATGGAATAACACCCGAAGGAACTTGTATCTCTACCTCGTCGCCAATTTTCTTTCCAAGCAAGCCTTGTGCAATGGGAGTATTGACGCTGATTTTACCGGCTTTCAGGTCGGCTTCAGTTTCTGACACAATGGTATAAGCCATTACGGCATTATTCTTCTTATTCTTGATGGTCACCTTGTTCAGAATTTGAACGGATGAGCAATCAATTTTCGATTGGTCGATAATGCGGGCGTTGGCTACCTGTTCCTGAAGTTTGGCAATTTTCGCCTCGAGCATACCCTGTGCATCTTTGGCGGCATCATACTCAGCATTCTCCGAAATATCGCCTTTTTCAATGGCTTCGCCTATCTGCTTTGAGATTGCCGGCCGTTCAACCGATATCAGTCGTTCCAGATCAGCTTTCAATTTTTTTAAACCTTCAGCAGTTATATATGTAACCTTTGCCATTTATCTTTTGATTTTTCGTTAACACACTAAAAAAACAAGAAGAATCCCGAAAAAAAAACGGAACTCTTCCTTTTGTTGAACCACAAATTTAAGGTTTTTCCTGAATATTCCACGAAGGATGTTGTAAAAAATGTTTTTTCACGCAAAACGCAACTATTCCATTTTCAATACTTACGGTTAATTATCTCGGAATAGATAACTGCTTTTTGCGGGTCAAAATCCCGTCGGATACTTTTCTTGAGCGGTTCCTTTTTCTTTTTATGATAGACCGATGGAGCCGTAATGTCCCCCGGCATTTTCGTCGCTTGTGCTTTCTTCAGAATTTCTTCAACTTTTTTCTGATCGATTTCCGGTTTGCCCACATCATATGAGGGTTCCATTTCCGGTTCAGGCCCGTTGGAAGGATATTGTACCGGATCAAACATATCTTCCATACGGTCGAATAGCGTTCCGAATGGATCGTTACGTTGTTCATCCATTGGATTGTAAACCTCGCGTCGCCGTCGGGGCTCTTCCTGCCTATATTGTTCACCATTATCTTTCTGTTGTTTCAGCCGTTGCTTTTTGCGCTGTTGAACAATAGCCTGCACTATGGTAGCTACAATTACCAGTATCAGGAAGATATAGTCACCAAATCCGGCGGTATTTATTTCAGTAAGTAAAACCATGTTGCCTGGCATTTTTTTAAATTTGCTGCTGTGTTGCTAAATATACTAAAAATGTTGAAGGGATTATCGAAGCGGTGGCTGCAATTTAGTTTGCTTGTTTTTTTTCTGTTAACGGCCAATAGTTGCCAGAAGGATCAGCAACAGTTTATTCCTTATGTGCCGGTGGATTTTTATATCAACCTGGCAACCAATAATGATTTATCGGTTCCGGGCAATTACCAGGTTTTTCCGCGAGGTTATACCGGGGTTATTGTGATGAATAATGGCAACGGGTTCTATGCTTTCGACACTTGTTGTCCGTACGAAGCGAAAGCAAGTTGCACGGTAACACCCGATGACAGCGGCATTGCCACCTGTTCATGTTGTGGTTCACAATACAGCCTTTTCGGTGGCGGCTACCCTATCGAAGGGCCATCTACCCGGAATCTTCATATGTACCAGGTCACGTCTACAGGCGGTCGACTTTGGGTACACAATTAAATCCTTTCTGTGTAAAAAGAAAAAAGGGGTGGTTACTCGATGGCCATCCCTTTTTTTATTTGTTTCCGGTTGTTAATTAATAGCGGTAATGTTCGGGTTTGAACGGTCCGTTTTCCGGGACACCGAGGTATTCAGCTTGTTCTTTCGTTAATTTGGTCATTTTCACACCCAACTGTTCCAGGTGCAGACGGGCAACCTCTTCGTCAAGGTGTTTGGGAAGACGGTAAACATCTGTTTTGTAATTATTATTCCAGAGGTCGAGCTGAGCGAGTGTTTGGTTGGTGAACGAGTTACTCATCACGAACGACGGGTGACCAGTAGCACATCCCAAATTCACCAGACGTCCCTCGGCCAGCAGGAAGATGGAATGCCCGTCAGGATATTCGTATTTGTCAACCTGTGGCTTGATATTCTTTTTATTGATTCCCGGCCATGATTCCAGTTTCGACACTTGTATTTCATTATCGAAATGACCGATGTTGCAGACAATGGCCTGGTCTTTCATATTGGCCATGTGCTCGGCGGTGATGATATCTTTGTTTCCGGTGGTGGTCACGTAGATATTCCCTTCGCTCAGTGCATCTTCCACTGTTTTTACTTCGAAACCTTCCATGGCGGCCTGGAGGGCGCAAATCGGGTCAATCTCGGTAACGACCACACGGGCGCCGTAACCACGCATGGAGCGGGCGCATCCTTTGCCAACGTCGCCATAACCACAAACCACGACTACTTTACCGGCAATCATTACGTCGGTAGCGCGCTTGATACCGTCAGCCAACGACTCGCGGCAACCGTAGGTATTATCGAATTTCGATTTGGTAACCGAATCGTTAACGTTAATGGCCGGGAAAAGCAATTCGCCGCGTTCCATCATCTGGTAAAGACGGTGAACACCGGTAGTGGTTTCTTCCGAAACACCTTTCAGTTCTTTAACTGCATTTTTCCAACGATTCGGAGTTTCAGCCAGGATGCGTTTCAATGTTTTCTGCAGTTCAACTTCATCCTCACCTTCCGCTTCTTTCTCCAGGACCGAAGCATCTTTTTCAGCTTTGTAGCCCAGGTGCACCATCAATGTAGCATCGCCACCGTCATCAACAATCAGGTGCGGGCCTTTTCCATCGCCAAAATCCAGCGCGCGTTCGGCACACCACCAGTACTCTTCCAGGGTTTCACCTTTCCAGGCGAAAACAGGTACGTTGGTCGCAGCGATGGCAGCGGCAGCGTGATCCTGCGTGGAGAAAATATTACAGGAAGCCCAACGGACTTCGGCGCCCAGTTCTACCAATGTTTCAATTAAAACGGCAGTTTGGATGGTCATGTGCAAAGACCCCATAATACGGGCACCAGCCAGCGGCTTTTCTTTTTCGTATTTGGCACGAATAGACATCAGTCCGGGCATTTCCTTCTCGGCAATCTCAATCTCTTTTCTTCCAAACTCAGCAAGAGAAATATCTCTCACTTTATAATTTGTTTTGGTATCAGTTACAACATTCATATTTAAACGATATTAATAATCACACAAAATTAACAAAAATAGAACGAACCCGAAGGCTGATAATCAACCATAGCATATGGCGGAAAGCTTACATCCGTGAAAGGATTTTTTTCGCACTCTCTTTGTCCTTTTCCAGCTGTTCGCGTAATGCATCCACTGAGTCGAATTTATGCTCGTTGCGGATTTTCCCCACAAAGTAAAGTGTTAGTTCATGCAAATAGACATCCTGATTGAAATCAAAAATATGCACCTCAATGCTGCGATGATCGGCATTATGGCTTATTGTCGGACGCGTTCCGATATTGAGCATCCCCGTATAACAGGCATCGTCAAGTTTTACTCTTACAGCATAAACCCCGTCATGCGGAATAAGTTTGTGCTCATCAAGCGTTTCGATGTTGGCCGTTGGAAATCCCAATTTACGTCCCAGTTGATTGCCGGCAATGACTTTTCCTGTTAAGGTATAATTGTATCCCAGGTAACGATTGGCCCGGGCCACGTCCCCAGTTTCCAGCGACTGCCGTATTTTCGTCGAACTGACGTTGACATCTTCCATAAGCAGTACATCAAGCTGTTCAATGGTAAAATGGAGTTCTTTCGAAAGTTCTTTCAGTGCGGTATAGTTTCCTTCCCGGTTCCTTCCCAGTTTGTGATCGTACCCAACCACCAGGTGGCTGATGTTCATTTTCTCCACCAAAACCTGCCGGACAAAATCTTCATATGAGAGCTTGGAAAATTCGTTTGTAAACGGAAAAACAACCAAATGGTCGATGCCAATTTCCTTTAATAATTCAATTTTTTCGTCCCGGGTTGTCAGTAAGCGCAGGTTATTTTCCTCAGGACTAACGATTAACCGGGGGTGTGGATAGAACGTAAAAACGACTGACTCCCCATTGACCGAACCGGCAATTTCCTTTAACCGGGAAATAACCTGTCGGTGTCCCAGGTGCACTCCGTCGAATGTTCCTATGGTAATCACCGGTTTACCGGCATTAAAATGTTCAAGTCCGTTATGAATCTCCACTTGTGGTAAATTTTATTCGTGACAAAAGTAAAGAAAAATAAGTATGCCGGAGGTTCAGAAAAACAGCTAATCGGCGGGAAATGTTTTACAAACCTTTCGGGAGATGTTAAGTTATCCGTGGAATTTATATTTTTGCTCCCTGCATAGCTGTTGTATTTTGTGAATACGGCGATGCAAACCGGCACGCAAAATCAGGATGACAATCGTCAGGAGTTTGCGTCAGACTAAAACCATAGGTGAGATAAACCTTTTCGATTTACTGAAAAGAGAAGGCACCTTAACCTTTGAAGAAAAGACAACATATGAAAAAATTGTTTTTTGCAGTAGCCATTCTTTTTCTGCTTTATTCATGCAGCGAAAAAACTAATTTTTCGGTTTCGGGAACCATCGACGGCGCCGGCGGAAAAATGCTATACCTGAATGAGTTGAAAGTGAGTTCACAGATTCCGGTTGATTCGATGAAAGTGGACAATAAAGGACAGTTCGAGCTCAAAGGCAATGCGGCTGAGCCAACGTTCTATCTGTTGAAATTCAATGATCATAACTTCGTGACCCTGTTGCTCGATTCAACGGAGCAGGCAACCGTAACCGGAAGCTATCAAAACCTTCCGACGGATTATTCGGTGAAGGGGTCTTTAGGTTCAAAACTGGTCAGGGAACTGAATATGCACTATACCAATGTAGAGCGCCAACTCGATTCTCTCAGCGATTTGTTCAATATGCATAAACAGGATGCCAATTACGAAAGTGAGCGGGAAAAGTGGAATGACGAGTATGTAGCGTTGAAAAACAAGCACGCGGAATACCTCAGGAAATTCGTAATGGACCATCCGTTTTCGTTGGCGAGTGTGATGGCGCTTTACCAAAAATGGGACGATGGCAATTTCATTGTTCAGGATTTACATACAATGAAAGTAGCAGCATCGGCATTGTCGGCCATGTTTCCGAACAGCAGCCAGGTAAAAGCATTGCATTCGAATACGCTGCAAATTATGCGTCAGGAAAACAGTCGCAAAATGACACGGTTGATTAAGGATGCAGGTCAGAATAGTCCTGACATCACGCTGCCCGACACTGATGGAAAGGAAGTTTCGCTTTCGTCAATGCGTGGGAAATATGTTTTGGTTCAGTTCTGGGCCGGACAGGATCGCGATTCACGCGTTATGAATCCGGTTTTGGTGGCCAATTACCAAAAATATCATCCGAAAGGATTCGATATTTACCAGGTCAGCATAGATACCAGCCGTACGGCATGGACAAATGCAATTAAGGCAGATCATCTCAACTGGACCAATGTTGGCGATATGAAGGGAAGTGTTCAGGCTGTAAGAAATTACAACATCCAATCCATTCCTTCCAACTACCTGTTGGGCAAGGATGGTTCCATTCTGGCTAAGAACCTGATGGGGCCGGCGCTGAACAATGCGTTGGAAAAATATTTGAAGTGATATTTCATTCGAAATAATCCGGGGAAAGACCAGCCATGAGTTGGTCTTTCCCTTTTTATACCGGATGAAAGCAGTGCTGCAAAGCATTTTTGCACTTGAATTCTTCGTTTTTACATCTATATTTGCAGTGATTTTGAAATGAGAAATAGATTCGTATACAGGTAATAGGGTGACGTCTCGCAAAAAAATATATTTCGTGTCGGATGTGCATCTTGGGGCGCCGGCTTTAAGGAACAATCGTGAACGGGAAAAGCTGTTTGTCTCATGGCTTGAGGAGATCAGTCGCGATGCCGAGATGATTTTCCTGATGGGGGATATTTTCGACTTTTGGTTTGAGTACAAAAGAGTTGCCCCCCGGGGATTTGTCAGGGTACTGGGGAAAATAGCAGAGATAACTGATAAAGGCATTCCTGTGCATTTCTTTACAGGAAACCACGACGTATGGGTGTTTGATTATTTACCGTCCGAAACCGGTGTTATTGTCCACCGGGAGCCGTTTGAAACCGAGATAAAAGGAAAACGATTTTTCCTGGCGCATGGCGATGGGCTGAATCCTTCCGATAAAGGCTACCTGTTTATCAAAGCTCTCTTTCATAATCGCACAGCTCAGTGGTTATTTTCCAGACTTCACCCCAATTTTGCTTTTGGCCTGGCGCATCGATGGTCGAAACACAGCCGGTTGTCCAACGGCGTTGAAGGAGCAAAATTTATGGGAGAAGAAAGAGAGGAGCAGGTTTCGTTTGCCCGGAAAATGATTAACGAGGGGAAACACATTGATTACTTTGTTTTTGGGCACCGCCATCTGGCACTCGAATACAACCTGAATGACGAGAGTAAATTATTTTTGTTGGGAGAATGGATCAGGGAGTATTCTTACGGTGTGTATGACGGCACTGATTTTAGACTGGAAAGAATTCATAATACTCCCCCAATGGGGAAAAATTAAATTGCATGGATAAGAAGCTTTATACCGTAATTGTAGGTAGTGGTTCGTATATTCCTCCAATAGTAATACGGAACGACCATTTCCTTGATTGGGATTTTTACGACCCGGCAACCGGAGAGAAGATTACTCGGCCAAATGCCGAGATCATTCAAAAATTCAACGAAATTACAAATATTGAAGAACGTCGTTATGCAAAGCCGGAACACAAAACGAGTGATCTGGCAACTTTTGCAGCGAAAGATGCCATCGAATCTTCCGGGTACGACGCGGAATCGTTCGATTTCCTGATTGTGGCCAATAATTTTGGCGACATGGACATCAATAACCCGCGCGCCGACATCATGCCACCCATTTCTACGCGGGTGAAAAGGATGCTGGACATCAAGAACCCGGCGTGTATGTGTCATGATGTAGTAGCGGGTTGTCCCGGATGGACAACTGCCATGATTGTAGCCGATTCGTATATTCGGAGCGGTAATTTCAAACGTGGTTTGGTGATTGGTTCGGATGTCAATTCGAGGATCCGTGATCCGCACGATCGTGATTCCATGATCTTTTCCGACGGAGCAGGTGCGGTCATCGTGGAAGGTCGCGAGAGCGATGTCCCGGTAGGCATATTGTCGTACGCCAGCCGTTCTGATGCTATTGACGGGGGCGAATGGCTGAAGATGGCACAATCAATCAATCCGGCTTACGAAGGAAACGAGTTGTTTATTAGGATGATGGGTAATAAGGTGTATGTTTATGCATTATCCAATGTTCCCGGAGTTGTGAAACAAAGTCTGGACGCTGTAGGGCTTGGGCTTGGGGATGTAAGTAAAGTATTGATTCATCAGGCCAATGAGAAAATGGATGATGCCATTCTTGGACGTTTGTTCAAGCTCTATGGTAAGCGCAGTTATCCGAAGGATTTGATGCCAATGACCATCCGGAAATTTGGTAACTCCTCTTCGGCAACTATTCCTACGCTGTACGATTTAATCAGTAAAGGAAAAATGGAGGATCATGCCTTCAGCTCAGGTGACAACATTGTTCTCACTTCGGTTGGGGCCGGTATGATTATCAATTCCATCGTTTACCGGATTCCCTGAAAATAGTTAAAACGAAATATTCGGCGCGCCATCGGTTGAAACGATGTGTGCGCTTTTTTATACCTTTAAGCAAACCTGAAATCTCAACACAAAATGGAAATTGTTTTTTTAGTTATCGGTGTCGTTGTTGGTGTGGCAATTGGCTGGCTTATTCAACGTTCCAAAGCAAGGGCCGCCGAAATGGCCGGGGCACAAAATCTGGCTAAAGCGAAGCAGGAATTTATGGCCCAACTGGCTGTCGCCGATAAAGAGAAATCGTTGGCGGAACAACAGGCCAACTCGCTTAAACCGGAGCTGGATGAGCTGAAAAAGGTATTGAATGCGGAACGGGAGAAAAATGAAATCCTGAACCGGCATTTGGCTGAAACGCAAACGGACTTGCGAAACATGCAGGAGAAGTTGGAGAATCAAGCTAAGGAGCTGGAACAGGTCCAGAAGAAATTTACGACCGAGTTCGAAAATATTGCCGGGAAAATACTGAAAGAAAATTCGAAGGAGTTTACGACGGTCAACCAGAAAAATATATCGGATATTCTCAATCCGCTGAAGGAGAAGATCCAGTTATTCGAAAAGAAGGTGGAAGACACCTATGAAAAAGGTTTGAAGGACCAGACCGACCTGAAAGCTGAATTAAAAAAGCTGCAGGATTTGAACGTGAAGATTTCAACCGATGCACAAAATCTGACTAACGCCTTGAAAGGTGACGTGAAGAAGCAGGGAAACTGGGGCGAGATTGTACTGGAGCGTGTGTTGGAGCGTTCAGGGCTGACGGAAGGGCAGGAGTTTGAGCGGGAAGTGGTGGATACCAACATGGAAGGGAAAGTCATTCGTCCCGACGTGATCGTACATCTTCCCGACAAGAAGCATTTGATTATTGATTCCAAGGTTTCGCTGGTCGCTTATGAGCGTTTGGTAAACGCAGCAACTGATGAAGATCGGGAAAAAGCGATGAAGGAACATCTGCTGTCGCTTCGCACGCATGTGAAAACGTTGAGTGAAAAACACTATCCGTCTGCCAAAAACCTGAATGTCCCGGATTTTGTGTTGCTCTTTTTGCCCATCGAGTCTTCCTTTAGTGTTGCTGTTCAGCAGGATCAGGATTTGTTTGGCTATGCATGGGACAATAAGGTGGTGATTGTAAGTCCTTCTACTTTACTGGCCTCGCTTCGTACCATTGCTTCCATCTGGCGGCAGGAGAACCAGACGCGGAACGCGCTGGAAATTGCCCAGCAGAGTGGATCATTGTATGATAAATTTGTCAATTTCATCAATGATCTGGAGAAAATTGGGAAGGGGCTGGATAGTGCCCGTGACAATTACGACAAAGCGATGAACAAGTTGCATACCGGTCGTGGCAACCTGGTGCGGACAGCTGAAAAAATCAGGGTACTTGGCGCCAAGGCACAAAAGGAAATACCCGATAAATTTATAACGGACGAAGCATTGCCCGAATAAAAAGGGTGCCCGTTTCGGGCACCCTTTTTATGTCGTTTTCGAAAATAGCTTAGCTTGCTTTGAGGCGGGTTGCACTCAGGCGATTAATTTTCTCGCTGGCAAATCCTTTCTCGATAACGATTTCTACTTCACCTTTTTCTGTTGATGGCATATCATACATGGCATCAATCATAATGGTTTCACAGATGGAACGTAAACCGCGGGCGCCCAGCTTAAACTCGATGGCCTTGTCAACAATGTAATCAAGGGTATCATCGGCAAATTCGAGTTTGATGTTATCCATTTGAAACAGTTTGATGTACTGTTTGATGATGGAGTTTTTGGGTTCGATTAAAATACGGCGCAAGGCTTCCCGATCGAGTTGCCTGAGGTAAGTCAGGACAGGCAGACGACCGATAATTTCAGGAATAAGCCCGTATGAGCGAAGGTCCTGTGGTGATACATACTGTAGCAGGTTTTCCCGATCGACTTGTTCAGTATCCTTGCTGGCGTTGTAACCAACTACTTTGGTGTTCAGACGTTGACCAATTTTCCGGTCGATGCCTTCGAAGGCACCTCCACAGATGAACAAAATATTTTTGGTGTCCACCGGGATCATTTTTTGTTCCGGGTGTTTCCGGCCACCTTGCGGCGGAACATTCACTACCGCACCTTCCAGCAGTTTCAGTAAACCTTGCTGAACACCTTCGCCTGATACATCGCGGGTGATGGATGGATTATCGCCTTTGCGGGCAATTTTGTCAATCTCATCAACGAAAACAATGCCGCGCTCAGCAGCTTCGACGTTATAATCGGCTGCCTGGAGCAAACGGGTAAGCAAACTTTCAATGTCTTCGCCCACATAACCGGCTTCGGTCAAAACTGTGGCATCCACTATCGTGAACGGCACATGCAGCATCCGGGCGATGGTTTTGGCCAGCAATGTTTTACCTGTCCCGGTAGGACCAACCAGGATGATGTTTGATTTTTCAATCTCGGTCCCGTCATCCTCTACCTTCTGGTTCAACCTTTTGTAGTGGTTGTAAACGGCCACTGAAAGAATCTTTTTGGCGTCGTCCTGCCCGATAACGTATTGGTCAAGAAATTCTTTAATCTCCCTGGGTTTCTTCAACTCAATACCGCTCAGGTCAAATCCGTCGCTCTTTTTGAATTCCTCTTCAATAATGGCATGAGCCTGCTCGATACAGCTGTCACAAATGTGACCCTCCATACCGGCAATCAAAAGATTGACATCTTTCTTCTCTCTGCCACAAAATGAACATCTATCCATATGCTATATTATCGAAAAAAGGAGATGAAAATTTGTTGGTTCTTCGCCCCTTTTTCTATTTTCAGGAAATCGTTTTTGTGTTACTTCTTTACTTTATCTTTTTCTCTTGTCAGAATATCGTCAATCATTCCGTAATCCTTGGCTTCCTGGGCAGTTAACCAGTAGTCGCGGTCCGAATCCTTTTCCACTTGTTCAAAAGGTTGCTTACTGTGAAAAGCAATAATCTCGTACAGTTCCTTTTTCAGTTTCATGATTTCACGGGCCGTAATTTCGATATCGGAAGCCTGTCCCTGTGCACCACCCATGGGCTGATGAATCATGATGCGGGAATGTGGAAGCGCCGAACGTTTCCCATCCGTTCCGGCAGCCATCAATACAGCTGCCATTGATGCCGCCATTCCGGTACAGATGGTTGCCACATCGCAGCTAATGTATTGCATGGTATCGTAAATTCCTAAACCAGCGTGAACAGCACCTCCGGGAGAATTGAAATAAATCTGGATATCTTTTCCCGGGTCGGATGATTCGAGGAAAAGCAACTGTGCCTGAATGATGTTGGCTACATAATCATCAATCGGCACGCCGAGGAAGATAATGCGGTCCATCATCAGACGGGAGAACACGTCCATCGAGGCAACGTTCATTTGACGTTCCTCAATAATGGTCGGGGAAATATAATTAGCGTAAACAGAATTATAGCGATCGAGGGTCAGACTGCTGATCCCCATGTGCTTGGTCGCATATTTACGAAACTCGTCACTATTTGAATTCATACTGGATTGATTTAAATAAGAAAACTTTGTGCTGCCGGGCGATTCTCGGTGCTTTAATTGCACGGAGAACCGCCCGCTCCACAAAGTTATAAAAATATGGTATTAAAGGTGGTTGGCCTGTTTATTTTTCAAAGAGCTTGTCGAACTCTTCCTGGCTCACCTCTTTTTCTTCAATATTTACTTTTTCTTTGATAACTTCCAGGATTTTGTCTTCGAGCTTTTTCTCTACCATTCTGCGACGCTCTTCTTCGTTCTGAAGAATAGAGTTGGCAAACTGGTCGAGGTGCTCGTCCGGTACGGTCATCATACCATACTGGCGGAACTGCATGAGTGCCATTTCGCGGGCCATGTCACGAATTTCAGCTTCTTCCACACTCAGTTCGTTTTCTTTGCCCAGCTTGTTCTTTATCAGCTGCCATTCAAGATCGGTACGGAAGTTTTCAAAGTCCGTATCAACTTGTTCTGCGGTCAGATTCTCGTTGGTAGCCACCAACCAGCGTTTCAGGAATGCTTCAGGCAATTCAATGTTAGCGCTCTTGGTCAGTACTTCCTTCGCATCAACCAGGAAGCGGTAGTTGCTTGAATATACCAGGTTTTCTTTCAGATCCTCAGCAATTTTATTCCTCATGTCTTCTACGGTCTTCACTTCCGAATCTTCGCCATAAATCTTAGTTACCATCTCTTCGTTGACTTCAGCCGGGACGAAAGTATTGATAACATTAATAGTATAGTTGAATTCAGCGTTCAGGGCATGAGAAGCATCATGATCCAGGTTCAGCATGTGGCCTACTTCGTGGTCATTCTCAAAAGCAACTTTCGGATCAAAACGAATCACATCACCAACTTTGGCTCCAATGAACTGTTTTTTGATATCCTCGTTTTTGATCAGGTCAATCGAAACCAGGACATCGTTAGCCATGATACCGCCTTCTTTTATGTTTCCGTCAGCATCCAGCTCAGCAAAATCACCGCGTACGGTTTCTTTTTCGCCTACCTCTTCAGCGGGCACGTTGGTTCCGAAACGGTTGGTGTAACCTTCTACCTGTTTGTCGATCAGGTCGTCATCAACCTGGATGACATAGTAGGGAAGTTTACGACGCTTGTCGAGGGTAACGTTGATTTCCGGTGACATGGCAATATCGAAAACAAATTCGAAGTTTTCGTCTTTGTCCCAGTCAATCGTCGGCTGCTTCTCTTCGTCCGGAAGCGGTTCGCCCAGAATATCGAGTTTTTCCTCGCTGATATATTTCATGAGCTCGCGACTGAGAATCTTGTTCACTTCTTCGGCCAGGAGCGATTTTCCGTACATTTTTTTGATTAGCCCGGCAGGAACCTTCCCTTGACGGAAGCCAGGCATATTAGCTTTCTTACGGTAATCCTTCAGTGTTTCGTTTACCGTTGCCTCATAATCGTTTTTTTCAACGGTCAGTGTGACAACAGCATTCAAATCATCGATGTTTTCTCTGGTGATGTTCATAACGTTTTTCTTGAGTGATTTTAAATGCCTGAGGGAAGAGTCCGGCGGGCGTCCCTTCCTGCTAAAAACATCCATTTAAAAAACCGCCTCGGCAATCCGGCACCCGGAAGCGAAAGCGGTTAAGGTAATGGTGCGGACGGAGGGACTCGAACCCACACGCCTTACGGCACCAGATCCTAAGTCTGGCGCGGCTACCAATTACGCCACGTCCGCTTTTTTTGGCGGTGCAAATATAGTGTAATTTTTTAAAACAACTAAATTGTAAGCGATTAATTAAGTGTTTTGGAATGACGCGAATGAGCATCTACTCAGGCTTACTTTTCCGTTTTCCTTTTCTTAGTTCGAAGTTTTTGCCGAGATAAACCTTGCGCACATCTTCGTCTGCCGCCAATTCCTCTGCCGTTCCGCTTTTCAGAATATTACCGTCAAACAACAGGTACGAGCGGTCGGTAATCGAGAGGGTTTCGTGTACGTTATGATCGGTAATCAGGATGCCAATATTTTTGTCCTTCAGGCGATAAACAATTTGCTGAATATCTTCCACCGCAATGGGGTCGACTCCGGCAAATGGTTCATCAAGAAGGATAAAAGCCGGCTTGATGGCAAGAGCACGGGCAATCTCTGTTCGGCGGCGTTCACCTCCCGAAAGTTGTATCCCTTTACTTTTCCGGATACGTTGCAAGCCAAACTCATCCAACAACGATTCCAGTTGTTCTTTTTGGTATTCCTTCGGGAACTTGGTCATCTCCAAAACAGCCTTGATATTGTCTTCCACACTTAACTGGCGGAAGACCGAAGCTTCCTGGGCCAAATACCCAATGCCAAGCTGCGCTCTTCGGTAAACCGGGTATGAAGTAATATCTTTTTCGTCCAGAAAAATACGGCCACCATTGGCACGAATCAGGCCTACAATCATGTAAAATGAAGTGGTTTTTCCGGCACCGTTTGGTCCCAGCAGTCCGACAATCTCTCCCTGCTGCACATCAATCGACACTCCTTTTACTACGGTGCGTTTCCGATATTTTTTAACAATATTTTCAGCCCTAAGCTTCATAATTCAATGGATTGAATTGCAAAGATAAAAATAATGAACAGACAGGGACATGTTAAGCTTCCAGCAAATCTTCTTCACGCTTTTTGGCCACCCGTTTCGAAATCACAATTCCGATTTCATAAAGGAAAATCAATGGGAAACAGACCATTATTTGGCTGAAAACATCGGGCGGCGTGATAATGGCTGAAAGCAGCAGCAGGACGATGTAGGAATGCCTTCGGTACCTCCGCATGAAATTGGGGGTAACCAGTCCTACTTTACTTAAAAAATAAATGGCTACCGGAAGTTCAAACACTATACCTCCGGCGAGGACAATGGAACTGATGGTACTGATGTAGCTGCTCAGGTTGATTTGGTTGGTAACCTGGTCGCTGATGTCGTACGAGCCAAGAAAATTTACCGATAGTGGAACAATCAGGTAGTAACCAAACAGGATGCCGATAATAAAAAGTAGTGAGCTGTAAACTACGGCTCCTGTGGCATATTTTTGCTCTTTTTCGTACAAAGCCGGCTTGATGAATCGCCAAAACTCCCAGAAGAGATACGGAAATCCGAGAATGACACCTCCCAGCAAAGAAACCTTGATGTGGGTAGCGAACTGTCCGGCCATATTAATATTGATAATCTGCAACGGTTTGTTATTAATCGCCAACGCCGGGATATTCAGCACTTGCGAAATCCAGTTAAAAAACTGGTTGGTGGGAAACGCCGGCGTTTTGGGTTCCAATATCAACGTATCGAAAATGAAGTGGTAGTTGGCAAAAGCGAGGATAGCGAAAATCACCACGGCGACTACTGCACGGACCAGATGCCACCTAAGAACTTCCAGATGTTCAAGGAAAGACATTTCTTCTTCTTTTTTTTTCCTATTTTCGTTCGTTGATTTTCCGCCAGGTAATTTTTCCTGTTCAGCCATCAGATTCAAATTAGCATGTTTGGGTTTAATGTGGAGAATGTTGCTCCAATAAATTCCTGACAAATATACAATCTTTGGCCTTTTTTTTTAGGTTTGGGCGCTGAAATCGAAAACCGTATTTTGCCTGAATTTCTGCTGGCCGGAGCAAATTTGTACTACTAATATTATTTAGATATCTTAGTGAAGGCGACGCCGGAGCGGCCTTAAGAGTTAAAGGAGATTAGACTATGAATAAAGGTGTTTCTCTTTCTGCCCAATTGCAGAAATATTTCGGTTTCGACCGGTTTAAGGGGCAGCAGGAGGAGATTATTGAAAGCGTGCTGGAAGGGAACGATACCTTTGTATTAATGCCCACTGGTGGTGGAAAATCGTTGTGCTACCAGTTGCCAGCCTTGTTGCAGGAAGGAACAGCCATTGTCATATCCCCCCTAATCGCGTTGATGAAGAACCAGGTGGATGCCATCCGGAGTTTCAGTACAGAAGAAGGTGTGGCCCACTTTCTTAACTCATCATTGACTAAATCAGCAATTCAAAAGGTAAGGGACGACGTGCTGGCACAGCGTACAAAACTGTTGTATGTAGCCCCTGAATCGCTGACCAAGGAGGAAAACATTGAATTCCTGAAAAACGTTAATATTTCGTTTTATGCCATCGACGAGGCGCACTGTATTTCGGAGTGGGGACATGATTTCCGGCCGGAATACCGTCGGATACGTCCCATTGTAAACGAAATAGGACATGCGCCCATTATCGCGCTAACTGCTACGGCTACCCCAAAGGTCCAGCACGATATCCAGAAGAACCTGGGGATGCTCGATGCCAGGGTCTTTAAGTCGTCGTTTAATCGGCCCAACCTTTTTTACGAAGTCAGGCCAAAGGTTAAGCCTGTTGAGCAAATCATCAAATATATCAAGGACAATGCCGGGAAATCGGGTATTATATATTGTCTCAGCCGGAAAAAAGTAGAAGAGCTGGCAGCCACATTGCAGGTCAACGGTATTCGTGCCCTTGCATATCATGCCGGTATGGACTCGGCCACCCGTTCCGGAAATCAGGACAAATTCCTGATGGAGGAGGTGGATGTGATTGTGGCCACGATTGCTTTTGGGATGGGAATCGACAAACCCGATGTCCGTTTTGTGATTCATTACGACATTCCCAAGTCGCTCGAAGGTTATTATCAGGAAACGGGCCGGGCCGGGCGCGATGGAGGCGAGGGGCATTGTATTACAATGTACAGCTATAAGGATATTCAGAAACTGGAGAAATTCATGCAAGGTAAGCCGGTTGCTGAACAGGAGATTGGGCAGCAGCTGTTGCTCGATACAGTAGCTTATGCTGAATCGGCTTTGTGCCGGCGCACCATTTTACTGAACTATTTTGGCGAGCATTACGAAGTTGAAAATTGCGGGTCTTGTGACAACTGCATGAACCCGAAGGAGCAGATTGAGGGCAAAGAGATGGTTGTCTTGGCACTGAACGCTGTAACCGGGGTGAAAGAGCAGTTCAAGGGAGAACATATTGTCAATATCCTGATCGGAAACGATACCGCCGCTGTAAAATCATTCAGGCATCACGAGATATCTGTTTTCGGTTCGGGGAAAGAGTACGATGTGAGGCTGTGGAATGCAGTATTCCGGCAGTGTATTATCTCTGGTTTTCTCCGCAAGGATATTGAAAATTACGGTGTATTGAAACTGACGGACGAAGGCCGTAACTACCTGAAAAATCCGCATTCGTTTTTGGTTGTAAAAAATCATAACTATGAGGCTGCGGACGAAGAACCAGCTGCCCCGCAGGGAACTTCAGCCGGTGATCCGGAGCTCTTTAACATGCTGAAAAAGTTACGCAGGGAAATGTCTCAGAAACTTAATCTGCCACCATTCGTCATCTTCCAGGATCCGTCACTTTCCGATATGTCTGTCCAGTATCCGACAAATCTTGATGAGCTTCAGGGAATTGCCGGGGTAGGACAGGGAAAAGCACGCCGGTACGGGAAAGAGTTTGTTGATTTGATTGCCAAATATGTGGACGAAAAAGGTATTGAGCGGGCGCAGGACATGGTGTACCGCTCGGTAGCCAACAAATCGAAAAATAAGGTATTCATCATCCAGGGTATCGATCGGAAAATCCCGTTAGATGAGATCGCTTCTTCGAAAGATCAGTCGATGACCGATTTATTAAGTGAAATCGAAGCCATCGTCCATTCGGGTACAAAACTAAATATCGACTATTACCTAAACGATGTACTCGATGAGGATCAGGTAGGTGACATTTTTGCTTACTTCCGGGAAGATGCCGAGAGCGATTCGCTGGAAGAGGCGATGGCCGAACTGGGCGAAGAGTATAGTGAGGAGGAGGTCCGGCTGGTCCGGATCAAATTCCTGAGTGAGATGGGAAACTAATCGCAAACAACCATAAACTAACGTATAAAGAGAGCCTGATGGCAGGCCCTCTTTTTTTAAACCTATAAACTGGCCGTTAAAACGGTAAACTAACCAACCAACTAATGAAGAAAGTCTTATTTGTTCTCCTCAGGACTATATTATTGCATGCGGTATTTGTTGTGCTACTGCTGGGGCTTACCGGCATATATTACCTCCTAAGAGGGGAGATTGAAGGTACCGGGTTTGTACCCCGTTCATATGCAGAAATCCCCCATAATCAACTTATAATGGCCATAGTGACATTCATGGCCGCCTTTTTGACCATTATGTTACTGGTGCGTTTTATCGATAAGCGTTCGCTGTCCGACATGCTGAAAATCCGGTTCAACCTGAACCAATTTGTGTACGGAAGTTTGCTGGGTGCGGCACTGATTATTCTGGTCACTTTTGTTTTGATATCGATGGACCAGGTGGGCCTGGGAAAAGGTAATTTTCATATGCAAAGTATGCTTTACCTGCTGCTGTATTACCTTTTTGTATCGCTGTACGAAGAGTTTTTATATCGGGGTTATCTGCTTGGTTATTATACCAAACAAATGCCTGTATATCTGGCAGTAATTCTAACGGCGGTGGTTTTCGCATTGATGCATATGGCTAACAGAAGTTTTAACGCCATTGCGTTGATTAATGTCATCCTGTTAGGTGTTGTTCTTGGTTTATTGCGCATTCGCGGAAGAAATCTCTGGGCACCAATAGGACTACACTTCTTGTGGAACTTTGTGCAGGGACCGGTTTTCGGGTTTTCCGTAAGTGGAAGCCCGCGTACCCACGGTCTATTCCTCATGTGGCTTCATGGTAATGAAAACCTGACCGGGGGTTCCTTCGGGCCGAATGCTTCGCTGGTGACGTTGGCCGTGCTCCTGGCGCTAAGCAGTTGGTTGGCTTACCGCCAGTTTTATCAACGTCCGGTAAACGAATTGGCCGAATAGGTTATCAACCTTCTGCTTCCGGCGTCCGGTGCGGGTAAACTTTCAGCGCTTCACGTATGCAGGCCACTGCCTCCTTCAGGTCATCCACGTTGAGGACATAAGCCACGCGCACCTCATTTTTTCCGCTATCGTCGGAGCTATAGAAGCCGGAAGCAGGGGCCAGCATTACCGTAGAGCCATTGTATTCAAACTCTTCCAGTATCCATTGGCAGAAATGGCCGCTGTCTTCAACCGGTAGCCTGACCATGGAGTAGAAGGCGCCTCTCGGCATGGGGGAATAAACCCCGGGAATTTCGTTCAAGGCATTGATGAAATAATTCCGGCGGCGAAGATATTCGTTATATACCTCTTCCATGTATTCGGGCGGACTGTCGACAGCAGCTTCAGCTACTTCCTGTCCAAGAATAGGAGGACAAAGCCGTGCCATACCCAGTTTCAGTATCGATGAGATGAGCTTTTTGTTACGCGATACAACCGACCCAATGCGAATACCGCAGGCGCTGAACCGTTTCGAAACGGAATCGATCATAATAACATGATCGTCCGTTTTTTCAAGCTCCATCACCGAATGGTGTTGAAATCCGTCGTATACAAACTCCTTATAAACCTCGTCGGCAATCAGGTACAGGTCGTGCTTTAGCACGAGCTCACGCAATTGTCCCAATTCTTCCTTAGAGTAGAGATATCCGGTCGGGTTATTGGGATTGCAAATAAAGATGCCCTTTGTTTTGGAAGTGATTACCTTTTCAAATTCCGGAATGGATGGCAATTGGAAACCGTCTTCGATATGTGATGCAATGGGCTTGATAACCACGTCGGTACCAACGGCGAACGAACGGTAGTTGGCATAAAAAGGCTCGGGAATGATGATTTCGTCGCCCGGGTTAAAGCAAATCATAAAGGTAAACGATATGGCTTCGGACCCGCCGGTAGTAATCAGGATGTCGGTGTATTCCACATCGATTTTCCGGTTACGGTAGTATTGGGCCAATTTTTTCCGGTACGAATCGTTGCCGTACGATTGTCCGTAAGGAATCAGTTCGAAATTGAAATTCCGGATACGCTCAATCGCATGTGGAGGGGTCTTGATATCGGGCTGACCAATATTTAATTGTATAACCTTCTTTCCCTGCGCCCTGGCCTTCTCTGCGTAAGGTACCAGCTTCCGTATCGATGATTCGGGCAATAAATCCCCGCGGGTTGAAATTTTAGGCATCCTGCAATCTTATACTTTCAAGTTGGAATTGGCAAAGGTAATATTATAAACTGTCAGTCAAATGGGGCAGATGTTTAATTATTGTAATATTAATATTGAAAAAAGTATTAAACAGTTATAAAAAACGAACTTTTCAATTGGTCATACGAGTGATATGTTAATTTAAGCTGAATAGTTGAAAATTATGGGGGTTCGTCATATTAACGTGTGATTATTTCCTCTAATTTTGGGAAATACCCAAAAAATAAATTAGTCATGATAATAGGAGTTCCAAAGGAAATTAAAAACAACGAAAACCGGGTTGCGTTAACGCCTGCCGGCGCTGCAGAGTTAGTTAAGCGTGGTCACGAAGTATATGTTCAGGCTACAGCAGGTATGGGAAGTGGTTTCGCCGATGAGGAATATGTTTCCGCCGGTGCACAAATGCTCCCGACTATCGAAGATGTATATGGCAAGGCCGAAATGATTATCAAAGTAAAAGAGCCTATCGAGCCTGAATATGAACTGATTCGCGAAGGCCAGTTGCTCTACACATACTTTCACTTTGCTTCATCAGAAGCGTTGACTAACGCCATGCTCCGTAACAAGTCGGTATGTTTGGCTTACGAAACCGTTGAGTTGCCCGACCGTTCATTGCCATTGCTGGTTCCCATGTCCGAAGTAGCCGGCCGTATGTCGGTACAGGAAGGCGCCAAATACCTCGAAAAAACCTACGGTGGACGCGGAATGCTATTGGGGGGTGTTCCCGGGGTCCATCCTGCCAAAGTGCTGATTATCGGCGGCGGTATTGTAGGCACCGAAGCGGCTAAAATGGCTGCCGGGTTGGGTGCTGATGTAACCATCATGGACGTAAGCCTGAGACGTATGCGTTACCTCGATGATATCATGCCAGCTAACGTAAAAACCATGATGTCGAATGAATTCAATATTCGCCAAATGGTTCAGGATCACGATTTGATTATTGGTGCCGTATTAATTCCGGGTGCAAAAGCTCCGAACCTGATTACCCGCGACATGCTGAAAACCATGAAGCCGGGAACCGTGCTGGTTGACGTAGCTATCGACCAGGGCGGTTGTATCGAAACAACCCATCCAACGACACACGACGATCCCACTTTCGTGATTGACGATGTAATCCACTATTCAGTTGCCAACATGCCGGGTGCCGTTCCACGTACCTCTACACTGGCGTTGACCAATGCCACCCTGCCTCACGCCATCGATTTGGCTGAGAAAGGCTGGAAGCAGGCTTGCCGCGAAGACAACTCCCTAAAAAAAGGATTGAACGTGATCGATGGCAAAGTAGTTTACAAAGGCGTTGCCGAAGCGTTTGGGCTCACTTATTACGATGTAGACAGCATTCTGTAAGCAGTTGCTTAACGATAATAAACCGGGAGGCCGTCAGTTTACTGACGGCCTCTTTTTAGTTTAACTGATTATCATATTGCATCAACTTCGTTTTTGTTAGTGTTATGTTATTAACATACGTAAGTGGTTTATGTTTAGTATTCTGGTATTAATCAAAGCCGGTTATGAACAGCGAAAATTCAAATGGTTTTATTTTTTTTTCGAAAAAAAGGGGTAACCTTTTCGGGAAATAGGGTATTAACAACCGAAAGCCAGGACAGATATTTTGGGGTTCTCAGTTCTGCTTCTGTTTAGCATAGCGTGTATTCTGAAGGGAATATTTTTTAGGATTTGAAAATGACTGACTGTTTACATTTCAACATTTGTATATATGAGTCAGGCTTGTTTTCATACAACTATAATATGTTAATCGTTAAAATACAAACGATGAACCGAAAATTCAATTACAGCGATTTGTCGATGTTGGTAGCCGCCCTAACGCTAACCGGCCATTTTGAACAGGAAAAAGAAGCTTTGGTAGCCGAACAGCCCTTATGGGCCGACCCGTTTATTGCCTCTTTCCGCGAAAACATTCAACAGATACTCACCACTGTTCACGGTATTAATACCCGGAAGAATTTACGAAATGCCACCACGCAGGTGAACCAGCTATTGGTTGACGCCCGCGATGATTTGGTGATGATCAAAACCCAGATTGAGAGAGGATACCGCACCGATCCCGGCGGGCGCGAAGATTTGCTGAAGTGGCTTGGCTACGCCGACTTGTGGCCCGCTGCCCATCTCAATCAATCCGAGGGCATTGATTTAGTGATCACCTTCCGCAACAACCTCACCGAAGAGCTGCGCACCGATATGGAAGCCCATGGTGTGAACGCCGACCGCCTCGACCGGATAATTGGTTATGCCGATACCCTGAACCAGGCCAACGTTACCCAGGAGAGCCTGAAGGGAAGTACCAGGCTGGATACGGTACAGCTGGTGACCAAACTGAATGCGGTTTACGCACAGGCCATGGATATTGGTGCCATTGGTAAGCAGCTGTTTAAAAACGATAAGGCCAAACGCGACCTGTTTGTCTTTAGCAAGCTGGTAAGGATGCAGGGAAGCAAAGGCAGCAGCAGTTCCGAATCGGACGAAAGCAACAGCCCGGAGGCCTGATTGGTGAGCGTAATAACCATCTGTTTTACTCCGCAGGAAGTACCGGGCATTTAGTTGCCCGTTCCAACGAGTTAGAAGGACGTACTCCGGACATAGTTACTCATTCCGGCAAGCTCGAAAGTAATACTTCGTACATAGTTGCCAATCTTGGTAAGATAGAAGCAAATACATCAAACGTAGTTAAGCATTCTGATGACTTAGAAGTGAATATCCTAAACGTAGTTACTGATTCCGGGAAGTTAGAAGGACGTACCGACGAGTTAGGAGCCAATACTTGCGAGTTAGAAGCTCATTCCGACAAGTTAGGAGCCAATACTGACGACGTAGTTACTCATTGTGGTGAGTTAGTTGAGCCCCACACCCGGCCTCTCCCCAAGCGGGGAGAGGAGTTAGCCTGAGTTGTTGATTGGGGTTGGCGGCCTGAAGTCTTCCGGCTGGGGGATTGGGGGGCAAATAATGTAGAACCAAATAAACTAAACCTAAAATGACTTTTATCGAACGATTGAACAAATTGGAGCAGATGGACCAGTTGATTCGGTTACGGGCGACGGGGAGTTCGAAGGAGTTTGCCCGAAAAATTGGCGTATCAGAAAGTAGTCTGTTCCGGCTTCTGAATGATTTGAAAGATCTGGGAGCCGAGATTCGATTCAACACAACTAAAACTTCATACTGTTTTTGTTGTGCTGAAGAGTTTAAGATTGGCTATGAAAAATTGTGAATGATAATTTGCAATCGATATAAATAATGATCGCTGTCAGTTTTTGAGATTGTGGTTTTATAGTATTGTTTTTTGACAGGTAGACAATAAGACATCACAGTAGATATCCACAGGAAGGCTTTTTTATTAATTCAGAAATTTATGTTTCAGGGATATGAAGATTTTAACGATCCAAGATTTAGGGAAGAACAACTTGGCAAAATAGCCGCCTCCAGACTAAAGATGAAATTAATCCATCCTCTACAGGAGGCGGCCAAGTAGCAAAAGCTACCAGTATGTAAAAGCAAAGCTACTCAATAGAGGTGAATCTTGCAATAGTGAGAGGAAAGGGTGATATTATAATTAAAAATTATTTTTATGAAAAATAAAAAAGGTCAGTCTTTCAAAATCGAACAGATCGAGGAAAGACATTCTAATGTGAATATTGAACTGTTTTCAGGAGAGGAGCTTACATCTCTTGAGGCACTCCGTATTAGAGGAGGTAACGAAAAAATAAAACAAGATCAGTATGCATGTGGTTCAAATCTGTACCAGTGTCAAACTGGTCAAACTGGTAATTGTGTATCAGGTTGTGCATGTTCTAGCTAAGTAATTGTGGTATGTTCTCACTTTATGTGAGGACATACCTCTCATCAAAATATTAAAAAATGAAAGAGAGCAAATATAATTATTATTTGGACTATAAGGGTGATGTGCTTTGGTTCAATGGAATATCTCATAAGTTCTTTACATTAAAGAAGGACCTCAGCGAGAAAATTAGAAACAATTTGAATATTCTAAAGGACTTATCGCCGTCTTTTTACGAAAAGCTATGTGCTAACCAATTTATTGTAGATGATGAGGTTGATGAAATTGAAATCATTCGTAATGAGACAATTAAGTCAAGAAAAGCAAGGATTATTTTTTAATTTTGATACCTACCTTAAATTGTAATTTTAATTGTTGGTGTTCAGGATCACAAAGAATCATTAATGAAAGATGTAGTAATTGAGAAGGTTAAAAACCATCTGGAATATATGATTCGAGAGGAACATATTAGCTCTCTTCATATTGAATGGTTTGGTGGAGAGCCATTTATGTACTTCGAGAAGGTGATTGTCGATATTAGTAAGTACGCGATTCAATTATGTGACAATGCAAATATCCCATTTACTAATACTGCTACTACTAATGGTTGGTATCTCCAACCAGAATATCGGGTTTATTTATTTGGTGCTGCTGGCACAAATGGTGTTGTTCCTGAGCCGAGCGGTGGTCGATTTTATCAGAAGATGGATATTACTGCATATTAGTACCCGCATCAACGTGTCGCTTATTTCTGACTTCCTGATCAAGTTGATGAAACTGCCGATGAGTTTTTTCGATACAAAACTGGTTGGCGATATTTTGCAGCGTATGGAGGATCATCGTAGAATAGAGCGATTCCTCACTGCACAATCGCTTGGGGTTGTTTTTTCGTTTTTTAACTTCATTATTTTCGGGATAGTATTACTGATTTACAGTTTGAAGATATTTGTAATATTTCTAGCGGGTAGCATCTTTTATACAGCGTGGATTTTTCTGTTCCTAAAGAAACGTCGTATGCTGGATTATAAGCAATTTGAGCAAGAGGCCATTAACCAGAGCAAAATATATCAGCTAATTAATGGAATGCAGGAAATAAAGCTACAAAATTGTGAAAAACGGAAGCGCTGGGAATGGGAGGATGTACAGGCTGATTTATTTTACGTGAATGTTGCTTCTCTATCACTGGAGCAATGGCAGAATGGCGGTACGGTATTCATCAATGAACTAAAAAATATTTTAATTACCGTTTTGGCTGCAACAGCAGTAATCAACGGGACGCTTACCCTGGGTATGATGTTGGCAATACAGTATATCATTGGGCAATTGAACAGTCCTTTGGAACAGTTGGTAGAATTCATTCACAATATGCAGGATGTTAAAATTAGTCTTGACCGGTTGGCTGAAATTCATCGCAAGGAAGATGAGGAAGTAGAGCCGGAAGCTAAACTACGAGGTATTTTAAGGGGAAATCGGAGTATAGAAATAGAAAATCTGTGCTTTCAGTATGAAGGGCCACATTCTCCAAAGGTGCTTCAGAATATTGATTTAATTATTCCGCAAGGAAAGGTGACGGCAATTGTCGGTGCAAGTGGCAGTGGAAAAACAACATTGGTGAAATTACTCCTTGGATATTATACACCAACTGAAGGGCTTATTAAAATCGATGGGCATGAGTTATCGGAATACGATATACGGTGGTGGAGAAATCAATGTGGTGCAGTGATGCAAGATGGCTTTATTTTTTCCGAATCTATAGCCAGGAATATAGCGGTGTCGGACGATGAAATTGATAAACAAAAACTACTGCAAGCAGCAAAAATGGCTAATATACATTCATTCATTAGTGAATTACCGCTGGCATATAATACCGAAGTTGGTCAGGAAGGGCAGGGGATCAGCCAGGGACAACGGCAGCGGATATTAATATCGAGGGCAGTGTACAAGAACCCGGATTTTTTGTTTTTAGACGAAGCGACTAATGCCTTGGATGCGAGGAATGAGAAGGAAATCAGTGAAAATCTGGATAGGTTTTATCAGGGTAAAACAGTTGTTATTGTTGCGCACCGTTTGAGCACGGTCAAAAATGCGGATCAAATCGTTGTTCTTGACCAAGGTGAAATCGTCGAGCTGGGAACACATGCAGAACTCACGCAAAAGAGAAATTACTATTACGAATTGGTAAAAAATCAACTGGAATTAGGAGTGTAGTCATGGTTAATCATGTAACGTATGGCAATGGATAAGGATAATATAGAACTTCGAAGTGAGAAAGTCAGAAACATCATAGGGAAGATTCCACCGCGCATTGTGCGTATAGGTATATCTGTCCTTTTTGTTATTGTTTCGGTCGTCTTAGTCGGGAGTTATTTTTTTCGTTACCCGGAAACGGTGCAGGGTGAGGCAGTTTTATTGTCGCACGTTGACTCTTCGTCAAATTATTACGTTCAGGTCACTTTGCCTTACCGGTTTATTACGAAAATTCAACAACATCAAAGCGCTCTCATTGAGATGGAAGGCTATGATAAAAGTCGTTATGGTTTGCTTAGAGGTAAATTGATAAAGATGTCTCGTGTTCCTGTAACAATGAGAGGTATGGAATTTTTTAAAGTAACGATTAGGTTGGATAATGGAATGGCTACAACACAAATGAAAAGGATACCTTTTTACCCAAACATGAAAGGAAATGCAAGAATTGTTGTTGGAGAACAACCCTTACTTGAAAAACTCATTGCTCCGTTATCTACTTTGTTTTCGAAAAATAAGTAGCAGTCTTGATTTCGTCTTCATGGTTCATCGAGCAATGTTAGACGGGCTGTATGTTTAAACTAAACATCATTTTTATCTACAATGTGTGTTTGCCGGCATTGAATCTAAGTATTAAAAAACTGTTGGGTGCCACCTTAACGATGTATGATTAAATATCGTTTAAATTGGTATTTTTAATACCGTCCAATGTCGGTGACTCTTTTCCCTTTCTTATTCTTTCAGGATAAGAGGATTGAATTAAGTGTATTTTTCTTGTTAAAGCCGATATTGTTTCTCGTACAATTACTTCTGTTTTTTGCAGAAAAGTCTTTCCTTTGTTTCGGATTAAATTCATTGTATCAACCTGTCAGCTAAAACACAACTAAAACAAATTAACATGAAGTGGTCTGCAATTCTGCTATTATTATTTCTACCCCTGGGCAATAACTTGTATGCATTGAAGCCAAAAGCAAACGATGAAGCCATCGAGAAGAAAGTAAATGAGCTTCTCCGTAAAATGACGCTGGATGAAAAGATTGGTCAGTTAAATCAGTACACCAGTCAATGGGAAATGACCGGTCCTGCACCGCAGGGAGCATCCGCACAGGAACAGTTACAGGAAATTAAATCCGGCGCTGTTGGTTCGATGTTGAATGTAGTGGGGGCCGAAGCGACACGCAAAACGCAGGAGCTGGCAATGAAAAATTCCAGGCTGCACATTCCGTTGATTTTCGGTTATGACGTTATTCACGGCTTTAAAACCATGTTCCCAATTCCGTTAGGCGAAGCTGCCAGCTGGGAACCGGAACTGGCAAAACTTTCGGCACATGTAGCTGCGGTGGAAGCATCGGCTGCCGGTTTGCAGTGGACCTTTGCCCCGATGATGGACATTGGCCGCGACGCCCGTTGGGGACGTATCACGGAAGGTTCGGGCGAAGACCCGTACCTGGGAGCGCAATTTGCTGCTGCCCGCGTTCATGGTTTCCAGGGAGACGATTTGTCGGAAGACAGTACCATTGCCGCCTGTGCCAAGCACTTTGCCGCTTATGGCTTTGTTGAATCCGGCCTCGAATATAACACGGTTGACATTAGTGAACACACCTTAAGAAATATTGTGCTGCCACCGTTCGAAGCAGCCGTCAAGGCAGGAGTTGCCACGGTAATGAATTCTTTCAACGAAATTGGCGGAACACCATCAACATCTAATGCTCATCTGCAGCGTGACATCCTAAAAGGCGAATGGGGATTCAATGGTTTTGTAGTTTCCGACTGGAATTCGATCGGTGAACTGATTCCTCACGGTGTGGCAGCCAATAAAGCTGAAGCCGCCGAGCTGGCGATTAAAGCCGGTAGCGACATGGACATGGAGGGCCACTGCTACATTACTTCCCTGAAAAAATTGGTAGAAGAAGGGAAAGTGGATGAATCGCTGATTGACGATGCGGTTCGTCGTATCCTGCGCGTAAAATTTGAATTGGGACTGTTCGACGATCCATATAAATATAGTAATGAGAATCGGGAGAAAACCGAAATTCTTACTCCGGAACATTTGGCGGCAGCCCGGAAAGTGGCCCGCCATTCCATTGTTCTGTTGAAAAACGATAACCATCTGCTTCCGCTGAAAAAGGAAGGACAAACCATCGCCTTGATTGGTCCGTTGGCAGCTGATAAAGACGTTCCGCTGGGAAGCTGGCGTGCACAGGCCGTTACCGGTTCAGCTGTTTCGTTGCTCGAAGGAGTAAAAGCTGCCGTGGCTGACAAGAACAGCGTGAAGTATGCCGAAGGAACTCCACTTACCGTTGGTCCCAGAAGCTTTACACAGGAATTGAAATTCAATACCACCGACAGTTCCGGCTTTGATGCAGCCCGCAAAATAGCAGCAAGCGCTGATGTGGTTGTTTTGGCGGTTGGCGAAGATTGTTTTCAGACCGGCGAAGGTCGCAGTCAGACCGAGATTAAGATGAAAGGTTTGCAGGAGCAGCTGATGAAAGCTGTTTATGCCGCTAATAAAAATGTGGTGGTTGTTCTGATGAATGGTCGTCCGTTGGTGATTGACTGGATGGCAGAAAATGTACCCGCGATTGTCGAAGCCTGGCATTTGGGCTCGGAAGCCGGAAACGCGATTGCTGACGTTCTCTTTGGCAATTACAATCCGTCTGGTAAGTTACCGGTTTCATTCCCGCGTGCCGTTGGACAGCTTCCTATCTATTATAACCACAAAAGTACCGGCCGTCCCAATCCGACCGGAACAGTTTTCTGGTCACATTATACCGACCAAAAGAAAACCCCGCTGTTCCCGTTTGGTTACGGTTTGAGTTACACTACATTTAAATATTTGCCGGTTGAACTTAGCTCACATGAAATGAGCATGGACGGAAAAATCGAAGTATCGGTGAACGTTCAGAATACCGGGAAGGTAGCCGGTGAAGAAGTTGTACAATTATATATTCGTGATTTGGTTGGCAGTGTATCCCGTCCGGTGAAAGAACTGAAAGGTTTCCGGAAAATATTGCTGAAAACGGGAGAGTCGAAGAAAGTGACGTTCACTTTAACGCCCGACGATTTGGCTTTCTACGGAGCCGGTTTGAAGAAAAAAGCAGAAGCGGGAGAATTCAAAGTATTTGTCGGGACCAACTCCGATGATGTACAGGAAAACTCCTTTGTTTTAGAATAGACTGATTTTAACGAAATCAAAACCCCGCAAGGTCATTGCGGGGTTTTTTCGTTTTAGCCTGAAAAATTCTTTTAAGCATTTTTCGGTTTTGGTTGTTATCTGTTAAGATTTGTCAATAGGAAATTCAGATGTTATAACAAAATGTTCGAAAATATTAATTTATTAACATATTTTGAAAACTCAATGGCAAACTATAATTTAGTCCGAATTTATTAATCAAAAGTCCTTATGATCCGAAAAATTTTGGTTGCGAACCGTGGCGAAATTGCGGTGCGGGTGATGCGTTCCTGTCGCGAGATGGGAATCCAGAGTGTGGCAGTATTTTCAGAGGCCGACCGCAGTGCCATGCATGTTCGCTATGCCGACGAAGCCTGTTTTATCGGACCGTCTCCATCGTCTGAAAGTTACTTGAATATCGACAAGATTATGGACGCGGCACTGAAATCAGGAGCTGACGCAATTCATCCGGGTTACGGATTTCTTTCCGAGAATGCGGAATTTGCGCGTCGGGTAGCAGAAGCCGGACTGATATTTATCGGTCCTTCACCGGAAGCCATTCTGGCAATGGGTGATAAGCTGACTGCACGGAAAATCATGATGGATGCTGGCGTTTCGGTTGTACCCGGAACCCGGGATCTTATTGAAGACGAAGACAAACTAACAGAAACAGCTGATTCGATTGGGTACCCAATCATGATCAAAGCATCGGCTGGTGGTGGCGGCAAAGGAATGCGCCTGGTGAGGTCGGAAAGTGAACTGGTTAGTTCGTACCGGCGTGCCCGTTCCGAAGCTGGCAGCGCCTTTGGCAACGATGTGGTTTATATGGAGAAGTACATTGAGTCGCCTCACCATATCGAGTTCCAGGTGATGGCCGATGCCCATGGTAATATGGTACACCTGTTCGAGCGTGAATGTTCGGTACAGCGCCGTCACCAGAAGGTTATCGAAGAGACACCATCGCCACTGATGACGCCTGAGTTGCGTGCAAAGATGGGCGAACAGGCCATTGCTGCAGCGCAGTCGGTGAACTATGTGGGAGCTGGTACGGTGGAGTTTCTGGTTGATAGTGACCTGAATTTCTACTTCCTCGAAATGAATACCCGTTTGCAGGTAGAACACCCCATCACCGAAAGGGTAACCGGAGTTGACTTGGTGAAAATGCAGATCATGGTCGCCAATGGCGAGAAGCTGCCTTTGAAACAGGAAGAACTTTCCCAGACAGGACATGCCATCGAATGCCGGATTTATGCTGAAGATCCGAACAATAATTTCATGCCGAGCCCCGGTTTGGTGAAACACATCACCGAGCCGCTAGGATTGGGCGTACGTACCGATGGTTATGTCTACGAAGGTTATGAAATCCCGATTTATTATGATCCGATGATCTCGAAGCTGATCGTGTGGGCGCAAACCCGCGGTGAGGCCATCGAGCGGATGAAACGGGCGTTGTACGAATACAAAATCAGCGGTGTAAAAAACACCATTCCGTTCCTGAAACGAATAATGGAAGCAGAAGATTTTGTGTCCGGGCATTACGATACTCATTTCATCGAAAAGAACCCGGAAGTACTGGAAATTCTATCCGATTGTAACCAGGAGTGTGAAGATTTGGCATTATTCATTGCCTATCTCGACTACACAGAGAAGATGAAGAAGCTGGTTTCGGAACCAACCGAAGCCGGCACTGGTAGTTCATCTCCCTGGAAAGAATTTGCACGACGCAAAAGTGTACTCCGATTTTAATTAATCATTTATTATGCAGAACGAAGTAAGAATCAATTCGCGTATGGCAAAGGTGGAGCTGTTGGGAAAGGAAGGAAGTAAGTACCGGGCCCGCATCGACGATAGCGAATATGAATTTGACGTGGTTCGTGTTGAACCGGGTATTTATTCCATACTTTACCACGGGAAGTCGACCGATATGGAAATGATCGAGGTCGGCAAACCTAACCATTACAGTGTCAAAACCCTTACTAACCAATACGAGGTAGAGGTGATTGATGCTTTCACCCGTTACAGGAACAACACCAAAGGCGATCTGGCTCCGGCCGGGAATGTCATTGCGACTCCCATGCCTGGTAAAGTGGTCCGTATTCCTGTTTCAGAGGGTGAACTGGTGGAAGCCGGCCAGACAGTTATCACTATATCGGCCATGAAAATGGAAAGCGAATACAAAAGTGCTTTCCGTGGGACCGTTAAAAAGATTTTGGTAAACGAAGGAGATACCATTGAGGGACATCAGCCGCTTGTTGAACTGGAACCTCTCGTGGATTGACCTTTAAATTAAGATTTCATGCAGAAACTTGAAGATAAGTACCGGATTTTTGAAGACAAAAATAAAGCGGCCGAAGCCGGTGGCGGTGAGGCCCGGATTACCAAACAACACGACGGTGGCAAACTGACGGCCCGCGAACGTATCGATGTTTTTCTCGACAAAGGGACGTTTGTCGAATTGGATAAAATGGTGGTTCACAGCAGTACCAATTTTGGGATGGACGAAAACAAAATCCCCGGTGATGGTGTGGTTACCGGTTACGGAAAAGTGGACGGACGCCTGGTGTACGTGTTTGCACAGGATTTTACCGTTTTCGGAGGTTCACTGAGCCGTACCAATGCCGATAAGATTGTTAAAGTGACCAAGCTGGCCCTGAAAATGGGGGCCCCGCTTATCGGTCTGAACGACTCGGGTGGCGCCCGTATCCAGGAAGGTGTTCGCAGCCTGGCGGGTTATGCCGATATTTTCTGGCTGAATGTGAAAGCTTCGGGTGTTGTTCCCCAGATTTCAGCCATTATGGGCCCGTGTGCGGGAGGAGCCGTGTATTCGCCGGCACTCACCGATTTTATCTTCATGGTAAAAAATACCAGCTACATGTTTGTAACCGGTCCTGAAGTGGTGAAAACGGTGACCCACGAAGAGGTGACCAAAGAGCAGCTGGGGGGCGCGATGACGCACAACGCCAAAAGTGGTGTAGCCCATTTCCTTGGACAGGATGATGAGCAAACCCTGATGATGATTCGGGAACTGCTTAGCTACCTGCCATCGAACAATATGGAAGATCCGCCGGCTATCCCGTGCACTGATGATGTTGAACGGGAGGATGGGCAACTACAGACCATTGTTCCGCCGGATCCGAACAAGCCGTACGATATGCACATCATCATTCGTTCGGTAGTTGACAATGACCATTTCTTTGAAGTGATGCCACACTTTGCACCGAACATCACGGTAGGATTTGCCCGCATGGGTGGCCGCTCCGTAGGGATTGTGGCCAATCAGCCCGATCACCTGGCCGGTGTGCTCGACATTGATTCATCGGTGAAAGGCGCCCGTTTTGTTCGCTTCTGCGACTCGTTCAATATTCCGTTGGTCACTTTTGTGGATGTTCCGGGATTCCTTCCGGGAACGACCCAGGAGTTTGGCGGTATCATTCGCCACGGTGCTAAGTTGCTTTACGCTTATGCCGAAGCCACCGTTCCGAAGATTACCGTGATTACCCGCAAAGCTTACGGTGGAGCCTATGACGTGATGGCCAGCAAGCACTTGATGGCAGACGTGAACATGGCATGGCCTACTGCCGAAATTGCGGTGATGGGACCAGAAGGTGCAGTAAATATCATTTTCCGTAATGATAAAGATGCCGAGTCGAAAGCAAAACGAGTAGATGACTACCGTGACAATTTCGCCAATCCCTATCGCGCAGCTGAGCTGGGTTATGTGGACGAGGTGATTATGCCGAAGGATACGCGTAAGAAGTTGATTTCTGCATTAGAGATGACCAAAAACAAGAGCGAAACCAATCCGCCAAAAAAGCACGGAAACATTCCGTTATAGATAGTGAAGTTAAATAATGAGAAAAGCCTGGCCTTGAGTCAGGCTTTTTTATAATTGGCTGGGTAGCTACAGGTAAAACCGGACATATGGAAATACCAGGTTCTTTTTATTCTTCTCCGTTCCTTTCCAGGAAAGGTGAATACAGCGGGCTGACGCTAACCAAACTGGTGGGCACGAAAACAGCCGCCAGGATGGGCAGGATAACGCCAACCGTTCTGATTGTCCAATGAATTTCCCCTCCAATCCAACGGAAACAAGCGACGTTTTTCCTATTTTTGTACCCTTTAAAATCATATTCAGTGAATTCGCCATGTGCGAAACCAGCTTCCGGCGAAAGCCGGTCCATTATAAAAAGACATTTAAAAAAGGATATATATACCATGGAAATCCCAAGCAAGTACAATCCTGTAGAAATTGAAGACAAGTGGTACCAGTACTGGATGGAACAAGGTTTTTTCCATTCGGAGCCCGACGACCGGGAACCTTACACCATCGTCATCCCGCCGCCTAACGTGACGGGCGTGCTGCACATGGGCCACATGCTGAACAATACGATACAGGATATCCTGGTGCGCCGTGCGCGGATGCAGGGATATAACGCTTGCTGGGTGCCGGGTACCGACCACGCCTCCATCGCTACGGAAGCGAAGGTGGTAGGCAAATTGCGCGAAGAGGGCATCAGGAAGGATGACCTCACCCGCGACGCCTTTCTCGAACATGCCTGGGAGTGGACACACAAACATGGTGGTATAATCCTCGAGCAGTTGAAAAAACTGGGTGCATCCTGCGACTGGGAGCGTACGGCTTTCACCATGGACGAAAAACGTTCTAAGTCGGTTATCAAGGTATTTGTCGATCTCTACAACAAAGGCTACATCTACCGCGGTGTGCGAATGGTCAACTGGGATCCGGCTGCTAAAACTGCCCTTTCCGACGAAGAGGTAATCCACAAGGAAGAGCAATCGAAACTCTATTACGTTCGCTATAAAATCGAAGAGGCCCCTGGCGAGTTTGTCACGGTAGCGACCACCCGTCCCGAAACCATTTTGGGCGATACGGCGGTGTGTGTGAACCCGAACGATGGCCGCTTCAGGCACCTGGTCGGAAAACGCGTGTTGGTGCCGCTGGTGAACCGTAGTGTACCGATTATTCAGGATGAATATGTGGATATGGAATTTGGTACCGGTTGCCTGAAGATTACGCCGGCCCACGATGTAAATGACTACGAAATCGGGTTGCGCCACAACCTCGAAGTAATTGATACTTTCAACGACGACGGTACGCTGAGCAAAGAAGCCGGCTTCCTGGTAGGAGTTGACCGCTTTGAAGCGCGGAAGCAGATTATCCCGTTACTGAAAGAGGCCGGTAACCTGGTAAAGGTGGAAGACTACACCAACAAGGTAGGTTACTCCGAGCGCACCGATGTGGTGATTGAACCGAAACTCTCAGCACAGTGGTTCCTGAAAATGGAAGAGCTGGCTAAACCGGCACTGGATGCTGTGGAGAATGACGATGTGCAGTTCTTCCCGCCCAAGTTCAAAAACCTGTACCGTCACTGGATGGGAAACATCAAGGACTGGTGTATCTCGCGCCAGTTGTGGTGGGGACACCGCATCCCGGTGTATTACCTGGCCGATGACAGCTTTGTGGTGGCGGAGACCGATGAGAAGGCATTGCAACTGGCCCGCGAAACCACTGGTCGCATGGATTTGACCATGGACGACCTGCACCAGGACGAGGATGTGCTCGACACCTGGGCTTCGTCGTGGCTTTGGCCGATTGCCGTATTCGACGGTATCAACGACCCCGATAACAATGAGATTAATTACTATTATCCGACCAACGATTTGGTGACCGCCCCGGAAATTATCTTCTTTTGGGTAGCGCGGATGATCATTGCCGGGTACGAATATCGCGGGACGTTCCCGTTCAAGAATGTATATTTCACCGGTATCGTGCGCGACAAGCTGCGCCGCAAGATGTCGAAGTCGCTGGGGAACTCGCCCGACCCGTTGGAACTGATAACCAGGTACGGCGCCGACGGTGTACGCGTAGGCATGTTGCTCTGTTCGCCGGCCGGAAACGACATTTTGTTTGATGAGTCGTTGACCGGGCAGGGAAGGAACTTCAGCTCGAAAATCTGGAATTCCTTCCGCCTGGTACATGGCTGGAAAGTAGATGCGTCATTGCCACAGCCTCAGCATGCGCACCTGGGCCTTAACTGGTTCAACGCCCGCCTGAACGAAGTAATTGCCACCATGGACGATCATTTCAGCAAATACCGCCTGAGCGATGCGCTGATGACCATCTACACGGCTATGCGCGACGACTTCTCGGGTTGGTTGCTCGAAATAGTGAAACCGGCGTACCAGCAACCTATCGACAAGCAGACGTATGACGAATTGGTCTCGCTGTTCGACAAGATGCTGCGCCTGTTGCACCCGTTCATGCCGTTTATCACGGAAGAAATCTGGCAGCTGTTGGGCGAGCGAAAAGAAGGTGAGTCCATCATGATGGCGGCCTGGCCAACTGTTTCCAAAGCCAATGCTTCGCTGGTGGAACTGTTCACCAACGTTGAAGATGCGGTGACCGGTATCCGTAACGTCCGCAAGGAAAAGAATATTGCCAACAAGGACGCGCTCCATGTAGCGGTGTTGCCGGGCGAAAAAGGATATTCACCGGTGTTCGATGCGGTGCTCCGGAAAATGGGGAACCTCAGTGAGCTGGAAGTGGTGAATGAGAAAGTGGACGGCGCGTTGTCGTTCCGCGTGAAATCGACCGAATATTATGTTCCGTTGGGCGACCTGGTGGATGAGGAAGAGGAGATAGCCAAAATTGAGGAAGAGCTGAAATACACCCGCGGGTTCCTCACTTCGGTGATGAAGAAGTTGGGCAACGAGCGCTTTGTAAACAGCGCCCCCGAGCAGGTGGTCGCCACCGAACGTAAAAAGCAGGCCGACGCCGAGGAGAAAATCAAACTCCTGGAAGAACGCCTTGCTACGTTAAAATAGCAATCTTTACCTCGTCCAGGGTATAGCTTTCCAAAAACCTGACGGGCCTTAGAGGCTTGTCAGGTTTTTTGTCTTTACATCCTTATCCGGATTCCTCGAGACGCTGAAGTGGCTCTGTTTTTTTGACAATGATAATTAGTCGTTTTCAGTCTTACACCCCTAAATCCCCTGAAGGGGACTTAACCACTTCGATTTTGGGCACAGTAGGCCAGACGCGTCTGGTGTACCTATTAACCGTTCAATTAAGACACTATCAAAACAAGCATCCACTGTCCTCAAAGCCCCTTCAGGGGTTTTGGGTGTGAAGTTTCTTTTGTCTTTCTATACAAATCTCCTCAAGCTTCTCGAGTACCTGGTTAAGGTTATTCAAGACATCTTGATTCGTGAAGCGTACCACTTTGAGTCCCCATCGTTCTAATTCTGCTTCTCTTCCGATATCATATGATTTATTCGTTTGAGACAAATGAATTCCTCCATCGATTTCAACAATCAGTTTCAGGGGGTGACAATAGAAATCAGCAATAAATATATTGATAGGGTGTTGCGGTCTGAATCGTAGGTTAAGCAATTTCTTCTCTTTAAGGCACTCCCACAGTTTTAATTCTGCCTCGGTCATGTTCTCTCGTAACCGTTTCGCTCTTTCAAATATGATAGGGGGAGCATTATAAAACAAGGAGACTTTGTTGCTGATACCCATTGCGAAATGATTTAGTTAGTTTGCTTTCGGTTTTACACCCCTAATCCCCTGACGGGGACTAAAACGCTTCGATTTAAGGTGCTGCAAGTTCGTTTGTTTAGGTTTCGTATCAACCAACAAAAGCACTGTTGAAACATCTACTCACTGTCCTAAAGCCCCTTCAGGGGTTTGGGGTGTCTCCTTCCCGATGCTCACCAGGCTGCTGTATACGAAGTTTTTCATGGTAAATGTCGTTAAATGTCTAAATCATTTAAATCGTCGTTTTGAGAATCTCTTTTATTTAATTCGTCTTTTCTTTCTGCAATTAAGTCAGTTATCTTATTTACGAGGGTTGTATCATTGAAATTTTCTACCTCATCATTAATAACTTGAATCATTTTCTTAATTGATGGAATGACTCTTTCTGCCCAATCCTTGACGTCTTTTTTTACCTCTTCGCTTAACTCTTTTCTCGCATAATCAGTGTGATAGTAAATTGTAAAGCTTCTGTCTGTTACGCTCGCATATATTTTTTCATGAACTGAATCTGTTTTTGGTTTCACGCTAAGCAGTTCATTATTTCCTGATTTTATTTTGAAAGTATAAAAAACTCGAGCCCGAGGGTAATATCTTCCTCTTTGAACATCATAACTAGCGGGAAAACTGTCCCCAGAAACTTCTATGAGGTCTACGCCAACATTTCTATCCTCAAAATCCACATCTAATTTTTTCATCCTTAGTGGTTCTGTAACTTCTGTTACAAGAGCTTCGAGCTCCTCATTGAGAATACGATATTCAAATATATCAGCAACTCGATGAAAAGCATTCATCAAAACTAATGCAAAAGCATCTTCAATTCTTTTTTCGTTAAAAAGTTTTATCATCGTTATAAATATTAATTTACGTTTATTTCTTCTCAAATTATCTTTCCCATATTATACTCAGTACGGTATTATAATCCTTAGTGACGATTGCATATTCAAAATATTCATCTAGCTCATCATCACTACCAGTTTCAAACCATGTTGATTTATAAATCGACTGAGCAGACCCTTCTTTTTTATAGATAGTTCCATCATTAAAAAATTCCATGGCAACAGAATCTTCTGGTGGATGCAACTTGGTAATATCCTTGACTTTTCTATAGAAATTCTCTGAGTTCTTCCAATATATTACCCTTTTGTCTTTACAATAGAACAGGAATATTGGATGTTGTCCAAGTTCCAGATATCTAAATGCAGCAGAAGTTATACTTGTCTGAAAATGGTCAGCAATGTTCCGGAGTAGATCGGGAGAAAATGGTTTTCCTTGCGTGTATTCCACAAAGTATTTACTTGGCATTAATAGTTCTGTTGCAAACTGATTAGCCTCATATTCCTGTCCGCCATTTTTGAAATAATCCAGTGTTAGAGCATTGTCCTCAAGGTGAGTATCTACATTATGATGCATCGCAAAATGCCCAAGCTCATGCGCTAATGTAAATCTGCGCCTACCCAAATATTTAATGTCTGAATTAATAGTGATTTTGGTTTTTGATTTGCCAAAAACAATTCGACCATCTGAATTTGAGATTTTCTTCTCTTCAAGAATTATATCTCTTGCATGAATTAGTTCTTCAATAGAAAAGTCGTCTGGCTTTTCTATTCCAAACTCGGACAACATTCTGCGTGCAGTAACTGCTCCTTTATTTATCGGCATCTTCTAGTTTATCTAAGTCTTCAATTATTTCAATTACATCTAAATCGCTTAAAAGCTCTTTTAAATCGTCTTTATCAAGCTTCTCGATATTTCTGAATTGAAATTGCGGTGATTGAGTACGAATTAATCCTTCCAACCCCTCTTTCAATTTGTCACTTGCAGATGCAATAATGCTTTGAACCTTTTGTAAGGCTATTTCAAGCATTTCTTCGTTCTTTGTCTTATTTAATTGAGCAAGAGATTTCATCTTTAATCGCTTGATCATATTCAGCTTGTCTTTCAGATATTCGTCTTTCGAAACACCTAATTCTTCGTAAACTGATTCATTATCTGATTCAAAAGCTTCAATGGATAACTCGACAAATTCATCAATTTTAGCAGCTCTTTTTTTCATTTCACCAGTTTTTTTTGGTTTCTATATAACTCGTAACTCTTCTCGTCATCTTCTTTTGAAGTGCATAAAGCTTCTTCTTGTCAAATCCGAGAGCTTTAACCATCTCGTCAAAAGACCTACATTCGTCTAAAGCCATTACATATAGCTGTAAATCTTCGTCATCTTTTGAGCATTCGTCTAAAGCATTACGGAATAGTTTGTAATTTTCGTCATCATGATCTTCATCATCAACTTCAAGCTCAGGTTTGCGAATTTCTTCAAAAGCCTTCTTTGTTTTCTGCGATACTTTATACTTGTCTACATTCGTTGACATTAAGCTCCATACGATTTTTTTCAACTGGTCAAGAAGAGAATACTTTTCAAACTGCCACTGCCACTCCAGGCTAAATAATTTTCCAATGGCTTCGCCTATGTAATAGTTAATGGGATCGATTCCCAAATACTGTTCGGAGTGAGCTCCGAATATTGTCCTTCCTTTAAGTTTAAAGTGGACATATACCGTAAGTTTATCAACGACATCTACCCATTCTTTTTCAGGTATTGCATGTAGTCGTTTAAGGATTTCACTGTCACTATCCATATTTATCGTTTTTCAATAGTTAATTACCGGGAATGATGTTTTTTCGTCACTGACGAAAATTTTTCTTCTCCGGTAAGTAAAGGGTGTAATCAATTTAAAATTTATAGTTATGAGTAAGACTTCAACAAGAGTTCGAGATGCAGGTACAGGGAAATTTGTACCGAGCAAAGAAGCCGCTAAGAGACCGGCTACAACAGTTACAGAGAAAATCAAAGTCGGTCCGACCCAAAAGCGCAATTAATAACCATTTAAATTCTGAAGTATGCACACTACAGGTGAAAAGCCCGGAAAGGGTCGCTACAAATGCGTAAGACGTGGAGAGGTAATCAAATTGGATGACAATTCTGATACCCTTCCACCATGTCCAAAATGTAATGGTACAAAATGGACAAAAGTTGGCTAATCGAAAGGGATGCATCTTTTTAGATTCAGCCTTTTTCATTCTTTTATTGACTGAATACATTGAGTTGATGCTTGATGTATTCAGTCAATTTCGAGACTAGCATCATAATATCCTTTTGCATAGGCTGCATAGGGACTTTTGTGTCTGACGACCTTGGCCTGACTTTCCGGAAGCTTTGCTAGGTCAATATTTCGTAAAGGTTCTCTTGCCAATCCATCTTGGTAACCTAATTCATAAGCACATCCGGCGCATTTGTGCCTACCGATTCCTCCCTGATCTTCAGGGAGATCCGAAAACTGTTTATCATTACGATGTTCTTTCTTACAAATGTGATTGTCCATTTTGTGTTAGTATTTAGTTCGTTTTCATAGATTTTATATTATCCATCACCTCCTCCGCCCCAAGTTCCCCAACCATCCCGATTTCCTTCCCCGCCCACGCACCACCTTACTCCGTTGCCGCTCAACTGTACCGGGGGCATGCAGTAAATTAGTGCGTCATCGGGGTGAATTTCCTCGTCGGCGCGATAAATCACCCCGTTGTCGCGGTGAATTAAACCGTCAGTGCGGTAAAAGACCCCGCCGACGCCGTAAATCACCCCGTCGAGGGGGTACAGGGACGGGGTAAACGGGGTTGTCCGACGGGGTAAACGGGGTTATCGGACCCCCCAAAGGCGCCTGTTGAAACCTTTTATACAAGCGGGATGGATGAATTTCAATGAACAAAAAACCCTGCCAGATTATCAAAACCTGGCAGGGTTGTGTTGGTAGGCCATTATTCAGCTTCTTCGTCCTTTTCATCCGATTCGGAATGCGTGAAGTACTGCTTCAGGTCATTATAGATAGGGATGGCGCTGGGCTCCTTCTCCTGTGCATGGTATCGCACCGAACGGTAAAATGCCAGGGCGGCCTGGTAGTTGTCGTGGTCGAGCATAATCTTGATGTCGGTCAGTTTTCGCTTGATGTCGGCCAGGGTTAATAGAAATGACTCGTGGGTGGCACGGGTTTCATAATCGTTGTTGAATTCCGTTTCGTCCAGCTTTGCCGGCTTAAACTGCGGGAATTGCTGCATATAGGCCTTCGCCTTGTTAATGACCAGTTTGTTTTGATCGGCTACCGAACCGAACTTCCGGCGCTCCTCGTTGGTTAATACCGGTGCTTTGGCATCAATCACTGCGAGAATAGCCTGCAATCCCTGGTTGATGGCATCCGTCTCCTCGGGCGAATAGACCACCTTAATTAGATCGTCGTTTGGCATTTTGTGTTGATTTTTATTTTAAATTATAAGTACATGGATTTTCCATGATTTTTTGTTCGTATATTTTATCAATCGCGGTCAAATGATGTATTGAATGAGTGCTGATTTTATCTATCGATATCCCTAAGTTAACTTATGCTAACCAAAATGCAAAAAAAAATAGATGAAAAACAGGCTTTGAAGATGGAGGTGGTAACAAATCGTAACTTACATTCACCATGGAATTTGAACCATTCGGCATATAAAATTGAACGTTCAGTTGAAATTTCGTTAGTCAATATGTTATACAGCAGGAGTGGCAGTTATAAATTGTAAGCAATAAACAATGAGCAATTAGAAATGAAAAATGAACAATGAGAAGAATGATGGGATTAGCAAGACATAGGTAGGGGCACGATACATCGTGACCGGTTTCGCATAAGCGTTTATGTGCCGTGTTGTGGCCCGACCTCAGCCTGAAGGGCTGAAAAGCAACAGCCCGGGGTAAGAAACCGGGAGGTTTCGCCACTCCGGGACAGGATGTTGCGACGAACCCAAGGCGCACATTCCAGCCATGATTGAAACAGAAACGTTCCTGCGCCGCACGGGCAAACGGCGATTAAAAACAGCTTCTATTTTCTACCTCAACTCTCTTGCGGTCGAAACAACCACCTGTTTCAATCAAAGCCATCGCGCGACCGCTGGCTGCTTCAATCAATGCATCTAACCCGGGGCGTTGCCACCGGGCTGAATTAAATTGGGCTTTCAGCCCGGATGGGGTCGCACTCCTTTTTGTTGTGATGACTTCTAACAATATGTCATCCCGCCGGGGTGATTTGGGCTAAGGCTTCCTGTTAATAGCACAAGCAAATTCGCAACTCGCGGTCCTTTACCCCTACTCCGAAGTATCGGAGCCCTGAAGGGGACTTAATCGCTTCGATGAAGGCTGCAAATTATCAACAACTGATAATCCCATCAACTTTAATGCCTTACAGCTAAATGCTTCCACTGCCCTCAAAGCCCCTTCAGGGGTTTGGGTATTTTTATTCGGACAGGATCGCATCTTCTTTCCGTCGTGTTTCTTTCTAACAATATGCAAACCCTCTGGATTTGGCTGTCGCCCTAACGCTGACAACGTCGTCATGGACAACTTTCAGAAAAGTCCCTGACAGGGTTTCGAACCCTGTCAGGGATGGCGCACTCCGAAAACAATTCCCCCCAATTACTGTTTGTTTGGAAAAACCATATTCATTAACCGGAAAAACATGTATCAAACGGCAAATCTGTACCTGTCACCCGACATGAAGATGGCAGAGGTTGTGCTCAACAACCCGTATCTCATGTTGTTGCTCGAACACTTTGGCATCAGTGCGCCGTTGCAGGAGAAGACCATTCGGGAAATCTGCGACGAGCACAAGCTACATCCCGAGGTTTTCCTCACGTTTGCACACCTTTACAACGGAGTGGATTACAAACCGTCCGGGCGGTTTACCTACCGGGAAGTACGGTCCATCATCAATTACCTGAATAACAGCCATAGCTATTACCTGGTTGAAATTTATCCCAACATCCTGAAACTGATTCAGGAGATGTTTCAGGATAAGAGCCAGCCGGAACAGGCGATGGTGGAGAAGTTTTTTAATAACTATTTCAATGAGGTGCGTGAACATCTCGATTACGAGAACGAAACGGTTTTTCCGTACATCACCAGGTTGTACCAGAAAATCGAAGAACGCGGACATGTGAACCTGCCCGATACATATTCGGTGGCCGATTACCAGGAGCATCACGACGACATCGAGGAGAAGCTTACCGATCTGACGAACCTGTTGGTGAAATATCTTCCCAATAATGATGAGCCGCAGGTACGACGGAAATTACTGTTTACGCTGTTCGAACTCGATTACGATTTGACCATTCATTCCAAAATTGAAGATCAGATACTCATCCCGTTAGTACAACAGATGGAGAACTATTTAAGCCGCAAGACGACGTGAATTCAACTTCCTATATCAATGTTCTGATTGTCGAACCTTCATCAATTATCTACGAAGGGTTCAACTGCATTTTATCGGGAGGAGGCCTTCGGTTGCGGATGTACCGTGCCGAAAATTTCGATGCCATCGAGCAATGCATTCTCAGCAAGAAGGTCAATGTGGCGATTGTCAACCCATTGTATGTGCAGAATAACGAAAAAGGGTTCCACTCGCTTCGTGCCAGCTATCCGGCTACCAGTTGGGTGGCGCTGGTATATGCCTTTTTCGACCAACGGTTGATTTCGCTTTTTGATGGCAGTATCTCCATATCCGATTCGCCCGAATCGGTTATTCAGTTGGTAAAACAAAATGCCAGTACCGGAAACAGGGAAACCGCTAACGAAGAAGTTCTCAGTGAACGCGAAACTGATGTATTGAAATTACTGGCCACCGGACTAACCAACAAAGAAATTGCTGAAAAACTCAATATCAGCATCAACACCGTGATTACCCACCGGAAGAACATCACCCAGAAAACCGGCATCAAATCGGTATCGGGCCTCACCATCTACGCCGTGGTGAAAAAACTCGTTTCGCTCGACTATCTTTCCGAATAGGCTCATTATATGTGGTGACCTGAGGCCGGGATATCCTTATAAGTAGGTATTCCACGGGCGGCTTGTGCCTGGTATTTTTGTATTGTTGATTTAAAATACCGGATAAAGATGAGTTTACGGTGGCGTACGTTCCTGTTATCGAATTGCATTTTTTGTTTTCCGTTTACCGGAATAGCAAAAGAAGTGGAACGCAAAAGAGAGGAAGTATTTAAATTGGAAGCGAATTACACCGCTGATAACACATATAATTTTAACGGAGGCATCGAAAGTGGCTATGCCTACCTGGGCATGGCGCAGTTTTGCCTGGAATTCGATACTGAAAAAAACGGATGGTGGGACGGCGGGACTTTTTATCTGCATGCGACTTCTACGCACGGCGATTCTCCTTCGGCTGAGTTGATTGGCGATGTTCAGGTAGCCTCGAACATTGAAGCGGGCAATCATACTTTTTTCCAGGAATTCTGGTTTTCGCAGAAGTTAGGACAATTTGAAATAACTGCCGGATTACAGGACCTGAACGTAGAGTACGCCAATACCCAATATGCCGGCGAATACCTGAACAGCTCGTTTGGAATTCCACCAACCATTTCGTGTAACCTGCCAGCTCCCATTTTTCCGCTGACGGCAGTTGGAGCATCGGTCAAATGGTCGGCCAATGATAAGTTTACAATAATGGCCGCTTTGTACGAAGGTTGTTCCACCGGCTTCGATGCCAATCCCCATAACCTGAAATGGAACCTGGACAACAAGGAAGGCTTGCTTGCCATTTCGGAAGTGCAGTTACCGGTTACCCTGTCGGGAGATTTGGACGGAACCTGCAAGATGGGATTCTATCGTTATTTCCCTTCTTCCGGAAACGGAAATAGCCCGGCACAGCAATCGAAAAGCATTGGCTACTACTTCCTGGGCGACCAAACGATTTACCAGGTGGAAGGGCATAACCGTTCGCTGGGATTCTTCACGCAACTGGGGATAGCCCCAACGAAGGACAACCCGGTGTCGTTTTACATCGGTGCCGGAATCAACTACTACGGGGTTTTCGATAAGGATGGCGACGATGTGTTGGGACTGGCTATCGCTCATGCGCACATGGGTGTCATCATGCTGGACGAAACCGCCATTGAATTGACTTATAAATGCAATGTAACCAATAATATATACCTGCAACCCGATTTTCAGTATATCGTACATCCGGACGGAACCGGTACAGAGCTGCCGGCAGCGAAAGTTGGGTTACTCAGGCTGGGAATTACTTTTTAAGAGCGGGACGGAATATGGAGACAACAGAATTAAACGTCGACCGGTTAGCGAACCTGAGAACCGGCGAAGCGGGCGTTATCACGAAAGTACTTGGGCACGGCGCCTTCCGTAAACGGATTACCGAAATGGGATTTGTGAAAGGGAAGATGGTCCGTGTCATTAAGAATGCTCCGTTGCAGGATCCGGTGGAGTATGAAATCATGGGTTACAATGTGTCGTTGCGCCGCAGCGAAGCCAACTTGATTGATGTTTTGTCGGGCGCCGAAGCCGACAGCCAGAAGCTGAGCGGCTTCAATGGTATCATTTCCGACAACATACTAAAAGTAACCGCCCGCGAAAAGAGCAAGACCATCAATGTAGCATTGGTAGGTAACCCGAACTGTGGAAAGACCTCGTTCTTTAACCAGGCTTCCGGTTCGCATGAGCGGGTTGGAAACTATGGCGGTGTCACCATCGACGCGAAGATGGCCCGCATGCGGCAGGATGGTTACCTGATTAACATTACCGACCTTCCGGGAACCTACTCGATTACTGAATATACGCCGGAAGAGTTATACGTTCGGTCGCACATCATGGAGCGCATGCCCGATGTGGTCGTCAACGTGGTAGATGCCTCGAACCTGGAACGAAACCTCTTTCTTACCACGCAGCTCATCGACATGAACATCAAGGTGGTGATTGCCCTGAACATGTACGATGAACTGGAGAAAAAAGATGCCCGTCTGAAATATCGCGAACTGGGTGGCATGCTCGGTATCCCGATTATTCCAACCGTTGCCGTGAAGGGGCAGGGCATTAAAAACCTGATGCGGAAAGTGATTGATGTGTACGAAGACCGTGACCCGGTTGTGCGGTATGTGAACATCAATTATGGACACGATATTGAAAAATCCATCGATATTCTCCGGAAGGAGATGGACAAGGATGAACGGCTGATTGATAAATATTCGTCGCGTTACCTGGCGGTGAAATTGCTGGAAAACGACCGGATGACCCGTTCGATGCTGAAGAAGTACGATAATTTTGCCCGCATCAACGAGCTGACTGACCGCGAGATTGCCAAACTGGAAAAGGCTTTCGGCGAATCATCCGAAACGGTCATTACCGATGCGAAATATGGTTTTGTGGCAGGCGCATTGAGCGAGACTTATATTGAAAGCCGCGAGAAGAAACGGCAACGCAGCAAAGAGATTGACTCATTTATTACGAATCGGTTACTCGGCTTTCCCATTTTCATCTTTGTCATGTGGCTGATGTTTCAGGCCACGTTTACCCTGGGCAATTACCCGATGGAATGGATTAATGCGGGCGTAGGCCATATCGGCGATTTTGTGGGCAGCCACATGGTGGCCGGACCGTTGAAGGACCTGTTGGTCGACGGCGTGATTGGCGGCGTGGGCGGTGTAATTGTCTTCCTTCCCAATATCCTGATTCTGTTCTTCTTCATCTCCTTTATGGAAGATACCGGTTACATGGCACGCGTTTCGTTCATCATGGACCGCCTGATGCACAAAATCGGGTTGCACGGAAAATCATTCATTCCGCTCATCATGGGTTTCGGCTGTAATGTACCGGCGGTGATGGCTACCCGCACCCTTGAAAACCGGAAGGATCGTATCCTGACGATGATGATTACGCCGTTCATGTCGTGCAGTGCACGGCTGCCGGTGTATGTATTGATTATTTCTGCCTTCTTCCCGAAAAACCAGGGACTGGTGCTCTTTGCCATCTACATGATTGGTATTATCATGGCCATTGTGGTCGCGCTGGTGCTGAAGAATACGGTCTTCCGCAAAGCAGTCGTTCCGTTCGTTATGGAGCTGCCGCCCTACCGGATGCCAACCTTGCGGAATACGTCCATTCACATGTGGCACAAAGGTGTTCAGTACCTGAAAAAAATGGGCGGCGTCATCCTGGTTGCTTCTATTTTGATTTGGGCGCTGAGTTATTTCCCCCGGGACGTCGACTACTCGGAGAACTATGATGCGAGCATTGCCCAGGTGGAAAACAGTACTTCGTTGGGCGAAGCGCAAAAGCAGCATCAGGTATCGCAGCTGGAAATGGCCAAAGCTTCCGAGCGCCAGGAGCAATCGTACATCGGCCGGATGGGCCATGCCCTGGCTCCCGTGTTGAAGCCGTTGGGTTTTGACTGGAAAATTGGGGTGAGTATCCTTACCGGACTGGCCGCCAAAGAAATTGTGGTGAGTACTATGGGAATTCTTTATCACGCACAGGGCACTAATGATTTCGGGACATTGGTAAAGAAGCTGCAGCAACAGAAACATACTTCAGGAAAACTTAAAGGAGAGAGGGTGTTTACACCGTTGGTTGCCTTTGGTTTTATGTTGTTCATATTGATTTACTTTCCGTGTGTGGCAGTAATTGCAGCCATTAAGAAGGAATCGAACTGGAAGTGGGCCGTTTTTAGTATGGTGTATACCACGGCGATTGCCTGGGTGGTGGCCTTTGCCACATACCAGATTGGAAGTTTGTTTGTTTAACCCGAAAAATTCACACGCGATGGTACAAATTATATTGGTGTATATCATTGTCTTTTCAGCGTTTGCCTATATGGTATACAGCATTGTCAAGAGTTTGCGCTCGAAAGGTGCGTCGGGAGGATGTGCCGGATGCAGTGGTTGCGATCTGAAGAACATGGCCGGTGCCAAAGCCTGTCATCATCCGGTTCAACAGGTGAGTAAAAGTCATTCCTGTTGTTCCTGATACGAAACAAGAAATAAAATCCTTTTTTTATTCAGACCTGGCCAATCGGCACTGTTATATTGTCGGTCAATTTACAGTCAGACCAACGGCCTCTCCGGAAATGGAGGGGCTTTTTTTGTTTTTATTTATTTTATGAAAAAAATGCCACAGCAGGTGTAACATATTTTCTTCGATAGGGTTTTCTTGATAAAACGGTTACATTACTACCGTGAAAAAGGAGCTCATAAAAGAGTAGTTTGCTCAGTTTAACCAGATTAAGAATCAATCATATGAAAAAGCTTGTTATCCTTTTGTTCCTTTTGCTGCCATTTGCATCGATGGCGCAAAGCAACCCCACCGATTACCTGTTCGATAAATATGCGGGCCGCGAAGGGGTGGAAAGTGTGAATGTTCCACATCTGCTCATCTGGTTTGCCCGTTGGTTTGTAGACGATGAGGACCAGGATGCCAAAGAAATTCTCAGTCAGGTCAATTCGGTACATGTGCTGAACATTGAAGACAAAGAGCTGAATAACCGCACTGATTTTTACACCGAGCTAAGGGCCAGTGGCGCTCTCGATCAGTTAAAGGAAAAATACGATTTGCTTTTGGAAACGAATGACCATGGTGATCGCGTTCACATTTTTGCCCGAATGGATAAAATGAATTACATCCGCGAGTTAATCATCATTGTGGGAGGCCAGGAAAATACGCTGGTTTCGATTATCGGGCGGATGGATATCAAGAAGATTGCCGATCTCGATCGCTCGCTCCACATGGGCGGGATGAATGAATTGAGCCGGCTTGACAGCACGAAGGTGAAAAAATGAACTAAGCGATGTAACGATTTCCCGGCAGGGGAGTCATGATACTGACAGAACCAAACGAATCGAATCGTTCGTAAGCAATGGATTCCAAAACATTTAAAGTTGAAGTCGTTCCGATGTCCGGTAAGTTGCTCCGGTTCGCCGTCCGGTTTCTCCGCGACGATGAGCAGGCGAGAGATGTGGTTCAGGAGGTATTCATGAAATTATGGAGCCGCCGGAGGGACCTGGCAGGAGTCGATAACCTGGAGGTTTACGCGATGCGGATGACAAGGAATCTGTGCATCGACGAGATACAGAAGCATCGGACGATTCCGATGGAACAGTTGAAGGACCGGAACGAATGGATATCGAATATGAAGCAGGCCGACGAGTTGGCTGAGCAACAAGATACCGCCCGGTTGGCAAAAGAAATCATCGGTGCGTTGCCCGAACAGCAGCGAGCCGTGATTCACCTGCGGGATATCGAACACTATGAACTGAATGAAATTGCCCGGGTACTGGATATGCAAAACAGTGCAGTTAGGACAAATCTGTCGAGGGCACGAAAAAAAGTGCGTGATGAAATGATTAAACGAATGGACCATGGAAACCCGAAGAGTAGAAATATTACTGGAAAAGTTCTTTGAAGGTCAAAGCACCTTAGAGGAAGAGCAGGAGCTTCGGGACTTTTTCCGGGAAAACCGGGATTTGCCGGAAGCGTTGGAAATCAATCGTCCGTTCTTTGAAGGACTGGATGATCCGGTAGATGCGATTTTTTGCTGAAAGAATTACGAATGCAATAGAAATGCGCGAACGGATTATTCAGCGGAAGCGTTTTACGCACCAGGTTACCTGGTTGGGCGGTATTGTTGGTGTCTAAGTAAACATAAAATTGATCGTTCGCATACCAGATCCATACGTTCATCAAAAAAATGAGAATATCGGGTTACCTGAAACTCCTTTTAAGTATTAACAAATAGTTACTATCTAATAATGTTTATTCTTTAACTTAAACCTTACATTATGAAAAAGATGAGAATTATTACCGCCTTAGTTCTATTATTTAGTCTTTTTTCCTGTACCCAGGACTTAAATTATCCTGATCAACCAAAAAAGGATAAGAATGAACTTGTAAAAAGTGTGCCATTACAAAATGAGCAACTTATAAATGCAGTCACTGAATGGCAAAATAGTAATAGTGATGCTTTTTTAAAATCAAGTTCAATGGTCAGTTTTGATTTTAACAATTTGAAACTCGTTTCATTAGCAAATGAAGCATCCTCATCTGCCGTATTTGCAAATGAAATCGGGTATGATCCAGACAATAAAATACATTTTGGGATTGGATTCTTTCCAGATGGAGATGAGATTAAGGATGTAATGATTGTGAAATCGGAAAAACTTACGTAGAAGTTGTATGAAATAACATATCTTGATATGGATTTTAATCCATTATTTATGATTCAGTTTGATCTTGAGAACAATACTTCCCGATATTTCGGATTGAAATCAGGACAGGCAGCAATGGACTGTATTACTGACGTTTATACAAATCATGGTTACCTTTCCGTTTGGGCTTGGGTGCAAACTGCATTTTTACCGGTTACGGCTGTCGCTGTTGCAGGAGCGTGTATTGGAAATAATTTAAATTGAAAAATTAATAGGTGATGAAAAATATTTTTATCTACTATTTGGTGATCCTACTTCCTTTTATTCCTTTGGTTTGGTTGGTTTTTAGTCCGTATATCCTGACTTTTGTTATTGCATTGTTATTCTATGCAACCATTTATCGTGGATTGACCGACTATTTTAGATTAAGAGCCAAAGGATACAAAGGTTACGATTTGCGTCGGTTATTTATACCATTTTATGGACATATCAAATATTTCAAGGCTTTGTACCTTAAATGAGCGATTCGCAAATTCTAACTTGCTGCATTTCCCGATAGGGAGGGAGTCCATAAAAAGAAAGCTATTTAGAAAAAGAAACCCGGAAGTTATTTCCGGGTTTTGTATGATGAAAGAACTGACTTAGCGTCGTTTTTTCCTATCGTTGTTCCGGCGGAAATCACCACCACCACTATGTCTCTTGCCGCTGTTGTTGCCATTGAAGCGCGGCTTTTGTTGCGGTGGACGTTCGTTTGATTCGGTCGCCACAATTGGGATACCGTCGAACATCAGCTTTTTCGCCTGTTGAACGAATGAACCTGCCTGTGAACTATCGATTTCAACAAATGAGAAATTGCGCAGAAGGTCGATGCGTCCTACCTCCAGGTTGCGTTTTCCCGTGGCTTTTACGGCGATGGAAATTAGTTCTTTGGGACTTAATCCTTTTTTGCTGCCGATATTGATGTGGAAGCGGGTCATCGGGATACCCTTCTCGTTGTGGCCCTCCCGTTTGCTGTTCCGCGGTCTTCCGTCTCTGCCTTCTCTTCCTGTCGGAGCTTCTACCGTATTCAGATCTTCCGTTTCACGGTAGTATTTCAACAACTGGTTAAACTCCATCGATACGAAATGCTTGATAAGCTCTTCGCGGGTTAATCCTTCCAGTTTTTCGTAAATGGCCGGCATGTAGGTTTCAATCTGAGAATCATCAACCTCCGTTTCACCGAGGCGATCGATATAATGAAGCAGTTGCCGTTCGCAAATGGCTTCACCAGCCGGGACAGGCATCTTTTCAAATTTTTTGCCGATGCTCTTTTCAATCATCCTGATTCTTCCCTGCTCCTTCATGTGAATGATGGAGATGGAAGTCCCGGAGCGTCCGGCGCGGCCGGTACGGCCACTTCGGTGCGTATAGTTTTCGGTATCGTCGGGCAGGTTAAAGTTGATAATGTGGGTCAGGTGGTTCACATCCAGTCCACGGGCAGCCACATCGGTAGCTACCAGCATCTGTACCCCGCGGGTACGGAATTTATCCATTACAAAGTCGCGTTGTGACTGTGACAAGTCACCATGCAGGGCCTCGGCATTATAACCGTCCTGAATTAACCTAGCAGCCACATCTTTTGTTTCCATCCGGGTACGGCAAAAAACAATACCATAAATGTCGGGATGAAAATCCATAACCCGCTTGAGCGCTGCATAACGGTCGCGGGCATGTACCATGTGGTAGATGTGACTTACATTATCAGCGCCGGCATTTTTCTTACCTACGGTAATTTCCACCGGCGAAGTCATATACTTTTTTGAGATGGTGGCCACCTCTTTTGGCATGGTAGCCGAGAAGAGCAATGTGTGTTTGGTCTTCGGTGTTCCGGCCAAAATGGCGTCCAAATCTTCCTGGAAGCCCATGTTCAGCATTTCGTCCGCCTCATCAAGTACCAGGATTTCGATGTTGGAGAGGTCGGCTTTTCTCCGGCGGACCATGTCGTGCATACGTCCGGGGGTAGCCGTAATAATTTGCGGACCTTTTTTCAGCGCCCGAATTTGCGGCTCAATGGCTGCGCCACCATATACCGAAAGGATATCTACGTTAGGGAGAAACTTAGCGTAAAGTTCCATTTCGTGTGCAGTTTGTACGCACAACTCACGGGTTGGGCTTAAAATCAGTACCTGTGGTACTTTTTTATTGGTATCAATGCTTTGCAGTATCGGCAACCCGAAAGCCGCCGTTTTACCGGTTCCTGTTTGTGCCAGACCGACCAAGTCGCCGGGTGATTGCAAATATTGTGGGATAATTTTCTCCTGAATCGGAGAGGGTTCTTTAAATCCCAGTTCGTGGATCCCTTTGATAATCCTCGGATCCAGGCCCATTTCTTCAAATTGTATCATGTGAAAATTTTAATTGGGCCTTCCCGCTTTAATCGAACCGTTAAACCAAGTCTGCCACAAATCATTAACGCTTTTCCAACCTATCGGGAAAAGTCGGGCAAATGTACGACGATTTTTCATTAAATAGGAATGAATTGCCATTCATGTTAGGCAATAGGATAAATCATAACAATTAAGAGAGATTGGGGGCATTAATATGTATTATAGAAAATGATGATAACAGGTTATGGATATAAAAAGTTTTTGATCGTGATTACATGCTATTTTTTCCGCATAAATATCTGAATGGGAACCCCGGTGAAATCGAAGTTTTCCCTGATTTTGTTTTCCAGGTAACGTTTGTACGGTTCGCGAACATATTGCGGCAGGTTACAGTAAAAAGCAAATGCCGGGGTATGTGTCGGAAGCTGAGTGACATATTTGATACGGATGTATTTTCCTTTGTATGCTGGTGGTGGATAAGCCTCTATGACTTTCTGCATCACCTCGTTTACTTTCGATGTAGGGATACGTTGCGTCCGGTTGGCGTAAACATGCAGAGCCTCCTCCAGCGCTTTGAAGATACGTTGTTTGGTCAGTGCCGATGTGAAAACAACCGGAATATCGGTAAAGGGTTCAAACCGTTCCATAATTTTCCGGCGGAACTGTTCCATGGTGTGGTTGTCTTTTTCAACCAAATCCCACTTGTTCACCACCACGACCACGCCTTTTCGGTTCCGTGCAATCAGGTTGAAGATATTCACATCCTGGGCTTCTACACCAATGGTCGCATCGATAAGCAGCAAACATACATCGGCATTTTCGATGGTGCGAACCGAGCGCAGAACCGAATAGAACTCCAGATCTTCCCTGACGTTTTTCTTCTTCCGCAACCCGGCCGTATCAATCAGGATAAAATCATATCCGAATTTGTTGTAACGTTGTGAAACCGAATCGCGGGTGGTGCCGGCAATATCGGTTACAATGTGCCGATCTTCCCCGACAAGGGTATTGATGGTCGACGATTTTCCCACGTTGGGCCGTCCCACAATGGCAATCTTGGGGATGCTTTCCTCTTCTTCCTCTTCAGTATCCTTTGGCAGAATGTTTACGACAGCGTCAAGCAGGTCGCCGGTACCGGAACCGTTAACAGACGAAACGGTGTACACTTCATCCAGTCCCAGTGAATAAAATTCAACAGCGTCCAGTGCGCGCTGATGGTTATCCACCTTGTTTGCTACCACAACCACTTTTTTGCTCACGCGGCGGAGCATTTGGGCCACTGACTGGTCCAAATCGGTGATGCCACTTTCCACATCTACCACAAACATAATTACATCGGCCTCTTCGATGGCCACATGCACCTGCTGGCGAATGCCCTTCTCAAAAATATCGCCCGATCCGGAAACGTAGCCCCCGGTATCGATAAGCGAAAACTCCATACCATTCCACAGCACTTTGCCGTAGAGCCGATCGCGGGTTACGCCCGGTTCATCGTCCACAATGGCCTTCCGTGATTCGGTCAATCGGTTAAAAAGGGTCGATTTACCTACGTTGGGCCGTCCAACTATCGCTACTATATTGCTCATTTACCGGTCTTCTAAATTTATTGAAACTCGTATCCGAAGTTTCTCAGCATGTTTTCTTTATCGCGCCACTCTTTGGCGACTTTCACATAAAGCTGCAAAAATACTTTTTTCCCGAAGAATTCTTCCATATCCTTGCGGGCTTCGGTACCCACCTTTTTCAGGGCTTTTCCCTGGTGTCCGATGATGATTCCTTTTTGGCTGTCACGCGCCACATAAATTACGGCGTCAATACGGAGAATTCTTTCTTCGTCAATGAACGACTCTACTTCGACCTCAACCGAGTAAGGCACCTCTTTCTGGTAGTTCAGCAGAATTTTCTCACGGATAAGCTCCTGTGCGAAGAAACGCTCGTTTCGGTCAGTCAGCTCGTCTTTCGGGAAGAAGGGAGCTCCTTCCGGCAGTAATGCCAGGATTCGGTTGAACACCACATCGATGTTGAAATTTTCAGTCGCGGAAATTGGAAAGACTTCAGCGATGGGCAGTAATTCGCGCCAGCGGGTCATCTTTTTTTCCACCTCTTCCTGATTCGAACGATCGATTTTATTTAATAAAACCAGAATTGGAATATCGTTTTGGCGAATTTTGTCGATGTATTCAATATTTTTTTCAAAATCTTCAACCACATCAGTCACATATAGAATGATATCGGCATCGACGAGAGCCGTCGACACAAACTTCATCATCGATTCCTGCAACTTGTAGTTCGGTTTCAGGATACCCGGCGTGTCGGAGTAAATAATCTGAAAATCCTCGCCGTTCACAATCCCTTTAATGCGATGACGGGTTGTCTGCATTTTGGATGTGATGATAGATAGTTTTTCCCCTACCATCGCGTTCATCAGGGTTGATTTTCCCACATTCGGATTTCCGATAATGTTGACAAATCCGGATTTATGTCCCATACGTTTGTTGTTCTTAATATTTTGGTACAAAGATAATAATATCGCTTTATCCCGGCATCGGTAATCCGAAGCCGGAGTTATATTCATGTTGTTTTAATCATATCGACGATTACCGTTTTTGGAAATTCAGAAACATCCCGATTTTAAAAGCCCAGTTATCCCGCTCGGCCGGCAGGGCATACGGTCCGTAGCGGTAATAAACGCCCAGGCCATAACTTAGCAAACCAGTTGGCAATAAATTGTCCAGTTCGAAGCCGGACTCGAAATAACCTTTCCGGAAATCACCCGCTGACAGTTGATACGCATTTGGGTATTTGTCGTCCAGTTTTCCAACACCTGCGTGTTGAACGACCATAATTTCCGGATGAAAGCTGGTGCTGCCGTGCATGAACAGTTTTCCCAGGCTTTGCCTAATGAAGATGGATGCATACTGGTTTGCTGTGAATTCGTTCATGCGCATAGTGGCAAAGGAGTAGGGCGCCAACAGGGTGAGCGACGACGTATAACTACCGTTGCCGTTGAACAATTCCGGATACGGCACATCACCGGTTACATTTCCCGCTTTGACTATTACACGTGTGGGCCCCGAAGGGGTTAGCATGAATTTCATCCGGCCTTTCAGTTCCAGTTTGTTAAACGTATATTTTCCGCCGAGCCAGGGAATTCCCCTGTAAGCATTCAGGAACCACTCGCTGGAGGCCGGTTTAAAGGTATAGAGACCGTCGGGAGCTTTGTATATTTTTTCGCCGGGTGCAAATCGAAGCTGAACGCCAACACGGCTGAGTTTGTATTTTTGAATGGAATCGGATGCAATGGTACTGAAGCGATTATCAGAGGCGTCGGAAACCAGCTGGATCTTCAGTGTTTGCAACGGACGGAACAGGAAACGGGCCGAATAACGTTTCGATGCATACATGTGCCGGATAAGCAGATCGCGGAAAAATTCCGGTTGCAACAGGTCTCTTTTTTCGAGAAAATCATTGCCTCCTGTTTCCCGGTTTTCATCGTGGTAGCCTAATTGAAATCGTAAATCGCGGTAGCCTGATGGAAATAGATTAAGCCATTCGCCGTGCCGGATTTTTTTATCCTGAAAACCGTAGGTAGCATATCCCCCAACGCTGAAGTAGCGCGACAGTTTTGAATTGGTTTCCAGCCCGAGTCCGGGTTTGAATCCTTCGTAATCGTTATAGTTTACCAATCGTTTCCAGTCCCAGTTGATAGGTCCCAACGGAACCTGTCCGTCAATTAGCGACTTGAAGTTTTGCAGCTTTTCTTCCAGATGACTGGCTCGCCCCAAACTATCAATAATCCGGTAGGTCTCAGCATCGAGCGGGCTGGCATGGCTTTCCCTGAATTGCTTTACATTGGCAGGAAGCGATTGTTTTACCCCTGAATAAGTAACGGCATTTTTAGGGAAGTCCTTTCTTGTAAACTCCGGATTCGCTTCCCGCTGCATCAGGTAGGTACGGCTTTTTCCCACCAGTAGTAGTTTGTCCAGGGTGCTGTCTGACGATTTGGAACCGGGCAGCTTATTCAGATGAAACTTCAGTTCGGTGTCCAATTCGAGCGGGAACCATTGTCCGTCAGGTAAGCGGTTGTATTTTTGCCGGATGTTAATTTCCGGTTTGCCCTTTTGAACTTGCGCTGGTTTCGACAGGAAGGTTTCTACGGCATAACCGTTGCTGTTGATGTGCAATGTTCCCGTCATTCCGTTGAAGTTCCGGTTTTTTCGTGGCTGGAAGGAAATCACAAATAGCGAATCGCCTTCCGGGGTATAAAGAGTGTCGCGCAACAGGAAAAGGTAATTACGAATAGCATTTCTGCTGATTGGCGAAAGAAATTCCTGGTCCAACAATTGGAACTGATTCCGGTAAACGGAAAAGGATTGCAGTTGCGTGGCCAACACCATGAACGAGGGATTTTGAATCCCGGATACGCGCGATTGTAAAATCTCTTCATGTTCCCGGTCGGGCTTTTCGGCATTTTTCCGGCTAACGGTTTCGATTAAGAAAAGATGTTGTTTTTGCGAGCGTTTCAATAACCTGGTGGCCGTTGTATCGGAAGGCAGCAGCGGTCTGTTTGTTCTTTCGGCCGTAATCCAGAATCGGTGATAAGCTGTATAGCAATATCCATTCAGCTCGTCCGGATCGTTCTTCTTCCGGTTACGAAGAACTTTTACCATGATGGTTTCAGCCGGATTTTTTCCCGGAAAGACATTCACGGCTTCCAGTTGGATTTCGGTTGGCAATAACCGGATGAGCAACGGTTTTTGCAGGAGATGTTGCTTGTCGAGGTATTGTGTCCGGTAGCCCATATAACTCACCCGCAGGTATTCCGCTTTCGCCGAAGGAATGGTGAAGTAACCATCTAGGTTGGTGACTGTTCCTTCCTGGTTGGCATTATACACAATGTTGACGAACGGAAGTGGATCACCGGTCCTTTCGTCTAGCACCCGCCCGGAAATACTTTGGGCATGTGCCGGCAAGGCAAAGAACAATGCCCATCCGGTGATGAATAATTTGATAATGTTGTTAATCTTCGAGTTCGTTGAGCTCATGAAGGGTGTCCTTCAGTTGTTGGTGATATTTCCCGTAAAGGTTTTTGAATCCCAGGTGAAAAATAAAGGTAAGAATAGCGACGAAAATACCGAGGAAGAAAAGCATGATACTGATAACCAGGGCGACAAGCAGGAACGAATCGCCTAAAGTATTACTCACTGAAGTATATCCGTGATACATCCCGATAGAAAAGGAGAGGCCTGCCTCGAAAATAAACAGGAAAAGCGCCAGGTAGAACTGCTTTTTGAAAGTGGCCAGCACCATTAGTAATTTATTGAGTGCTGTGGGTAAATGTTCGGCAGCCAGATGCGGTACGCGTAACCGGTAATATTTCCATGCAAATGAAATAAAAGTAGATGCGATTAAAATACTGACGATCCATCCCGAGAACAGCAGCCACTCCGGTGGTTGTGGCACTTCTTCGAACAGGCCGTTATTCAGTATCGAGTTGGGCAACAATTTATCGATGAACGTAAGCAGAATGAACAGGGCCAACAGGCCAAACCCGATTTTCACATTTCGGTCGAGCCGGGAAATAATGCCCTCGCCACGGTTCGTCAAAATCTCCCTGAGCTGGTCTTCTTCGAGCCTGTTTTCATCGGCCGAACGATCGGCCACTTTCTTCCATGCTGTTTTCAGTTCGGATAATTCCATCAGGCATCCACGTTTAAAATCGCTTTCAGTTTTTTCTTGATACGGTTCATTTTCACCCTGACGTAATTTTGAGTAATCCCCGTAATTTTAGCTATCTCTTCGTATTTTTTATCCTCCATGTAAAGCAAAATGATTGATTTTTCCACCCCTGTCAATTGTTCAATCGCTTTATGGAGCAACTTCAGATTTTCTTCAAACTCGTAGTCGTACTCTTCCGCAGTTAGTTGAAAACTGACCAGATCAATCTGATTATTCAACGGATGTCGCGATGCCTTTTTAAAAGCGGTAATGGCCGTATTAAGAGCAACGCGATACATCCATGTGGAAAATTTCGATTCGTTTCGGAAGGATTCGTACGACTTCCATAGCTGAATCAGAATTTCCTGAAAAAGATCTTTTCGATCCTCGGGATTATCACAGTAAATGCCTGTGACCTTATGAATGATCCCTTGGTTTTCAGATATTTTTCGTAGAAATTCCCGATCCAATTTGCTAAAGTATAAGTCTTACCTGTGAAGTTTGAATTACACTAAGATAGACGAAAATTGAAAATCTTCCCTAAAATGAACCCATTTTTAGGAAACTCACTTCGTCTTCGGAAAGGAAACGCCATCTGCCGCGAGGCAGGTTTTTCTTTGTCAACCCGCAAAAATATACGCGGTCGAGCTTCTGGACCTTGTAGCCAAGGTGCGCGAAGATACGGCGTACCACGCGATTTTTACCGGAATGGATTTCGATTCCCACCTGTTTTTTGTCTTCCGGATCTACATAGCTAACCGAATCAGCTGCCACTAAACCATCCTCCAGCGTAATTCCATTGACGATCTGCTGCAGGTCGTTCTTGCTGACATTTTTGTCGAGATGAACGTGATAAATCTTCTTACGGTTGTATTTCGGATGGGTGAGACGTTTGGTCATTTCACCATCGTTGGTGAAAAGCAACAGTCCTGTAGTCGTTCTATCGAGCCGTCCTACCGGATAAATCCGTTCAGGACAGGCATTGCTGATTAACTCCATCACCGTGCGATCGGCGTGTGGATCTTCCACGGTAGTGACAAACCCCTTCGGTTTATTCAGCAATACGTATACTTTGCGCTCAGCAGAAATACGCTGACCATTAAAACGTACGTCATCACCGGGTTTTACCCGGATACCCATTTCGGTTACCGGTTCCCCGTTGACAGTTACCACACCCGAAGCAATGAACGTATCAGCTTCTCTACGGGAGCAAATGCCTGCATTGGCAATGAAACGATTGAGGCGTATGGTTCCGTCATCTTCCCGCTTAACACGCTGTATGCGTTCAGTGCTACCGACACGTTTATCGCGCAGATTTTTCTCACCAAACCGGCCACGGATGACTTTTCCATCCTTGTTCATGTAGCGGTCCGAATCGGGTTTGTCCGCATTTCTTCGTGTATTTAGTTCCTGGCGGCGGTCGCCCCGCTCTTCATTTTTCCCTGAAAAACGATTGTTTTTACGGTAAGCCGGATTGTCTGGGCGATGGTTATCGCGGCCGGAGCGAGAATCTTTTCTATCGGAATATTCTCTCCTGTCAGTTCCTTCATTTCGGTTGAAACGATTGGGGCGATCGCCTCTCTCGGGGCGCTCAGTTCTTGAAAAATGTTTTGGATTTCCTCTTCTTTCCGAACCTTCAGTTCCAGAATGCCGGCTGGTCCTTTCGCTTCTTTCTGTGCTTCCCGGCCTTGAGTAATGACTGGGCCTTTCACTTCTTTCCGTATCTCGCGGGCCGGAGAATCGTCCCGGCCTGTTGCTGTTTGTTGAGCCTGTTGCCCCTGCAATCCGTTTGCGCTTTCCAACCCGCTCAGTGGTTTTGTTCGTGCCCACACGGCTGCTGCTTCTTCCTCCGACGGTCCGCTTTTGTGGGCGGTCCTGTCCTCTTCCTTTTTTCATCATTTCAATATATTCTGTAAACTAATTTAATCGCCGCAAAGTTCGCAAAAAAATGAATATAGTATTATGATTTTATGAGATTCGATGCATTTAACATGAAAATAATAATGGGCTAAAACAGAAAGTCATTCAGTTAGTTAGGTTTTGAATGGTTGGAGTTGACAGCGTTGGGAACGTCAGGCGGTATTTTAGAGGTGATGGATGAGGAGAAATGGGTCCACAGGTTTTTTCTTTGAAATGAAACCCTTTTTCGGCAATTTTGCTCATTCAATCCAAAACAAAACGATCCACTTTATGACACTAATAAAATCCATTTCAGGAATACGGGGCACCATTGGTGGAGTGCCCGGCGAGGGGTTAAGCCCGCTCGATGTGGTCAAATTTACCGCAGCCTATTGCACCTGGGCGAAGAATAATCAAACCAGCGAAGGGAAACTGCGTATCGTGGTCGGTCGCGATGCCCGGATTTCGGGAAAAATGGTCAACGCTTTGGTATCCGGCACCTTGATGGGAATGGGGGCCGATGTAATTAATATCGGTTTGGCAACAACGCCAACCACCGAAATCGCGGTGACAACAGAGAATGCCGACGGCGGTATTATTTTAACTGCCAGCCATAACCCTAAGCAGTGGAATGCGCTGAAATTGTTGAATAACAAAGGCGAATTTCTAAACGGTGCAGATGGAAAGACGGTGCTGGCAATTGCTGAAAAAGAAGATTTTTATTTTGCCGAAGTGGATGATTTGGGAGTGGAAACGGAGAAAGATTACACCAACTACCATGTTCAGCATGTGCTTGACCTTGACCTGGTAGATGTGGAAGCCATCCGGGCTGCTAAGTTTAAGGTGGCTGTTGATGCAGTTAATTCAGTGGGAGGTGTGGCTGTTCCTGCCATGTTAAAAGCGCTCGGCGTATCAGAGGTAGTGGAAATCAACTGTGAACCGCACGGACATTTCGCGCACACGCCGGAGCCCATTCCGGAAAACCTGCAGGAAACGTCGGCGATTATTCGTGACAAAGGTGTGGATGTTGGCTTTGTCGTTGATCCGGATGTTGATCGGCTGGCCATCATCAACGAAGATGGCACCATGTTCAATGAGGAATATACCCTGGTGGCTGTTGCCGATTATGTGTTGAGTCAGACGCCTGGCAATACCGTTTCTAACTTATCTTCTTCCCGGGCACTGCGGGATATCACCGAAAAACATGGTGGGACCTATGCCCCTTCAGCAGTGGGAGAAGTGAACGTAACGACCCTGATGAAAGAGACCGGCGCAGTAATTGGCGGCGAAGGAAACGGTGGAGTAATCTATCCGGCCAGTCATTATGGGCGCGATTCGTTGGTGGGAATTGGTTTGTTCCTGACCCATCTGGCTAAATCAGGCAAAAAATGTTCGGAATTGCGGGCGCAATATCCCAATTATTTTATTTCGAAGAATAAAATTGAACTGACTCCGGAAATTGATGTAGATGCCGTTTTGGTTGCCATGAAGGAAAAATATCAGCATGAGCAAGTGAACGATGTGGATGGTGTGAAGATTGATTTTGCTGACGAATGGGTGCATTTGAGAAAATCGAATACCGAACCCATCATTCGTATTTATTCCGAAGGTAAAAGCATGGAAAAAGCCGAAGCGCTGGCAGCGAAAATTATCGGTGAAATAAAAGCGATAGTGAACAACTAACCACTTCAGTTTTATCTCATCTATAGACAAAGTGGTTTTCACATAACAGGGGCACCGTCTTCTTCTTTTTATAAAAGTTCCAAAGGGGGGCCCTTCTTTTTTTCAAATGAATAAAGACAATCTCAGGGATGAATGAAATATGTGGATTTTCCTGTTATGCAGCCATGTTACAACCCTTCGGGGTTTCGAAATCCTTGCAAAAATCCTTTTGATTACATCCTATTCTGGTTATATTTGTTTGCTTTTTAGAAAAAAGTATAGAAACTGATTGATAATTGAATTCTTAATTGCAAGGTTTATGAAAGTTACTGTAGTAGGTGCAGGAAATGTTGGCGCTACTTGCGCCGATGTATTAGCTTACCGCGAAGTGGTAAACGAAGTAATTCTGGTTGACATTAAAGAGGGTTTGGCAGAAGGCAAAGCCCTTGATATTTGGGAAAAAGCTCCCATCAATGTATATGATACCCGCACCGTAGGCGTATCGAACGATTATTCAAAAACAGCCGGTTCGGATGTTGTGGTGATTACATCCGGGCTTCCGCGTAAACCGGGAATGAGCCGCGATGACCTGATTGAGACTAACGCAGGTATCGTGAAATCGGTTACCGAGAATGTGGTTAAGTATTCACCGGAAGCCGTTGTTATTATTGTGTCCAACCCGCTGGATGTAATGACATATCAGGCACACCTGACTTCAAAATTCCCACGCTCGAGGGTTATGGGAATGGCTGGTATTCTGGATACTGCCCGTTACCGTGCGTTCCTGGCTGAAGCATTGAATGTTTCGCCAAAGGATATTCAGGCAGTATTGATGGGCGGCCATGGCGATACCATGGTTCCGCTGCCACGTTATACTACGGTTGCTGGTATTCCGGTTACCGAATTGATTGACAGTGAAAAACTGGAAGCCATTGTATCGCGTACAAAAACCGGTGGTGGAGAGTTGGTTAAACTGATGGGCACATCGGCATGGTATGCCCCGGGTGCTGCCGCAGCACAAATGGTTGAGGCCATTGTGAAAGATCAGCGTCGTGTATTCCCGGTTTGTGTGAACCTGGAAGGCGAGTACGGCATCGATAATTGCTACCTGGGAGTACCGGTTATTTTGGGTAAAAACGGTATCGAAAAGGTAATCGAACTTGAATTGAACGAAGATGAAATGGCGATGCTGAAAGAGAGTGAAGGCCATGTTCGCGAAGTAATGAGCGTGCTCGATAAATTGAACAGCAAGTAAACAATACTTCATCATAAATAGAAGGGGAACTGAAACAGGTTCCCCTTTTTTTGCCTTTAATATGGAAATTATTATCCCGATTGAGCTGTGTGAACTGGAAGCCGGAACTTACCATCCATTGGTTAAAGCCCGGTTCGGAAACGAGTATGTCGGCTGGTGGGTGATCGATTCCGGTGCATCGAAATCGGTTTTCGACAAAAGCCTGGCTGAGCATTATCAACCCGATGAAAACCCCGTAAAACAGGCAACTGGCCTTGGCAAGGATTTAGTGGAAACCGCTTCGGGTGAAATCGGTGAATTATGGCTGGGACAGTTCAATTTTGGCTTGCTGACGATTGTATTAATTGATCTGGCGCACATTAATCAGGAATATGCCCGTTTCTCCGATAAGCAGATTGTCGGATTATTGGGCTCGGACTTTCTGATTCGGTACAAGGCAGTCATTGATTATGGTCAGCAGCAACTGGTTTTAAAATTACCCGGCATGGAGGGGTTTGCATAACATTTGCTTCCATGTATTGTGGGCCATCTGACATAACGGGCATTGCTCCGTTGAAAACCATTGTATTCAGAAAAAAATAAATATCTTTGCGTGCTAAGCTGAAAACGTATAAAATTGTCAAATTACATAGGAAAATTAAACTGATATCCCAATGCAGAATAAAGGATTGATAAGGCTTTTTGCAATCCTGCTAGCCTTAATTTGTGTTTACCAGCTAACCTTTACTTTCAAGGCCAAACAGGTCGAAAAGGATGCTCTGGAGTACGCAAACGGGAATCCTCAACGTGAAACGTATTATCTCGATTCAGTTGCCGGACAGCCCGTATTTAATTTCCTGGGAATTCGTAAATATACTTACCGTGAAGTGAAAGAGTACGAGATGAACCTCGGTCTTGACCTGAAAGGTGGTATGAACGTAACCCTGGAAATTTCGGTGCCGGATCTGATTCGCTCTTTGGCTAATAACAGTAAGGATTCAACATTTAACGCTGCGCTGAATCTGGCGACTGAACGTCAGAAGAGCAGCCAGGAGAATTTTGTAACCCTGTTTGGACAGGCTTTCGAGCAAATTGATCCAAACGGTCGTCTGGCTGCCGTATTTAATACGGTTGACCTGCGCGATAAAGTGAATTACAATTCGACCAACGCACAGGTATTGCAGGTTATCAGAAAAGAGACAGATGGCGCCATCGATAATGCCTTTAATATTCTTCGTAGTCGTATCGACCGTTTTGGTGTGGCTCAGCCCAACATTCAGCAATTGCAAACCAAAGGTCGTATCCTTATCGAGTTGCCGGGCGTAAAAGACGCTGACCGTGTCCGGAAGCTGTTGGAAGGAACTGCCAAGTTAGAGTTCTGGGAAACATGGGAAAACGGTGATGTTTATCCTTATCTGCTGAAAGCAAACCAGCGTTTGCGTGAAATGAACGAAACCGGAGAGAACACGGTTGATCAGATTGCTGAAAAAACAACAGAAACACCTGAGGTAAAACCGGAAGGCAAAAAAGCCGAAGCAAAGAAAGATACCACCGGTACCAGTCTGTTGGATGAGTTGGATAAAGCACAAACCAAAGATTCGCTTTCGGCTGGTTCGGCTGCCGATATTGCTAAAAACTTCCCGCTCTTCTCGGTATTGCCGCCCAATACTTCCCGCGACGGACAATTGTTCCGGGGGCCGGTGGTTGGCTACGCGCATTTTAAAGATACGGCCCGGGTTGACCAATATCTGAAGATGCCGCAGATTCGTTCCATCTTTCCGCGTAACATGATATTCCGCTGGACATCCAAGCCGATGGATAAGAAAGGCGATTACTATCAGTTGATTGCGTTGAAGGTAACCAACCGTGATGGTAAAGCGCCACTCACCGGTGATGTGATTACAGATGCACGTCAGGAGTTCGGTCAAAACCGTGCAACCAGCGAGGTATCCATGACCATGAACAGTGAAGGGGCCAAAACCTGGGCTCGTCTGACCCGTGAAAATGTAGGTAAATCCATTGCCATTGTTCTTGATGGCCTGGTCCAGTCGTTCCCGACTGTACAGGGTGAAATTACCGGAGGCCGTTCATCCATTACCGGCAACTTCACGGTAAATGAGGCAAAAGACCTTGCAAACATGCTGAAGTCAGGTAAAATGCCTGCTCCGGCTCACATCGTTCAGGAAGAAATTGTAGGACCGACACTGGGTAAGGAATCGATTCGCAATGGTATGTGGTCGTTTGCTATTGCCTTCGTGCTCATCCTTATTTATATGTTGTTCTTCTACAGTGGAAGTGCTGGTCTGGTTGCCAACCTGGCGCTGGTAACGAACCTCTTCTATATTATTGGTATTTTGGCGTCATTGGGAGCAGTGCTTACCCTACCGGGAATTGCGGGTATCGTTCTGACGATCGGTATGTCGGTGGATGCGAACGTGCTGATTTATGAGCGTATTCAGGAAGAGTTAAAAGCTGGCAAGGGTATGAAGCTGGCCATCCAGGATGGTTACCGGAATGCTTATTCGGCCATCATTGATGGACAGGTAACTACGTTGCTTACCGGTGTAGTTCTGTTCATGTTTGGTTCTGGTCCGATTAAAGGTTTTGCTACTACGCTTATCATTGGTATTCTGACTTCCATGTTTACCGCCATTTTTATTACCCGTCTGGTATTTGAAAGATGGTTAGCAAAAGATCGTAAAATCAAATTCGTTGCATCGGGGACCGCCGAATGGCTCAGGAATCCGACAATTAAATTCCTCAACAAGCGGAAGGTTTTCTACGGTGTTTCCGGAACGATGATTGCCATTGCACTGTTTGCATTGATATTCAAAGGGCTGAATTATGGTATCGACTTCAAAGGAGGCCGTACTTATGTTGTTCGTTTTGAGCAACCGGTCCCGGTACAGAAAGTGATGAATTCACTGACACCTGAGTTTGGTTCAGCGCCTGAAGTGAAAACCTTCGGTGGCGATAACCAGTTACGTATTACAACCGATTATCGTATTGATGAGGATGGAAACAATGTGGATTCCGATATCGAAGACAAATTGTACGATGGGATAAAACAGTACCTACCGGCCAATACATCTGAAGAGGAGTTTCTTTCTAATTACCGGATGAGTTCGCAAAAAGTGGGACCGACCATTTCGGATGATATCCGGAAAGATGCATTGATATCCATACTCTTTGCACTGGTTATCATCTTCCTTTATATTTTGATTCGGTTCCGGCAGTGGCAATACTCTCTTGGGGCTATTGTGGCACTTGCACACGACACCTTTATCGTTGTCGGAATGTTTGCCTTATTAGATGGTTGGTTATCATTCTCGCTGGAGGTCGACCAGGCGTTTATTGCGGCCATTCTAACGGTACTTGGTTACTCCATAAACGATACGGTGGTTGTATTCGACCGTATCCGCGAGTACCTCCATTTGCATCCAAAGCAAGACCGGAAGGACGTGATGAATGCAGCCATCAACAGCACATTACGTCGTACATTCAGTACGTCACTTTCAACTTTCGTGGTATTGCTGGCCATATTCCTGTTCGGTGGAACATCTATTAAAGGATTCACCTTCGCGTTGATGATGGGTGTAGTTGTAGGTACCTATTCTTCGATATTCATCGCAACACCGATTGTTTACGATACCGTCAGTAAAGTGAAGGAGAGAATTACCAGGAAGAAGAAATAATCTGAATAACAAAGATATTTTCTGAATGGATATGCCCGGTTGCGCTAAGCGATCGGGCATTTTTAATGGTGTCACTCTAAAATCTGATGTGGGACGATGACAATTGCCGGATGAATGTTATATTTGTTCAAAATCAATTACCATGGGGAATGTGTTGCTCTTTGTGAGTGGTTCAGAGTTGGTTCTGGTCTTATTACTGGCGCTGCTGTTTTTCGGGGCGAACAGTATTCCTGAAATTGCCCGGACGCTGGGTAAAGGGATGCGCGAATTTAAAAAAGCGACGAGTGATATCCAGAAAGAATTTGAAAATCATACCTCAGACTTGAAAAAAGATGTCAATAATTTTACCGATTCAGTAAACAGCGAATCCAATAAACTGAGCAGAAAGATTGAGGAAGAGCTTGAGGAAAAAAACAATGATGCGGCACACGGGTAAACCGTCGACATTTGTTGTGTTTAAAATATATGGATCTCTTTTCGCCACGAGGTGAAAGGAGGTTTTTCTTTTGTAGAAAGGAATTGGAACGAACGATTACCGTTAACTTACCCTTTGTGGAATATCTGAAATTACTAGGCGGCTTAATTCTTTTACTTGTCGGCGGCGATTTGCTGGTGCGGGGAGGGGTAGGTCTTGCCCGGCATTTTAAAGTTTCGACCCTCGTTATTGGAATCACGGTTGTTGCCTTCGGAACGTCGGCCCCTGAGTTCATTGTGAGTCTGGACGCTGCGATTTCGGGACACCCCGAAATTTCTATCGGAAATGTGGTGGGATCCAATATTGCCAATATCGCTCTGGTACTTGGATTGACTGCCACGTTGATGGCGATGCCGGTTAAACGGGAGACGATACGTTTTGCCTGGCCGGTCATGTTTGCTGCCAGTATCCTGTTTTATCTTTTTATCATGGATGCAAAGGTGGAACGGGTTGAAGGAATCGTCTTCTTTATCGCTTTGCTTTGGTTTATTTGGAAAAGTTTCCAGCGTTCACGGCGACAGAAAGAAGCTCATGAAATACTTCCACCGCGTTACTCGATTCCGGTTGGTTTCTTTATTATTGCCCTTTCGATTGGAGCTTTGGCATTTGGCTCACGTATTCTGATTGACGGTGCCTCAACCATTGCCCGAAGCCTGGGAATTACCGAACGAATTATTTCCATAACGATCGTTGCATTTGGGACCAGTCTTCCGGAGCTTGCCGCATCGGTTATGGCCGCGATAAAAAAAGAAGCCGATATTTCTATCGGTAACATCATCGGATCCAATATTTTCAATCTGTTTGGTGTCATTGGGCTCACTGCGGCCATTCATCCCATTCCGGTAGATTTTACGGCATTCCGGTTTGATACCATTTGGATGCTGGGATTTGCCCTTGCTTTATTCTTGTTTATTATTCCTTTACGGAAGAATTTGATAGCTCTGCGCGAGTCGGGCTGGCATAAATTTTCTGTGCTGCGGAATCCGTACGGAGGAGAGTTGTTACGTATCGAGGGGTTTTTACTCTTCGTATTTTACATTGTTTATATCGTTTCCATCATTTGAGTTTCCGATAGGAAATTAGAGCGGCATTTATTTTTTCGGTATTTTTAGGTGACCTGAAATGGTCGTGACCGTAAACAAAAATGAGTAAAAAGAATATCATATTACAGGCAAGCAATATCACTAAGTCGTTTGGCGATTTGCAGGTATTGAAAAGTGTATCGCTGGAAGTCTACCAGGGTGAAGTTGTATCGATAGTTGGCGCCAGTGGTGCCGGAAAAACAACCTTGCTGCAAATCCTGGGAACGTTGGGAAAGCCTGACAGCGGCAAGGTTCAGATCAATAAAAAGGAAGTATTTAAAATGGGAGAGCGGGAACTTTCCCGTTTCCGGAATAGTGAAATTGGTTTTGTCTTTCAGTTCCATCATTTGCTGCCGGAATTTACCGCCTTCGAAAATGTGTGTATTCCCGGGTATATTTCAAAGCGCGACAGGAAAGAGGTGGAAGCAAAGGCGCAGGAACTGCTCGAAAGTCTCGATCTGAGAGATCGGTTTCATCATAAGCCATCGGAATTATCGGGAGGCGAAAAGCAGCGTGTGGCGGTTGCCCGTGCATTGATCAACGATCCATCGGTGATTTTGGCCGACGAACCTTCCGGGAACCTCGACTCGCGTAACCAGGAATATCTGTTCTCCCTGTTTTTTAAGCTGAAGGAGAAATTTCAGCAGACTTTCATTATTGTTACCCACGACGAACATTTTGCCAAAACCACCGACCGGATGTTGCGCATTCGCGATGGTGTGATTGAGAATTAGAACGCATGACCGGCCAGGAACTAAAAAGCTTTCTCGACGAAAAATATCTTTTATATAACCAGCTCCGGTTCATTGAAACCGATCCCATCTCCGTTCCGCGACTTTTTTCCCGCAAGGAGGACATTGAAATAGCCGGATTTCTGGCTGCGACCATTGCATGGGGGCAGCGGCCAACCATTATTCGCAATGCAAATAAATTGATGGATTGGATGGAACATCGCCCGTTTGACTTTATCACACAGAGTAATGTGGAACATTTTGATCGTTTTGGAGATTTTGTGCACCGGACTTTTAATGGAATTGATTGCCGCTATTTTCTTCACGCTTTACGGGAAATTTATCGAGAGGAGGATGGTTTGGAGGCTTTATTTGTAGAAGGGTTTCAGCATGGTGGAAGTATAATGTCGGGAATTATCCATTTCCGGGAAAAGTTTTTGAGTTACGCGCCCGAAATCCGCACGCAAAAGCACGTAGCCAATCCGTTGAAAGGTTCGTCAGCCAAGCGTATCAACATGTTTTTGCGTTGGATGGTGCGGGATAATCGCACGGGTGTCGATTTTGGATTGTGGAAAGATATTCCGGCTTCGGCGCTGATGATGCCTTTGGATGTCCACTCAGGCAATGTGGCGCGAAAGTTGGGATTGCTGAAGCGAAAACAGAATGATTGGAAAGCGGTTGATGAATTAACTTCCCGTCTCCGGGATTTTGATTCAGAAGATCCGGTTAAATACGATTTCGCCCTGTTCGGACTGGGTGTTTTTGAGAAATTCTAAGCCAATGGAATCGGAGTCATTTGCCTTTAAACAGTTTGAGATCAAACAAGAAAAGGCCGCCATGAAGGTCGGAACCGACGGCGTTCTACTCGGTGCATGGGCCGACGTAACCGGGGCTAAAGCCATCCTGGATGTGGGAGCCGGAACGGGGTTGGTGGCGCTCATGTTGGCACAGCGTTCGGAAGCCATCGTTGATGCGGTGGAGATTGAACCAGTGGCATTTTGCGAAGCCAATCAGAATGTGGTTGCCTCACCCTGGGCTGCCCGGGTAACGGTCTTTCACTCTTCATTCCAGGAATTCACGGAAGGGATGCCCGACCAGTATGATTTGATTGTGAGCAATCCGCCCTATTTTGCCAATTCGCTTGCATCACCCGATAAGAACCGCACTGTCGCCCGTCACGATCAGTATTTATCCTATTCTGAATTGATTGAAGGCGCAACTAAAAAGCTTTCGCCGGAAGGCCGCTTTTGTGTTATTATACCATTCGCTGCATATGATGAATTTCGTGAAACCGCTCGTTTGAACGGCTTCTATTTGGTAAAAGTGGTCAATGTGGTTCCCCGCGAAAGTAAACCAGCCAATCGTGTTTTGCTGGAATTCAGCAAAAAGCCTGACGACCGGCAGGTAAGCGAATTGCGCCTTCGTGATGTGGATGGAAATTACAGCGAGGCGTATCGTATGCTGACAAAAGACTATTATTTAAAACTTTAAAAAAGGAAATACCGGACAATTCTCCGGCTGTTTTTTATTTTTAGCTATCAAAAATATTTTCATCCCTGGATTATGAGTCGAAAGTTATTGCTTCTCCTGTTGTTGTTTACGCTGTCTGTTCAGTCATCGCGTGCCCTACAGTTATCTCCAACTGCCCGTATTTCGCTCTTGACCTGCGAACCCGGAAACGAAATCTATTCCTATTTTGGCCATACAGCCTTGCGGCTACACGATCCGGGAAACAAAATTGACCTGGTGTTCAACTATGGTGTTTTCAGTTTCGATGCACCGAATTTCGTTTATCGCTTTGCGAAAGGGGAGACCGATTACATGTTGGCGGTGCAATATTTTTCCGACTTTATGCAGGAGTACATTTATTATAAACGAAGTGTGCATGAACAGGAAATTGATTTGACGCCGGATGAAAGGCAGCGCCTTTTCGATTTGCTGGTTGAAAATGCCAAGCCGGAAAATCGGGTCTACCGGTACAATTTCTTTTTCGATAATTGCGCAACACGTATTCGCGACAGGGTGGAAGAGGTGTTGCATAATAAAATTATTTGGGCACAGGAGACCGAAAAACCGGTTACTTTTCGTGACATGCTCGACCGCTACGTACCCGGAAACACATGGGCTGGGGTGGGAATAAAAATGGCGCTAGGCATTCCGGCTGATAAACAGATTACGTATTATCAGAAGATGTTCCTGCCCGACTACCTCTCGAAGGACTTTTCGGAAGCAAAAGTCTCCAGAGATTCGGTTGATGCTCAGTTGTGTTTACCGCGTACCACTGTTTATAATGCGCCTCCCCAAGAATTCAAACCGGAACTTTGGTCGCCGGTCAATGTTATTTGGGCCTTTTTTATTCTCGTACTCATATTCACCGTTTGGCAATACCGGAAACGGAAAGCCGGGATATGGCTGGACTTTATTATCTATCTTCTCTTTGGAGTTGCCGGATTTGTTTTGGTCTTCCTGACATTTGTTTCCACACATCCGGCAACGGGTTGGAACCTGAACCTCGTTTGGGCGTTACCAACACATTTCTTGTTTGCCTTTGTATTGCTGATAAAGCCAATGCGTGAAAAATTAAAGGGATATCACTGGTTTACAGCCGGCCTGCTGGTACTTTTCCTGCTAAGTATGCCATTGTTGCCGCAAACGTTTCACTGGCTGGTCATCCCGCTTTCGCTGATGTTATTGTTGCGTTCGGGGAAACATGTGCTGGATGATCTCCGTTTACGGGAAAATGCACAGGCCAGGTAATTATTTTTGGGCAGGCCAAACAAGTGAATAGTGCGGCTTGTTGAAAACTTCTGGTTACAGGAAAACAGGACGCTTTCCCGGCCGTTGGATTGTTCCTATATTTGTTTTCGCAGATTGTTAAAACCTAAATTCCTTTGGCAAAAAGCATAAAAAAATACGTCGAAACCCCGCTGATGAAGCAATATTACAGCGTCAAGTCAAAACATCCCGACGCTGTATTGCTGTTTCGTGTGGGCGACTTTTACGAAACATTCGGTGAAGACGCCATTAAAGCGGCCGGAATTTTGGGTATTACTTTAACCCGTCGGGCTAATGGCTCAGCGAGTTATGTAGAACTGGCCGGATTTCCATATCACGCGCTGGATACATACTTGCCTAAGCTTGTCAGGGCCGGGCAACGGGTGGCCATTTGCGAGCAACTTGAAGACCCGAAAACCACGAAGAAAATTGTTAAGCGGGGAATTACCGAATTGGTAACACCTGGTGTTTCCATCAATGACAACATTCTGGAGCACCGCGAAAATAATTTTCTGGCCTCGCTGCACATCGACAAGCAGATGGCGGGCGTGGCGTTTCTCGATATTTCCACCGGTGAATTCATGACCGCTGAAGGGAATTTTGAATATATAGACAAGCTACTGAATAGTTTCCAACCTAAAGAGGTGTTATTCCAAAAGGGAAAGGAAAAGCTGTTCACGGAAGCGTTCGGACATAAATTCTATACCTACACGCTAGACGATTGGGTTTATACTGAAGATACAGCCTTTGACAGGCTGACGCGACATTTTGAAACCAAAACGCTGAAAGGGTTTGGTGTTCATGGCTTGCAACTGGGAATCATTGCCTCGGGCGCTATTTTGCAGTACCTCGACTTGACGCAACATAACCAGTTAAAGCACATCACCAGCTTATCGCGCATTGATGAGGACCGGTATGTTTGGCTCGACCGGTTTACCATTCGGAACCTGGAGCTTTTTTCGACCATTAACGAAGGTGCAAAAACGCTGGTACAAGTCATCGATCGGACGATTTCGCCGATGGGTGCCCGTTTACTAAAACGTTGGGTGGCGCTTCCGCTGAAAGAAATCAAACGCATTAATGAGCGGCTTGATGTAGTGGAGCATTTCGTTTCTCATCCGGGCTTGAAGGAGGAGCTGGAAGATTCGCTGCGGCAAATTGGTGATCTGGAACGGATCATTTCCAAAGTAGCCACCGGTCGAATCAATCCACGTGAGGTAGTTCAGTTGAAGAGTTCGCTGGCGGCAATTGAGCCCATCAGGAATGCCTGTAATCAATCCGGCAACGATAGTTTGCAAAGGTATGCCGAACAGTTGAACCCATGTACGTCAATTAAGGAACGCATTGACAAAGAACTGGTGCCGGAACCTCCTACGCAGATTGGGAAAGGGCGGGTACTTGCTGACGGTATTTCAGAAGAGCTGGATGAACTGAGAGGAATCGCTTTTTCGGGGAAAGATTACCTGAAGAAAATTGTAGATAGAGAAATTGCGCGTACAGGTATTACGTCGTTGAAGATTGGTTTCAATAACGTATTCGGCTATTACATCGAAGTTCGAAATACACATAAAGACAAGGTCCCGCCGGAGTGGATTCGCAAACAAACGCTGGTTAGTGCAGAGCGGTACATTACCGAGGAACTGAAAGAGTATGAAACAAAAATTATGGGAGCAGAAGAACGAATACTGGAACTGGAATCGAAACTTTTTTCCGATCTGGTCTTTTCCATTTCCGATTATATCCAAGCCATTCAGCTCGACGCAGTCATTCTGGCACGAATCGATTGTTTGCTCTCATTTGCCACCATTGCGGAAGGAAACAACTATAAACGGCCGGAAGTAAATGATTCGACCATCATCGATATCAAGGGCGGGCGTCATCCGGTGATTGAACAGCAACTTCCGGTAGGGGAGGCCTACATTACCAACGACGTTTATCTGGATAACGACGAACAGCAGATCATCATCATCACGGGGCCGAATATGGCCGGTAAGTCGGCTTTATTAAGGCAAACTGCATTGATTGTACTGATGTCCCAGATGGGAAGTTTTGTTCCGGCGGAAGCCGCCAAAATCGGGTTTGTGGACAAAATTTTTACACGAGTCGGAGCGTCGGACAATCTTTCGCTGGGCGAATCAACCTTCATGGTTGAAATGAATGAAGCGGCCAGTATCCTGAACAACCTTTCGGAGCGGAGCCTTATTCTGCTTGACGAGTTGGGACGGGGTACCAGTACTTACGATGGAATTTCCATAGCCTGGTCCATTGTGGAATATATTCATGAACATCCAAAGGCACGTGCCAAGACCCTGTTTGCTACGCATTACCATGAATTGAACGAAATGGAAAAATCGTTCAACCGGGTACGAAATTTTAACGTTACGGTGAAGGAAGTCGGGAATAAGGTTATCTTTCTGCGCAAGCTGATAAGGGGCGGGAGCAACCACAGTTTTGGTATTCATGTGGCCCGGATGGCTGGTATGCCGCCAAGTGTGGTGAAGCGTGCCGACGATATTCTGAAGCAGCTGGAGGAAAACAACCGGAAAGAGTATCCGGCCAAACCTGTTGGCGAAATCGCGGGGAACCGCGAAGGTTTACAGCTTAGTTTCTTCCAGTTAGATGATCCGGTGCTCAAACAGATTCGTGACGAAATTGCCAGTCTGGACATTAATAATCTGACGCCGATGGAGGCATTGAACAAGCTGAACGAGATCAAAAAAATTGCCGGACAATAACTTTCTGCAGAAAGGAACGCTGTTTAACGAAAAATCGGACATAAAATCAATTTGATTTTTCAGCGTAAGGAAAAATGTTTTTATATTTGCGTCCGCTATCGCAGGGTATAGGCGGAAGCAACATGCGGGAATAGCTCAGTTGGCAGAGCATAACCTTGCCAAGGTTAGGGTCGCGAGTTCGAGTCTCGTTTCCCGCTCAGCTTTGCAAAAATGTTCATTTCATATTGAACGACAGAAATATTGAACGACTGGTTCTTTTGGTATTTTTTGTCAAAACATCCTGAAAATGCGGGAATAGCTCAGTTGGTAGAGCATAACCTTGCCAAGGTTAGGGTCGCGAGTTCGAGTCTCGTTTCCCGCTCGAAAGGATGCCCAGGTGGTGGAATGGTAGACACGTTGGACTTAAAATCCAATGGCCATTACGGCCGTGCGGGTTCAAGTCCCGCTCTGGGTACATTAGGTAACGGAGCAATTATTTTTTGATTGCCCCGTTTTTTGCGGGAATAGCTCAGTTGGTAGAGCATAACCTTGCCAAGGTTAGGGTCGCGAGTTCGAGTCTCGTTTCCCGCTCAAAGCCTCCGATTTTCGGGGGCTTTTTTTCTTCAATCTTATCGGTCCCGGGTTAGCTCTTTTTTTCGAATAGATAAAGCTAACAGTGTTATTATTATGATTGCTGTTTTTCACCTCTTTATAGGTGTTTGAGAATATGTTAAAGTTGATTTTAATTTATTAATAGATTGTAGTATAAGTGTTTAGTATTTTGTCTCTTTTTTTTAAACCAATGTCTTGTGTTTACTTTCTGAATGCCGTAAATTTATCTTTACTATTGAAAACTAAGTGACCTGTTCTTGCCAGGGATTTTTATTATCCTTGAATGAAAAACTCCTTCGCCGTCATTCACTGAAAGATTGATGGTGCGAAACTCAGAGGTGTAGTCTGCAACTTGTTTAAGTAAAGGCAGTTCGACTGCCTTTGGCTGCACCTTTAAAAGTAGAATTATTGAAAGTGCATCAATTTCAGTCAAACCGGGGATGTAGGGTTCTTCCGGTTTTCTGGCCTAACCACGGTAAGTTGATAACAATTGCACCTATGTAGAACAATAACTAAAACCTATTATGTTAATGCTGAAACCAGTCCAACCATGTAACTAAAGGGTCGTATAACAGCGGTATTAATGCTGTTGTAGATTGATTAACAATCTCCCCATTTCACTTCCAGACTGAACTCTTCAGTGTTTATTTCTTCTGTTGGATTAAAAGGATAATTTCCTGAGAAGGATAGTTATGCGATACCTATAAATAGTAGCTCTTGTCGGGAAGGTATTTTACGCTCTGATAATTAGGCAGTACATCTGTAATTTTAATATTATGAAAAATAAGCTAACTGGCCTCATTATAGTTCTGGTACTTGTTTTAGCTGGGATTTCCTGTAATAACCAGGAAGAAGGCCTCCTGAAGCTGGAGAACGGACTATATATTCAGGTGTTCCTAAAAGATGCGTTCAATAGTCTTGAGGTTTATCCTCCCAAAGCTGATTTTGATGCCGAGATTACGCTGGTGCGTTCCGACGGAGCCGTCACTGCTCTGAACTATCCTATTTTCATGACTTTTCAGGATGGACGCTACATTTCCCGGTTGATCCCCATTCCTCCGGCAGATTACCGGTTGACCAAGTTTACTGTTCGCCGGATGGGAAAAGTGCGATTGATTCCCGCGCCCCACTTTGCGGTCACCTACCCGATTAATAGCACGAAGAACTGCACTTTCCATACGTCTGCAGTAGGGCGTACACTTTTAAGTGTGAGTTGTCTGAGTCTTTCATACTTGGGAACGCACGCTGAAAGCGGCTCCGGGGAGGTTGCTCAAGCTGCGGAGGTTTCCGGATTCTACCTTTTTATTAACCGTTGTAATGACGGGAATCGGGAAAACTTTCATGAAGTCCTTTCCTATAATTTTACGGCTTACACGTCTGATGGAGAACAAAATCCGGTAACGGAGATATCCAGCGGGAATAACCTGAATTCACAGGGACACCCTGAACCCGTGTACATTTCCTTACCCGCTGACTACACCAATGGAATTGTTCTTCAGGTACAGCCCATTGGTGAAGAGAATTCAGTTTTGATTATTCCGATAACAAAAGTAGAAATAGAAAAGTATGTAAATGGCGAAATTGACTTTGTCCATCTCGAAATTGGATGCGACTAGTGATATATTAATGTTTAACTTAAATTCTATCGAAATGAGAAAAAATCTACTTTTTCGAATGCTGCTTATGGCAGTGCCTTTTTTGATGCTTTTTTCCTCTTGCAGCAAGAAGGATGATTTGGGAGGTGACACCCAAAAGAAAGTCGATTTGGTTTTTCAAGCCAACTTGACAAAGCCCATGCTCAAATCGGGCAATCTTGATTACGATGCATTGTTGGCAGACCTCGATTGCAAATGGGCCGATTACTGAACGGTACACGTACGGATTACAGGTAGTCAATTGTCTGGAGGTGGCAACGACTATTACTTGAACTATACGGCGTTAGGCACAAATATTGAAGACGGTATTGCAACAGATTTGGTGCAATTGACCCCCGGGGACTATGAAGTCACCCGCTTTGAAATTGTTGAGAAAATAAATTCAGAACAACCGTGGTCGGAAGCCAATAGTAAAATATTGTTGGCCACACCAATGGATGGTTCCGCATTTCAGGAATATGTTTCAGAAACACTGCCGGCACAGATTAATATCCAGGAGTATGAAAAGAACCGGAAAGTGTTTGATGTACTTTGTTTTAATCAACAGGCGGCTCCGGCATTTGGTTTCGAATGGTTTGATTACAACATTGTGGAAGGCGATGAAATCTGTGTGTTTGTTAACTGTATCAACGAAAATGATCGCGATTACTACCACCAGGTATTTGCCGCCGACATGTATGCATGGAAGACAACACTTGATGGTGAAACTGTTGTGCGGGCAGGCGAAGCGCCCTATTGGGAGATTGGCTCCAATTACACGCTTGTTCCAGATGCTGAAAATGTTGACCAGGTTGTCGGTTCAGTGGATCCCATGTGTTTCCCGCTGTATGCGTTATTGGATGATATGGAGAATGGTGTGATTCTTCAGTTGAAGCCGGTATTTGGCAGAACGTCGGATGGTGATTTTATTTATGGAGATGATGTGTGGGTTCACATATCCCGCGATATCATTTTGGATTATTTAATGCCCATCGAAGACTACCAGGGACTGGAAGAAACCGATCCTGCAACTGGTATCACGGTTAAAGTTGAGAAAGTGGAAGGATCCGGGGCCGAGAACCCAAGGTATATTCACATCACACTACCGGATTGCAATAAACCAGCCTACTTCGAGTCGCATAATGACGATAATGGTAACTCAGCCATTTATACGTTGTTATTCAACGGGAATGACATTACCATGACAAAGATACTCGATAATGCCAACGATACTGAAATTGGAAGAGATCCCCATATTGCTGTTGCTCCGAACCGTCGCCAGTTGTATGTCGTGAACTCGGATGTAAGTGCGATGGTCCTGGTATACGATCTCTATACCATGAGTTTTCAAACGTATACAGCATCAAACGCTCCTGCCAAGATTACCCAGTTGGTGTATATGGGTGATAAACTGCTGGCAGCCGATATGGATAACGATCAATTATTGTTCTATCAATTAGATACGGACGGCATGGTTTATACGGACTACGAAACGGTTCCCTTATCCGGAGATGATTTCGATTTTTCCGGTGGGGACCTGATTGCCACAACCGACGGCAACTTGCTAAGCTTTAACAAATCGAACGGTGGCGGTATCGTCTATCAAATCGATTTGACGAGTAAAACAGTAACCCAAATGGCATCATCAACTTCCGATCTGGCAGGTGTATTTGGAGCTATGGTGTATGAGAATGGCAACATCATTACCGGTCAGCTAGGAGTCGGATTGAAAGAGTGGGATACCAGTTTGTCAATGCTGGGAACTTTTACCCCGGTGGGTGGCTTTACTTATGTTTATGGCGATTTGGCTTCGCCATTCGTTTTAGATTTACCTAACAACTGATAATTTTTAGAGAGCCGGGGGATCGTATCATGTTTTTTACATGGTATGGTTTTCCGGCTGATTGAAATTGCCTGCTTTCGAACAGGCATCAGGTTCAAAGGGAATAAGTTCCCCGTTATCCGGGGAAATCAAAATCGATGAACGAAATGTGTCTGTACGTGAGGGAATGAAGCGGTAATGGGACAGAGACGTGGGACCCTGCCGATTATTCAGTCACTTTATATACGATGACAGACGCGGACACCTTTGGTGAGGTTTATGTCTCATCTGGCAGTTCAAGCGAAGGATGGATCTGTTTCCCGTTATGGAGCGGTGCGACAACTTATGGAGTCGGGGTTCATATTATTTATGATGAAGGCTTGGAGAAGGATTTTATTATTACGGACGCAGAAGTGAAGCAAATCCTGGAGGAACTGCAAAACGATGCGGTCAATACGGGCGAAGGCTATTACCTGGATGAGATTCCCTGTCCGGTATCATAAGAAACCCAATAAAAATGGAATAAATTATGAAAAATAAATGGATAGCAGCTGTTGCGGGAGTGATTATGCTTCTGGCTTTGGTGTGGAGTTGTTCCCGGAATGATGACGGGATCAGTAATCAACAAAAGGCAGACGTTAGCTTCTTTGCAGAAAAGTCGAAAACGGTACTCAAGAGCGCAAATAGTGATTTTGATGTAATTTTGGCTGGTTTGGATTGCGGTGACGTACCGGATTTTGTCGCGAATGGCGATTACCGGTTAATGGTACGTTTAACTGGGCCAAATGCTTTTGACAAGACTTATTTTTTGACATTTAGTGCTGTAGGAGAGGGAGTCGCTTCTGAACTGATTCAGCTGAATGCGGATGCCACATACTCAATTGTACGTTTTGCTTTGGTGGAAAAAGACGATCACAACGGCGATTGGACGGCTGACAATGTCAAAATCCTGATGGGCACCCCTGAGAACGATTCTGCTTTTATGGATTATGTTAGCCAACCGTTGCCATTGGAATTTTCGGTCGGCCAATATGAGAAGAACCGTATTGTGCTGGAGCTACTCTGTTTTAATCAGCAGGTTGCGCCTGCATTTGGTTTTGGATGGTTCGATTACAACATTGTGGAGGGAGATGAAGTATGTGTGTTCATAAACTGTATCGATGAAAATGATCCGGAATATTACCACCAGGTATATCCGTCTTATCTGAAGGCCTGGATGCCCACAGAGGTGGATGGAGGAACAGCTTATTGGGACATCGGCCCGAACTATACGGTCGAAAATAACTCGATTAAGGGAGTTTTCCCTGTTTGTTTCCCATTGTATGCTCCTGCGCTCGAAATGACCGATGGTCTTACATTGGAGATTCGTCCTGCTTTCGGAAAGTTGGAGGATGGCCAGGTTATTTATTCGGACGTTTTTACCGTAACCATTCCTCAAGCCATCATTCTTGAATATCTTGGCTTGACATCGTATGTAGGTGATCCCATATTAATTGATGAAGCCCGGGGAATTACAGTCAAAGTCGATGAGGCGAATGATCCCGATCCCAATGTGACAAATCAGCGATTTATTCATCTGGAATATTTGAATTGCCTGGAAGATCCGAATGATCCGGGAGATAATTGCGAAACTGCTTTTGCCTATTATAATGATACCTACAGTACTTGTTTTTCCAAATTTGGATACTTGGGTATCCCATCAAATCGATGGGGTTGGACCAACGGACCATTATCGGCTGATGGTACTTACACCTTCGATTTGTATGCCGGGGCGGCTCAGTGTGATCTTTCAAAAGGAACCAACGTGGGGACTGTAACCGTCAATTATTATGGGAGCACAGCTACGGTGACCTACCAACTTGACGATGGCTATCAACTCGCTGAAGCGCATTTGTGGGTTGCTGAAGGAGAGGCCGGAGCTGATCCCGATCCGCAAATCCCATATTATTATAAGAATAATAATGGTGAATTGGTGTATACCGTTGCGCCCGGAGAGTACGAATTTGTTGCTGAAGGCTTAACAGGAAGTACATGGACCGAAACGAAAACTGGATTAAATGGCGGAACAATATGGGTGGTTGCTCATGCCACAGTTTGTGGGATTGAATAATTATTAGGGTTGAAAACTATAGAAAAAGGTACCGGATTTAATGTTTCCCGGTGCCTTTTTTGCGTAATATGGTCAGGCCGTCCCTTACGGGAAAGAGGTAGGTTTCCACCCGCGAATCGTTTTTTACCAGATCGTTGAATTGCAGAATCCCGTTTGTTTGTTCGTCTGTCATTTCTTCGTTGAGCACTTTTTCGTCCCAAAGCGTATTGTCGGCGATTAGGATGCCGCCTTCCCGCAACAGCGGGATGATTATTTTATAATATTCAGGGTAAGAACGTTTGTCTGCATCCATAAAAATCAGATCGAACTGTTCTTCGAATGTGGGCAGAATTGTCAACGCATCACCAATATGCTGCACAATCCGTTCCCGCATTCCGGCCAGTTTGAAATAATGAGCAGCAAAATCTTCTAGCTCATCATTGATCTCGATGGTGTGTAAAACACCGTCAGCCTGCAATCCTTTGGCCAAACAGAGTGCCGAATATCCCGTGAAAGTTCCCAGTTCCAGGATTCGCCTTGGTTGGACCAGTTTACTTAACAGCGTTAATATGGAGCCTTGCAAATGGCCGGAGCACATACGGGCATAAAGCTGTTTGGCATGGGTATCGCGGTTTAGCTGAGCCAAAACCGGGCTTTCTTCTTCAATGTGTTCCAGAATGTAATTTTCGAGATCGATTGAAAGATGCATAACTGGCTATTTAAAAATGAGCGCCGAAAGTTTTTCCTTGTCGAGAACCTCATTGGCAATTGCCATTAACTCGCTGGCGGTGACCTTTTCGATTTTGGCATTAACTTTTTCAAGACTGTCAACGCGGTTATATAGCAGAAAGCTTTTTCCCAGGGTCAACATCAGGTCTTCACGATTTTCCTGAGCCATGGCCAACTGACCGACCAATTGCTTTTTCGCTTTGATCAATTGCAAACTTCCCATTTCCTGGGATTGCAGTTTTTTGATTTCCCGGTAAACGAGCGTAATGGCCCGGTCGAGATTTTCCTTGTCGGTACCGAAGTAAATATTGAGGATGCCGGTATCGGTGTAAGCGGTATAACTCGACTCGACATTGTATGCCATGCCATTTCGTTCGCGAAGCGAAAGGTTGAGACGCGAGTTCATTGATTGACCGCCCAAAATGTTATTCAGTAAAATCATGGCTACGCGTTGTGGATGCTTGCTGTCATAAGCTTCGTTTCCGACAATGCAATGCGCCTGAAATGTGTCCTTGTGTATTAGTCGCGTTTCCGGTTTGTATCCGATGAATTTCGTCCGATTATGTTTTCTTGGATTTTCCGGGACATGGGAGAAATGCCGCTCCACCAGTTTCTGAAGCTTCTTCGGAGTCGTTTTCCCAACCGAACAAATCACCATTTCGTCGGTATTGTAATTCTCCCGGATGAACCGTTTCACATCGTTCCGGTTAAAGCGCTTAATGTTTTCGGGCGTTCCCAGAATATTTCTCCCAATGGGGTGGCCATCATATACCAGATCTTCAAATTCATCGAAAATCAGTTCCGAAGGGCTGTCGTTATACGAGTTGATCTCCTCGATGATGACCTCTTTCTCTTTTTTTAACTCCTTTTCGGGAAAGGTGCTGTCAATGAGAATGTCGCTAAACAGCTCAATGGTCCGGTTGTAATATTCATTCAGGAACGAAGCATACAACGCGGTTTCTTCCTTTGTGGTGTAGGCATTTAGCTCGCCGCCCACATCTTCCAGGCGACTAAGTATATGATAAGCTTTCCGTTTGCGGGTCCCTTTAAAAATGGTGTGCTCAATAAAATGGGCCATTCCCTGCTCTTCCGGTTTTTCGTCCCGTGACCCGGTATTAAAAATTACGCCGCAATGGGCTACCGGCGAATCGACATACTGATGAATCAGCCGGATACCGTTGGGCAATGTATATGTGAAGTAGTTCATATTCTCTCTTAATCAGGATGCAAAAGTATGGAAAATAATTATTTGTACCGTTTTATCCTGAAATAGTTCATCGCGCTATTCAGCTATTTTCCGCGAATCAAATAACAGATTGCGCTTTTATTCGTTTTTATTGAGAAATTGTTAATCATTTTCCCGGCAGATTATGTATGGTATAAAAAACTTGCTTCGGCTCATCTTGCTCATTTTTATACTTTTATTGTTGAATGATCTTGTCTCAGCACAGCATGTTGAAACATTCAGAGGAGTGGTACTCGACCATCAAACCAAAGCCCCGTTGCCCGGAGCCACTGTTACTATCCGGGGAACAAGCCGCTTTTATACGACTTCGTCCGATTTTAACGGGTGGTTCGAAATTGAAAATGTACCGATCGGACTTCACGATATCGTGGTTGAGTTAAAGGATTACAAAAATCTGCTGCTCCGGAACGTGGAAGTGGTTACCGGAAAAGAAGCATTTCGGTTGATTGAACTGGATCAAAAGATAAGGGATAACAAGAAGGACATCGATATCCGGCCATATAAACCCGGAATTGCCAGGAATGCAACGACGACGGTCAGTGCCTTTTCGTTTAACCGGGAAAATGTTCAGGTTTCGGATAATGTAAAGGAAGGCCCGGCTCAAATGGCTGCTGAACTTCCCGCTTTCAGGCAAATAATGGATGGGAGGAACGACCTGAGTGTCCGGGGAAATTCGCCAACAGGCCTGGTTTGGCAAATCGATGATATTCCGGTTGTGGCACCTAATTTCAGTCACGAAATTGGGCTGCCGGGAGGAACTTACCCTTTGCTTCCCAATGCCGTGATGGGAAAATCGGAAGTCGATTATGGCCCTTATCCCGCCGGACCCGTCGATGCTTTGGCGGGTAAGTTCAAACTCCGGTTCCGCAACGGAAACCGGGTCGATCGTCGGTATTCCCTGGAAATGGGCTCATTTGGAGCGGCGATATCAGCAGAAGGGCCTATTGGGCGCAAGCCTTCATCTTCCTATCTGGTTTACTACCGCAATTCCCTTCCATCGGTGTTGGATGGAAGCGGAGTTGAAGCTGTGCCGGGAATTTTTCCCGACAGGCAACAGGCAGCGGTCAATGTAAATGTCCCAACCCGTTTTGCCGGAACCTTTTCCATATTCGTTACAGGTGGGAAGAACAAGGTGGAGATGCTTCAGGGGATCAGCGCTCATCCCGAAAACTTTTATGTTTACGGAAGCTTGCCGAATACCGACAATTACCTGGACGAGACGCTTTATACGGGTGGATTTTCCCACAAAATTTATTTGAAACGGGGAATCAGTTCCATCAAAACAATAGTTGGAATTTCGGGGTATGAGCAAACTTCCCGGATGGAAAAGTACCGTAGCGCCACGATTCGTCTAATTGACGCCGGGAGTGATAACAAAGAGCAGGAACTGTTCTTATCATCCCGCTTTCAGCATAAACCATCGGCTTCCAATTACATTGTTGCCGGAGTTTCAGCACGTATCCGCCAGGTGAATTTTTCCGACAGTACCCTCACGGGAAATGTCACGCAGGTCTATCCGAAAACCTATTATATGCTGCTCGATGCAAATGGAAAAGGGTTAGTGCAGGTTCAGGCAGATGCCGGCTGGCAGCACAAATTCGGTAACACGACAGCGGTTTATGTGGGAGTGAATGCTAACTATTTTACGTTTAATCAGGTGGCGTCTGTTGAACCGCGGCTAAGCATAAAACATGCGTATAACGATAATACTTTTGTTTCCATCGGTTACGGCCTTCAAAGTCAGTTTCAACCCATGTTTCTCTATTTCATGAAAACCAAAGCCAACAATACCGGTACGGTCATAACAGAAGGCAACCGGAATCTTGGTCCAACCCGGATGCACCAGTTGGTGGGAGCTGTTGATAAGAATTTTCGTGGCGGCCTGCGGCTTCATGCCGAAGTTTATTTTCAGCAATTGATGAAGGTGCCGGTAGAACAACATGTGAGCAGTTATTCAATGGTAAATTATGGGGCTGGTTTCAGGGATTATTCTATCTATCCGCTGGTAAATCGGGGAACGGGGCAAAATAAAGGTTTGGAGTTGCAGCTTCATAAATATTTGTCGCATGGTTACTATTTCCGTCTGTCCGGTTCGCTGTACGACTCAAAATATAAGGCAAGTGACGGCGCCACGAGGAATACCGCTTTTAATGGCAACTATAAATCTGATTTGGTACTGGGGACCAAGTTTCCTTTTTCCAAAAACGGGCTCTTAGATATTGGTTTGCATGCCATTTACTCGGGAGGCCCGCCCATGCCGGGAATTGATTACAGTACCTCTGTTTTGGCAGGTTATACCGTGTATGACGAGTTGTCACAGTACGTTAATCGGGAACCTGATTGGTTTAGGGTCGATGCTCATGTTAGCCTGAAATGGTCAATGCGTTGGATGAGTCATGATTTGTTTTTAAGTCTTCGTAACCTTACGGGGGAAAAGATTTTGCTGAGAAAATATTTCAACCCGGAATCGGGGGCTATTGAGCAGCAGTATCAATTGGGATTTGTGCCAACTATCTTGTATCGGGTTTATTTCTGATCATTAGCTGAAAGTGGCGGTCACAGCGGGGTTAAAAATTTTTAAGCTGAAATTTGGCACATAGAAATTAATCGTTACTTTTGCTCCGCGCTTAACAAAATTAAGGTGCCATAGCTCAGTTGGTAGAGCAACGGACTGAAAATCCGTGTGTCCCTGGTTCAATTCCAGGTGGCACCACAAAGAGGGGAAGATGAAGATCTTTCCCTCTTTTTGAATAGTGTGTCCCCGGTTCCTCCGATGCTTCGGGGCCAGGTGGCACCACCAGATGAAATACTGAAGCATAAATGCTCCGGTATTTTTCTGAAAATGTCATTTTTATTAGGGTTGGATAGTTATTTAGAAAGGTTTTATTTTAACGGGTTTATTGAAGAAATCGGTTGAGGCAAAAGTTTGGGATTTCTAAAAAATCGTTATTTTTGCTCCGCACTTAACAAAATTAAGGTGCCATAGCTCAGTTGGTAGAGCAACGGACTGAAAATCCGTGTGTCCCTGGTTCAATTCCAGGTGGCACCACAAAGAGGGGAAGATGAAGATCTTTCCCTCTTTTGTTTTTTTACCCATGTTGATGGGATGAGTTCTCATTAACAGGCAACAGTTTTCTCAAAATCACGCCTGCTTTTGCTGTTTATGGTCTAGGCTCGGCATGTGACCGAAGACTTTCGGCAGGAAGCAATTTTTGCCCCAACCAGGCTTGGCCCTACTCCATAAAAAAATCTTTAATTTGCTCAAAACCGTTTCTTCCAGGTTTTATTCTTCGCTTGAAAATCATACTTTTACGACGGTTAAAGTCGTTAATTAAACAAGTAGAATTTAAGATGGCAAATGTTAAAAAGACTATGCTCATGATCCTCGACGGATGGGGGATTGGTGACAAATCGAAAAGCGATGTAATTTATAGTACACCCACACCATTTATCGATGAGCTTTGGAATAATTATCCTCACAGCGAATTATTAACCTCTGGCGAAAATGTTGGTTTACCCGATGGTCAAATGGGAAACTCGGAGGTCGGGCACCTCAATATTGGCGCCGGCCGTGTTGTTTATCAGGATTTGGTGAAAATCAACAAAGCAGTTAAGAACAAATCCTTATGGAGCAATCCTGAATTGCTTAAAGCTTATGACTATGCAAAAGCTAACAACAAGAAGGTACACTTGATTGGTTTGATTGGCGCCGGTGGAGTGCATGCCTTGAGTGACCACATGATTGCCCTGGCAGAGATAGCTACTGAGAAGGGACTGGAAAAGGTGTTTGTTCACGGGTTGACCGATGGCCGTGATACCGATCCGCGTTCTGGTTACGGATTTGTGGAACGCGACCTGAAGCGATTGGAAAAAACCAATGCCAGGTTTGCATCCCTGGTTGGTCGTTACTACGGTATGGACCGTGATAAAAACTGGGATCGCATCAAGTTGGCTTACGATCTGTTGGTGAAAGGCGAAGGCAAAAAAAGCAACAATATTCTCAAATCCATTCAGGAATCTTATGACGAAGGGGTAACCGATGAGTTTATCAAGCCGGTAGTGATGGTAGACGGGAATGGCGCTCCGTTGGCTACGGTCCAGGAAGGCGATGTAGCGATTTGTTTCAACTACCGTACCGATCGCCTGCGTCAACTCACCATGGCATTTACCCAGGAAGAACATCCGGAAGCGGGCTTGCACACCATGCCAGTCGAATGGTATACCATGACCAATTACAACGCCAGCTTCAAAGGTGTGAACGTATTGTTCGACAAAGACAATGTGGCCAATACCATGGGAGAGGTGGTTGCGAATGCGGGATTAAAGCAAATCAGGATTGCCGAAACCGAAAAATATGCACACGTAACTTTCTTCTTTTCCGGCGGACGCGAACAGGAGTTCGACGGAGAGAAGCGTATCCTGATTCCGTCGCCTAAAGTTCCTACGTATGATATGCAACCCGAAATGTCGGCTCCGAAAGTGAAAGACGCTATTGTGAAGGAATTGAATGACAAGTCGGCCGACTTTGTTTGCCTCAATTTTGCCAATGGCGACATGGTGGGGCACACCGGTGTTTATTCAGCCATTCAGGCTGCGGTGAAAGCGGTCGATTCCTGTGTGAAGGAAGTGGTTGAAGCAGCCCGTGCTAACGATTATGACGTCGTTATCATTGCCGATCACGGTAACGCAGATAATGCGCTGAATGAAGATGGTAGTGAAAACACAGCTCACTCCCTCAATCCGGTTCCCTGCATCTGGGTAACCGAAAACAAGGACAAGAAGTTGACAAATGGTATTCTTGCCGATGTTGCTCCCACACTGTTAACCATTATGGGGGTTGAGGTTCCGAAGGATATGACGGGAAAAGTTCTGATTGAGAATGCATAAATTATTCTTATCCCAATAAATTATCGAACCGGGAGATTGATTCTTTCCCGGTTCTTTTTTTATTTTTGCCGACATTCACCTTCGGGACAAATTGGGGCCTGTTGGTGATTAACAACTAAATAGTAAACAAGTGATTGAGATAGGGAAAGCATTGGTCAGTTTTGACATTTTGGATCAACAGTTTCTTTGCGACTTGTCGAAATGCAAGGGAGCCTGTTGCGTGGAGGGAGACAGCGGTGCACCATTAACCGTTGAAGAGGCGAAGATTATTGAAGCGGTTTACCCTGAAGTTGAACCCTACCTGTCAGCGCGGAACCGGGCCGAAGTAAAAAGACAAGGCTTTTCCATGATTGATTCCGATGGCGATTTGGTGACGCCCATTATCGGCAACAAGGAGTGTGTTTATACGTACCGGGATGACGCCGGGACCGTCAAGTGCGGTATCGAACGGGCTTATCTCAATGGGAAAACCGATTTCCGGAAACCGGTGTCTTGTCATCTTTTCCCTATTCGGATAACCGAATACAAGCGGTTTGATGCCGTGAATTACCAGGAACTGGATATCTGTAAACCCGGAAAGGCCTGTGGCAAAAAAGAGCAGTTACCTTTGTGGAAGTTTTTGAAAGAGCCCTTAATCAGGAAATACGGTAAAGAGTGGTACGAAGAGTTGCAATATGCAGCTGAAAATATTCCACGTGATTAATTTATCAACAGGTAAATAGATAAAAAGAGGCAACTCCCGTCAATAACAAATCACTGGGAATTGCCTCTTTTCTTGACAGGGTTTTATTGGTAAATTTCCTTTTCCGTAAGGTAGCCTTCAGCAATAACAGTTTGTCTAATATTGTCTTTGTAAACTGGCAGAGCATCAAGCAACACTGATGGGACCAGCCAGGAACCATTGCTCACACGACTGTTGCAGTCTTCGATTTTTTCTCCCCGGATTAACTTAACCGAAATTTGGGCAGCTGTGGAAGCCATGGTTTTAATTGGTTTGTAAACGGTCATGGACTGATTGCCTTTTACGATTTCGCGGACATTTCGCAGGTCAGCATCCATTCCGGCGACTGCTATTTTTTTCTCAAGGCCTCGTTCTTTCAGCACACGTAAGACCCCGTATGCAATAGCGTCGTTCCCTGCAATTATAGCATCCACCTGGTTATTGTTCTGATCCAGACATTCCGTAGCCATTTGGTAACCTTCATCCTCCGACCAGAACTTGGAGAACTTTCGGTAGACCAGAAAAATATCACCCCGCTCAATATAAGGCTGCAGAATATTTATCTGACCGAGATAAAGCATTCGGCTATTATTGTCATATTCTGAGCCTCCAATTAGAGCATAATTGCCCTCGGGTACCCGGTTCATCATATACCGGGCTTGCATTTCGCCAATTTTAATGTTGTCAGTTGATACATAATAGTCAACCCGGCTATTGTTGATGAGACGGTCATACGAAATAACCGGGACTGATCGGTTATGGGCCAAATCGACAATGCTGGCAGCACTATACTGGTTAACAGGAATAACAACAAGGGCTTGAATCTTTCTTTTCAACAGGTCCTGGGCCTGTTGAATTTGTTTTTGCTCATCGTTATCGGCAACGGCAACCAATACTTTCCCTCCCAGCTCGTTTACGGATTCAATAAAATATTTTTGGTCATTCTCCCAACGTTCTTTGTCCAGACTGTGTATCAGCAAACCAACCTTTACTTTATCGCTCGAGCAACCAGCCAATATCAATCCGATGAAAAGAATGAAATAACGCAATGTACTTTTCATGACACGGATATTTAAAAGATTTTCAAACTAGAATCAGGTACAGAACGAAAAATGTTCTTCAGAAGTAAGCGGAGGACCGGTTAGTCCTTAGGTAGTTTTGGTTTTCTATTAATATAAATTTACGGATTAGGAAATAAAAAAACATTGAAAAGCAGGAGAAATCCGGTAGGTATTTAAGAACATAATTATTGCGTGTGTCGAAGTTGACTACTAAATGACACTGTTAGTCGAAAGAATGAAAATGAAAAATGGGAAAATGTTGGTTTGTATCGTGCAGTGGTACAGGTTGTTATTTTCGTCCATCCCATTCGTTAAAAAACTCATCAAGAAAGTTTTCCATAATACGGTGGCGGTGTATTGCCATATCTGAACCGCTTTTGGTTTGCATTCTGTCTTTTAGCAGAAGTAATTTTTAAAATGTGGACGTTTTCATCTTCCGAAAGTCGTAGCGTATCCAACCAATTTTTTACCTGGTTGCCGGCAGGGGCCATTTTCCAGTCATCTAAATCATGTAGTAAAGCGGCCATTTCCACGATAAATTCTTCGGCATTTTCTCTTTTGGCCAGTTTCAGCGCCAAATTCCGTACGCGATGAATGTGCCACCAATCGTGCCCCGAACTGTCGCCGGTGAAGCGCGCCCGGATAAAATCTTCAGTCTGCCTGATGATCTGTTTTTTATCGTGGTAATTCATTACATCAACGATTATAAGAAATTCGGATTGTATTCATTGGGAAAATACATATTATTGCCGATCATTTGACCTAAATGTTTGAAAAATACTGAAGTTATTGATATTTAGACAAATATCATATATTTGTGCCGTTGCAATTTATAATTCGTTCAAATAAACGTGAACTGCTTTTCAATGAACAATTTACACCTAAAGTAAAACGAAATCGGGGATGTGTGGCACGAAAAATCGTGGAACGGAAATTGTTGCGTATGTAGAAATACTATTTTTGGGGTTGGGGAAGAAAGCATGAGAAAACTTAATAAACTAACTATTCCGGAAATGCTTCGGAGTAGTTTTTCCGAATTTAAAGATAAGGAATCGCTGGTGTTTGCCGGTGAAGAACACCGCACATATGCCGAGCTTGAAACTGAAGTTAGGAAAGTTGCCGGACTGCTACGGCAATTGGGGCTAAAAGAAGGCGACAAAATTGGGATATTGAGTAGTAATATGCCTAATTGGGGAATCGCATTTTTTGCTGTTTCGATGATTGGTGCCGTTGCTGTACCCGTATTACCCGATTTTTCGCCAGATGAAATTGGAAATATTTGCAAGCATTCGGAAACACGTGCAATGTTTGTTTCCGGGAATTTATATAATAAGGTAGAAGAGTCTGAAGCTATTGAACTCTCCTCGGTCATCCTGATGGAAACATTTGCTGTCATCCCGAAAGGCACATCCGGAGAGCAGATTTTTAGTTTGCCATCGACTTTATCTGACGAATATTATTTGACTGATTCTGCAGCTGTTGAGGAAGACGCATTGGCGTCAATTATTTACACATCAGGAACAACTGGAAAATCAAAAGGTGTCATGCTGACACATCGCAATCTGGTTTGGAACGCCCGTCAGAGTTATAGCATTCAGCGGGTATTGACGACCGATCGGTTTCTGTCCATATTGCCTTTATCGCATACATTTGAGAACACACTTGGGTTGTTGTTGCCGATTATGTACGGAGCCTCGGTGCATTATTTGAAAAAGCCGCCTACAGCAAGAGTATTGCTACCAGCCCTTCAGGAAGTAAAACCAACATTGATGCTCTCTGTACCGCTGATTATTGAGAAGATATACAAACAACAAATATTACCGAAGTTTCGAAAGAATGGTTTCATTCGGACATTGTATCGCATTCCGGTCATCCGGAAAAAATTAAACGCGATTGCCGGGAAGAAGCTGATGGAAACATTTGGTGGAGAATTGGTATTTTTCGGTATTGGGGGCGCTAAACTCGACAGGCAGGTTGAAATTTTTCTGCGCGAAGCAAAGTTTCCGTACGCAATCGGCTATGGCTTAACTGAAACGTCCCCATTGCTGGCTGGAACCGGCGCAAGTGGTACGCGATTACAGGGAATCGGACCCGTGCTCGAAGGAGTAAAATTGAAACTGGAAAATCCGGATCCCAAAACCGGAGAAGGCGAAATCCTGGCCAAAGGCCCGAATGTGATGAAAGGGTATTTCAAAGAGCCGGAACTGACGCGCGAAGTGCTGAGCGAAGATGGCTGGTTTAGGACCGGTGATTTAGGTATATTCGATCGGAATGGGAACCTGTACATGAAGGGACGAATTAAAAATATGATTTTGGGAGCTTCCGGCGAGAATATTTATCCGGAAGAGATTGAGTCGGTCATTAATAACTTTCGGAATGTGGTTGAATCGCTGGTTGTTCAACGAAAGGGAAAATTAGTCGCCCTGGTTCATCTGAACATTGAGGAGATTGAAGAGAAGTACCAAATGATGCGCGATCAGGCCGAGAAGTATGTCGACGAAAAGGTGGATGAAACCTTGAAGGAACTGCAGGCATATGTCAATTCCCGTGTAAGCAAATTTTCACAGGTTCAACTGGTCTTGGTCCATCCGGCACCCTTCGAGCGTACGCCAACGCAAAAAATCAAGCGCTTTCTTTATTCCTGATAAAGAAACTTGTACGACGAAAAAAGTGGGAAGCTTTTGTTCTCCCCACTTTTAAAATCTTCTAATAATTTCTATATTTTTGCCAGGCTCGCAAGAAACGCTCTTACCGTTTTAACCGATTCGAGATTGTAGGTAGCGCTGGTGTGTTTTAATCCAACTTTGATAGTTATAGCATCGCGCGGAAGTTCCCGGAACATGTATTCATCAGTCCAGTCGTCTCCCATGGCCAATACATAATCATAATTCTTATTGTGAAGGAAATCGAGTGCAGCCACTCCCTTATTGATACCACCGTTTTTCACTTCGATCACTTTGTTCCCTTCCATGATTTCGAGATTGTGATTCGAAACCAGGTTGGTCAGCTCGTCTTTTAGTTCGTTGGCACGCAACTCACCTTGTTCCTGTTCAGCTTTGCGATAATGCCATACGAGGGAATAATTTTTCTCTTCGATGAATGAGCCGGGTGTCCTGTCAACAAAGTTTTCCAATATCGGGCGGACCATATCCATCCACGAGTTACTGATGTTGGTCAGCGTTTCCCATGTACCGCCGAAATTTTTTACCCAAACGCCATGCTCACAGATGAGATTGACTTTGTGTCCATCCATCCATTTCTCCAGCGTCGCACGATCGCGGCCGCTGATTAGGGTGACGTCGTTGTGTTCATCTTTTTCCAACTGCTTGAGCAATTTGTGCAGTTCTTCATCGGGTGAAGCATCCTGCGGATTTTTCCGGAAACTGGTCAGGGTGCCATCGTAGTCGAGGAAGATGGCCCGATTCTGTGCTTTCGCATAATCGGCAACCAGCTGTTCCTGGATTTTTGGATTAATTCGTTTTGCCAAAAAGTCGGATTGAATGTCCCTGGCAATGTTCAGCGATTTTACGAATTCATGGGCCCATTTGAAAATATCGTATCGTTTTATGCGATCCTGCAGGTAGCTCATTCGCTCGCGCTGCTCGTCCAGCGGCATGGTGAGGGCCTGGTAAATGCTTTCGGCCATATCGTTCTCGTCGTTCGGGTTAATAATGATGGCTTCGCCCATCTCTTTGGCAACGCCGGCCATTTCACTAAGAATGATAACGCCGCTCTTGTTGGTCCGGGAGGCTACATATTCCTTCGCCACCAGGTTCATGCCATCGCGAACCGGAGTAATCAGCGCCACATCGCAGGAGCTGTAAAGTTCGATAAGGTTCTCAAATGGCAGCGAGCGATAGAAATACCAAACAGGTGTATAGTTGATACTCCCGTAAAGTCCGTTGATACTACCAACCAATTCGTCCACCTCTTTCTTCAGCTGCTGGTAATGATCAACCTGTCCGCGGGAAGGGACGGCCAACATGACCAGCGTTACTTTGTAACGAAATTCCGTATATTTTTCCAGAAAACGGGCAAACGCTTTCAACCGGTTGGGGATTCCTTTGGTGTAATCGAGGCGGTCGATGGAAAGAATCAAACGACGGTCAGGCGAGGTGAGAAAATACTTTTCAAGTTCCTGATGCAATCTCGATTTCTCCTGTAATGGCTTTTGGTGCGTGGCCAATGCCGCGTCGTGGAATTTGTCGTAATCGATTCCCATCGGAAAAGCATCGGCGAGGATAATCCGATCTTCGACGTGAATTTGGTTGAACGATATTTCGTACCCAAACAGCCGGCGCACCGTACTGAAAAAGTGTCGTTCGTAATCATACACATGAAAACCGACCAAATCGGCTCCCAGCATTCCCTTGACGAGCTCTTTACGCCATGGAAGCGTCCTGAAAACCTCGAATGAAGGGAAAGGAATGTGGAGGAAAAAGCCAATCGTCACGTTGGGCTTCTTCGATTTAATCATTTCGGGTACCAGTAGCAATTGATAGTCGTGTACCCAAACAGAATCGCCGTCCTCTATAATCGAAATGGTGGCATCAGCCATTTTTTGGTTGACAGCTTTATAAGCTTCCCAGGTTTCAGCATTAAAGTCGGCAAACTGTGTGAAGTAGTGAAAGAGGGGCCAAATGGTCCGGTTGCTAAAGCCTTCGTAATAAAGATTGATCTCTTCGTGGCTTAAATGTACCGGGACACAATTTTCTTTTTTCAGTAAGGCATCAATTTGTTCAAGTTCCTTTGTTGAGTGGTCTTCTTTGGCCACTCCGGGCCAACCAATCCATGAGCCATGGTAATCTTTGTAAATTGATTTCATCCCGGTGGCCAGTCCTCCAACGCTCGGTTTCAGAGAAAAACCGTTTTCCGTATCTTTGATGCTGTACGGTAGCCGGTTGGAAACAATATGAATTTTGCTCATATAATTAGGGTATTTTTTTTGGATTTTTACTGATAATAGCCCTTTTTTGGCGATTAAACAAATTTGGCAGAAATAAAAACGGAAGAATGGATAACTTGAATTATGGAATAGTAGGGAACTGCAAAAGCGCGGCATTGGTATCCAAAGATGGCTCACTCGATTGGTTATGTCTGCCCAAATTTGATTCATCGTCAGTCTTTGGACGCTTGTTGGATGATGAAAAGGGGGGACACATGGCCATCCTGCCTGAGAAATTAAGCGAATCGAAACAATTTTACCTCCCGAGGACCAATATCCTTTGTACCCGGTTTGAGTGTGAAGACGGTATTTTCGAGGTGCATGACTTTATGCCACGATATGAGAATCAGAAGGAGAAATATTATTCTCCGCCCGATATCATTCGCTACTTCAGGCACATTACCGGCAATCCCTCCTTCCGTATTGTTTACGATCCGCGGCTCGAATATGCCGAATTTGAAACGAAGACAGTCGTCAACGAGCATTATGTAAAATCCAATACCAACAAAGGCCCTTACGATTCGCTTTATATGTACACCAGTTTCGACAAGCAGAAGCTGGTAGCTGGTGAAGTGCTTCACCTTCCGGAAGATCAGTTCATCTTGGTAAGTTACAACCAGAAGCTGTTGAAACAGGATGTGAAAAGGGCTTACCTGAAGTTGATGCGGACGCAGGTCTACTGGTTGAACTGGTCGGAGCGGACCACGCGGTTCAAGGAATACAATGATGAGATTAACCGGAGCGCACTTACGCTGAAGCTGCTCAGTTACGAGAAAACCGGTGCCGTGCTGGCCGCATTAACCACTTCGTTACCGGAAACAATTGGGGAAGAGCGAAACTGGGATTACCGTTTCTGTTGGATTCGCGATGCATCCATGGTGGTTCGTATTATGACGGGACTTGGCCACCTGAGCCTGACGAAGCATTACCTTGACTTCATTATCAGTTTGCTGCCCGAAAAAGATGAGCGCATTCAAATCATGTATGGTATCAACGGTGAAAAGAAACTCTCGGAGAAGGTTTTGAAGCACCTGAAAGGATACGAAGGTTCATGCCCGGTGCGAATCGGAAATGCGGCGTACAAGCAGAAGCAGAACGATATTTACGGTATTTTAGTCGATGTGGTTTACCAGCAATTCAAACTTTTCCCGGCCAGTTTGGAATACAGCGAAGAGTTGTGGACGCTGGTTCGGAATGTCGTAAAAATGGTAGAACGCAACTGGCAGAAACCCGACAAGGGAATATGGGAGTTCCGCAACGAGAGCAGACATTTCACCTTTAGTAAAGTGCTTTGTTGGGTGGCTATCGATCGTGCAGTGAAAATTGGTAATTTGCTCAAGCAGGAAGAGCTTTTCACGGACTGGGAACGGCTGAGAGACCGCATTCGCGATAGTATTTTAAAAAATGCATGGTCGGAAGAGAAACAGTCGTTTACGCAGTCATATGGAAGTGAGGATTTGGATGCATCGGTACTTTTGATGGAATCATACGGATTTGTTCAGGCTTCCGATCCACGGTTTAAAAGTACGGTACTTGCCGTACAACGAGAGTTGGAGTACAACGGATTGATGTATCGTTATAAAAATGCGGATGATTTTGGCGAACCGCAGTCGGCATTTACTATCTGCTCATTCTGGTTGGTAAACAGTCTTTACAAGTCGGGCTACAAAGAAGAAGCACGCGAAAGGTTTAATCAGCTGTTGTTGTATTCCAATCATTTAGGACTTTTTAGCGAAGATCTGGATTTTAAAACAAAACGGATGTTGGGAAATTTTCCGCAGGCTTATTCCCACATGGCCATGATTGAATCGGCCATAACAATTTCGGAAGGTGAACTAAGTATGGAAGAGATTATCCGGGAAGCCATAAAATAAAGGTATACAAAGCATATATCTTTATAGAAAAAACCGGGTCCTGGACCCTCTACAGGAAAAGAACCCGGTTTCTGGTTGAAAACCTCTGATATCCGGTTTTATGGTTAAAATAGTAAAAGGATCAAACGCAATAGAGACGGACTAGTCTAATATTGATTCGTCCGGCTGGAACAGCAGCACTGACGGCGTATCTGGTGCCTTATTTTTTTACCCGGGCTTCCTTTTAATATGCAAACCACTTAGTCTTCGATGATGACAATCTTTTCGATTTCATCGCCGGGGCGAATTTCGTCAATAACATCCAGGCCTTCGTAAACTTTACCAAAACAGGTACGTTTACGATCAAGGTGAGCTGTGTTTTGCCGATTGTGGCAAATGAAGAACTGCGAACCTCCGGTGTCGCGGCCAGCGTGGGCCATCGATAGCACACCGCGATCATGATATTGATTGTTGCCATCCAGTTCGCATTTGATTTTGTAACCCGGGCCACCGGTCCCATCGCCTTTAGGGCAACCACCCTGAATGACGAAATCCGGAATTACACGGTGAAAAGTCAACCCGTCGTAAAATCCCTCTTTCGATAACTTCATGAAGTTTTCTACGGTATTCGGGGCATCCTCTTCGTAAAAGTTCACTTTCATTACCCCTTTCGCGGTATGAATCTCAGCACGTTTTGTCATAATCTTTTAATTTTTGTCCACAAAAATACAATCTTTTTTATTCACTTGTCAGCAGGGGACGGAAGACCGTTGAGCTGCTTCATGTTGTAATGCACTATTCAATGCGCAGGTTATATTTTCCAAGTAAGCCGGCAAGTCCGGAATGAGAGAATTTTGCCTGTTTCATTTTATTTCGTTCCGGATCGATGGTATAATGGTGAGCGTTCCGGAAATCAGCATGGGTCAGATCCGTAAAATCAAAAATCGCGTTGGTTAAATTACATTCCCGGAAGGAAGCGTTTGTTAAATCGCTTTCCGAAAAATTGGCTTCAACGAGCGAACACTCTTCAAACGTCGTCTCTTTGAGTTTCATGTGGTAAAGGCCGGCATAATCGAGCCGGCATTTTAAAAATTTTACGTAAAGAAGAAAAGGATTGCAGGTATTGAAATCAATGCCGATTAGTTTGCAATTTTTAAAGGAAACATTTTTCAGGCCGGTATTGGTTAATTTGACCAGGCCCAGATTACAGTTTTCAAATATGCAGTCATTGAAATCACTATTTGAAAGATTGGCTTCGGAAAGATTACAGTTCCTGAAAGTACAATCGTAATACTCTTCCCCGCCGATGGTCTGCCGGCTGTAATCGATACCGTCAAACACTTGATTGTCATGCTCCGCTTCTTTCATTTCTGCAGGATTTAAAATCACCTGAAGGTACAACAAATCCAGTATGAGGCGTTGAATTACCTGCGAAAAAAGAGTTGCAATTTCCTATCCGTGAAGGGAGATACTCACCAGCCGCTCCCGGTCGGTGATATCGATTTCTTTCCCAAAAATCCGAATAATCTTGTCCTTTTTAAACTCTGAGAGGGTGCGAATCACATTCTCGGTCGTCATGCCAATGTATTCAGCAATCTCCTTGCGGGAAATGGGTAATTCGAAATCATCACGATTGTAAACCTTGTCTGCAAAGAATAGTAATACGTAAGCGACACGCCCGTGAAGATGTTTTTGTTTGATCTCCAGGTTGTCCAGGATAATTCGGTCAGTTGCTTCGCTGACGCGTGTCATTAAATCGAGGGTAAAAACACCATTTTCGCGGGCGATTTCCTTCACCTGCCCCAGATCCAGTTCGCAAGTTGTCGAATCTTCGATGGCTGTAACTGTGTAATGGAAGCTGTCTGAAGAGAAAACACTCAGCAGGCTGACAAAATCAAACGGCTTGGCAAAGCTGATAATCTGTTCTTTATCATCACCGGTTGTTCTTGAAAGCTTAACCAGGCCTTCTTTCAGATAAAGAAAGTTTTTGATGGGATCTCCCTCTCGAAGAATCACATCGCCTTTTTCATAGTTGTGCTCTACTTTCTGAGTGCAGATTGAACGAATCTCATTTTTTGAGATATGCCTGAAGAACAGGGTTCTTAGGTGGCATCGTTCACAGGTGCATTCAAAGGTGTCCATATCTATATCCCCTGGTTATTTAGGAGTGTAAGGTATTAAAAAGATATGATAAATATTAGCTGATGATAATTGTCACACGACATTTTTCTGATCGCATGTTGAGGGGAAGTATTTTTATCTCTGAGATTTTTAATGATGTTCTAAATCCAGTAACGATGAAACGCATATTAATATTAGGAGCGGGTACTGCTGGCACGATGATGGCCAATAAGTTGAGAAAAGTCCTTGACAGGGATGAGTGGGAGATTACCATCGTTGATAAGCACCGTACTCACTATTACCAACCAGGTTTTTTGTTTATTCCTTTCGGGATATACAATAAGCAGGATGTAATCAAACCCAAAGCCGATTTTATTCCGACGGGCGTAAAAGTGGTTTTTTCGGAAGTTGACCGCATCGAGGCCGAAGAAAGCAAGGTTTGCCTGGCAGACGGAAGCGTTTTATTGTATGACTACCTGATTATTGCAACCGGTACGGAAACCCGTCCTGACGAAACTCCTGGCTTGACTGGTAAATTGTGGGGTAAAGAAATTTTCGATTTCTATACCGTTGATGGTGCTGTTGAATTGCAAAAATTCTTCAAACAGTGGGAAGGCGGCAAATTGGTATTGGCTATTACAGAACTGCCTTATAAATGTCCGGTTGCGCCAATCGAGTTTGTCTGTTTGGCTGATGCATACTTCACGGAAAAGGGAATTCGCGATAAGGTTGATATAACCTTCGTTACTCCGCTGGCAGGAGCATTTACGAAGCCGATTGCCACTAAGATGCTGAGCGAATTATTGGCAGAAAAGAATATCAAGGTTGTTCCGGATTTTTATCTGGAGAAAGTCGATAACGAGAAGAAAGCCATTGTTTCATACGACGAGCAGGAGATTCCGTTCGATGTGTTAACCATCGTTCCCATGAACATGGGAAATTCAGTTATCGAGCGAAGCGGACTGGGCGATGATATGAATTATGTGCCTACCGATAAGCATACATTGCGTTCGGAAAAATACGAGAACATATTTGTATTGGGTGATGCAGCCGACCTACCTACATCCAAAGCCGGTAGTGTCGCTCACTTTGCGGCTGACATTCTTTTCGAGAACCTGATGAGCGCAATCGAAGGTCGTCCGCTGATGGCCAAATTCGACGGACACGCCAACTGTTACATCGAAACAGGGTTCGGAAAAGGTGCCCTTATCGATTTCAACTACGATACCGAACCACTTCCGGGTACGTTCCCCTTGCCGGGAATCGGTCCGTTTGGTTTGCTGAAAAATACCAAAATCAATCACTACGGAAAAGTGATGTTCCGCTGGATGTACTGGCATATTCTCCTTCGGGGGAAAGAGTTACCCATCGATCCGTTAATGACGATGGCAGGTAAGAAAATGATAAAATAAGGAGAGGCATGGGTGATAAAGCGCTACAAGTTCAGATTTCGGAACTGAATGCGAAGGTTGATCTGTTGCTGGAGCATGTGAATGAGCAGCGGCTTAAAACCAATCAGATGGAAGATTTGGTATCCGATATTTCCATCGTGGGCAAGGACGTGTACGATACAGCCGTGGTGGAATTGGAAAACCGGCAGGTAGAATTAGATCCAGATCAATTGAAGGGGTTAGTCCTGAGGGTATTGCGAAATATTGGTAATTTCCGGGATTTACTAATCACGTTCGAGAGTATGGCTGATTTGGTCAAGGATGTCACGCCCATCGTGAATGAAACCATCATGGATTTCACGGATAAACTGAATGAGTTTGACCAGAAAGGTTATTTCGAATTTCTACGCGAAAGCGGAAACGTATTGGATAAAATTATTACCAAAGTTTCGGCGGATGATTTGAAGCAGTTGGCGGAGAATATCGATCCGATGCTGGATATGCTGAAAGCGTTGGGACGCCCCGAAGTGATGCAGCGAATGAAGAATGCTACTCAGGCTTTGGCCGAAACCAGTAGACAGAAGGTCCCCGAAGTTTCTGTATTCCGCATGATACGCGAACTAAATAAACCTGAGATGAAAAAGGCACTTGGGTTTATCGTAACACTGATGAATAATTTTTCAACCAACAATCCTAATTAATAAATCAACTTTAAAACGATAGAACAATGGCAGAAAAGAACTATGCAGGCAAGACAGTTGAAGTGACTGACGAAGGCTATTTGACAAATCCGGCTGACTGGACTGAAGAGATGGCAAAAGAGATGGCAAAAGAAGCTGGAATTGAACTGACAGATAAACATTTTGAAGTATTGAATTATCTGCGTAAGCAATTTGAAACCGGGGAAGCGCTGACCATTCGTAAGGTTGGTAAATCAGGTATTGTCGACATTAAGGGGCTTTATCAGCTCTTTCCCGGAGGTCCGTTGAAAATTTCATCGAAACTGGCCGGTATACCGAAACCCACCAGTTGCGTTTAACCAATTAATTCCTTGAATGATGAGTGAACATACAGAAACACCCCTGAAAAAGGTACTGATTATATGTGCTAAAGGAGCATTGGAAGATGTATATGCTGCATTGGTAATGGCCAATGGAGCCGTGATGGAAGGCATTGAAACAAAATTGTTCTTTACTTTCTTCGGCCTTGATGGAATTACCAAAAAGCGAATGAATAAACTGCATACCGCTACATTGGGAAATCCAGCTATGCGGATGCCGGGAGGAATGCAGTTTCCGTCGCTGCTGGGTATCATTCCCGGAGTGGAGAGTGGCGTATCGTCCATGATGCGTAAAGGAATGGATGATCTGGATATGCCCCCGGTGGATGAGTTTTTGGAGATGATTACTGCTGGCGGGGGTGAAGTATTTGCCTGTAAACTGGCTGTTGACATGTTCAAACTCAAGAAGGAAGATTTGAGCGAAGAGGTGAAAGACATCATTACCATCGGCCAGGTCTATGAAATGGCTGGTGGCGAAAATACCCAAATCATCTTTACCTGATTTGGCTTTTGCCTTAATTTAGGCTTTTAGACATTTAAACGTTTAGAGGGGGAGAGTGGAAGCGTCCGGCTCCCTTTCTTTTTTTAACCATGACACATGGTAGGCTTCATTTTCTTTTTCGTCAATCCGTGGTGGAAGCGATAAATATGCTGCTGGTAACCCAATGTTTACTACAAGTAAAATACGACTTTCCATCAAGCATGCGATGGACTGTCTGGTCATCTCGGAGGCGGGTTTGTTTTTGCTTCCAGTGATTCAATGTCGCATTGCAGGGGGTTATCCGGGAAGCGGATTCTGTCCGTAAGAGGGAAAAAATGTACCTTAGGCATTTAAAAATAAATTTACATCATGGATTACATTAATAAATATATTGAAGAGAACAAAGAGCGGTTCCTCGAGGAGTTGTTTGAACTGATAAGTATTCCGTCCATCAGTTCCATTGCTCAGCACAAGCCGGACATGTACAAAGCAGCCGGGTACTGGAAGAAACTGATGCTCGATGCCGGTGCCGATAAAGCAGATGTTTACGAAACGGATGGCAATCCGGTAACCTACGGTGAGAAAATTATCGATCCGGCTAAGCCGACGGTATTGGTATATGGTCACATGGATGTGATGCCGGTCGATCCGATCGAGAAGTGGAACACGGAACCATTTAAGGCTGAGGTTAAAGAAGGGAAAATCTGGGCCCGTGGGGCTGAAGACAACAAAGGACAATCGTTCATGCATGCCAAAGCTTTCGAGTTGATGGTAAAGAACAATACACTTCCTTGTAATGTGAAGTTTATGATTGAGGGGGAAGAAGAAGTTGGTTCTCCCAATCTGGGTAAATTCTGCGAAGAGCATAAAGAAATGCTGCAAGCGGATATCATTCTGGTTTCGGATACCAGTATGATTGCCCGTGATATTCCTTCGATTACAACTGGTTTGCGCGGCTTGGCATACTGGCAGGTTGAAGTCACCGGCCCAAATCGTGATTTGCACTCCGGATTGTTTGGCGGAGCCGTAGCCAATCCAATTAATGTATTGAGTCAGATGATTGCCGGCATGGTTGATGAAAATAATCGCGTGACTATCCCCGGTTTTTATGACGATGTGTTGGAGGTTTCTGCGGAAGAACGTGCCAAGCTGGCTGAAGCTCCGTTCGATGAAGAAGAATACAAACAAGCCATTGGCGTGAAGGTGCTTGATGGGGAGAAGGGATTTTCAACCCACGAACGGACAGGAATTCGTCCTTCGTTTGATTTATGTGGAATTTGGGGCGGTTACATGGGCGAGGGAGCCAAAACGGTATTGCCGTCCAAAGCTTTTGCAAAAATCAGCAGTCGCCTGGTCCCGGACCAGGATCATGAGAAAATGGCTGTGGTGTTCAAGGAATATTTCGAATCCATCGCTCCCGATACAGTAACCGTTGAGGTAACTCCTTTGCATGGAGGTAAAGCGTACGTTTGTCCAATTGATCTGCCTGCATACCGTGCTGCAGAAAAAGCCTGTGAAGATGTGTTTGGCCGGACCCCTGTTCCGGTTCGCAGTGGGGGAAGTATACCCATCATTTCCACATTTGAGGAAATTTTGGGAATTAAGGCCATTCTGATGGGATTTGGATTGGAATCAGACGCAATTCATTCTCCCAACGAAAACTTTCCGCTGGAAAACTTCTATAATGGGATTAGGACGATTCCGCTTTTCTATAAATATTTCGCCGAAGGTGAAAAATAAAAAATGATGATATAACTCTATTCAGATAGTTAGCCAAAAGGGGGATGCAATCTTTGTATTCCCCTTTCTTTTTGAAATGCCGCAAAAATTATCGGCAAAAAAGATTAAATGGTGACATATGTTTACAGAAAACATTGGAAGTGTGATAATTTTAAAATGAATTTCAGTGTATGGGAATAAAAAAATAAGCTTTTCGATTAAAAAACGGCAAAAATTGCAGATATGCGTCAAAAAACGATGGGTAGTATTAAGAAATTGTGAAAATGAAGTGCGAAAGTATCGCAAAAAGTAGGTATATATGGTAAAAAAACTACTTTTGATTTTAAAATTAAAGGAAATCATTCACAAATATCCCTGAATAACTATGGCAATATTTAGATTTAAAGCCCTCGGGACACTTCTGGAAAGAAAACCCGTTTGTGTCCCCCGTGAAGCAAATCTCACTTCCGATTATTACGGAAAATTAGTTTTCAATCGGGAGAAGATGAAAAAGTACTTGTCGAAAGAAGGCTACAAAGCCGTAACCGACGCGATTGATAAAGGAACAACCATTGATCGTAAATCGGCCGATTTGGTAGCTGTAGGCATGAAAGCATGGGCGCTTGAAAATGGTGCAACACACTACACGCACTGGTTCCATCCGTTGACTGATGGTACCGCAGAGAAACACGATGCCTTTATTGAGTATTCGGAATTGGGTGGCGTTGTTGAGAATTTCTCAGGAAAATTACTGGCTCAGCAGGAACCTGATGCGTCGTCCTTCCCAAGTGGTGGTTTGAGAAATACGTTTGAAGCACGTGGTTATACGGCATGGGATGTTTCTTCTCCTGCATTTATTGTTGGGACTACCCTTTGTGTTCCTACTGTATTTATTTCGTACACCGGAGAAGCCCTCGACTATAAAGCTCCTTTGTTGAAAGCCATCAATGCCGTTGATAAAGCAGCCGTTGCGGTTTGTCAGTATTACGATAAGAATGTATCGAAAGTACAGGTTAACCTCGGATGGGAACAGGAATATTTCCTTGTTGATGAAGCGCTGTTCAATGCGCGTCCCGACCTGATTTTGACTGGCCGTACATTAATGGGACACTCATCGTCGAAAGATCAGCAGCTGGATGACCACTATTTCGGTTCTATTCCGGAAAGGGTATCTTATTTTATGCGCGATCTGGAAAATGAAGCATATAAACTGGGTATTCCGGTAAAAACCCGTCACAACGAGGTGGCTCCGAACCAGTTCGAGATAGCTCCGATTTTTGAGGAGGTTAACCTGGCCAACGATCACAACCAGCTAATCATGGACACCATGGGCCGGATTGCCCGTCATCACGGTTTCCGTGTACTTCTTCATGAAAAACCATTTGCCGGAATTAACGGTTCCGGAAAACATAATAACTGGTCGCTTTCAACAGATACCGGCGTGAACCTCTATTCTCCCGGGAAAAATCCAAAAACGAATATGCAGTTCCTGACCTTCGTGGTCAACACGTTGAAAACGTTGCATGATAACCAGGATTTGCTCCGCGCATCGATTTTGACTGCAGGTAATGCCCACCGTTTGGGTGCCAACGAAGCTCCGCCCGCCATTATCTCTGCTTTTCTGGGAACGGAAGTAAACAAGATGCTCGATTATCTGGAAGAAGCGGTCGTTGACCGGAAGATGACTCCGGATGAAAAAACAGCATTGAAATTAGATATCGGTCGCATTCCCGAAATTCTTTTGGACAACACCGACCGTAACCGTACTTCACCATTCGCCTTCACCGGAAACCGTTTCGAGTTTCGCGCGGTAGGTTCTTCCGCAAACTGCGCATCAGCGATGATTGCATTGAACACGGCTTTGGCAAAACAGCTGACTGTGTTCAGGAAGGATGTGGATGTGATTATTGAAAGCGGGGTAAAGAAAGACGAAGCTATCTTCCAGGTACTGAAAAAGTACATCGTTGAATGTAAAAATATCCGTTTCGACGGTAATGGTTATAGCGAAGACTGGGTAGAAGAAGCAGCCCGCCGTGGTTTGACCAACGTAAGAAACGTACCGGAAGCGCTGGATGCTTACCTGACAGATAAGGTTGTAAACCTTTTCGGTGAAATGGGCATTTATACACCCAAAGAGCTGGAGGGCCGTACCGAGGTTGAATTTGAGAAATTCACCAAGAAAATCCAGATTGAAGCTCGTGTGTTAGGTGATTTGGCTATTAATCACATTGTGCCGACTGCCATCCATTATCAGACGAACTTGATTGAGAATGTTCAGGGACTGAAAAATCTCTTCCCTGAAAGTGAGTTTGAGAAGCTGGCTGGCGCCCGTTTGGATATGATTCGTACCATTTCCGGACATGTTTCCAACATTAAAGCGAAGGTGTCTGAATTGATTGAAACACGTAAAGTAGCCAATGCTATCGAGAATGAGCGTGAAAAAGCTTACGCTTATGACAAAACGGTACGTCCGTTCCTTGATGATATTCGCTACCACATCGACAAATTGGAACTGATTGTTGATGACGAATTATGGCCATTGCCTAAGTATCGTGAATTACTTTTTGCAAGATAATTCCAAGGACAAATTCCATCCAGATTAGATTTGAAAGCCGTTTTCCTGTTGGAAGACGGCTTTCTTTTGCTTGAGATGTTGTCAAATAGCCGTAAGGGTTTTACGTTAACCGGAAAAGGTATAAATTTACGGCTCATAATTCCTGATCGATGAAATTTAATTCCTCTTTGTTTGTTTTTTTATCGGTATTGATGTTGACGATTGTGTTAGGTGGATGCAAGGCCTCCCGGAAATTGTCAAAATCAAATAAATCCTATGAAATAGGGGAGTATTATCGATCCATTGAGCAGTACCGGAAAACCTATCGAAAGACCAAAAACCGGGCAGTAAAGGCCGAGATTCAGTTTCATATTGCTGAAGCCTATAAATACATTGGGGAGTATAAACGAGCCGCCGGTTTTTACAAAACAGCAATTATCCGTGGTTATTCCGATCCCATTGCAATTCTTCATTATGCCGATGTGTTGAGGGCCAATGAGGAATATGATGAGGCAATTGCCAATTATCAGTTGTATCTTAAGTCGCAGCCCGGCGATCAACATGCATTGAACGGGATTGCATCGTGTGACAGGACGCCCAGGTGGCTGGAAAATCCAACTCGTTTTCAGATAGAAGATTTAAAATCATTGAATTCAAAGTCCAGCGATTATGCCGGAGTATATCCCGGAGGCCATGAAAACCAGGTTGTGTTCACCTCTTCGCGCAAAGGCGCAACCGGACGTCGTGATAGCCCGATTACCGGACACCTTTACGGTGACATTTTTCACTCCTATTACGACAAGCAAAAAGGTCGTTGGGAAAAGCCAGCGCTGGTTGATGAGAATCTGACTGTTGATACAGGTGATGACGAAGGAGCAGCATCTTTCGGTTCGCGTGGGACAACCATGTTTTTTACCCGCTGTCGCTACGACAAAACCAAGTCGATGGGAGCGGAAATATACACCAGTTCCGAGACCGGAGGAACATGGTCGGAGCCGGTTAGGGTTGAACTGGTAGGCGATACCTTGTTGATTGCTCATCCGTCCTTGTCAGCTGATCGGAGGACGCTTTATTTCGTTTCGGATATGCCTGGAGGTATGGGCGGTAAAGATATTTGGAAAGCAAAAGGAACTCCCGGAGCCTGGGGAAAACCCGAAAACATGGGACCGGCCATCAATACGCCCGGGAATGAAATGTTTCCGTTTATCCGCGATAACGGGGAATTGTATTTCTCTTCCGATTACCGTGTGGGAATGGGTGGGCTCGATATTTTTAAAGCCGTGAAGGATGACAAAGGGCAATGGAAAGTTGAGAATATGAAAGCGCCCATCAACTCACCAGGCGACGATTTTGCCATCTATTTTATTCCCGGAGAGGACAGGGGGCTGTTTTCGACCAATAGGAAAGGTACCCGTGGTGATGATATTTTCTCGTTTGTGCTTCCGCCGAAGATTTTTGAAATCGATGGAGATGTGGTTGACAAGGAAACCGGCAATCGGCTGAGGAACGCGACCATTCGCTTGATCGGTACTGATGGGACCATGTTGCGGTTAAATGCCGATAACGGAAAGTTCAAATTCAGACTTAATCCGGAAACAGAATATGTGGTGGCTGCTTTCAAGAAAGGCTACCTCAATGCCAAAGCCAATGAAACAACCATTGGCTTGAAGGACAGCAAAACGTTTGATGTTAGCCTGGCACTCACTCCAACCGGTGCCCCGATTAGGGTCGACAATATCTACTTCGATTTCGGAAAATGGGATCTGTTGCCTGAATCGAAAAATGCGCTTGACAGTTTGGTACAAATCCTGGTACAAAACCCGACAGTTACTATCGAATTAATGGCGCATACCGATTGCCGCGGTGAGGCACAATTCAATTTCGAGCTTTCGCAGAAGAGGGCAGAATCAGTTGTGAATTACCTGGTGGCAAACGGTATCTCTCCAGTCAGGCTGCTTGCCAAAGGTTATGGGGAAACGGCACCCAAAACGGTTACCCGGAAATTGGCTGAGAAATACAGTTTCCTGAAAAGAGGAGATGAACTAACCTGCGATTTCATTAACCAATTACCAACCGAAGAAGAGCAGGAAAGCTGCCATCAAATTAATCGTCGCACCGAATTCAGGGTGCTTTCGACGGATTATCGTGAGAAATTTGCACCGTCACCCAAGGAGTAACAATTTGTTAAAGGTGAAAGTCTAAAAAGATATTAATTTTGCGGCTGTTTTTCATCCGGAGGGCGTTGGCCCTTTGGCAAAATCTATTTTTCAGCTATGGGCAGCGATACCAGATACAACCGGCGTGGTGTTTCGGCATCGAAAGAAGATGTGCACAACGCCATCAAGCACATCGATAAGGGACTTTTCCCGAAAGCATTCTGCAAAATAGTTCCGGACTACCTGAGCGGCGATCCCGATTATTGCAACATTATGCATGCTGATGGGGCAGGGACCAAATCATCACTGGCCTACCTTTATTGGAAAGAAACCGGTGACTTGTCGGTTTGGAAAGGCATTGCACAGGATGCCATTATCATGAACCTGGATGATCTGCTCTGTGTGGGAGCTACCGACAATATCCTGCTCTCATCCACCATCGGGCGTAACAGGAACAATGTTCCCGGCGAAGTGATTTCGGCTATTATTAAAGGAACGGAAGAATTATGTGCAGAACTGCGCGAACAAGGAATTTCCATTTATCCGACTGGTGGTGAAACAGCCGATGTGGGCGATTTGGTCCGTACCATTATCGTCGACTCTACGGTTACCTGCCGGATGAGACGCGAAGATGTGATTTCAGCCGATAACATCCGTCCGGGTAATGTAATTGTCGGGTTGTCTTCTTCAGGGCAAGCCATTTACGAGAAAGAATACAACGGAGGAATGGGCAGCAACGGATTGACATCAGCCCGCCACGATGTTTTTGCCCATTACCTGGCCGAAAAATATCCCGAAAGTTTCGATCCTTCTGTTCCGGACGATTTGGTTTATTCTGGCGGATGCCGATTAACGGATGCCATCGAAAATGTAGGCCTGGATGCCGGCAAGCTTGTGCTTTCACCAACGCGTACCTATGCACCGGTTATTCGCAAAGTACTGGAGAAATACAGAAGCCGGGTTTTCGGGATGATTCATTGTTCGGGCGGGGCACAAACCAAGGTACTGCATTTTGTCGATAATGTGCATGTGGTAAAGGACAACATGTTTCCGGTCCCTCCGCTGTTTAAGCTCATCAAAGAACAAAGCGGAACCGAGTGGCAGGAGATGTACAAGGTATTTAATATGGGGCATCGTTTCGAGCTGTATGTAGGGCCTGATGTTGCTGAAAGCATTATCGCGATAGCCAAAGAATTTAATATTGATGCGCAAATTGTTGGGCGTGTTGGAAAACATGAAGGCAAGAAACTAACCATTCAATCGGCATTTGGCACTTTTGCATACCATTAGTTACCCATGATTAATTTATTACAATGAGATTATTTTAATGGGGAAAAATGCCAAAACGCTACAAACTATGTCATATAACAAACTTTTAGATAAATTTGAAAGTATCCAAATACGTTTTGAAGAAGTTGGTAAGCAAATTACCGACCCGGACGTGATGAAGGATATGAAACGGTACGTCAAGCTGAATCAGGAATACAAACAGCTTGATTCGCTGGTAAACGCATTTTCAGAATACAAAAAGGTACTTCAGAACATTAAGGATGCCCGCGAAATGTTGGCCGAAGAAAGTGACGAAGATGTTCGGGAAATGGCCCGTGAAGAATTGGAAAGCAACGAGGCTAAAGTGGATGAGATGGAAGAAAACATCAAGTTGCTTTTGGTTCCGGCTGATCCGGAAGACAGTAAAAATGCCATCCTGGAAATTCGTGGTGGAACCGGGGGAGACGAAGCTGCCATTTTTGCCGGCGACCTATTCCGCATGTACTCCAAATATTGCGATGCAAAGGGTTGGAGAGTTGAAATTACGCACTACACCGAAGGTACATCGGGCGGTTACAAGGAAATTGTGGCCAGGGTTTCCGGTGAAGGTGTATATGGAGTGTTGAAATATGAGTCCGGGGTGCATCGCGTTCAACGCGTTCCACAAACCGAAACGCAGGGACGTGTTCATACATCTGCAGCGACCGTGGCCGTTCTTCCCGAAGCAGAAGAGTTTGATGTGGAGGTGAAGGAAAGCGACATTCGGAAAGATACTTACTGTTCTTCAGGTCCGGGCGGGCAGAGTGTGAACACTACCTATTCAGCCATTCGTTTAACCCATATTCCTACCGGCATTGTGGTAACTTGTCAGGATGAAAAATCGCAGTTGAAGAACCTGGACAAAGCCATGACGGAATTGCGTTCCCGGATTTACAACATGGAATACCAGAAGTATCTCGATGATGTGGCATCACGAAGAAAAACCATGGTTTCGACTGGAGATCGTTCAGCAAAAATACGTACCTACAACTACCCCCAGGGACGTGTTACCGACCATCGAATTGGTTTAACACTTTATAATCTCTCCGCCATTATGGATGGCGATATTGAGGAAGTAATCGATAAGCTGCGCGTTGAAGAAAATGCACAAAGATTGAAGGAGAGCGAGCTGTAAGATATCAGTTGCAATCTTTTTGTAGATACTTAAAATTAGAAAGTAGATTAATTCTAAATAAAATTAACTTCGCGCTAAAATTTCAGGGAATGAATACCGAACAATTATTTGAAAACATCAAACGAAAAGGTTCATACTTGTGTGTAGGACTGGATACTGACATCCGAAAAATTCCACGATACTTACTTGACGCAACTGATCCGGTATTTGCTTTCAACAAAGAAATTATTGATGCCACAGCTGATGTGGCAGTCGCCTACAAGCCGAATTTAGCTTTTTATGAAATGCTGGGAGTGCAGGGCTGGAGCAGTCTGGGAAAAACGGCCAACTACATTCGGCATAATTATCCTGATATTTTTATCATTGCCGATGCCAAACGGGGGGATATTGGCAATACTGCCTCGATGTATGCCCGGGCCTTTTTTGACCACCTCGATTTTGACGCTGTTACGGTAGCTCCTTACATGGGTGAAGATTCAGTAAAACCATTTTTGACTTACCTCGATCGTTGGGTCGTTTTGCTGGCGCTTACTTCCAACAAAGGGGCCTTTGATTTCCAGTTTATGGAAGATAAGGAGACCGGGGAGAAATTATTCGAAAAGGTTTTGAATACTTCCAGTCAATGGGGGACCAACGAAAACATGATGTATGTGGTAGGTGCCACCAAAGCAGAAGAACTGGCCGGAATACGTCAAATTATCCCAAATCATTTTTTACTGGTACCGGGTGTTGGGGCTCAGGGTGGAAGCCTGGCAGAGGTTTCAAAATACGGAATGAACGGGCGATGTGGATTGCTGGTGAATTTATCAAGGGCAATTATATACGCTTCGGATGGCGAGGATTTTGCAGAAAAGGCAAGGGAAAACGCACTGAAAGTAGCGGCTGAAATGAAAGAAATACTAAAACTACACAAGCTGATATAAACGTTAACTTAAACTGAGCGATTTATAGGGCTGCAAACTGACTCGTTTGATATGGTAATGGTGATTGTGATGACATTGGTTTTTCTCATTGGATATTCCGGAATTATCCTTGAGAATGAAATCAAAGTGAACAAGGCGGCTTCGGCACTCATAATGAGTGTTATAATTTGGATTGTTTATGTGGCAGGAGGCGACCAAATCCTTTCGGTGGGGTACAGTCACTCGTGGCATAATTATCTTTCCGAATTTAATGGTCCGATAACCCAAGAGGTACTCAATAACTTTATTGTCAATCATGAGTTGTTGCCCCATTTGTCCGATACGGCGAGTATTTTGCTCTTCCTGCTCGGAGCCATGGGAATTGTTGAGATCATCGACCGTTTCCAGGGGTTCAGAGTTTTGACCGAGCAAATTAGAACCAGGGACAAGGTAAAACTGCTTTGGGTACTTGGCCTGTTGGGATTCTTCCTGTCAGCAGTGCTCGACAACCTGACCACTACCATTGTCATGATTTCACTCATCCGGAAGCTGATAAACAAAGCCGAGGATCGGTGGATATTTGCCAGTATTGTGGTGATTGCAGCTAACGCAGGTGGAGCGTGGTCTCCGATTGGTGATGTGACCACCATCCTGCTCTGGATTGGCGGACAGATCACGGCAGCCTATATCATTAAAGCCATCTTTTTGCCCAGTTTGGCAAACATCCTGGTTCCGTTGATTATTGTTTCATTTTTTGTAAAAGGTTCGGATGAAGGGCCCGAAGATACAGGAGTAGAATCAAAGGAATTTACAGCTCCGTGGGAAAGAAGGTTTATCCTGGCGCTGGGCGTGGCAGCATTGGTATTTGTTCCTGTATTTAAAACTTTTACTCACTTACCACCCTATTTGGGAATGATGTTGGGGCTGGGAGTATTGTGGATTACAACGGATATCATGTTGCGGGCCCATCCGCACGAGGATAAAAGAATCCTGAGTGTAAGCCGAATTGTTCGTCAGCTCGACGCACCGACAATTCTTTACTACGCAGGTATTTTGACTACGGTTGCAGCTTTGTCTTCATCAGGTTTACTTGACCTGGTCGCCATGAAAATGGATAGTGGCGTAGGAAACATTTATGGTATTGATATGTTAATCGGGATGTTGTCCTCGTTAATCGACAATGCTTCACTTGTTGCGGCTTCCATGGGAATGTATGACATTGCTTCGCCGGGTGCAACCGGTTATCTTTCAACGTTTATAGTAAATGGTGATTTCTGGACATTCCTGGCTTACACAGCGGGGACCGGAGGGTCGATGTTGATTATTGGTTCAGCTGCCGGGGTAGCTGCCATGAGTATGGAAAATATCAGTTTTGGATGGTATTTTAAACGAATGTCAGGCTTGGCATTTCTGGGTTATTTGGCGGGAGCCGCACTTTTTTATTTCGGACTTTAGTGAAATAAAACACTAAATATAGAGGGTCGCAGTGTTATCTCCCGTCGCTGGCAAGGAAGAAAAAAGAGTGCCGGAAATAATGTATACCACCTTGAAACGTTTTATTTCTGAGTAATGTTCAAACTTTTACCATGTATAATAAGTTGTTACTAAACTAAACTTTTGCAGAATGTTTGAATTAATGGCAATTATTTTTCTCGTGGGATATGCTGGAATTATTTTTGAGCACGAGATACGAATAAATAAAGCAGGCACAGCCTTAATCATTGGCTCGCTTATGTGGGCCGTGTATGCCATCGGTGGGCCTGATATTCTTTCGTTAGGTTACAGTCACAGTTGGCACGAGTTTATTTCACAACACCCCGAATCCACCTCTCCGGAGGTTGTGAGAGAGTTTGTTACCGAACACGAACTGTTCGATCACCTCTCCGAAATCTCATCCATCGTGTTGTTTCTGCTTGGTGCCATGGGGATTGTCGAGGTGGTAGACCGTTTTCAGGGATTCCGTGTAATTACCGATCAGATTACGACCCGCGATCGTGTTAAGCTGATGTGGTTAATCACTATTCTGTCCTTCTTCATGTCGGCCGTGTTGGATAACCTGACGACCACCATCGTAATGATTACCCTTACCAGGAAAATTCTGCGAAAGCCCGAAAACCGGTGGATTTTTGCCAGTATGATTGTTATTGCGGCTAATGCCGGAGGCGCCTGGTCGCCTATTGGTGACGTAACAACAATAATGTTGTGGATTGGTGAACAGATTACAACAGGACATATTGTTAAATCAGTATTCTTGCCCAGCTTGGTCAGTATGCTGGTGCCACTCATTATTGCTTCGATCTTTATGAAGGGTGAGACAGAACGGCCGGAATTGACAGACGAAGACACGAGGGAATTTACCTCGCCAGGAGAACGGAAGTTTATTTTCTTTCTGGGAGTAGGTGCGCTGTTATTCGTGCCGGTGTTTAAAACCATCACCCATCTGCCTCCATACCTGGGGATGTTGCTTGGTTTAGGGGTAATCTGGTTGATTACTGATTTAATGTTGAAGAATCGTTCTCACGAGGATAAACGTATGCTGAGCGTGAGCCGGATTGTTCGTAACCTCGATGCTCCGACCATTCTATTCTTTGCAGGTATTCTGACTGCAGTAGCCAGCTTGTCGTCTGCAGGTCATCTCGATATTGTATCCAGGTTCCTTGATGTTCATGTAGGAAATATCTTTGGCATTAATTTATTTATCGGAGCGCTTTCATCCATTGTTGATAACGTGCCGCTGGTTGCGGGAGCCATGGGAATGTATGGTATTGCTCCTACCGGTGCTGAAGGTTATCTGGCAGATTTCGTACAGGATGGTCAGTTCTGGACATTCCTTGCGTATTGTGCCGGTACAGGGGGTTCCATGCTAATTATTGGTTCGGCCGCCGGTGTCGCAGCGATGGGTATGGAACAGATTCATTTCGGTTGGTATGCCCGTAAGATTTCCTGGATCGCGTTACTGGGATATTTAGCTGGAGCAGGTACCTACTACGTGCAATCCGTTATATTTTAAGATATTTTCCCGTCCTTATAATTTTTAATTGTATTTAATTCACTTTCCGGCTTTTTCTGCATAGAACTGGTATTGAGCTTGTCCATTTTGGATGAAGAACAGGAGAAAAATAAACAAACTCCTAATAGAACAACTATTGGCTCGATGGTTAAGTTGATCTATTTCATAATGACGAAATTAACATACTGTAAGATAAGTAGTATAGTTAGGAACAAAACCCATAAAGGTGTAAAAAAAATTTACAGAATAGGTTGCTCCCAGGCCTAAGTGGATGTATCTTTGTTAGAAATAGATAATTAAATGTCTGTAGGTCGAATATTAATCATTGATGACGGTAAAGGTCCGGGCGGTGCATTGGAGATGGCGCTCAGGATGGATTTTGAATCGGTTAAATCCTTTTCAAATCCGAACCTGCTTCCGTTTTATTTAAAGACCGAAAAAGCCGATGTGGCGATCTTAGACGTTGATTTTTCGGGAGTCAGAGAAGGGGAGGAACGTGGCCTTTACTGGTTGCGTGAAATTAAACGGATTAATCCGCGAATTGAGGTGGTTATTCTGTTGGAAGAAGAGGATGTAATGTTGGGCGAGCGGGCTATTGAGGAGGGAGCGGCCAACTTTGCTTTCAAGCGGGTAAATACACGGGAACTTGTTGCTTCTCTTCGCTCTATCGTGCAGCTTAAGCTGATGAAAGAGCGCTGCGAACTGGTTGAATCGCGTTTTGACGGGATAAGGAAAGAGCTACTGCAATCCAAACCGGTCATCCAGGGAAGTTCCGTTCCCTACAATCGGATGATGTACGCCATAACAGGTGTAATCGACACTCCCGATGCTATCTTACTGCAGGGAGAGACTGGAAGTGGAAAGAAAACGGTCGCGCGTTATATTCACAATCAATCATCCCGTCGGAATGAATTATTTCTCGAAGCAAACCATTTGCTCGAAAGAGAAACCGAACTGGGTGGTTATCTCTTTGGTGTGAAGAAACGGAACTATCCGACCGCAGACCCGGATCTTCCCGGGAAATTCCAACTTGCAGAAGGCGGTACACTTTATATTCCGGAAGTTGCAAAAATACCTCTCTCTGTACAGGATCAATTTTTACGCTACATGGAAAAAGCTGTGGTAGAGCCGGTTGGAGCATCCAGATCCGTTCCGGTAAATGTAAAATTATTGCTCGGAACAGCTGAGGATTTAAAATCATTGGTAGAAGAAGGTGTTTTTCATGAGGAGCTATATCGTCGTCTTTCATCCAAAGCAATCGAAATTCCGGCGTTACGGCATCGGGTGGAAGATATTGAAGATATAGCCAACTTTTTTATTTCACAGTCGTGTGCCAAATACCATAAAGGGCCACTCCGAATGAGTGCTCGTACGCTTGAAGAATTGAAACTTAATCAGTGGCCGGGAAATATATCCGAACTAAAGCTTACCATCGAAAAAGGGGTTATTCTGTGTGAAGAAGAAGTTTTGCGCCCTGAAGACTTCAGGTTTAGGCCTGTGGCACAATCGCAATTGTTTAAGATCCCGGATACCATTGAGGAGATGGAAAAATCGATGATTAAAAAGGCGCTGGAACGGCATAAAAATAATCACAGCGCTGCTGCTGCCCAGTTGGGAATTACCCGCCAAACGCTCTACAATAAAATCCGCAAATACAAGCTTTGAAAATTATTATGCTTGGTTAATATGGCTGGAATTTTGTAATTTGAGGAATATTATCCACCAGCCATATGAAAGAAGAGTTTCTTCATTTTATTTGGAAACACCGTCTTTATCAGTCACGCCAGCTAAAAACGATTAACGGGGAACCAATTGAAATCCTTCAACCTGGAATCCATAATCTACATGCGGGCCCTGATTTCTCTGATGCACGTATCCGTATCGATGGTACTTTATGGGTTGGCAGCGTTGAACTTCACCGTAAATCTTCCGATTGGAAACGTCATGGCCATGACAAGGATCAAGCCTATAACAATGTCATACTACACGTAGTTGCTGAGTATGATGAGCCTGTTATAAATACGCTGGATGTCGAACTTCCTACTCTTATTCTGAAATGGGCCGGTGCCATTGAGGAGAATTATCATGAACTTACGGAAAGCAAGGATTGGGTGGCTTGTGCTTCCCGGTTATTCCGGGTCGATCCCTTTCGGGTGAAGTTTTTTCTAAACGGTGTAATGATTGAACGTCTGAAAGAGAAATCAGAAATGGTTAATGAGATACTTCGGGATACAAATGGCGACTGGGGAGAAACATTCTACCGGATGCTGGCCCGTGGTTTCGGATTTAAGGAAAATGCTCAGCCCTTTGAAATGCTGGCCCGTTCGTTACCGCAGAAGATCCTGGCTCACCATCATGATTCGTTACAGCAAACCGAAGCATTACTCTTTGGTCAGTCCGGACTGTTAGGGGAAGAACTGTTTGCGGATGATTATTATCTTTCGTTGAGAAAGGAATACCGGTTCCTGGCAACGAAATATTCATTAAAACCCATTGCAGGGCATCTTTGGAAATTCATGCGAATGAGGCCGGTCAATTTTCCAACGATCCGGTTAGCTCAGTTTGCCCGGTTGATTTATAATTCACAAGGATTGCTCGGGAAGTTACTGGAGGCAAGAAATATTGATGAAATACGAGGCTGGTTTCAGGTAGTTGCTTCGCCATACTGGGACATGCATTATCATTTTAACCGGGAATCTCCTGTTCGGGAGAAAAAGCTGGGAGAACAATCTTTTCGGTTGTTGGTGATAAATGTATTGGTTCCCTTTTATTTTCTATATGGAGAACACCAAAATAAACTATATTTGAAAAACAGGGCACTGCAACTGCTGGAAGACTTGCCGGCAGAAGACAATATGGTGATACGAAAATGGAAGTTGGCCGGAATTGAAGCTGACAATGCATTGGAATCACAGGCATTATTGCATTTAAAAAGCCGGTATTGCGCGTTAAAGCAATGTCTTAGTTGCGGAATCGGGCATAAAATAATCTTGCATGAACCTCTTTGAGGAAGAAACTTACAGAACATTACGCATAGGAATTGTCCTCATGTTGGGGTTGATAATTTTCGGCATCCTTGGGTTTATGTCCATCGAAGATCTCAACTTTGTTGATGCGTTTTATATGACCATTATCTCCGTTTCAACAGTGGGGTTCGAAGTGGTGAAGCCTTTATCATCCGCCGGTAAAATATTTGTCTCGATTTTGATTATCTTTTCCCTGGGTAATATTGCCTATGTGGGGTCCAGTTTGGTGCGTTTTTTTCTGGATGGTGAGTTTATTAATTATTTAAAGACGAATCGTGTGAACAAGAAAATTGAGAAACTGACCGATCATGTGATTATTTGTGGCTTCGGGCGGAATGGCGAACAGGCGGCTTTGGAACTTATGGACCATAATCAACATTTTGTTATAATTGAAAAGCGCGATAATGTGATAGGGCGCATTCGGGAAGATCCCAACCTTTTGTACGTGAGGGGAGATGCCACCCATGAGGATGATCTCCGATTGGCACGTATCGATCATGCAAGAGCTTTGATAGCCACCACGCCAAACGATGCAGACAATGTTTTTGTGGTGTTGACCGCCCGAAGTATGAACCCGAATTTGCTCATTATTAGTCGTGCTTCGGAAATTGGATCAGATATGAAACTTCGCCGGGCCGGAGCGACGAACATTATCATGCCTGAGCGAATGGGAGGACAACGTATGGCCCGTTTGGTGACCCAACCTGATGTCGTGGAGTTTGTGGAATATGTGCTGCTTCAGCGAAATCGATCCGTAAGCCTGACGGAAGTTCCGTGTAGCCGGATGGCCGAAGAGTATGAGGGAAGGACCATTGGTGATTTACGAATGGGAAATATTACCGGAGCTACTATCGTGGGATTGAAGAACTTCGAAGGCAAATATGTGTTCAATCCGGGGCCTGGACATATATTAAATCGGGGCGACAAATTATTCGTTCTCGGATCACACGGCCAGGTAGCAGGATTGCAGGAGTTTTTGGAACAAAAAACCGGGTCGCTTTAGCGGTTGTCAGTCAAATGGTTTAAATATAATATTCACAATCAAAGATTACCAGTTTTCAATATTTTTATTTACTTTTGGGGCTGATTTTGCAAATAATGTTACACGGTTGTTATCGGGCGCGAATACTGCGGTGTAATGATTGTATCACACTATTTATCTATAGAAAATGTATTTAACATCAGAAAAGAAACAAGAGATTTTTGAAAAGCACGGCAAAAGTGTTACCAACACCGGTTCAACGGAAGGTCAGATTGCGTTATTCTCATATCGCATCAGCCACTTGACCGAGCACCTGAAAAAGAACCGCAAAGATTACAGTACTCAGCGTGCACTGATTCGTTTGGTAGGTAAACGCCGTTCATTACTCGATTATCTGAAAAGAAAAGATATTGAGCGTTATCGTGCAATTCTGAAAGAACTTAATCTTCGTAGATAAACGAACGACCTTGAAAGGCAATTTTCAAATTGCCTTTCAAGGTATTTTTAAAAAGGCCCACCCATTTGTTTTAAACTTATTAATTGTTTGAAGAAGAGATTTATGTATAAAGCTATTGAGAAGACAATCGATCTTGGCGATGGAAGGTCCATCACCATAGAAACCGGAAAATTAGCAAAACAAGCAGACGGATCGGTTGTGGTTAAAATGGGTGATACAATGTTGTTGGCTACTGTTGTTTCGGCAAAGGAAGCTAAAGAAGACGTTGATTTCATGCCCCTGTCGGTTGACTATCGTGAAAAATTCACTGCTGCTGGCCGTTTCCCCGGTGGTTTCCTGAAAAGGGAAGGCCGTCCGTCGGATGATGAAATTTTGGTCGCCCGCCTGGTTGACCGTGCTCTGCGTCCTTTGTTCCCGGAAGACTATCACGCTGAAACAGCGATGATGATTTCCTTGATTTCAACCGGGAAAGATGAAATGCCGGACTCATTGGCCGGATTGGCAGCATCAGCAGCAATTGCTGTTTCGGATGTGCCGTTTGAGTGCGCTATCTCAGAGGTTCGTGTCGGCCGTGTTGATGGAAAACTTGTCATTAATCCTTCATTAGAGCAGTTGGAAAATGCCGATATCGACATTATGGTGGGGGCATCATATGACAACATTATGATGGTGGAAGGCGAGATGGATGAGGTCTCGGAAGACGAAATGCTCGAAGCCATCAAATTTGCGCACGAAGCCATTAAGCAGCATTGCAAAGTTCAGGATGAGTTAGCTGCTGAACTTGGGGTCGTTAAACGTGAATATTCACACGAAACAAATGATGAAGAGCTGCGTGAACTGGTTAAAAAGGAGACTTACCAGAAAGTATATGATGTAGCCCGGGCAACAATACAAAATAAGCAGGAACGCTACGATGCCTTTGGCAAGGTAAAGGAAGAATTCATTGAGCAATACAGTGAAGGGAAAAAGGAGGAAGAAATTCCGCTGACCCTGATTGGCCGTTATTTCCACGATGTGGAAAAAGAAGCTGTACGCCGGATGATTCTGGATGAGCAGATTCGCCTTGACGGTCGGAAAACAAACGAAATTCGGCCTATCTGGGGTGAAGTTAACTACCTGCCCGGAGCGCACGGTTCTGCAATTTTTACTCGTGGTGAAACTCAGTCGCTGACCAGTTTGACTCTCGGTACCAAGATGGATGAGAAGATTATTGATAATGTAACAGTCCAGGGACGTGAGCGTTTCTTGTTGCATTATAACTTCCCACCCTTTTCAGTTGGTGAACCCCGTACGCCAAGAGGCGTTTCGCGCCGTGAAATTGGTCATGGTAATTTGGCTCACCGTGCATTAAAAGGAATGATTCCGGATGATTTTCCGTATATCCTGCGTATTGTATCTGATATTTTGGAATCTAACGGTTCGTCATCAATGGCAACGGTTTGTGCCGGAACAATGGCCATGATGGATGCCGGTATACATATGAAACGTCCTGTTTCCGGAATTGCAATGGGACTGATTACCGATAAGGATTCAGATAAATTTGCTATACTTTCCGATATTCTGGGAGATGAAGATCACCTGGGAGATATGGACTTCAAAGTGACCGGAACTGAGAAGGGAATTACCGCTACTCAAATGGATATCAAGGTTGACGGACTTTCTTACGATGTAATGGCCCAGGCTTTACAGCAGGCTAAAGAGGGACGTGAACACATTTTGGGTAAAATTCTCGAAGTGATTGACGAGCCTCGTGAAGATTACAAACCGAATGTTCCGCGAATTGTGACCATCACCATTCCAAAAGAAATGATTGGTCCGGTTATTGGTCCTGGAGGAAAAATCATTCAGCAAATTCAGGAAGATACGCAATCAACGATTGCCATTGAAGAGAAGGATGATCTGGGATATGTTGAAATCAGCGCTCCTAACCGCGAAGCAATTGATGCTGCATTAGAGCGTGTACGTGCGATTGTTGCCGTACCCGAAGTCGGTGAGGTATACAAGGGAAAAGTGAAGTCTATCGTTTCATTTGGAGCCTTTGTTGAGATTATGCCAGGTAAGGAAGGTTTGCTGCACGTTTCGGAATTTGATTGGAAACGTGTTGAAAATCCTGCCGATGTACTGAAAGAAGGCGAAGAAGTAGAAGTCAAACTACTTGAGGTCGACCAGCGTACCGGTAAATTGAAGCTGTCGAGAAAAGCGTTATTACCTCGTCCGGAGAGAACCGGAAACGAGAATGATCGTGGTGACAGAGGAGATCGGGGTGGTCGTGACCGCAACCGTGGAGATCGTCGTCCCCCGCGTCGTGACAACGACAGATAACTTTAATTCAAAATATATTTAAGAGCCCGGATGACCGGGCTTTTTTTATCTCTGCCAGTTTTTCTATATTTAATCAATCTTTTATACAATATGGAAGCGAAAGAATCAGTATGGCTGAATGAGACAGAGGATCTTTTTCGTGAGAACCTGAAAGGTATATCGGGAAAAGATGTACGATTTTACCGACTTGAAGAGTTTTGGCGCAATATTCAACGGCTTGATGAATTCTCTGCTAGTTGCCCGGTTTGCCGTGAAATGCATGCAGAAATAAGGGAAACTATTGCCGGAATGAATGACGCAGTAAAACATCCGGGAAAAAGGAGGCGAAAGTTCGATCGTGCATTGTCAACACTTGCATCACATATGACGGAGGAACACGGTTTCCTTCCGCCGTATTATTATACATACCGGTGGTCGGCACTTGGTTTACCTGCAGGTGCTTTGGTCGGTGCGTTAATCGATTTGGCGCTGTTTCACGGACAGAAATGGGGTTTCATTGTTGGTGGGACGATGATTGGAATGCTGATTGGTTATGTGCTTGGCGGTCGTAAAGACAATGAAATGAGAGCTAAGAAGAAGCTATTGTAAGCCTTCATTTTCGGAAATTAACAGATAACTGAACTTTTTTATTCGTTTAAGTTGCAAAGAATTAAACCTTTGCGTATATTATGTGCTGTTGGCTTATACCAGACAGAATTAAATTGTTTAATAAATAATCTAATACCGAACTTGTGAAAGGGCCCATACTACTTGCAGGTCTGGCATTTTTCGCCATTTCCTGTACCAATAATCAGAAAATCAAATATCCTGTGGCGCATAAAGACAATGTTGTTGATGATTACTTCGGTCATAAAGTAAACGATCCATATCGCTGGCTGGAAGATGATAACTCCGAAGAAACGGCCAAATGGGTGAAAGCAGAGAACAAAGTGACCAATGCTTTTCTGGGCCAAATTCCCTACCGGGATAATATTCGAAAACAACTGACCGGCCTCTGGGATTATCCGAAATATTCAGCCCCTTTCAAAAGGGCAGGCAAGTACTTCTATTATAGGAACAGTGGATTGCAAAACCAAAGTGTCCTGTATGTTCAGGATAACCTAAATGCTGAACCAAGAGCATTACTTGACCCCAATAAACTTTCCGATGATGGAACCGTGGCATTAAGCGCGGCGCGGGTTTCGAACGACGGAAAGTACCTGGTTTATTTTATAGCCCGTTCAGGATCCGATTGGAATGAAGGATATGTTTTAGATATTAAAACCGGAGAAAAATTACCCGACCATTTGCGGTGGATTAAATTCTCCGGTATTGGATGGGATGGTGATGGTTTTTATTATTCCAGGTATCCAAAGCCAGAGGGCGGGAATGCGTTGAGTCAGTCAAATGAATATCACAGGGTATATTTTCACCGGGTTGGAACTTCGCAGTCCGACGATAAAATGGTGTATGATACACCAGATCATCCTAAGCGGATGTCAGATATTAGCGTAACCAGGGATGAGAAAATTCAGTATCTGACCGAATACGAGGCATCTATCGGCAACTCGCTTTATGTGAGGGCGAATAACGATAAGAAGACGGAATGGAAACCTGTTTATACTGCTTTTGACAAAGAGTTTCAGGTAATTGATGATGTTGATGGACGATTACTGGTAATGACCAATTATAAGGCTCCGCGATACCGGCTAGTCAGTATCGATCCAGGGCATCCGGAAGAAGCCAACTGGTTGGAAACAATTCCTGAATCGGATGACGTCTTGAGTGATGCATCGGTTGTTGGCGGTAAAATCTGTGCTTCCTATATGAAAGATGCACACACCGTATTACAGCTGTTCCAGGCCGACGGCAAATTGATCGGAAATATTGAACTCCCGGAAATGGGGAGCGCTTCCATTTTGATTGGAGATAAAAATGATAATGAAGCATTTTACACCTTTGAGTCCTGGACTATGCCGAACACCATTTATCAATATGACGTGGCAACCGGACAATCGAAAGTATTCAGACAACCTGAGTTGAAATTTAATCCAAATGATTTTGAAACAAGGCAGGTGTTTTATGTCAGCAAGGACGGCACCAAAGTTCCGATGTTCATTTTCATGAAGAAGGGGACTAAACTGGACGGGATGAATCCGGCTCTTTTGTATGGATACGGCGGCTTCAATATTAGCCTGACACCCTACTTTTCACCAGCGCGAATGGTTTTCCTCGAGCAGGGAGGTGTTTACGCTGTAGCTAACCTACGCGGAGGTGGCGAATATGGTGAAGCCTGGCATGAAGCAGGGACCAAAATGCATAAGCAAAATGTTTTCGACGATTGTATTGCGGCAGCGGAATACCTGGTCGAAAAGAAATATACCGATACCAATCATCTGGCATTGATGGGCGGCTCGAACGGCGGCTTACTGGTAGGCGCTGTCATCAATCAGCGACCAGATTTATTCCGCTTAGCGATTCCGCAGGTGGGAGTGATGGACATGCTTCGTTATAATAAGTTCACCATTGGTTGGTCGTGGGCTGGTGATTATGGAACCAGCGGTGATAGTGAGGAGATGTTTAAGTACCTTTATGCCTATTCTCCTTATCACAATATTAAAAAAGACGGTCACTATCCGGCCATTCTTGCGTTGACGGCAGATCATGACGATCGCGTGGTTCCCGCACATACCTTTAAGTATATGGCCCGGATGCAGGATTATAACGATGGCAAAAATCCGACGTTGGTGCGTATCGAAACAAAGGCTGGACACGGAGGTGGAAAACCAACGTCAAAGATAATAGATGAGTATACCGATATCTGGTCATTTGTGCTTTATGAAATGGGGGTCGGGCCAAAATTTAATTGACCCTTCGCAAATTATTGGATATCTTTCCCGGAATTTTTACCCCGGGTTTGTATGAATATAAATTTTTTGGTTATAGAAGGTAATATCGGGTCAGGGAAAACCTCATTGTCAAGTCGGATAAGTCAGGATTTTCAGGCTAAACTGATTCTTGAGAAATTTGCGGATAATCCGTTTTTGCCGAAATTCTATCAAGATCCGGAGCGGTATTCTTTCCCCCTTGAATTGTCCTTCCTGGCCGAACGATATAATCAGTTGAAGCGGGAACTTTCTGATCGCGATCTTTTTCACCAGTTGACGGTGGCTGATTACTTTTTTATGAAATCGCTGATTTTTGCTCAGAATACACTCGCTGAAGATGAGTATCAGTTGTATCGTAAGTTCTTTGAAATCATATATGATAAACACCCCAAGCCAGATTTGTATGTCTATCTTCATCTTCCTGAGAATCGTCTGATTGAAAATATCAGGAAGAGAGGACGGGAATACGAACAGGAAATTGATGAAAAATACCTGAAAAAAATCAGTGAAGGATATTTTCGCTTTTTTCGTCAGCAAAATGGCTTCCCGATTGTTATAATAGATACCCGAAATATTGATTTCGTGGAAAGTCAGGCAGATTATGAAAAATTAATTGACGTTATTTTTCATAAGTCCTATAATTTTGGGGTAAACAGAGTAATTTTATAATTAGATTCATTAATAAAAAAACGTTCTAAAGCTTTTCTTAATTAACAAAAGATTTTACTTTTGTGAAAAGTGTCGAACAATTGGTTTTGAAAATTAATAAAGGTTCATCATGAAGAAAATCAATTTTAAGGCTGTTGCCGTATTCTTCGTTGGCGCGATGACGCTGTCAAGCTGTGCCAGTCTGCAGAAAATGAAGAAGAATGCCGATAAAATCAACTACACGGTTACCCCGGAAGTGCTTGTCACAAAGGGTGGTAATGTTGACGTTGAGATTCAGGGGCGCATTCCTGAAAAATTCTTTAACAAGAAAGCTACTATTACGGCTACTCCCGTTCTGACTTACGAAGGTGAAGAAAAAGCGTATGCTCCTTACAAACTACAGGGAGAGAAGGTAGAAGCTAACAACAAGGTGATTAGCTATACCGATGGCGGAACTTTCTCATATAAAGGGAGTGTACCTTATGTAGATGGAATGCGTAAGTCAGACTTGGTTGTGCGTATTACCGCTTCACAAGGAGACCAATCTTTGGATTTCGATCCGGTTAAGATTGCTGATGGTGTAATTGCGACCTCAACATTGGTTGAAGACAAACCCGCATCAATTGTAGGTATTGAGAAAGGAAAAAATACCACTGGTGTTTATGATCCGGCAATTGATAAATTTCAGCGCGTTGTACCTGATGAATATAAAGCTGATTTGATGTACCTCATCAATAGCGCATATGTTCGTGGCTCTCAGCTGAAGAAGGAAGATATGGATAAGCTGAATGAATACATCAAAGATGCGTTCGAAGCCGATCGTAAAGATCTGAAAGGCGTGATGGTTTCAGCATATGCTTCTCCTGACGGTCCTGAAAGTTTCAACACCAAGTTGGCCGAGAAACGTGAAGGTTCTGCAACAACGGTTGTTGACCGAAAACTGAAAAAAGATAAAGTTGAAACCGAAGTTGAAGGTAAGTACACTCCTGAAGACTGGGAAGGTTTTAAAGAACTGATGGAGAAATCCAACATCCAGGACAAAGAAATGATCCTGCGTGTACTCTCGATGTATCAGGATCCTGAAGTTCGCGAGCGTGAAATTAAAAATCTGAGTGGCCCATTCCAGGAAATTGCAAAAACAATTCTTCCGAAACTGCGCCGTTCAAAAATTATTGCCAGCGTTGATTTGATTGGTAAGACCGATGAAGAAATAGCTAATTTGGCTGACACCGATCCTTCTAAGCTCAACCAGGCAGAATTGATTTATGCTGCTTCACTTACTGAAGACCTGAATAAGCAAAAAGCAATTTATACCAGTTTCACTCGGCAGTTCCCTGAAGATTGGCGTGGCTACAACGACCTGGGTGTTGTTGAAATGATGCAGGGTAATACTGGCGACGCTGAATCTAACTTCGAGAAAGCTGACAAACTGGATCCGAAAAATGCAATCGTTCAGAATAACTTAGGAGGTGTAGCTTTGGTGAACGGGGATCTGGATAAAGCACAGGAACTTTTCAGTGCAGCCAGTGGTGCCGGACAGGAAGTGAATTACAACCTGGGTACTGTAAGTATCTTGAAGGGTGACTACGATGCAGCCGTTAAATATTTTGGTGACGGAACTTTTGTCAACAAAGCTCTTGCTCAGATGCTTACCGGCGATAATAACGGTGCACTCCGCACATTGAACAACCTGGAAGAAGAATCTGCACTGGGTGATTACCTGAAAGCCATCATCGGTGCGCGTACTGCCAAGACAACCCTCTTGTACGATAGCCTGGAGGCTGCAGTGAACAAAGATGCCAAGTATAAAGATATTGCAAAGGTTGATCTGGAATTTGCGAAGTACTTCAACGACGAGCAGTTCAAGTCAATCGTAGAGTAATACTCAATTGAAAATATGTTCAGAAGCTATTCCGGAGTAGTGTTTACTACTCCGGAATAAGATTTCTATACCTGTATTTTACATCTACCCTGGTAAAACCTTTATTTCTTTCAAAGAAAAAAGGTGGATTATCGTGTAAGGACACAATGAATCCACCTTAAGATTGTTGGAATGTGTAATGTCCGGAGTAATTACCGGCGCATTTTATTGCTGATATCCCATAATACGATACCCGCACTCACTGAAATATTGAATGAGTGTTTGGTTCCGTATTGTGGGATTTCTATGTTTTCATCACAGAGATCGATAATTCTTTGTTGCACACCTTTCACTTCATTACCGAAAATCAAGGCAACTTTATCTTCTTTAGTGGCATTGAAGTCAGTTAGTAAGGTGCTATTGGCTACTTGCTCTACTCCCACAATTTTGTATCCTTCGCTTCTTAGTTTTTTGACTACTTCGTCGGTGCCTTTGCAGTACTCCCAATCAATTGATTTTTCTGCACCGATAGCTGTTTTATGAATTTCCTTGTTGGGCGGAGTAGCTGTAATTCCACACAGGATGATTTTTTCGATGCGAAGGGCATCCGATGTACGGAATACCGATCCAACATTGTTCCCGCTTCTGATATTGTCTAAAACAACAGTTACCGGGAGTTTTTCCGCCTCTTTAAATTCATTGATGGATAATCTTTCCAGTTCGCTGGTTTTCAGTTTTCTTGTCATCTACCAATCTACTTTTTTCCGTCCTATTGGCATCGTCATACAGCGGGCGCCTCCACCTCCCCGGCTAAGTTCTGATCCGGCGATGGTAATAACGGCTTTCTTCGACGCACGAATATCGGCCTTGTTTTCAATAATGTCCTGAGCCTTAATAATGTCGTAACCATTTTTACTCATTTCCTCAATGGTATAATTATTTCTTTCGTAACCAATTACTTTTCCAGGAGCAATAGAGAAAAAGTTCGCTCCACTGTGCCATTGTTCGCGTTCCATGGTCCAGTCGTCTTTGGTCCCTCCACACTGGATCGGTCTCATATCCATACCCACTTCTTTCAGGGCTTGTAGCAGATCTTCTCGGAGTTTGATACTGGTTACCTCGCCGTTATCAATGGTAATGTGAATGGTCTGGTATTTATTGTTTCCCAGAATCAACGGAGCATAAATCATTACTTCATCCTTGTTCAGGAAGGTAAAGGTCATATCGAGGTGGATGAACGATTCAGGTGTATGCGGCAATTCCTGTACAATAATGTGTTTCGTAGGTGCTTTCTTCTCTTTGATAGATTCAATCAGGTAATCAATTCCCTGTGAAGTCGTGCGAACGCCTGTCCCAATCAGGATGACATCATCGCGCGCGATTTCCACATCGCCTCCTTCAATGCTTGTATGTTGGCTTGACGGTATGTTTTTAATGGGTATCATCGGATCAATGGTTTTGACCCCAAATATAGGATGGTCTTTAAAAATAGCCGCCATAATCAGTGCCTCCCGGTCGCGTACCGGCCTGGCCATTTTCCCTATCAACACCTCATCATACACCGTCATAGAGGCATCGCGTGTGAATAAGATGTTGTGTAAAGGACGGAGGGCAAAACGCTCTTTACTCAGGAATTTTGTGAGGTTATCACGCTTTAAAATGGAGCCTTCGATCAATTGTCGCGCTAATTCATCTTCAGGGAGATCGTGTAGGGCACTTATTTCGCAAAAGGCTTCTTCACGTTCGCAGATGCGGTTGATAATGCGCTCTTTTGCATGCGAATCCTGGAGGGTTTGCGTTAGTAAATCTTTAACTTCAAAGGTATTGGCAACTTTCTCCAAAACACCTTTTAACTGGGTATATTCCTGCCTGGCAACTGACAGATTAAGTATGTCACTATAAAGGGCACGCTCAGCATTTTGAGGCGTCATATTCTCCACTTCCTGCCCGGGAGTATGTAAAATAACTCCCTCTAATTGTCCGATTTCAGATCTGACATTTACATTAAACTTTTTCATTGATGCTATAATAATGTTGTTGTGTCATTTGTGTTAATGTGAGGCAAATATAGTTAAATATGGGTGGACTGAATTTTGCGGGAGATATGTTTAGCAATGTCTTTTATTGTATCATTTTCTTTTGTCAATTGTTATTTTTATACGGTAAAGAAGGAGGATGAGTTGAAAAAGTGGGTATACATTTTGTTTTTTTTATTCCTTGCGGTATCAGCAGGTGGGCAGGTGGTTCTTATTCCTCCTGAATTACCTGATTCACTGGCCGGGAGGGGCGATTCCATTCCTCATGTCGAACTTCAGCCTATTCAGGTAAAGCCCCATAGCCGAAGGTATTACCGGAGGAAGCAACGCCGTTATTCCCGGCTTGTATCGATTGTTAATAAGGTGTACCCAATGGCCAAATTAGCTGCAAAAAAACTGGAGGAATACAACAAAGTTTATTTGACGCTGAAGACGGAACGGCAGCGTAAAAAGTATATCAAACAGATACAGGAAGACTTGATGAATGAATATGGCGACGAGATAAAGCACATGAAAATCTCTGAAGGAAGAGTGCTAATGAAGTTGATTGACCGGGAAACCGGGCATTCGTCGTATGCGATTATCAAGGAGTTCCGGGGCGGGTTTACAGCGTTCTTCTGGCAAACGGTTGCCCGTCTGTTTGGAAACGATTTAAAGGTCCGTTACAACCCTTACGGTGAAGACTGGATGATTGAAAATATTGTACAGCAAATCGATCAGGGGGCAATATGAGCAAACGCACTTTCATTGCCGTAAATATCAAACCGGAAGAGAAGCTGCTAGCATTTATTCACGAATTGCAGCGAGAATTAGGGCGTAGCCACATTAACTGGGTAAATCCGGCTACCATGCACCTGACATTGCGGTTTTTAGGAAGCACTACGAAGGAACAAATTGGACAAATTTTGAATGAAGCGCCAGGTTTATTCAACCGGTATAAACCTTTTGAAATTGAGATGAAAGGATCCGGAAAGTTTGGTTCAGTGCAAAATCCTAAAATCTTTTGGATTGGATTCGAAGAAAACGAAGCGTTATCCGGGCTTGCCCGTGAAGTTGAATCATTGGTTCAGAGTGTAGGTTTTGAAAGTGAAGACAGGATATTCCGTCCGCATTTGACATTGGGGCGTGTTAAATGGCTCAAAGAAGCTGATAATTTAAAAAAGAAACTTGAAGATTACCGTGAGGTAACGTTCCAACGTATGATGATAAAAGAGACGGTTTTCTACGAAAGTATCCTAAAACCAGCAGGTCCGTTTTACCGTCCTATTCAGAAGTTTTCCCTTGGTGCCTAATTGTTGTTTTATTTTCCTCGTCCCTGCAGGATGTTGATCGCCGTGTAGATGATGATTTTAAAATCCACATACAAACTCATATTTCGAAGATAGATGAGGTCATACTGAAGCCTTTCAATCATCTGTGTCACATTTTCGGCATAACCATATTTTACTTGTCCCCAACTGGTAATTCCCGGGCGAATTCGGAGCAAATGCCGGTAATGGGGTGCAGCTTTTTCAATTTTTTCAATATAAAAAGCCCGCTCAGGCCGGGGCCCGACCACTGACATTTCACCTTTCAGCACATTGATGAATTGTGGTATTTCATCGGAATGCGATTTCCGGAGAAACCGTCCGAATGGGGTAATACGCTGGTCGTTTTGGCTGGACAAATCGGGACCATTTTTTTCAGCATCATTGTACATGCTTCTGAATTTGTACATGGTAAACGGTTTTCCGTAACGTCCGATACGAACTTGCCGATAAAGAATGGGGCCGGGTGAAGACAGCCGCACGCCAATAATGCAAACGAAGGAGAGAGGGGACAAAATAATCAGGCCCATAATTGAAATAAATATGTCAAGCAGTCGCTTGATGTTTTGTTGCCATGCCGGCATGATGCCGTTTGAAATCTGAATTAGCGGGCTTGAATAGACGGTGGTCATTTTTACAGCACCCGAAAGGATGGCATAAATATCGGGGATACCGCGTATGATGATGTTCCGCCCGGCCAGTCGGTTAATAATGTCGTTCAGCTTTTTATGATCCGATGATTCAGAGGCAATAATTACCTCTTCAACATTGTACTTGTTGATGATCCCAGGTATATCATTTAATTGCCCCAACACTTGTTGGTGGGGAACTTCCGTTTCTTTCTCACACTCATCTAATGCAACATATCCAATCACTTTATTCCCGGTAGGCACCGCCTGCGTTTCCAACTCCTGGGTAATGTGAACAGCCATTTCATTCGTCCCGATAATCAGAGTGGGGAATCCAATTCGCCCCGTTTTGAACTGATGAACCATGATGGATGAAATGGCCAGACGGGGTATGTAGGTTAAAACGAACTGAAAAACCAGTAGGGCCAATGCATGTTTGTCGTAGTATGTGTAGTCAGGAATATAGTCATCGAGAAGGAACATGAAGAAGATAAAAAGCGAACCCAGCACGGCCGAGAAAATCGTTTGTCCCAACTCCAGCAAGCGTGACTTTCGAAGAACATCATTGTAAAATCCGGAAATCGCGTACAAGCTAAGCCAAAAGAGCGGAATCAGTACTATACCGAGATAAAACTGCTGCGTAAATTCGATGGTATGGTTGTGTCCAAAAATCAAAGCTTCAGCATAATGTTTTCGGTACAGATAAAATAGTATCCAGGCGCACATAGCGGCTAAATAATCTGAAACAAGGTAACTAATCAGGAAAGCTCTCCTTTTCATCTGAACGACGAGGTTAGGTTTTATTGATCCCGTTTAAAATTGGCGCTTTATGATTTACAAAACGCCCGGGCTTTTAAAAAACTTATACAAATGAATACAAAATTTGGTTAGATGGAAATGGATTTTACCCGAAGTTGCTCTTTTATTCGGTTCACCAAAAGAAAAACTTCTTTCTCATCTTCCAGTGAATGAATAGAATACTCCAGGTTATTGACGCTTAACAGGAAGTCATCCATCTGGCGAATCAGGGTTTCATGAACAGCTGTTTCGGAAAATGGGATGGTCCTATTTTCCGGTATTAGCGTCAGCCTGTTTGCCCTAAAGTTGACATCCAGCAGGCCACCATTCCGGTATATGAATAAGCGGGATGAATCAGAAGTGTTTAGACTGCTGAAAGAGAGTGAGGCAACCATTCCGTCAGCAAAATCCAGATGGATATCGATGAAATCAGTAGCATCAGATAAAAAACTACCGCCGGCCACTGCCGTTTCTGTTATTTCTGTTCGATTTAGTTTTAGAAGAATCCGGAAGAATCCGGTAATGTGATCAAATAAATCTCCCTGGAATTTTGTCGATGCATGTTCACCCTTCACAATGCGCGGATACTGGTTTGCTTGAAGTAATTGCCGTGTCAAGGGTTCATATAGTTGGTCGGCCCTTACGGCAATCTGCGTACCTGCTTCGTGCGCCAGTTCGATTAATTGCTCTTGTTGTGATATTGAGAGCAGCTTAACCGTGTCGATAAATAGATGGCACGAATTCCGGATAGCCAACGTTAAATACTCAAAACGGCAAAAATCCCGGTCGAGAACAAACAGGATATCCGAAATCAATGGAATAACACCGCTTTCATAAATGCTAAAATGTGCATGTGCGGTTAAATTCCACTTTTTATGATTATTAAAAACATACCAGTGCAATTTCCCTTTACCAGGCAATTTCCCGATAAGGTCATATTTTGGGCGGGGAGGTAAAATGATTCCGGGTTTAAGCATATACACAAATGTACATAGGCTAAGTGTACAGAAGAATCTATTAACTTGCTTATTTATCAACCATTTTTGTTGAAAAACCCACAATTGAAAGGTATTTTTGTTGGCGAAATAGAAAAATGAACGGCGATTGGAAGATAACTACCGACATCGTGGCCTGCGGCGAAAGCTGGTTAGCGAGATTCAGGCGAAAGGGATAACGGATGAAAATGTACTGGAAGCCATTGGGAAGGTGCCCCGTCATCTTTTTATGGATAGTAGCTTTGTTCAGTTTGCCTACCGGGATAAAGCCTTCCCGATTGGGCAAGGACAAACGATCTCTCAACCTTACACCGTTGCTTTTCAGACCCAACTGCTCGAAGTAAAAAAGTTTGACAAAGTACTGGAAGTTGGAACAGGTTCAGGTTATCAGTCTGCGGTACTTTGTGAAATGGGCGCCACCGTTTTTACCATCGAACGTCATCGTGAACTATACGATAAGGCAAGGGCATTATTGCCATCCATTGGTTATGAACCGATGTTCTTTCACGGAGACGGTTATGCAGGTCTTCCTACATACGGACCTTTTGATAAAATAATTGTCACGGCCGGAGCGCTTTACATTCCCGGATCACTTCTGGAACAATTGAAGGTAGGCGGACGTTTGGTAATTCCGGTAGGCCCGCAACACCGGCAGGAAATGAAGCTGGTTATCAGGGAGTCGGAAACGGAATATCGAACAGAAGATAGAGGTGGTTTTATTTTTGTCCCGCTTGTTGGCGGAAAATCAGAATAATACAAGAACGCTATGATGGAAATTCGAAAGTTTACATTTAATCCGGTAGCAGTAAATACTTACGTGATATGGGATGAAACAGGCGAGTGTGCCATAATCGATGCAGGGTGCTCAAATCCTTCGGAAGAAGAAGCGCTGGCTGGTTTTATTGAAGAAAAGGGATTAAAACCGGTCAAACTGCTGAATACTCATGGCCATTTCGATCATGTGATTGGTAACGGTTTCGCTGCACGGAAGTGGGATTTGGAAGTGGAAATGCATCAGGGTGATGATGCGTTGGTTTCGAATGCAAAAGAGCAAGGAGGAATGTTTGGCATTGCGATGCACCAACCTCCGAAGCCGGGGAAATTCTTTAACGAAGGTGATGAAATCACGTTCGGAAATTCGACTTTGAAAGTAATTCATGTTCCCGGACATTCTCCTGGCGGTGTCGCTTTCCACAATGCGAAAGAAAAAGTGTTGATCGCAGGTGATATCCTTTTTTATGGTTCCATCGGACGAACTGATTTACCCGGAGGCGATCACGAATCGTTAATCAATGGGATAAAATCCAAATTAATCGTCTTGGATCCGGCAACCAAAGTATTTTCCGGCCATGGCCCGGAGACCACAATCGGAGACGAAATAAAGAATAATCCGTTTCTTCAGTAAAACGGTTTGGATAAAGGAAAAATATCATGTTTTCCTATTGCAGAAGACCTTAAAATTGTGTCGGCATATAATAAACTAAAATGACTAGCGATGGCAATCGATAAATTTGTCAACCGCCATATAGGCCCCCGGGAGCGTGACTTAGAAGAAATGCAGCGGGTTATCGGCGTAAAATCAATGGACGAACTGATTGATCAGACGGTTCCGTCCAATATTCGTTTGGAAAAACCACTGAATTTACCCAATGGTTTAACCGAACGGACCTATTTCAAACAAATCAGGAAACTGGCTGCCAAAAATAAGGTCTTCAATACTTACATTGGTATGGGGTATTATGACACCATCACCCCCGCAGTTATTCAGCGTAATATTCTCGAAAACCCGGTGTGGTATACTTCCTACACGCCTTACCAGGCGGAAGTTTCCCAGGGACGTTTGGAGGCATTGCTGAATTTCCAGACCATGGTTTGCGAAATGACTGCTATGGACCTGGCCAATGCTTCATTGCTCGATGAAGCCACCGCTGCAGCCGAAGCGATGTCGCTAATGTATGCGACCCGCAGTCGCGGAAAACAGAAAGCCGGGGCGAATGTTTGTTTCGTGGATGAGAACGTTTGGCCGCAGACGCTTGACGTGTTGCAAACCCGTGCCGAACCGTTGGGAATTGAGTTGAAGGCAGGTGATTTTTCGCGCGACAAGATTGAAGAAAACTGGTTTGGCGCAATAGTCCAGTATCCCAACCTGAAAGGTGAGGTAGAAGATTATAGCAACTTCACCAGTCGTCTGCACGATAACGATTGTAAGATTTCGGTAGCGACCGATTTGCTGGCACTGGCGCTTATTATCCCTCCGGGAGAATGGGGCGCTGATGTGGTTTTCGGTTCTGCTCAGCGTTTCGGGGTACCGATGGGATATGGCGGCCCTTCTGCTGCATTCTTTGCTATCAGGGAAGACGACAAACGCTTTATGCCCGGTCGAATCATCGGTGTGACAAAAGATGCCACGGGGAAACCGGCACTGCGCATGGCATTACAAACCCGCGAGCAGCATATCAAACGCGAACGGGCAACCTCCAATATTTGTACAGCTCAGGCGCTTCTGGCTACCATGTCCGGAATGTATGCCGTTTATCACGGGCCGGAAGGTATCCAGGGAATTGCTGACAGGGTACATAGCATTGGTGTTTTATTGGGCGACGAGATTACAAAACTCGGCTACAGGCAAGAGAATGCCAATTTCTTCGATACCATCCGTATTTCGTTACCACGCCACGTAAAGAAAGAGGATATTGAGTGGCTGTCACTCGATTTGGAAATGAACTTCCGCTACTTCGAAACGGGTGAGGTAGGGCTCAGCATCGACGAGACGACGAACCTGGAAGACATCAACTGGATTCTGGAAGTATTTGCGAAAGCGGCCAACAAACGTATTCCGGTCATCTCTGAGATTCCGGAGAACTCCATCATCGACAAAAGATACGGCCGCAAATCAGCGTATCTGACCCAGGAGGTTTTCAATAAGTACCGCTCCGAGACCGAAATGGCCCGTTACATCAAGCGGTTGGAGAAAAAAGATATTTCGTTGGTGCATTCAATGATTTCGTTGGGATCGTGCACCATGAAGCTGAACGCTGCTACCGAGATGATTCCGCTCAGTTGGATTGAGTTCAGTGGAATTCATCCTTTTGTGCCGAAAAATCAGGCCATGGGTTACCACGAAATGATGGAAGAACTGCGTCGCGATTTGGCCGAAATTACCGGCTTCGACGATATTTCCCTTATGCCTAATTCAGGAGCTGCAGGCGAATACACCGGTTTGATGGTGATCCGGGAATACCACAAAAGCCGTGGCGAAGGAAACCGGAATGTCGTTTTGATTCCTTCATCGGCACACGGGACTAACCCGGCCAGTGCTGTTATGGCCGGCATGAAAGTGGTGGTCGTACCTTGCGACGAACGCGGAAATATTGATGTTGGTGCGCTTCGGGCGAAAGCCGAAGAACACAAGGATAACTTGTCGGCCTTCATGGTTACTTACCCGTCAACGCACGGAGTGTTCGAATCGGCTATCGTCGAAATGTGCGGCGTCATTCACAAAAATGGTGGCCAGGTGTACATGGATGGTGCCAATATGAATGCACAGGTGGGACTGACGAATCCGAAGCGAATTGGAGCCGATATTTGTCACCTGAACCTGCATAAAACATTTGCCATACCGCACGGCGGAGGTGGCCCGGGTGTTGGCCCGATTGGCGTGGCAAAACACCTGGTGGAATTTCTTCCTTCGCATCCGGTAATGAATAACGGGCACGTGGGCTTACACGCTGTATCAGCCGCTCCGTGGGGAAGTGCTTCGGTATTGCCCATTACCTACGGATACATCAAAATGCTGGGGGCCGATGGTTTAACGCAAGCATCCCGGATTGCTATTCTCAACGCCAACTATATTGCTTCGTTGTTGAAGGATAATTACGGTATTCTCTATACCGGGGAGAAAGGACGGGTAGCACACGAGATGATTTTGGAATGCCGTCACCTGAAAGCTTCGGCTGGTGTAACCGAAGCCGATATTGCCAAGCGATTGATGGATTACGGTTTTCATGCTCCGACTCTTTCATTCCCGGTACACGGAACACTGATGGTGGAGCCAACCGAAAGTGAATCGAAAGAAGAGCTCGACCGGTTTGTGGAAGCCATGAACAGCATCTTCAGCGAGATTAAAGAGATTGAAGAAGGCAAAGCCGATGCGAATGATAACGTTCTGAAGAATGCACCGCATACAGCCGAAGTTTTGATGACTGACGACTGGAAGCACAGTTACTCCCGCGAAAAAGCAGCCTATGCGCTCGGTTGGCTCCGTGATAACAAATTCTGGGTACCCGTCAGCCGCGTTGATGATGCCTATGGTGATCGGAACCTGATTTGTACTTGTGAACCACTGGAAAGTTATATGGACAAATAACCTCATGAAGAGGGCGTCCGAAAAGTTGAATTGAAACAGTGTTAACTTTCAAATTGAAAGCAATCCTGGATTTACCCCTCCTCCCGGTGTCCATCGGGACTCCTTAAAGGTGAGGCTAAAAGTCCCCCTTCAGGCTGTATTTAATTAAGGGGTAAATAACTTAAGCTGTACTTACAATTTGATAGTTCTGAAAATGCTCTTTGGACTTTTCGGACACCCTCTTTATTTTACCAACCGATGATTGTATTTCCTAACGCCAAAATTAACATTGGCCTGCATATTCTGCGAAAGCGGGATGACGGTTACCATGAGCTGGAAACTGTTTTCTATCCGCTGAAGTTACGGGACGGTCTGGAATTCATTGAAAACCGGACGGGGGAAGTGCGTTTCAGCAATAGTGGAATCGAGGTAGGTGGAAGACCGGAAGATAACCTGGTGGTAAAAGCATACCGAATGCTGGCTGCTGATTATACGCTGCCCGGAGTAGACATTCATTTGCATAAGGTTATTCCATTTGGGGCTGGTTTGGGCGGTGGTTCTTCTGATGCCGCTTTTATGTTGAAGGGGCTAAATGACTTTTTTGGCCTGAACATCCCCGAACAAAAGCTTTTATCTTCCGCTGCAAGGCTGGGTGCCGATTGCGCATTTTTCCTCAAAAATACACCCTTATTTGCGTCCGGAGCCGGGGAGAAGCTTGAACCACTTCCGCTAAGTTTGGCCGGATGGCATCTGTTGCTGGTAAAACCGCCGGTTGTGGTGGGTACTAAAGAAGCATATGCCGGTGTTCTGCCAGGGAAGCCAAATGTGGGATTAAAAGAAGCCATTCGGTTGTCGGTAAATAACTGGCAGGGGAATGTCGTCAATGATTTCGAGACGGGAATTTTTCAACGGTTTCCCGAAATTAAAGCCATCAAAGAGAAACTGATTGAGCGGGGAGCAGTTTATGTTTCCATGTCGGGAAGTGGCTCGTCTGTTTTCGGTCTTTTCCGCAACGAACCGATTTGGCGCGACAGCGATTTCCCGGAAGGCAGTTTCATCTGGTCGGAGATCTTTTAATCTTTTTCAGGAAGAATTTACTCTTTCCCTCTCGGAAAAAACAGGGAAAAGATAACAAAAGCTGCCCCGGGATGAGGCAGCTTTTGTTGTTTATTCGATAGTGATCATCAGTACATCTTTCGGAATTCTGATGCCTTCTTTGACGTGGACCTCTTTGATTTTTCCATCGAAGGGCATTTCAATCTTGTTCTCCATTTTCATGGCTTCAAGAATTAGCAGGCATTCGCCCTCTTTCACTTTCTGGCCTGGTTTGACCATCAGTTTCAGAACGGTACCCGGAATATAGGAACGAACCTCATTCATATCAGGACGTTCCCATTTTTTTCGCATTTCAAACTTCTTTGTATACAGTGTTTTGTATTTGGCGCTGTTCACTACAAAGGTTTGGTATTTTGGTGTACTTTCTTCCATTTTGAAAGGATTTGGTTAACAGAAAGTCTTGATTTAGAACGGAGGGATACCGTGTTTTTTCGCCGGGCGGGCATCCACTTTGTTGTCCGACAGCGTCAGCGAGTGAATCAACAGGGAGCGGGTTTCAGCCGGTTCAATTACCTCGTCAATGTATCCTTTCGCAGCGGCTACATACGGGTTGGCAAATTTCTCTTTGTATTCCTCAATTTTCTGTTTCCGGACTTCATCCGGATTTTCTGCTTCAGCAATCTCCTTACGGAAGACAATGTTGGCAGCACCTTCCGGTCCCATCACAGCGATTTCGGCGGTAGGCCATGCAAATACAAAGTCAGCACCCAGGTGGCGCGAGTTCATGGCAATATATCCTCCACCGTATGCTTTGCGCAGAATAACGGTGATTTTCGGTACGGTTGCTTCGCTGTAAGCATACAGCAATTTGGCTCCGTGGCGAATCACACCGGCATGTTCCTGGTCAACGCCAGGCAGGTAACCCGGCATATCCTCGAGGGTCACAATCGGGATGTTGAACGCGTCGCAATAACGGATGAAACGAGCTGCTTTATCCGAGCTGTCGCAATCGAGCACACCGGCCAGGTATTTAGGCTGGTTTGCCACAAAACCGACCGTGTCGCCCTTTAGGCGTCCAAAGCCGATAACGATGTTCCTGGCAAAGTACTCCATAATTTCGAAGAACTCGCTGCTGTCGGTCACCGCGCGAATAATGTCGCGGATGTCGTATGGACGACGCGGGTCTGAAGGAACAATCTCTTCAATATTGAGAGAAGAGGTTGGTTCCTGCGGTGGAAATTTGCGTGCTTTTTGGGTATTATTCCATGGAATAAATGAAATAAGACTCTTGATCTGATCAAAACATTCGTCCTCGCTTTCGGCGTAGAAATGGGCATTACCGGTAATCTCGCTGTGTACGCGGGCTCCACCCAGTTCTTCCATACTAATTTCTTCGCCCAGTACGGTTTTAATAACATTTGGTCCGGTGATAAACATCTTGGAGATATTTTCCACTACGAAAACGAAATCGGTTAAAGCGGGAGAATAAACGGCCCCGCCGGCACAGGGGCCGAGGATAACTGAAATCTGCGGAATAACACCGGAAGCTTTGGTGTTCCGGTAGAAAATTTCACCATAACCAGCTAGGGAATTAACACCTTCCTGGATGCGGGCCCCACCGGAATCGTTAATACCGATAAGCGGAACGCGCATTTTCAGGGCGTGGTCCATGATTTTGGTGATTTTGCGGGCATGCATCAAACCGAGCGAACCACCGGCTACGGTGAAGTCCTGTGCATAGATACAAACAGGTTGATTGTAAATGGTACCTGTCCCGATGATAACACCGTCGCCGTGCAACACCTTTTTGTCCATGTCGAAATCACGAGCTGTGTGCTCTACAAAAAGATCGTACTCGTGGAAAGAATCTTCGTCAAGAATAGACATGATTCTCTCACGGGCCGTCTTTTTACCCATGGCCACTTGTTTTTCGATGGCTTTTTCACCACCCCCCAACTGTACCTCCTGCTTACGTTTACGGAGGTCCAGGATGTTTCTTTTTAATGACATAGGTTACGATTTAAATTCAAGATCTTCCTGAAAAATCAGGCCGATCACCTATAAAGTTTGTCTACTTCAGGGGCCAAAATTATAAAAAAAATGCCGGGAAAGAGCATGCCCCGGCATTAAATGATATCTCTATCTATTTAGATATCAAAAAATTGAATAACAGTATTTAATGGTCGATTATTTGGAGGCCCACCGGTATAAAAAGATAGCTATAATGGCATACAGGAAGTTGGGTATCCAAACTGCCAGTAAGGGATCCATCCCTCCCTTTGTGGCAAAAACTGTCGATACTTGTAGGAACATGATAAAGGAGAAGCTGAGTAACAGCCCGATACCCAGGTGAAGGCCCATTCCTCCCCTGATTTTACGCGAAGCCAGTGCGGCACCGATGATCGAAAGAATAAATGTGGAAAAAGGACCTGAAGTTCGTTTGTGTTTTTCGATCTCGTACTGCACCACATTGTCTACGCCGCGCAATTTCAAATCCTCGATGTAATGGTTCAGCTCCCAGTAGTTCATGGTTTCTTCGAGGTTCTTTTGGCGGTCAAAATCTTCCGGCTTCATCCGAAGGGTGGTATCGATTACAGCACCGGAGGTAATTTTTTCGTCCGGACCACTTAGATCGCGTATGTAGTAATTATGAATCACCCATTTCTTTTTGTCGCGGTCCCATTTTACGTAGTCCGAAATCAGCTTTGATTCAAGTTTGTGATCTTTGAATTTTTCGATAGAAAATTTGTACCCAACGTCGTTTTTGTTGTTGTAGTTACGCATGTAGATATACAGGCCGGGTTCCAGTTGTCGGTGGATGTTCCGGTCATTATTGTTATACTCACCTTTGAGATACGTGTTGGTAAAGTTGATACGAATGGTATTGGCCGGCGGGATGACAAAATTTCCCAGCACCCACGACATCGTCGCAATAATTCCGGCACCGATCATATAGGGGCGCATTAGTCGTTTGTATGTCACGCCACTGGCGAGGATGGCAATAATTTCGGAGTTGTAGGCCATCTTCGAGGTAAAATAAATTACCGCAATAAAGGTGAACAGACTACTAAACAGATTGGCGAAATAAGGGATGAAGTTCAGGTAAAAATCAAAAATAATGGCCTGCAGCGGAGCATGGCGACTGATAAATTCGTCGATGTGCTCGGAAATGTCAAAAACAATCGAGATACCAATAATCAGGGCGATAGCCAGGAAAAAGGTTCCCAGAAACTTTTTGATGATGTATATGTCAATCTTTTTCAGAAATGGTTTTGACAGCAGCATGCGAATAAGCGTAATTTTCGGCGAATTTATTTGAAACTATAGACGGCGTCCCAGTTTTTCAATCATAACATTCTTCCATTGGTTGAAAGTTCCTGCCTTGATCTGCTCCCGGGCTTCACTAACCAGCCATAAATAAAAGGCCAGGTTGTGGAGACTTCCGATTTGCGCTCCCAGCATTTCTTTCGACCGGAACAAATGGCGCAAGTAAGCACGGGTATAATGATGATCAACAAACGAAGTGCCATTCGGGTCGACAGGAGAAAAATCGTTCTCCCACTTTTTATTCTTGATATTGATAATGCCTTCGCTGGTAAACAGCATCCCGTTACGGCCGTTTCGGGTGGGCATCACACAGTCAAACATATCTACACCTCTGTCGATGGCTTTCAAAATATTGATAGGAGTTCCTACACCCATCAGGTAACGGGGTTTATCTTCCGGAAGAATTTCGTTCACCACCTCAATGGTCGAATACATATCTTCCTCTTTTTCTCCCACCGAAAGACCGCCAATGGCATAACCGTCGCGTTCGAAAGAGGTGACGTGCTCAGCTGCTTTCCTTCTCAGTTCCGGATAAACGCCGCCCTGAACGATGGGGAAGAGCGTTTGGTCGTAACCATACTTCGGTCCCGTTTCATCGAAGCGTTTGACGCAACGTTCCAGCCAGCGCTGGGTCAGTTCCAGTGATTTTTTTGCGTAATCGAAATTCGAATCGCCTGGAGGGCATTCATCGAAAGCCATGATGATATCGGCTCCAATGATTCGCTGAATATCGATGACTTTTTCGGGAGTAAACATATGTTGCGAACCATCGATATGCGATTGAAATTTGGCTCCTTCTTCCGACAATTTGCGGATATCGCCCAACGAGAAAACCTGGAAACCGCCGCTGTCGGTGAGGATCGGGCCATCCCAGCCGTTGAATTTATGCAAACCTCCTGCCTGCTCAATGGTGTCCATACCCGGACGAAGGTATAAATGGTAGGTGTTTCCCAGGATAATCTGGGCTTTTACATCCTCTTTTAAATCACGAAAATGGACACCTTTTACAGAGCCCACCGTCCCGACAGGCATAAAAATTGGTGTTTCAATTTCACCATGAGCAGTCTGAAGTTTTCCTGCACGGGCCTTGGTGCCCTGCAGTGTATATTGTAGTTCGAATTTCATTACCAAAATTTTGACGCACAAAGATAGTTATTATGGTGTAATATCCCCGGAGAGCTTATGATCGCGATATGTGAAAAAAAATTAACGATATGTAGGTATTATACTCCGTCATTATATATTTTTGAGAGACTCAGAAATCCAATAGAATAATGCTGACAGATACTCTTACATTTAGTTTGGTTGAACTTATCGGAATGGCTGTTTTTGCAATGGGAACGCTTATTCAGTTGGTTTATCTGATTTCGCTCACCTCGCTTATTTTCCGAAAGAAGCCAGGGGTCTCAACCGGGAAACCTTCTGTTTCAATAATTATTACCTCGCGGAATTATGCCGAAGAACTGAGAGAGGGCCTTGCGTTGTTGCTTGAGCAAAATTACCCGGATTATGAGGTTGTAGTGGTCGATGATTGCTCAACCGATCACACGGATAGTGTACTGAGGGTAATGAAACACAAGTATCCACATTTGAAAACAACCATTGTCAAACAGGAAACGGATTTTGCCAATGCACTTGCGTTAACCGTTGGCATCCGGGCTGCCACCAACGATTGGTTAATTTTCCTCGATCCACAGGTCGTGGTGCCCGGCCCGGGTTGGCTCGATGCCTATTCAGCTTATTTGGAACCGGGGAAAGACATTGTGTTCGGATACGTTAATTACTCGCATACTTCCGGTTATGGAAAATCGTGGACACGTATTGAAAACTTTACGTTGATGCTTCGTTATGGTCCGGCCTGGTTTTTCGGGTTACCAATGCCTATTTCGAACATTAACCTGGCTTATCGCCGGAAGTACTTCCTTGAAAAAAGGGGTTTTGCTGCCCAACTGGATACCCCTTTCGGTGAAAACGAAATGTTTGTCAACAAATTATCGCGGAAAAACAATTCTGTTATTGCCTTTGATTCGGCTACTTCCGTGGGTATTTCCGGTCCGTTGATGTACTACGACTGGATGAACTTAAAAAAGAAACATTTGTTATTAAGAAGAAAATTTTCTGTATCTCAGCGTTTATATTTATCGCTTGATACGGTAAGCAGGATTCTGACAGATGTTGCCTTGCTGGTTCTTATGGTTATATCGCCTTATCGGTTTTGGATTCTGGGCATTTGGGCATTCCGGTTTTTTGTGGAATTCCTGTTAATGATAGCTGCCTCGAAACAGTTGGGTGACAAAGGATTAGTTTTTCGAAGCTTTTTGTATAGGACCTGCCTGCCGCTAATTAATGGTTGGATGAGTTGGAGACAGCACATTGCGGCGGAGAGGAAGAAATGGAAATAAACCCCAATTTATCTGAGAATGCGCGGAGGGACCTTGAGCTGGTAAGGCTGGCAAGGGAAGGGGACGGGCATGCTTTTGCGCGGCTGATGAACCGCTATAAAGATGCTATTTATTTTATGTTGCTAAAGATGGTTAATAACCGGGCCGATGCCGAGGACTTGACCATCGAAGCTTTTGGAAAGGCTTTTACCAACCTTCATCAATATTCGCCCAAATTTGCTTTTAGTACCTGGTTGTTCCGCATCGCCTCGAATAACGGTATTGATTTTCTGCGCAAGCGAAGGACCAATACCGTTCCGCTGGAGAATCCGGATACCGACCGCAACGATTCGGAATACAATTCCAATTTTAAATCAGAAACGCTTTCGCCGGAAGAAAAATATATTCGCCAGCAGCGGGCCAACATTCTTCGCCGGATGGTGGGCCGGTTGAAGCCCCGTTATCGTATGTTGGTTGAGCTCCGATATTTCAAGGAGTATTCGTACGATGAAATAGCAAAAGAATTAAATTTGCCCCTTGGAACTGTAAAAGTGCAGCTTTTTCGTGCCCGTGAAATGTTGTTTAACCTGTTGAAGAAGACAGAAATGGGTTCCGACGAAAAGGGCAAATGAGCATGGCAATGGATATGATTCAACCATATTTTCCCGATCTGACACCGGAGCAATACGGCCGTTTTGCCCGTCTTGAACCGCTTTACCGCGAATGGAACGAAAAAATCAACGTGATTTCCCGGAAGGATATCGATCAACTACCCGTTCATCATGTATTGCATTCGTTGGCCATTGCGAAAGTGATTCGGTTTGTACCGGGGACACGTATCATGGATGTGGGAACCGGCGGCGGTTTCCCTGGAATTCCCTTAGCCATTTTTTTCCCGGAAACGGAATTTCTGTTGGTCGATTCCATAGGGAAGAAAATAAAAGTGGTAAATGAGGTGGCTGGTGCGCTGGGCTTGACGAATGTAAAAGGTGTTCATATGAGGGTACAGCAGGTAAAGGAACCATTCGACTTTGTTGTAAGCCGTGCTGTGACTGCTTTCCCCAAGTTCGTGGCGATGGTCCGGAAAAACGTTGCCAAAGAGCAAAAAAACGCACGTCCCAACGGAATCATTTATCTTAAGGGTGGTGACTTTGCCGGTGAAATTAAACCATTCCGCCGGGATGTGGAAATTTATCCGATTGCTGATTTTTTCAGCGAACCTTTCTTCGAAACCAAAAAAGTGCTTTGTCTTTCGCTGTAATTTTTCCGGTTTATAAATATTACTCGTGTTACTTCTCAATATTTTGGTGATAGCCTGTACCAAAACACGCCTCATTCCGCGCTCAAGGGCATCGGCAATTTTTGGTTAATGTCGGTGTAATCGCCGGTATCCTCTTTCATCTTTCACTTTCGTGAATTCGTCATAAGCTTGGCGGATGGATTTCTTACCACTGTTTTGCATTAGCTTGTTGCCATGAGCGTAAAGGCAATCGGCAGCTTTTCGTTTCGATTGGATGAGCTCCTGATCATAATCCACAAGTCCGGTTAATGCCTGAAAAAAAGCTATAAAAAGCTGAATTCGTTTGGCACAAAGAAAAAAACAGTTAATTTTGCAATCCGAATTGGCAAAGAAGTACAAAAGGATATTAAACAGTAAAAATATTTTGCAGAGATGAAAAGAACATTTCAGCCGCATAACAGGAAAAGGAAAAACAAACATGGTTTCCGTGAAAGAATGTCGACTGTAAACGGTCGCAAAGTTCTTAAAGCTCGTCGCGCGAAAGGTCGTAAAAAACTTTCTGTCTCAGACGAGCCGCGTCACAAGAGATAATGAACATTATTTTCGAGTACGATATACGGAAGGTAAAGAGTTGATACTCTTTACCTTTTTTGGTGTGCTGTGCATGGTAAATAGCTAAGTGGTGCAAGTCCACGGTAGTAGGCGGCTTTATCCAGCAAGCCATCCACCAGGTATTATCGCCTATTTACGAACGGCAATTTTAGGACCACAGCTTTGGATTTCGACCGAAGAGGAGTACCCATAAATACTTGAATGCAGGCGTATACTACAAGTATTTTATTTCCTGACCTCTCAATTGCCTAAGGGTAGTTTGCCAAGAAAAGATCGAACAAATTTAGCTTGCTGTTCGTTCTAACTGCAAAATCATCATTAACCTTTAAAATAGATTTATCATGGCATTCGAACTACCCAAGTTGCCTTATGCGCTTGATGCGCTTGAACCTCACATCAGTAAGAAAACACTTGAATTTCATTACGGAAAACATCACCAGGGGTATGTAACCAAACTGAACGGATTAATTCCGGGAAGCCCTTTTGAGAAAGCAGATCTGGAAGAAATTATTAAAAAGAGCGACGGAGGCATTTTTAATAACGGGGCACAGGTTTGGAACCACACTTTCTACTTTTTTCAACTCTCGGGCTCACCTAAAACAGCACCGGAAGGAGCGCTAAAATCAGCTATTGAGGGTGATTTTGGTTCATTGGATAACTTCAAGGAGAAATTCAGCAATGCTGCTGCTACTCTTTTCGGATCGGGTTGGGCATGGTTGGTGAAAAATGCGGACGGAAAACTGGAAATCCTCCAGACGGCCAATGCCGGCAACCCGCTACGCGATGGCAAAACACCGTTGTTGACTTGCGATGTGTGGGAGCATGCTTACTATCTTGATAAGCAGAATCTTCGTCCTGCGTACATCGAAGAATTTTGGAAAGTTTTGGATTGGGGCGTCGTAGAATCGCGTTTCTAATCAGAAGAATTTAATGGTCGTAAAAAAGCCGGCACTACGATAAGTAGTCCGGCTTTATTGATTAAAGTCGTTGATTATTATAAATCGGTATGGCACGATGAACCGGTGCCGATGCCGCAGCTTCCGCCACCACAACCGCAACCGGTACCTGTTCTCAGGTCACGAAGCGTCGGGTCGGTGACTTCTTTTTTTGTTTTGAGAAAACGCAATCCCAAAGCAAAAAATACGAAGCTCATCATGCCCAAAACAAGTAAAAATAATTTCAACATAGCATTAACGTTTTGTGCTGTAAAAGTAGTAATAAATAAGATAAAAAGGTCTTAAATTAAGGTAAAATAACCACCCGATATTTTCGGTGTGATTATCCCGAAGCGGGCATCTTCTTACTTTGCGAGTTTCAGATTTTTAAGCTTCTGTTCTTTTTTTACTTTGACCTGCTCTACCCGATCGAATGTTTGGGCACAAACAATACCGCGTTTTTTCATTTCGCGGTTGTGGCCTACATGTGTATCGGGAAATTTCCCATTCTTTTTAAGAACAATTTGAATGGCTAATCCGAAGATTGCCAGGGAAACAAGAGCAATAGCCAGTAAAATTACCTTTATTAATCCCATAACTTCTCTTTTCTCTGCCGCAAAGATAGTTCAAATATGATTCGGGTAATCTATATTTCTGAAAATTTGAAGAAGTGTAGAATAATCGGAGGATGCTGTAGTTTCGATGCCCTTCGCCTGCAATAGTTGCTGCGCGGCTTTCAACAATGATTCCGTGGAGTAATCCTTCTCATGTACAAAATTGAGATATTTAAGAATCCAGAAGGCGTTGAAGCGATGGACGAAGCGCTTGACAAAAGTTGTCTCGCTGGAACAATTGGCCTGTAGTTCAAGAATCGCGTCAATGGATTTTGATTGATGCAAAAACTGACGAAGAGGCAAGGTGAAATCTTCAATTGTTTCGGCAAGTTGTTGTTCGTTCAGGGTGTAAAGTTTGTTTACTTTTCGGAAAAACGGCCGCAGGTCACTGAAAGCCTGAAATGAATAAGTAGTCTCCAAAGAATCTTCACCCGAAAGGAACTGGGCCAGCTTTGGGCCGGTTCCAAACGGCACCCGGTCGGATGTTCGGATTCCCGGAAAGACCAGTGGTTCATTAATTTCGCCAAAGGTTCCCAGTTGGACGACTTTATGTAGAAAATAGAAATCTTCGCCTGCCTTTTTGCGGTTCATTCCTCCCTGTTTTACGTAAGCTCCGGCACGGACAGAAAAAGCAGAGCCCACTGTATAAATCGCATTGGGATAGCCGGTTATTTGCATGGCATGCCGGTAGTAACGCATGTATAATTCGTACCGGGTAATTCCTTCGCGGAGGCCGGAATCCAGACCTGGCTCCTGCAGGTCGTGTTCGAATCCGATGGTGAGGAGCTGGCATTTTTGGCAGCCTTGAAACGCCTCCTCAATAGCCACAAAGAAGTTGGGCGATACGCGGCAGTCTGCGTCCAGCGAAACAATGATTCCGTTTTCATTTCCCGCAAGGTTGAATCGGTGAATGGCCTCATCCATGCCAATTTTACGCGCCCAGCCCGCACCTGCCCATTTTTTTTTCAGTTCCGAAACATGTATCAGGTGAAAAGAGACTTTCCCGGAAGGAAGATTCATCCTCCAGGAATGAAATTGATTGAGGGTTTGTTGGTTAACTTCCAAGGCTTCAGAAGGAGCCTCTTCGGGAGAGTTAACCACCGCAATGACTTCGGTTGGGAGAGAAGGAGGTGTGGCCGACAACAACGATTCGAGGGTTCTGAATAATTCCGGTTCGCGGTAGCACGGAATTACCACACAACACGAGAGGTTGTCTTCCGGCTTTTCGTTCATGAATGGTGGGAAACCGGCATGTTTTTTCAGATAGGAATCGAAGCTATGCATCGTGCCGAAAAAAGCCCTGGTTTCGCAGGGCTTTTAAGTTATATCGTAATTGGGCCTTACTTTTTCGAACTGTGGTAACGCTTGTTCAGCTCAGAAGTCACTTCGCGGGTAATGTTATGCTGATCGGAACCTTCCAGTAAATTAGCATTGCTGAAAATCAGGTCATATTTCTTATCAACATTATAAACCTTCACATAATTGGAAATACTGTCAATTATTTGCTGATTGATTTTTTGTTGCATGGATTGCAATTTGCCGGAAAGGTCGTTGTCCAGTTTTTGAATTTCCTGCTGCATGCCGATAAGGCGATTGCGTTCCTGCATGGCCCTTTCCTGTGTGAGGAAACCGCCCCGCTTCAGTTTTTCCTGGAAAGCGTTGGCCTGTTTCTCGAAATCGATGCGTTTTTGACCATACTCTTTCGTGTAAGAATCTTGTTTTCTATTGAAATCGTCGTTTAATTTCTTCGCTAAGTCGTAATTCGCCAGCACGGAATCCAACTTCACAAATGCCACTTTAACCGGGGCATTTGTGTCTTGATCTTTAGTGCCCGTTTGGTTTGACTGATCTTTTTTATTCCCTGTAAAGTATAATACATAGAGGCCAATAACCGCCAGTGCCAAAATAACATGAATGAATGTAGAGTTATTTTTCATATGAATCGAATGATGATTGTTTGAATGGAATTAGGAATGACAAATATAACCGAATTGCGGAATGCACAAAGGATGCGGCTTAAAATTTGTTGGCGGAGAAAACTACTTTTTTATCATTCATTAAGTAAATTAGCCTCTACTCTTGATAAACGTCATAAATCCGGCTTTTTGTGTTTACTACTTTTACCTCTCGATGAAGAAGGGTAAAAATATCTAACTAGTACTATTACGACTATGTTCAATAAAATGATATCATGGGTTTTGCCTTATATGCCCAAAAAACTGGTCTGGATTTTCTCCAAACGCTACATTGCCGGGGAAAATATTGAAGATGCGCTTCGCGAATCGAGAAAACTGAATGCTGAACAGACCATGGTGACCGTCGATATTCTGGGAGAATACATTAAAGAATTATCAGAAGCCACCGAGAATAAGAAACAGTATATCGAGCTAATCAAGCGATTTACCGACGAGAAGATTGATGGTAATTTCTCGGTAAAACCATCGATGTTCGGGTTATTGCTCGATAAGGAGAGTTGTTACCAGAATATCCGCGAAATCGTCGCTGTCGCGGATGAGTGCGATTCCTTTATCCGCGTTGACATGGAAGATTCCACCTGTACCGATGCGGAGGTTGAAATTTTCCGTCGTTTGAAAGCAGAATTCCCTACACGCGTGGGACTGGTTGTCCAATCTTATATGCGGCGTACATTAAGTGATGTGCGTGAATTGATGGATATGCATTCAGAGGAAGCTCCTTTAAATTTCAGGCTGTGTAAGGGAATTTATGTTGAGCCGGCTGAAGTGGCATTTAAAAAGTACCAGGAAGTTCGCGATCACTACCTGGAAGACCTGGAATATATGTTGCAAAATGGGATTTATGTTGGTGTCGCAACGCATGATAAATACTTGGTCGATAGGTCATTGGAGTTATTGGAAAAGTATAAAACGCCCAAAGATAAGTATGAGTTTCAGATGCTGTATGGTGTAACACCCGATTTACGAAGCCGCATTATTAGTGCAGGCCATCGTATGCGTGTTTACGTACCTTACGGAGTACAATGGTTTAACTATTCAACTCGTCGTCTGAAGGAAAATCCGAATATGACCTGGTTGATTGTAAAGGCTCTTTTTGTCAGAGGTTGATAAAATAAGTTTTCCAAAAACAGAAAACCGCCCGATATCCAGGCGGTTTTTTATGCAACTAAATTTGGAAGCGATTAATTATGGGGCTACCTCTTCCTGTTTTTCTTTTTTTCTCTCATCATACTTCATCCATTTTTTGGCGAGGTACGCCTGGTATCTGCCAATAACTACATCTTTTTCATTGGTCGAAATAACCTGATTCTTTAGTTTACCTTTATGAAGAATCGGTTTCCCGTACAGGAAGTTCGAAGGAGTAATGGTCCCGGTTGAGATTGAGATTCCTACGCTGTTTTCCGGATTCACTTTCATTCCCTTGTATTCCGCTTTCATCTGATAATTTCGCATGGCATTGCGGGCATTCATTTCGGCATCATACGTTTTGGGCGATTGTGTTAAGCCCTGAACGGTACCCATATCCACATTTTGTTGTGCATTCTGAAGCATTCTTTCATCTACCGGTAGTTGCTTTATTTCGCTCATCAGGTTGTAATTCCGTGGGAAAATAACCACTTCCTTTATCTGTACGGTATCAGGCGACATAAAAACCCCCATCAGGTATTCCGAAGCGGAAAGCGTATCCGGAACCACCATATCTACTTCCCTGTAACCAACATACCTTGCGGTGATGGTATCGCCTGGCGAACCCCAGAATGAAAATTTCCCATCTGCATCGGTGGTTGCTTCGTGCTGGTGATTGAGCAGAAAGACTGTTTCCGGGAGTGGTTTCATCTCTTTCCTGTCAAAAACAACGCCTGTAACAAATACCGGCTGTTTTCCATCGGCTTTATTTTCCTGTGCTACTCCGGTCAAATGAGCGCTTATTAAAATCGTGAGAATAATCAATTTCTTTTTCATGATTGAAGGTTTTGAGTAGGATATTAAGGTTAAACCAACAGTAAGATGTGTATTAGGAACGATTGAGTCAATCAGTTTGTTTACATAGGTTATCAAAGCGTATGCTGAGCTTAAGAAGCGAGGAATTGTAGAATCCATTCTCAATACGCATTATTCTTCATGTTGCTGTATACTGCCTCGTTTGCAGTTTCGTGGGGACCGGTTGCATGGGTAATGCTTTCGGAGATTTTCCCGAACTCCATTCGGGGTGCCATGTCCATAGCGGTAGCAGCACAATGGGTAGCAAACCTGATTGTTTCGTGGACTTTCCCTGTGATGAATGATTCGACGGCTCTAACCAATATATTCCATCACGGATTCGCCTATTGGATTTATGGAATCATGGGAATTTTGGCCGCAGTGTTTATGTGGAAAGTGGTTCCTGAAACCAAAGGAAGAACATTGGAGGAAATGGAAGGACTATGGGGCCGGAAACACCATTCCCAACCCAGTGGAGAATAGGATATTCTGATTGGAAAAAACAAACCCCGGATTACGTAGGTGATGTAATCCGGGGTTTTTTGGTGCGGTGTCTAATCCGCTTTTGTTACTGTAGTTAAGTAGGCATTAAAAGGTAAAACCAATTTCGAAATAGAGTTGATTCATTTCTAGTTCAATTGTTTGCGCTGGATCCATTGGGTTCGGTCCAGAAACTTTATTGTTCAAAGCATAATTGAAAGCAAAGTTTAGTGCATTGCCTTTCTCGTTAATCTTCTTTGAAAATCCAAGGGCAATGTGGCTTTCGTTAACGGCCGGGGCCAGAATGTTGAACATCACTTCGCTGGCAGGAATCGGCTGTTTTCCGTAAGAATAACCTGCACGCAGTGTCCATGTGTCAATACCGGTATAATTGAAACCGATTTTATAGATGGTCATGTCTTTCCAGCCAAAACCGGCACCATTATCGGAGCCCAGCGGGTTCATTGTTCCTGACGCTGTAAACATCGGGTTGGAAATCGATTTAGTACCTGAATAATTAATTTGTTTCACATCGGCCAATACGGTAAAATCGCTGGAAATATGGTAAGCAACACCTACGCTCCAGTTCGAAGGAATTTCAAATTTTCCCTGCTCTGCGTACAAGCCGGCGTAATCTTTGAATGCACCCGTATAAATTTTGGACTGGTATTTGGCACCCAGCCAGAAACCGTTGAACAGTTCACCCATGTAACCAACTTTGAAACCTACGCCGGCTGAATAATCCGTACCGTTTCCGGTGAGTTTGGTGGGGTCTGATGAAAATCCGTAATCACCAAAAGTTTTTAATCCTTTTGCCTCGAAAGACTGTGCACCCAAGAGGGCTGAAATACCCAAACTGTGCTTTTCCGCCAGTTTAAATGAATAAGCCAAATCCACATACATCTGCATCAGGTTGACGCCTGTATGATCGGCAGACTGATCGTAGAATGTTTGCGTCGGATAATTGGTGTTCATACCACCGTTTCCGTAAATCGACAGTGTCAGAGCATTGTTGTCATTCAACTTCCAGTTTTTACCGATGTTCGGCATCACGAAAAGTTTTGAATCACTTTTTACGGTTCCGGGGGCTAATCCAAAATATGGGGCCCCAGAAGGGTTTCCGGTAATGGTATATTGACGGTTTGGATTGAACAAACCAATACCAAAACTGAATTCACTTGAGTTAAATACGTTTCCGGCAGGGTTACCTCCAATTAATGCTGTTTCGTAAAATGCAGTTCCGGCGCCGGCAAAGCCGCTACTGATGGTTCCGTATCCAGGGCTAAAATAACCATCCGTGGCAAACGCCATGCTACTGCCTAACATAAGTACAAGCCCTATAACCAGACTTGTCGATAGACGATTTTTCATTTCCTAATGATTTAATGTTTAGAGTGCTGAAAAATACAAACTTATACTTACATCAAGATGTATAAATACTAAAACATCCAAATGTTTAGAAGCATATATAGACAAAGCTATATATACCGAAATATTGTTCGGTTTGATAAGCTTTTGTATTCCTTTATAAATCAGGCGCAACGAGGGTGTATGTTTCAGCAATATAAAGACTTATGTATCCGAATTGGATATTTAAAGATTGGAATCAATCTAAAATAAGTAAGTGTGGATAATCTGTTTTTATTTTTCAGGAAAATAACATATCGGAGACTCCAAAAAGTTTGAAATGATTTTTCACGGCTGTAATTTTAGGCACATTGCATTTCCCGCGAAAAACCTACATTCGTTTATTGTAAAAACGAATTTGTGTGTGAACTTACAAAATCATAATCTTATATGATCTTACTCGAAGGCCCTTACGTTTCAGATTTTCTAAAACAGACAATTAAAAATTACCGGATACCGGTGGTTTATACTTCCTTTTCGGCGAAAATCCTTGATGAGAAAGAACACCAACTTATTTCCACAGCAGACGCTGTTAAACGGGTTGAGCGAAATCCAGAGCAATTAATTTATACCAATTCTGAAAATTCGATACATTGGGTTGAGCAAAATCTTCCATTCTCCGGTTTTCCCGAAAAGATTAATATGTTCAAGAATAAGGTTCGGTTTCGAAAGTTGTTGCGGGATAAATATCCCGAATATTTCTTTAAGGGAATTCCGTTCCATGAGCTGTCCACGACCGATGTATCCGGTTTTACTTTCCCGTTTATCATTAAACCGGCAGTCGGTTTTTTCAGCATGGGAGTTTACAAAGTTGACAAGCCGGAAGAGTGGCCCGATATTGTGGCAAGAATAACTGAAGAAGTGGCTAAGGTGCAGAATCTGTATCCTAAAGAGGTTTTTGATTCAACCGAATTTATTGCGGAAGAGTGCATTGATGGAACGGAGTATGCCATTGATTGTTATTACAATGCCGATGGGAAACCGGTTATTCTGAACATTATGAAGCACCTCTTCTCTTCGGATAAGGATATGAGTGACCGGGTATATATCACGTCGAAGGAAATTATTTTATCGAACCTGGATTCGATGGGCGATTTTCTCAAAGAGATGGGAGTATCTGCCGGTGTAAAGAATTTTGCCGCGCACGTTGAAGTTCGGATCAATGACGACGGCCATATTGTTCCGATTGAAGTGAACCCGATGCGCTTTGGCGGATGGTGTACTACGCCTGATTTGGCATGGTACGCGCATGGTTTTAATATCTACGAATATTTTCTATCGCAAAAAGAACCCGATTGGAACCAACTTTTGGCGAATAAGGATGGTCAGGTTTTTAGTGTCGTCGTTCTGGATAACAGTACCGGAAGAGAAGGAAAACAGATTCCGGAATTTGACTATGACCGGTTGATGAGGAATTTCGAAAAGCCGTTGGAGCTAAGAAAAGTGGATTACCGGAGCTATCCGTTATTCGGGTTTGTATTTGCACAAACACGGAGCGATCAGATGGATGAGCTTACCCGAATCTTAAAATCTGATTTGTCGGAATATATTCTGAATTGAAAAAACCAACGGAATAACAGGAGGATGAATGAAATCCTCCTATCGCTTAAAAAATGTTTTACATACATATTTGACATCCGACATCAAACCGGAACGCCTTTTTATTGTTTGATGAGAAGTGTGATGCGATGTTTCCCCCCACTTCATATACATCAATTACAAAATCTTGTAATGATTTGCTTCAGCCAATGTCTAATAACCCAAATAGTTAAAATATGAGATTATTCACGTTCATTAGCACGGTGCTATTGCTTTGTGGCACAGTGTTTCAATCCAATGCGCAGGTAAATGCGCGAATGTTTCGGTTCCCCGATGTCTCTGCGAAAACTATTGTTTTCTCCTATGCAGGCGATTTATGGGTTGTAGCAAAAGAGGGCGGAGTGGCCCATCGGCTGAGTTCTCCTAAGGGAGAAGAATTGTTTGCCAAATTTTCGCCCGATGGCAGTGAAATAGCTTATTCAGCAAGCTATAATGGCAACAACGATGTTTATGTCATACCTGCCATGGGAGGGCTTCCTAAACGTTTAACTTTCGATAGTGGCAACGATCGGACCGTTAGCTGGACGCCGGACGGGAAAAGTGTCCTGTTTGCCTCTTCCCGCGAAAGCGGACGACAGCGGTTTAACCAATTATACACGATTGCAGCCACGGGTGGTGAAGCAGCCAAATTGCCAATGCCTTACGGCGATTTTGCTTCGTATTCCCCCGATGGAGGTAAGATTGCGTTGAATTATAAATCGCGGGTTTTCCGCAACTGGAAGAGATACAGAGGAGGCTGGGCCCCCGATATTTATATTTTCGATTTGAAAGACTTCAGCTCGAAGAACATTACCCGCGATGATGCCAGCGACGAGTTTCCCATGTGGCACGGCAATAAGGTTTATTACTTGTCGGACCGGGGTGAAGCAGAACGTTACAACATTTGGGTATACGACATTGCTACCGATAAATCAACCCAGTTGACTCATTTTACGGATTACGATGTGCATTTCCCGTCCGTTGGTCCTGATGATATTGTTTTTGAAGCAGACGGAAAACTCTATCTGATGGGGCTTGATAACGACCAATACCATGAAGTAAAGGTTGAAGTTGTTACCGATGAACCGGCATTGATGCAAAAGCAGGAGAATGTGGAAGAGCTGATGCAATCAGCCGATATTTCACCCGATGGAAAGCGGGCTTTGGTCATGGCGCGCGGTGATTTGTTCTCCGTTCCGTCCGAACATGGTGTAGTTTCCGATTTAACCCAGTCTTCCGGCTCCGCCGAGCGGTATGGAGCCTGGTCGCCCGATGGCAAAACCATTGCCTATTGGAGCGATGCTTCAGGCGAATACAATCTGATGTTGAAAAATGTGGAAACCGGTCAGGCGAAAAAAGTGACAGATTTTACATCCGGATACCGCTATCACCTTTACTGGTCACCCGATGGCAAGAAGATTGCATTTATCGATCAGGCAATGAATATTTCCTATTTCGATATTCCTGCAAACAAAGTGGTTTCGGTTGACAAAGGACTCTGGATGTACCAGGGGGCACTTGACAACTTTTCTTGCAGCTGGTCGCCCGACAGCCGTTGGCTTACATATGACCGGGGACTTGACAACCGCAATGATGCCATCTTTATCTATGATACCCAGAATAAGGATAAGCGCCAGGTAACCAGTGGTTATTATGACGACCATAACCCGGTTTTTGGTCCCGATGGTAAATATTTGTTCCTGTTTACTGGCCGCTCATTCAAGCCTCAGTACAGCGATTTGGATAACTCGTTCATCTATCCGAAAACAACCGAACTGGCTGCTATTCCATTGCGGAAAGATGTGCCATCGGCTGTAGCTCCTCGGAATGATGTTGTCGATCCATCGAAAAAAGAAAATAGCGACGACGAAGAAAAGGAAAAGAAGGAGGATGCCAAGAAAGAGGTAAAACCGGTGAATATTGATTTTGACAATTTCGAAGAGCGGTTGGCTATTCTACCTCCGGTTGCCAATGATTATAGCGGGTTGAGTGCAGATGACGGAAAAATATTCTATCAGGCCGAAGTGGATGCCGGCAAGGAAACAGAGCATCCGGTAAAGTATTACGATTTGAAGAAACGGGAAGAAAAAACCGTAGTTGAAGATGCCGATGGTTATCGTCTTTCAGCAAATGGTAAGAAGATGCTGGTCTTACAAAAGGATAACCTGTACATCATTAAACCTGAGCCGGAACAGAAATTGGAAAAGGCATTGCCGACAGATCAAATGGTGATGACTGTTGATCCTCGTGCGGAATGGAAGCAGATTTTCAATGATGTTTGGCGGTTCGAGCGTGATTTTTTCTACGATAAGCACATGCATGGTGTTGACTGGAATGCGCAGCGGGTGAAGTATGGCAAGTTGCTTGACGATGCCGTTACCCGTTGGGATGTCAATTATGTATTGGGTGAATTAATTGGTGAGTTGAATTCATCGCATACTTATCGTGGTGGTGGTGATTTAGCCAATGCCCAAAAGACTAATACGGGTTATTTGGGTATAAATTGGGAAGCTGAGGGCAAATATTATCGAATCAGGAAAATCATTAATGGAGGCCCGTGGGATTCGGAAGTTCGTTCGCCACTTTCAGCTACTGACTTAAAAGTTCATGCCGGAGATTATGTTTTTAGTGTGAATGGACGTCCCATTACTACCAATAAAGAACCTTATGAAGCATTCCAGGGGCTGGCAGGTAAAACGGTTGAGCTGATGGTAAACAGCAAACCGGATATGCAAACGGCCCGTAAAATTGTGGTCAAAACACTTGAAAGTGAGGGACGGCTCAGGAATCTGGCATGGATAGAATCTATGCGCGAACATGTCGATAAAGCCACCAATGGAAAGGTTGGTTACATCTATGTTCGAAGTACCGGAATCGATGGCCAGAATGACTTGGTACGTCAATATATGGCTCAGTGGAAGAAGGAAGGACTTATTATTGACGAGCGCTTTAACAGCGGCGGACAGATTCCGGATCGTTTCATCGAATTGCTTAACAGGAAGAATCTGGCTTACTGGGCTGTTCGTGACGGTAAAGACTGGTCGTGGCCACCCAAAGGAAACTTCGGTCCGAAGGCGATGTTGATTAATGGCTGGAGTGGTTCCGGGGGTGATGCTTTCCCCGATTTCTTCCGTAAGGCTGGATTAGGTCCGCTCATTGGTACCCGGACATGGGGAGGTTTGATCGGGATTACCGGTGCACCCGAACTGATTGACGGCGGGTTTGTATCCGTACCTACTTTTCGTATGTACAATCCGGATGGTTCGTGGTTCAAAGAAGCTCACGGTGTTGATCCCGATATTTTAGTGAAGGAGAACCTGACCGAAGAGGCGAAGGGAATCGACCCTCAACTTGACCGGGCCATTGAATGGGTGAATGGCGCGTTGAAAGATTACAAAGGGAAGCCAGCACATGCACCTTACGAAAAGAGATAAATGAAATAATCATAAAGAGAAAGGCGCCAGCCCGAATGCTGGCGCCTTTTGTTTTATTCGGAAACCGGGGTTGGTTTACTGGAGTCCCATCAGGTGCTTGATGACGAGTAAAACAATAATCAATCCGGCAATAGCGGCAATCATCAGCATAATGTCCTTGTTAAAATGTTTCTTGCCGTTTTCCTCATTATGTGCCTGTTGTATTTCTTTATTTTCCATTTTCTATGTTTAAAATTAACTACACATCAATCCTTGTTTCCGGATGATTGTCTTCCGGAAATAGTTGTCAATTATTCTCGACGTGATTGCGCTAATTTCGAAAGCACCTCACCATTAGGTATATGGGCCTTTTCCTGTTAGTGAAAGGCTGGCGAAGTGCATTGGAGAAAATTTGAAAGTTAAAAGATGATTTTGTGTTTCCGGCAAGCCGCACCATTACCGGTAGCGATTGACTTTCGCTATCTGGAAAATCGGCAACACCGTTTTCGAAAACAATAGATGGGGTATAGGTGCAAGAAATCGTTCCGGAATAAAGTTCTTTTTCCGGGTGAACCGTATTGTTTATTTTACCCCAGGCGGTACCTGCATCAAATAAAATGAGTAAAAAGCTTACGGTCAATAGCGCACTTAGTCTGCGATACACCTTTCTCAGCAATGTCTAAATTCGGTGTAATTTAATCAAAGAATCAATATGTCGCTTTAATTCCCGAAAGTATTACATGTGATTTGGGTGGTAGTAGTGGATAATCAATAGCTACTAAAGGGAAGAATATTTGCCCCCTGAGCTGAAAATTACCATTAAAAGTGATTCTGATCTGCTTCAATGACTTTAATTTATATTTTAGTGACGCAAACAAATTGCTGTGCTTTGGTTGATTTATCCATAATTATTGTCAATTACCGGGGGTGGAAACATTTGGAGAATTGTTTGGATGCCCTGAAAAACTTTGGGGGGGAGCAATTCTCTTTCGAGGTGAATGTGGTCGATAACTGCTCGAACGACGGAAAGTTGGAAGGTTTTCAACTGCGGTTCCCAAAATTCCGTTTTCACCTGAATGGCGGTAACAATGGATTTTCCAATGGCTGTAACCTGGGAGCCAAAATTTCAGAGGGAGAGTATTTTCTCTTTTTAAATCCGGACACGATTGCCTCAGAAGAGTCTGTTTCTGGTCTTTTGAATGTTATTCGGAGCAATCCGGACATAACTATTCTTTCGTGCTCGCAGAAGAACTGTCGGGGCAATGAAGAAAGTCCGTATGGTTTTTTCCCCGCCTTATTCACGCTAAGTGGTCTGTTACGGGCCATCTGCCAGAAGGCGAAAAAGAAGGAACTGGAAGGATGCTTTTCGCCTGGAAAGGAAATCATATATCCTGATTGGGTTTCCGGATCGGTGGTAATGATTTCGAAGCATAAATTTGATGAATTGGGAGGATGGAATGAAGATTACTGGTTGTATTACGAAGACGTTGATTTGTGTAAACGAGCAACCGACATGGGCGGGACAGTGGCTTTGCATAACCGGATTTCGATTATTCACAACCATGGTGGGACCACTCGTACCAACCCGCGGGTCACAGCACTGACCAAATCGGAGGTCGTTATTTCGAGACACGTTTATCTGTCCCGTCACTATAGCGGTCTATCGGCAGCAGGATTGCATGTGGTAGTAATGATAAGTGTTTTGTTGGGGACGTTGCTCCCTGCCCTTTTCGGGCTACTTTTCTTTTTCATCCGACGGTTGAACCAGTACACACATTTGTACCGCCGTTTGTTAGCTTACTATTTTTTAGTGCCCTTTCGGGGAACATGGCTAAGTCCCCGGTCGGTCAATAATCGAAAATAAAGAGAGGGAAAACATTTGTTCTCCCTCAATTCAATATCATTCATTCTCAATAACCGGTAACCAGCCTTTGCGGGAAATAAGCCCGTGCCAGAGGTTATCCGGAATCACCAATTCATTTTGATCGTGGACCGAAAGTGTGGTCCGTATTTTGTCTACTGAACCGTTTTGAGCTTTCTGTACCCATTCCGGTTCCATCAGTAACTCTCGTCCCAGGGCGACAAGCGGTAAATTCCCTTCTTCGACAACTTTCAGTACATCATCCGGTGTATGTAGCGAACCAACCCCGATAACCGGAATTTTATTTCCAACCCGTTCCTGGATCAATAACGTTCTGGAGCGTTTATCCGAGGCATCGCGCATCGAACCATCCCATAAATTCATGGTGGAGATGTGGAGATAATCCAGCGGCTTTTTGGCCAAAGCATCTACCAGTTGTAGGGTGTCTTCCATTGTAATTCCCGGTTCTTCCATTTCTTCAGGCGAAAGCCGATAACCAACCGCAAAAGGCGATTTTGCATATTGTTTAACGTTTTGCAGAACTTCATCTACTACCGCCAGCGGGAATTTCATGCGCTTCTCCAAAGTACCACCCCATACGTCGGTTCGGCGGTTGGAGTGTGGTGAGAAGAATTGCTGAACCAGGTACGTGTTGGCGCCATGGATTTCCACCCCGTCGAAACCGGCAAGAATAGCGAGGTGTGTGGCATTTCCATAAGCTTTAATGGTGGACAGAATCTCTTCTTCCGCCATAGCCCGCGGAACGGCAGCTCCTTCGCGTTCTGCTGCAACGGCACTTGCACTGAGGGGTTGACCTCCAGGCACCTCATTCGGAGGGCACATTCTTCCGCCATGATAGATTTGCAGAATGGCTTTGGCGCCTTCTTGCTGAATCGTCTCGGCCAAACGTTTCAGGCTTGGCAGCATTGCATCGGAGTGGGCCCCGATTTGGCCGGAAAATCCTTTGCCTTCCGGCATGATGAAGGCACAAGCGGTAGCTACTACACCCACACCGCCCGAGCGTTTTTTATAATAATTCAGTTCAGCATCTGAAACGGTACCGTCGAGGTTACCGGACCAGGTTGTCATCGGGGCCATCATGATCCGGTTTTTCAATTCAATCCCTGAAACCGGCAAACGGAATGGTTCCCAGAGTGAAGCATATTTGGGGTTCATATAAGAATTTTTATTGTTTTCATTCATACCTTCCGGGAAGGCATGAATGAGTAAATGATTTATGCATTGATCTGTTTCATGCCCGTTTCGTCATAGCGGTCACCATGAATGTTGGTCATAATACTGTTGATTTCTTTTACATCTTCAGCAGATAATTTGATGTTGACTGCCTGGATATTCGAAAGCAAGTGTTTCTGCTTGGTGGTTCCAGGAATGGGGAAGATATCCTCACCCTGATGGAGTAACCAGGCTAATGCCAGCTGTGATGGTTGACAGCCTTTTTTCTCAGCGAGCTTCCCGATGAGTTTGACTAACTCCAGATTTTTGGCAAAGTTGTTACCCTGGAAGCGGGGCGAAAAGCGCCGGTGATCGTTCGGCTCCAAATCATCGATGCTTTTGAAGCGACCGGTCAAAAATCCTCTTCCCAACGGACTGTAAGCCACAAAACCAACACCCAATTCCCGACAGGTTGGGAGAGTGGTCCCTTCCACATCCTGACTCCAGAGTGAATATTCGCTTTGGACTGCAGTGATGGGATGAACCGCATTGGCCCGTTTTAACGTATCGCCTGATACTTCAGAGAGTCCCAGGTAACGAACTTTTCCTTCTTTTACCAATTCAGCCATGGCGCCAACCGTTTCTTCGATGGGCGTTTGAGGATCGACACGGTGGAGATAATACAAATCGATGGCCTCACGGCCCAGCCGCTTGAGACTGGCTTCACAGGCCTGTTTCACGTACTCCGGTTTACCGTTAAGCCCGCGACCTTCTTTTTCGTCGCGTACAATACCGAATTTGCTGGCCAGAACCACTTTATCCCATCGATCATGCAAAGCTTTGTTCAGCAACAATTCGTTGCGGCCAATTCCATACATGTCGGCGGTATCAATGAAATTGATTCCATGCTCAAGTGCGGCATGTAACGTTTTTATTGATTCCTGGTCCTCCGGGTTTCCATAAAATTCTGACATTCCCATGGCCCCAAGTCCAATGGGAAAAACTTCCAAATCACTGTTTCCTATTTTTCTTTTTAACATGATTATCAATTTTACTTCGTTTCGACAATTAGTTTTCCTGTATTCACTCCATCAAATAATCCGATGAAAGCTTCCGGCAACTTCTCAAATCCTTTGATAACCGTTTCCCGATGTTTTAGTTTACCCTTTTTCACCCAGTCGGTGAGCCTGGCCAAACCTTCCGGTAAACGGTTGGCATAGTTGCCGATAATAAACCCTTGCATCAAAGCGCTTTTCTTCAGAATGAGTGGTTGTATGCGCGGACCGGCCGGTACCTCTGTGGCATTATAGAGTGCGATCTGTCCACACACCGCGATGCGTGCAAATTTATTGATGTTTGCCAATACCGCATCTGAAATGGCACCACCTACGTTATCAAAATAAATATCAACACCATCGGGGCATGCGCGGGCAATGGCTTGTTCCATGTCCTTTTCTGTATGATAGTTGATGACCTCGTCGAAGTGAAGCTCATCTTTCAGGTAGCGAAGTTTCTCGTCACTTCCTGCAATTCCGACAACGCTACAACCATAGATTTTGGCAATTTGTCCAACTGCCGTTCCTACTGCTCCGGCTGCTCCGGAAACCACAACGGTTTCACCCTTTTTCGGCTGGCCAATATCCAGGAAACCGAAATAGGCGGTAAGTCCTGTCATTCCAAGTATTCCCAGGTAATAACTCAATGGTACCGGGTTTTTATCGACTTTTTGGACCGATGTTGCTGGTACCGTTTGGTATTCCTGCCAGGCTAACGGACGAGAAACAACCACGTCACCGGCAGAAAAATCGGGATGACGGCTCTCTGTCACTTCTGCTACTGCGCCGCCACTCATTGGTTCGCCTACCTGAAATGGTTCGACATACGATTTGGCGTCACTCATCCGTCCACGCATATACGGATCGACCGAAATGTATAAGGATTTCAATAATAATTCGCCGTCTCCAGGAACCGGGACTTCTATTGGTCTGATTTCAAAATTGTCTTGAGTTGGGCGACCTGCCGGACGTGATTTCAGTATAATCTGTCTATTCTGCATCAATATGTTGGTTTTTATTTTATCCCAATAATGGGAAATGGTTGATAATAATAAATGAACGTTCGTTTATTCTGTATATAAAAAATTTTAAACGGCAACGGAACGCCAGGCCGCTTCGAATATTTCGTTCAGGATATGAACATCTGGTTCTTCCTTTCGGTTCAACGCTTGCTTGACGGTATGAGTTACCGGCGCGAAAAACAGCGTGTAAATTAGCTGATTGGACAGGTTTCTTAGAATGTCTTTTTGCCGGGCGGCTTCAAAAAGGTCGAATAGTGGCTGATGGGCACGCACTCCCTCTTCCTGGTTAATTTTCTCGATTAGAGGGCAATTCGAAAAGTTTTCCAGGAAGCGGAATTCCAGTGGATAATCTCTGATGAACTGACAATGCCGTTTCCATATAGTCTGGAATGTTTCCTTGGTTGGCTCAAGATGTGCCTCGGTTGGAATATAAGCCATACTTTTCTTTCTCTCAAGATGAAGATAGAGTTTGTTCAGCATATCTTCCTTATTCTCGAAATAAAGGTAGAGAGTAGCTGGCGCCAGGTTGGCTTCGCGGGCAATTTTGGAAACAGAAGTTCCCTGAAAACCCTCGATGTTAATTAACTTAACAGCCGCCTGGTAAATACGAATAATCTTGTCTTCATCCTTGAGGCGCATAACGCAAATATAAATGAATGTTCGTTTATTTTAGAATTTTAACAAGAAATAATGATGAAACCGGTTTGGTTTAAACTTAAGATCACACAGACGGTAACGATGGTGAAATAAGTGGGGAAAGGTTAGAAAGCCCTGAACATAATTGAAACATAGGTTCGTGATTTGACCGGATATCCGGCAAGAAATCCCGGCTGCCATAGTGGCATTTGATTTACCATCCGTATTGCTTCCTGCGAAAGAAGCGGGCTGGGGGATTTTTCAATTTCAGGGTCGATGACTTTCCCATTTTCATCTACAACAAATCCTACAACGACTTCGCCGACAATTCCTTTCTGGAGTGCTTCTTTGGGGTAGTTAATATTCTGCTTAATGTACAGGCGCAAGGCGGTTTCACCTTTTGGGAAATGGGGCATTCTGTCTACTTTGTTGTAGATTTTGTTGGCGAGGTATTTATTGACGTTTACCTCCTTACCGGTTCTGGTATAGGAGTGGAGTTCGGAAATGAACCCAGGTGGATCGTAAACGCAGTAGAACTCTTTTTGTCCATTAGGATGGTATACAATTTTTTCTCCTGCCGGAACACCCATTTTAAAAGTTTCTGTTGAATAAAGGTTCCCGTTTTGGTACCATTGTTTGAAAATACCGTCCTCCAATACTTTCTTCTTATTCAACTTTTGCGAGAGGTTGTTGAGGGAAACCTTTTCACCAGGGCCAGAAAATCGTACCTGGCGTAGCAATTGTCCGTTGATTTTGGCAATTTCCAGGTAAAAATGCGAAGGAGAGATGGTATCAACTTCCAATGTAATATTCACTGCTCTTCCGTTCTGCCAGTCTTTGACAAGTACAGGATTGGATAATTCAACCGGTCGTGGCAGAGAGTTGGCTATTAGTGTATTGGTAAAAAGCAGAAAAGTAACAAGGTAAAAATACTTCATAAGTACAACGTTTCACCAGTAAATTGTGAACTCCGGGAGGGGGGATTAATTGTAGATAAAAATAAGGCGAAACCTCTAAGAAGTCAAGGGGGATATGCAATTTATATGAAGAAAGTTCAGTATAAAACAGCAGCAATTTTCTGTTGTATTTAATGCCAGTCTTCTGTCTGTCAGGAAGGATGAGGATATGAACGAATCCAAACTATCTGGGCTATGGAAAAGTGTCTTTTATGCAGGTTCACCTGACAGATTTGAAATACATCCGTGGTGGATCGCTAAAGGAACCTGTTGTATATGCACACGATACCTGGCACTATTTTATTGGCGCGTCTGAACCAACAGTAACCTGGCTTATGGCAATGTGGATTACGCTCCGGACTTCCAGGCTACCGAGCAATGGGTTTATACCCATTTTGGATTGGACGGGTCATCGTATATTGCCGAAATCAATTATTTGAAGGGATGGTTGCAGGACCAGCTCAACTGGATGGATACTCAGTGGTTGCTTGAGGCCGGAATTGACGATAAACCAGTATTGGCTGGTTCCGGCATTCATGTTTATCCAAATCCATTTACCGATCAAATTCATCTTTCTGTTGAAATAGTTGGCAGGAGTCCGATGCAGATTGAGCTGTGGTCCCCTCAGGGGCAAATGGTGTCCTTGGGTGAACGAACGCCCGGAGGTGATGGGCAAGGCCATCTCAGTATATCTCTCCCGAAGCTTTCCAGGGGAATTTACCTGCTGAAAGTGTGGCAGCAAAATCAGCCGCCAAAGGTGGCGAAGGTTCTGAAAAACTGATGACATAAAAAATCCCGTAACATTAAGATTGTTACGGGATTTCTTTTTCGAATGATATTCGATAGTTATTTTATGATGAGGTTTTTAAAACCTTTGGAATACCAAACCATATTCATGTTGTTGTCGCCCGCATAAATGAAGTATGCTTCCAGGTTCGGGTCGTTTTCCACAATCTTTTTGGCTTTCTCCACTCCCATAACCATGAAAGCTGTAGCATAAGCATCAGCCGTCATACAGTTATTGGTCAACACACTGGAGCTAAGCAGGCTGTGCTGAACAGGATAACCCGTGTGGGGATCGATAGTATGTGCGTATCGTTTACCATTTTTTATATAGAAATTCCGATAGTTACCGGAAGTGGCCAGCGCTTTGTCGTTTAGGTGAATCACATCCTGCAAATCATTATCATCGTACAATCCCTTATTGTTGGGCTTATTTATCCCGATTCGCCAGACTTCTCCTTTGGCATTTACGCCATGCGCCCTGACTTCTCCTCCGATTTCTACCATATAATTATTGCAGCCTTGCGAAGCCAGATAATCGCAGGCCATGTCAACTGCTTCTCCTTTGGAAATGGCGCTGGCGTCGAGCATGGTGTTGGCGTTTTCTTTAATGATTTTATCGCCCACCAGTTTTACTTTCTGGTAGCCGACTGTTTGCATCAAACTGTCGATTAGTTCCTTCGAAATGCTGTCTTTCTTGGTAAAACCAAATCCCCAGGCATTGACCAAGGGGGCAACAGTCATATCAAAAGCACCGTTGGTTTTTTTCGAAACCTCTTCAGCTTTCAGGAAACATTTACGGAAATACGGATCCACTTTCACCGTTGGGTCATTCTTGTTGATGCGTGAAATGGTTGAAGTAGGAATAAACGTAGAAAGCGAGTTTCCAAACTCATTCATTTTCTTTTCGATAGAATCTTTCAGATTTATTCCGTCAGGACTCGAATAGATAAAATGATAAATGGTGGTGAAAACGGTGCCTTCGTTGTATACATATTTCTGTGTTTTTGGGGCACATCCTGCCATAAACAGCAGTCCCACAAACAGTGTAAGCAGAGTTAATTTTTTCATCATATAGAAATTTTCCGCCACAAAAGTAGTGAAAGAATTGTTTTGGAAACATACTTTTCTGTTTCCAAATGATATCAATTAAGAAATATTAAGACCATTCAGGTAAGGTTTCAGTTTACTGATGACGTATTCCGGAAGGAAATAGCGATAGAGGGCTGACGATTCTTGTTTCAGTAACTTATAGGATTTTCCTTGTATAAGTTCCGGCTTGAAGTCATTCAGATGGACCGAAAGATTCTTTTTTCCGTCGTCGAAAATGCCCCAGCTTTCGCGGGAGATGAAAGGAGAGAAGATGGTGAACGTTGAAATTTCAAGCGCTTTGGCCAGATTGGTGTGTCCGCAGTCGTTCCCGATATAGGCATCGGCATGCGTGACAATCCGGGCCAGTTCACGAAGACTCTTTCCGGTTAAACCGGTGAAAACACGATCGGCGTACCCCAGCTTTTCCGCAAATGCATTTGCAGCGTCTTTTTGATTGGGGAAATAATTGAGGATGATTTGTACCGGGTATTCGGACATTAAATACTTCATGACCTTCAGCATGTAATCTTCCGGATAGGTTTTATTTTCCACACTGCCATAAATGCCTGCGACAATCACTTTCTTCGTCAAATCAACTCCTGCTTTCTGGAGAAGTTGCTTGCCTTCCTCTTTTTCTTCATCGGTTAAATAGAGGCGGGGATGGGGATCGTACTCGATGTTATCTTTTTTCAGAGGCTCCAGCAAAGCCAGACGTTGTTCAATTACGGGGCCTGCTATCGAGGCAGGGCGGCTATTCTTGTCGACCAGGATATTGTAGTAAAGTCCGCGCCCCAACTTTTTATACGAAATCCGCTTTTTCGCCCCCGACAAGCGGGTGGTCACCCAACTGTCCATCTTGGTGTAGGCATCGATGACAATGTCGTATTTGGCTTTTCGGATTTTCCAGGCAAACTTTAGCAAATTGCCGACTTTCCGGTCGGAGTCATTAAAAACGATGATGTTGTCGATGTTGGGGTTGTTCTCCGCCATCTCGCGGGTAAAAGCATAAACCATGTAATCGATTTGGGCTTCGGGATACATTCTCCGCAGTTGGTTGCAGATGACTGTTCCCAGGAGAACATCACCGATTCGCTTTTGCTGAATAACAAGGATTTTCAGTTTCATTGATGCTCATTATTTAAGACAAAACTGCCGGTCGATTCTTTCGTGTTAAGCGGTGGGCCGAAAACAAGCAGTGAATAAAAAAGAACAAAAAAGGTGCGTATGGTATGGGTTTGTAAATTGTCATCTCCCAGGTTGGCAATGCCGATGGTTAGCAGGAAGAAGATGGTAATAACCGATAGTTTGCCAACGCGGAACGGTGGGTAAATCAGCAGAAACAACAGGATAGCGAATCCCGGGATTCCGAATGTAACCAAATAGTTCAGGTACTGATTGTGCGCATGGCTGAAATTGGCTGGTCGAAGCTTCGGGGTTTGCCGCATAAGCGTTTCGTTGAATGCTGCTTTTTCGTTGCCGGTACCAACCCCCACAAACGGATGCTCTGCAATAATGGATAAGGCGGCGCGCGTATAAGCCCAGCGTTGCACCAACGATTTGTTGTTGGGATTGCCGTTCGACCGGAAGGCATCCAGTTCCCAAATGGTTTGATAGATGCGGGCCGAAAGGTCCATGCGTCCGGGGACGTAACGGTAGTTGGCAAAACCTTCGTTGACGGATTGAATATCCTTATTCGTAAGATGGCTGACTCCTGCTGAATCTTTGGTAAGTCCTTTAGAGGTCAAATATCGGATCAAGGTGCTTTTTACCGGAAAGCCATTGGCATCCAAGCCGGAAAATTTCAGCGAACTTCGGTGGTTCCATTCCTTCTGCAGTTCCGGAAGACAAATATTGAGGTAAATGAAATGGCCGTTTTCCCGTAAGGTTTTACTGAAATCGTTTTGATATCGGTTCCCGTTTAGGGTGAATTGGGCAACCTGATTAGGGGCGGGCATGGAAGTGTGAAACTGTCGGTATAGTTCGCGACCAATTGGCGCCATAGGAATAATGATAAGTACGACAGCTCCACTCCAAACGTATTTTCGCAACCTTACCGGAATTTCCCGGTAGGTGGAGAACGGAAGCAAAATTAACGCCGCAAAGAGCGTCAGTAATCCGAGTAACGAGTGTAGCCAGAAGTTGAAAAACAATAAAAACAGGACTCCGGCAAGTCGTAAAATTTGACGTGCATACCAATTGTTTGCCCGGTAACGGAAAATTTGCTGAAACAGGAAAAACAGGGCAAAGTTAACCAGCAACGAATGGGCAATGTGCGGATTGAGTGTAGCGTCTCTTATGTCTGTTATTCCGATGCTTTCGCGAAAATTCCATCGTACAAAAGCGACCAGCGAACTTATAACGACACCTAGAACGAGCGCGTAAAGAATGCGGTTTAGTTGTTCTCGGCTTATTGGAAGGTAGGCAACGGCTGCCGGGATCAGGAACCAAAAAACATTGCGCCTGATTTCGTCGATGGCATTGGCCGGATGATGAGTACCTATCGCCCAGATTAGGTATAGAAGGAAAATGCCGGACGGGAAAACAGGGAGTGGATTTTTACGAAACAGGTTAAATTTTTCGTTAGGAGAAATAATCAGCCATGAAAAAACAAAAATCAGAACGGTGATAATACTGACCAGTGCTTCGGAGAAAGGCAGGACAAGTGCCAATGACATCAGCATTCCTTCCATTATGAGAAGCTTTGTTGGTTTGATGTCCCGGATTTGCTGCATGGTTCGCTGTTAAGCCGAAGAGTATCTTTTAAACTATCTGATGAAAGCAAACATAGCAAAAATATAGACATCTGGCATACAAAAAACCCGCCCCCAAACCTGGGAACGGGCTTAAATGTGGAATATATATTGAGTGCTTATTTGACTTCCTCGAAATCTACATCCGTTACTTCGTCGTCGTCACCGCCTTTTTGCTGGCCTCCGGCCTGTTGGGCACCGGCTTGTCCGTCCTGTGGGTTAGCCTGGGCATTGGCTTCAGCATTGGTTGCATTGTACATCTCCTGTGAAGCAGCCTGGAAAACCTGGTTCAATTCGGCAGTCGCGGTATCGATAGCTGCCAAATCCTGGTTTTTGTGTGCTTCTTTCAGTTTCTTCAATGCTTCTTCAATCGGAGCCTTTTTGTCAGCCGGCAATTTGTCGCCGAACTCTTTCATCTGTTTTTCCGTCTGGAAAATCAGACCATCCGCCTGGTTCAGCTTGTCGATTTTTTCACGGGCTTGTTTGTCAGCTTCAGCATTGGCTTCAGCCTCCTGCTTCATCCGTTTGATTTCGTCATCGCTCAGACCAGACGAGGCTTCGATACGAATCGATTGCTCTTTGCCGGTCGCTTTATCTTTTGCCATTACGTGCAAAATACCGTTGGCGTCGATATCGAAGGTTACTTCAATCTGTGGTACGCCGCGCGGTGCCGGTGGCAGTCCGTCGAGGTGGAAACGCCCGATGGATTTGTTTCCGGTAGCCATTGGACGTTCACCCTGCAGTACATGGATTTCAACTGACGGCTGATTGTCGGCTGCCGTGGTAAAGGTTTCCGTTTTCTTCGTCGGGATGGTAGTATTGGCCTCAATCAGTTTGGTCATCACACCACCCATGGTTTCGATACCGAGTGACAGCGGAGTTACGTCGAGCAACAGCACGTCTTTTACTTCACCGGTCAGTACACCACCCTGGATAGCTGCACCAATGGCAACAACCTCGTCGGGGTTAACCCCTTTCGAAGGATTCCTGCCAAACAGCTCTTTCACTTTTTCCTGTACGGCAGGGATACGGGTTGAACCACCTACGAGAATTACCTCATCAATGTCAGCAGCCGAAACGCCTGCATTTTTCATCGCACGACGGCAAGGCTCTACTGTTGCTGTAATCAGCGAATCAGCCAGACTTTCAAACTGTGCGCGTGACAGGGTTTTCACCAGGTGTTTCGGAATACCATTCACCGGCATAATATACGGCAGGTTGATTTCAGTTGAAGTTGAGCTCGACAACTCGATTTTTGCTTTCTCTGCAGCTTCTTTCAAACGCTGAAGAGCCATCGGGTCCTGACGTAAATCAACACCTTCTTCTTCTTTAAAGCTGTCAGCCAGCCAGTCGATAACAACCTGGTCGAAGTCATCACCACCCAGGTGAGTATCACCATCGGTTGATTTTACTTCAAATACGCCGTCGCCCAGTTCCAGTATCGAAATATCGAAGGTACCACCACCGAGGTCGAATACGGCGATTTTCATATCGCGGTCACGCTTATCAAGGCCATATGCCAACGAAGCAGCAGTAGGTTCATTGATGATACGACGAACTTTCAATCCGGCGATTTCACCAGCCTCTTTAGTTGCCTGACGCTGCGAGTCGTTGAAGTAAGCCGGAACCGTAATAACGGCTTCAGTAACTTCCTGTCCCAGGTAATCTTCAGCGGTTTTCTTCATTTTCTGAAGAACCATGGCTGAAATTTCCTGAGGAGAATACATTCGGTCGTCGATTTTTACGCGCGGGGTATTGTTATCTCCTTTAATAACTTCATAAGAAACACGCTTCACTTCTTTTTGAACCTGATCAAACGTTTCTCCCATGAAGCGTTTGATGGAGAATACGGTTTTATGAGGATTGGTGATGGCCTGACGTTTGGCCGGGTCACCAATTTTACGTTCACCATTTTCAACAAAAGCTACAATGGATGGCGTGGTCCTTTTCCCTTCGCTGTTCGGTATAACGACCGGCTCATTTCCTTCCATTACCGAGACGCAGGAGTTTGTTGTTCCTAAGTCAATTCCAATAATTTTTCCCATTACTGATAAATATTTTAATTTATACGTCTGTTTGTTTCGTTTCAATTTCGTCGTGTTGTACTCAATCGTTGTGCCAATCCATTTTCACCGGTTTTTTGTGAAATATTGACACCGGTAACTGGTTTTCCCTGGGACGAATGTCATCTTTCGTGACAAAACGACAGGGTTAACGCTTTTCTGCTTCGGACGGACATTACAATGAAGGCAGTGTCAATAAAAGACTTTTATTGTGGTGGTACAGCAATGCAATTCGTAAACATTGAAATGCAGTAGGTTAATTTGTTTGTCAAAAGATTATGGTTAAATTTCTGCCTGCAAACTAAATTTAAGTCTTATGAATGCTGAACACAATCCGAACCGGATTAACGAGCGTTTGGTGTCGTTGGATACTTTACGCGGATTTGATATGTTATGGATTACCGGCGGTGGGCTGCTGGTTATTTCTCTGGCGAAAGCCACCGACTGGGGCTGGCTGAACGCCATTGCCGGGCAGATGGAACATGTTCCCTGGGCCGGCTTCCATTTTTACGATCTCATCTTTCCTTTGTTCATGTTCATTTCTGGTGTGGCTATACCCTATGCCATTACCGGGAAACTGGAAAAAGGTACCCCGAAAAGAGAATTAGTTAACAAGGTGACCAAGCGAATGCTCACGCTGGTTATTTTCGGTTTGCTGTACAATGGCGCCTTTGAGAATGGTTTCAGTAATTTGCGCTATGCCAGTGTATTGGGACAAATTGGTCTGGCTTACTTTTTTGCGGCTTTAATCGTGATGAATACGAACCGCGTGCAAACCCGCCTGTTTTGGCTGGGTGGCATTTTACTGGTGATTGCTTTGCTGCAATTGGTGGTTCCGGTTCCGGGATTTGGTGCTGGTGAGATGACCAAAGTTGGTAGCATCAACTCATGGATTGATCAGCATTTCCTACCGGGAAAATTGTACGGTGGAACATTTGATCCCGAAGGATTATTGTGTATTGTCTCTGCCTCTGCTGTTACCTTGATGGGCTCACTGGCCGGAACGATTCTGCGTGATGGAAAAGCGGCCAACAGCCGTAAAGCCGGTCTCCTGGTTATCACCGGCGCTGCTTTAGTCGTTGTGGCACTGTTGCTTTCTACCTTTTATCCGATAATCAAAGCCATGTGGACGGTTCCGTTCGATTTTCTGACGGCCGGCGTTAGTTTTCTTTTGCTGTCGTTGTTTTATTACATCGTTGATGTGAAGAAATGGCGGGGATGGATTTTATTTTTTCAGGTTATTGGCCTGAACTCCATTACCATTTACCTGTTTGTCCGGATTTTTGGCAACGGCATACTCGATGTTTCGAAATTCGTCCTGGGTTGGTTGGCCAATCCGGCCGGCGATTTTGGCATGGTCATCCTCACCATTGGCGGCATTGCCTTCGAGTGGGCGTTTTTGTATTTCCTGTACAAGCGGAAAATATTCCTGAGGGTTTAAATTCGTTGGTTGGTAATACGAATGCGAAAAAAGGGGGCTTCTGATAAAAAAGCGTCCCCTTTTTCTTTCGACCAATAAAAATTATTCCCCCATGTAAAAAAATATTATTCGTCCGATGAGGCGTCCGGCGGAGGCGTCTGGTCGTTGTCGTTGCGGGTTTGCCGTGCCTTTACATAAAGTTTGATCCCTGTCAGGCTCACTTCAATATTAGGGTGGGCAACAAAAAATTCTACTTTTATGTCATGGAAATAGAAAGCTTACTACGTTACTTATTGCCCCAGGAAATATTTGAATACTTTGATTTGATTGATTTCAAGGAAGTAGAAGGTGGACAATTAGAGCTACATTTAAATGAAAAGTCAATTAAGCCCTTGGAGCACGCTGATAAAGAGCTGGTTTCAAATGGATTCGACGAGCCTGTCCGTATCCAAGATTTTCCGTTAAGGGACAAGACAGTCTATTTTGTCGTCAGGCGACGAAAATGGAAGGACAAGCACACAGGAAAGATCTATAGTTCCCGATGGGATTTAATAGCCAAAGGCACCAGCTACACCAAAGAGTTTGCTGCTTTTTTAAAAGGGTTACTTGGACAAATACCCGATAAGTTCGAATAGCTTAGAGAAACATTATTATATCAACGGAGATTATTTTGGGCAACAATACAAGGATCATTTGAGCGATTTTCATGAATGGGAACAGAAGTCCCATTCAAAGGATTGGATCCTTTTTCCAGGGAATATAGGGACACGATTGAGTATCGATGAAACAGCACTTACCAATGGAGAACTTTACACCGTGGTGACCAATAAGGCAGGGAAAGGGAAAAAGGGCTCTTTAGTGGCCATGATAGAAGGGACAGAGGCAGGGAAAGTTATTGAAGTTTTAGATAAGATATCAGAAGAAGAAAGAAATGCAGTTGAAGAGGTAACACTGGATATGGCCAGTTCCATGCGAAAAATAGTAAAAAGTTGTTTTCCAAAAGCCAGCCGGGTTATTGACCGCTTTCATGTCCAGAAACTGGCCTATGATGCATTGCAGGAGATACGTATCAAACACCGTTGGGATGCCATTAATGAAGAAACCAATGCAATTGAAAATGCAAAAGCTGATGGCGTAAAATATATCCCTGAAGTTTTAAGCAATGGAGACACTAAAAAACAACTTCTGGCCCGTAGCCGGTATTTATTGTTTAAATCAGGGGATAAATGGACTGACAAGCAAAAGAAAAGAGCTGCTGTATTGTTTGAGCTTTATCCCGACATTAAAGAAGCATATTCCCTGACACATTCATTAAGAATGATATTTTTGAAAAACACGGACAAGAAAGTAGCTTATACTAAAATGGCCAGGTGGTTCAACGATGTTACTGAATCCGGTTTTAAATCTTTCAATACCATATCTGCTACATTCTATGCGCATTATCCTGAAATATTAAACTTCTTTGACAACCGAAGCACTAATGCTTCTGCTGAATCATTTAATGCCAAACTTAAAGCTTTCCGTGCAACTCAAAGAGGAGTTGTCGATATTGAATTTTTCCTTTTCAGAGTGGCTAAGATTTATGCGTAATCTAAAAAATCCACCCCAATTATGAATTGATCCCTGTCAAGCATAGGGTCGAGGTCATTCCCCGGAGATTTAAGTTATCATCCGAAACGTTTTTTTAATCCCTACCGGCGGTTCCGGTTGTCAACCGGCAATGGGTTGGCTGCCATAGGCCGGAAGCCTGATATTCGAAAACTGGTTTTTGGATAACTTCTTACGATGTCCCGGGATTCGCCGGAATGGTTAGCGGTGATATTTCCCGATTTATGGAGGCAATAAGGTGACGGAGCCAAAGCTTTTTGGTAATTTTGTAGGCTACAAATCAATCTTGAGTGATCATGTCAGTACATAAAGAAGTAAAACGGGTAACAACCCATGTCCTGTCGGAGATGAAGCTGCGGGGGGAGAAGATTTCGATGCTTACTGCGTACGATTATAGTATGGCCCGCCTGGTGGATGAAGCTGGTCTGGATGTGATTTTGGTAGGCGACTCGGCCTCGAATGTGATGGCCGGAAACGAAACCACTCTGCCCATTACGCTTGATCAGATGATTTATCACGGTAAATCAGTGGTGAAAGCGGTGAACCGTGCTTTGGTGGTGGTCGATTTGCCTTTCGGTACGTACCAGGGCGACTCGAAAGGGGCGTTGATTTCTTCTATCCGTATCATGAAGGAAACGCATGCCGACGCGGTGAAAATGGAAGGCGGCAAGGAGGTGATTCAATCGGTAGAGCGCATTCTTTCGGCAGGTATCCCGGTGATGGGACATCTGGGGTTGATGCCGCAATCGATTCATAAATATGGTACCTACACCGTTCGCGCCAAGCAGGATGCCGAAGCTGAGAAACTAATTGAAGATGCCCGTTTGTTGGAAGAAGCCGGTTGTTTTGCTATTGTGCTCGAAAAAATTCCGGCTGCCCTGGGCGAACGTGTTGCCAAAGAGCTTAAGATTCCGGTTATCGGAATTGGTGCCGGCGGCGGTGTTGACGGGCAGGTTTTGGTTATCCACGACATGCTGGGCATTACACAGGAATTTTCTCCCCGCTTTTTGCGTCGCTACCACAACCTGGCCACCGAGATAAAAGGCGCTGTGGGGAATTACATCCAGGACGTAAAATCGCGGGATTTCCCGAACGACAAAGAACAATATTGATATATTTCAGCACAGGTCAGTGAGCGTTCGCTGATCTGCGTTTTTGCCTTTTCACAATACTCAGATATGGAGGTTTTATACGAGGACAACCACATTATTGCCGTGAACAAGCGCTGCGGAGATATTGTACAAGGCGACAAAACCGGTGATCCGACACTGGGTGACGATGTGAAGGCTTATCTGAAGAAGAAATACAATAAACCAGGTGATGTGTTTCTGGGCGTAACACATCGCCTCGATCGTCCAACCAGTGGGATTGTGCTGTTTGCGCGTACCTCCAAAGCGCTGGCCCGGCTGAATAAACTATTCAGCAATAAAGGAGAAATCCGGAAAACATATTGGGCGGTAGTCGACAAGCGGCCCGCCAACGACGAGGATACATTGGAGCATTGGTTAGTGCGATATCCCGAAAAAAACAAGTCGGTGGCCTATAGCAGTCGTCGTGTTAACGGCAAAGCAGCCTCGCTAAGCTATCGCTATCTGGCCTCGTCCGATCGGTACCATTTACTGGAAATAGCGCTACACACCGGGCGCCACCACCAAATCAGGGCGCAACTGGCTGCGGTGGGCCTGCACATCAAAGGTGATTTGAAATACGGTTTCCCGCGCTCGAATAAAGACGCAGGTATCCATTTGCATGCCCGGAGCATTGAATTGCCCCATCCGGTAAGCCAGGAAAAAATATCAATAACAGCGCCCCCTCCCCGTGACGCTGTTTGGGCCTGTTTTTCTAAATTGTAGCGATTAATCCAGGGCTTCTTTCCGGAATCTCAGCGGTAACAGATTATCTATTCCGTTAAGCACTTCAATTCGGTCGTGTCCGTCGAGAATAATGCGGATCGGTTTTTCAAACCGGTCCTCGAACTCAGCCATTACCTGGCGGCAACTCCCGCATGGTTTGACGGTGTTGTCAACCAAAAGTTCCTGTTTCAGTGCCGATATGGCTATCATGCTAACGGGAACATTCGGGAACTGGGCACTGGCATAAAAGAGTGCGGTTCGTTCGGCACACAATCCGGACGGATAGGCTGCATTCTCCTGGTTGTTTCCGGTGACGGTTTGGCCATTTTCCAACAAAACAGCAGCACCAACTTTAAAACCGGAATACGGAGAATAAGCGTTTTTGGAAGCTTCGCGAGCTTTTTGTAAAAGCTCCTGTTCGGTAGCCGGCAATTCTTCAATACCGGAATATTCGGTCAGTGCAATTCTGAAAACGATCTCTTTCACGAAAAAATAATTATGCTGGTAACGTGAACCGGAAGGCCCCACCTGTATTTGCAGTTAAAAGCAGGAGCTCCGTAATTGGTATACCATGTTTGGTTCAAATTTACAATTTCTGCGCGAATGCTATCATTCTCCTGCGGTGGAACCTCTTTTTTTTTATTTTTGGGATAAAATCGAAAATATGAGACCCCAGATACGCTCCCTCTTCATTGCTTTTATCATGTTATTGGCCGGCATTGCAGCCCGGGGCGACGAAGCGCACCGAATGACGCGGCAACAATATATTAATCGTTATGCGAAGGTGGCAATTGCAGAAATGAATCGGTTTCATATTCCGGCCAGTATAACGATGGCGCAGGGGTGCCTTGAATCGGGGGATGGAAATTCTTCGTTAGCGCGTGATGCAAACAATCACTTTGGCATAAAATGCAATAACGGTTGGATCGGGAAAAGAGTGAGGCACGATGATGATTCGCGGAGGGAGTGCTTTAGAAAATACAAATCGGCGTGGGAATCTTATCGCGATCATTCGCTTTTCCTCCGGAACAATGTGCGTTATGCGTCATTGTTCAAACTGAATATTACCGATTATAAAGGATGGGCGAGAGGATTGAGGAAGGCAGGATACGCTACAGATCCGCGTTATCCCGAGCGGTTGATCCGAATCATCGAACAGTACCGGCTTTATGATTTGGATAAAAACTATGATGGGAAAAATGAGGCTGTCGCAACATCCGGAAATGAGCAACCTGGTTACAGCGATCGGACACCTGGTAAGGGGAATAACCGCATCGATCATTTCTCCATTGATTTGTCAGATAGTCAGTCGGCTGTTGAGCGTAACGGCGCTAAATCGATTCGAGCCCGTAAAGGTGACACGTATGAAGAGCTGGCCGCGGAATATGGTTTGAAAGAATGGGAAATCTTCCATTACAACGATACCGGGAAAGGGCACGAACCTGCCGGGTCATCGATTGTCTATCTTGAAATGAAATCCGGTCGTGCAGCCAGAGGAAATAATTATCATATCGCACTGGCTGGTGAAACCATGTGGCAGATTTCGCAGCAATATGGCATCCGTCTGAAATCGTTGTACCGCAAAAACCGGATGAAACAAGGCGATGAACCGAAGCCAGGACAACAAATCTGGTTGAGGAAGAAAAAGCCCCGCAGGCGTTAATGGTTGCTTTTAGATAGCGTGGAAATGTTCTGCATTTTGGAAGCCGCGGAGAAAGTCTTCCACCTTCATGCGTTTTTTCCCGGCCATTTGTAATTCAGTAATGCAGATAAAACCATCCTGGCAGGCAATTTTTAATTCCGTTCGATTGGGTACGATGACCGTACCCGGAGCTCCGGCATTGTCATCTTTCTCAAAACGTGCCCGATAAATTTTAATCTGGATTTCCTTCTTTCGGCCATTTTCCCGGAAAACGGTCCATGAAGCCGGGTACGGGCTGAGCCCCCGGATGAGATTGTGAATTTGTGCTCCGGGCTTACACCAGTCGATATGGCAATCGTCTTTAAAAATTTTGGGAGCAGGTTTTACTGCTGTTCCGCGTGCAATAAGGACATCCTGGGCAATGCCTTTGGCTGTACCTTCTGCTATTGCATCAACTGTTTTTAGGACTAACCGGGCACCGGCCCCCATTAGTTTATCGTGTAAATCACCCACCGTTTCGTCGGGGCCAATGGGAACTTTTTCCTGGAAAAGAATATTGCCGGTATCAATTTCGTGTTTGAGCAGGAAGGTGGAAACTCCGCTCTCCGTTTCGCCGTTAATAACCGCCCAGTTTAAAGGAGCAGCTCCCCGATATTGTGGTAATAGCGATGCATGTAGGTTAAAGGTTCCCATGGGAGGCATGCTCCATACGATCTCGGGAAGCATCCGAAAAGCAACGACTACCTGCAAATCGGCCTTCCATGATTTAAGTTCTTCAATAAAAACCGGGCCCTTTAGTTTTCCGGGTTGCAATACCGGTAAATTTTGAGACATAGCGTACTGTTTTACCGCGGACATATGCATTTTTCGTCCCCGGCCCGAAGGCTTATCCTGAGTGGTAATAACACCAATAACATTGTAACCGTTTTCTACAAGCGCCTTTAAACTCTCAACGGCAAAATCGGGTGTGCCCATAAAAACAATACGAATGTCTTTACCTTGCATAATCTTCTGTTTGTATGTTTATTATTATTTGACTCTTTTTCAGGACAGAAAATGAGTCTATTCCCTTAAACTGCGATTTCCTTTTTGGGCTTTTGGAAAATAGGGACAATGCCTGCATCCGTTACCGCAGCAGTAACCACGTTCTCTCAGGTATTTTTCCGTCATTACCCGGTAACCTTCTTTGGTTAGATAGTAATCTTCACCGTCCTGTAAATTATCGCTGTATTCTATATCATCCCACATCATGTTGCTTCAAAAGTATGCAAAAAAGTTTCCCTGAAAGATGGGAGAAAATTTTCAGGGAAACCTTAAAAAGACAGAAAAATTAGGTCTAAACTAAACCTAAACCAACCTAAATCCTCATTAATAAAGTTACCCCGATTATTTTCCCTTGTCAAATATTATATAGAACAAACAATTGTCAAAAGGTACGTTGCGCATCCCATTCATCCCTGTTTTGTTGATTTTTAATAATATGTTTATAAAAACAGAAACGAGCGGCAGAAAGGACCCGGATGAGATAAAAAAGGAGGCTTAACCTCCTTTTACATATTGTTATTCTTTGGTATGATCACCGTAATTGAAACGCTTCAGAGAATGCCCCATGCGATCCCGTTTGGTTTTCATATAAAACTCGTTAAACTGATTCGGTTTTACTTCAATCGGAACGGTATCCACAACTTTCAATCCATAGCCTTCTAATCCGACACGTTTTACGGGATTGTTTGTTATTAGCCGCATTTTTTCAATGCCTAAGCTGCGGATGATTTGTGCGCCGACACCGTAATCACGTTCATCCGGATCGAAGCCTAAATGAACATTGGCATCAACGGTATCGAGGCCTTCTTCCTGCAGTTTGTAGGCTTTGATTTTATTCATCAGGCCAATGCCGCGGCCTTCTTGTTGGATATATACAATGGCTCCCTGGCCTTCCTTTTCGATGAGCTCCATTGACTTGTGCAACTGGTCGCCGCACTCGCAACGAAGCGAACCGAAAATATCACCTGTGGCACAAGAAGAATGTACCCGCACCATAACGGGTTCACCGGGTTTCCATTTTCCTTTTAGCAAGGCCATATGTTCCACTCCATTTGATTTCTGCCGGAAGGGAATAAGCCTGAAATCGCCAAATGCGGTGGGCAGATGCACTTCTTCACCTCGTTCGATGAGACTCTCGGTTTGAAGCCGGTAGGCAATCAGGTCGGCGATACTGATGATCTTCAGATCGAATTTTGCCGCGATTTTCATTAACTGAGGAAGACGCGCCATGGTGCCATCTTCGTTCATGATTTCGACCAACACCCCAGCTGACTGCAAGCCTGCCATTCGGGCCAGATCAACAGCTGCTTCAGTATGTCCGGAACGGCGTAATACACCACGGTTTTTCGCTTTCAGCGGAAAGATGTGCCCGGGACGCCCTAAATCTTCGGGGCGGGTATTTGGATCGGCCAGCAAACGAATGGTTGCTGCCCGGTCATGAGCTGAAATTCCGGTCGTTACACCTGGAACAACAGCATCAACCGATACCGTAAAGGGTGTTTCGTGCAGAGAAGTATTTTTCCCAACCATCATTCCCAGTTCCAATTCATTGCATCGCTCTTCTGTAATGGGAGCACAAATGAGTCCTCGTCCCTCAGTGGCCATGAAGTTGACCATTTCAGGCGTTATTTTTTCTGCGGCAGCAATAAAGTCACCTTCATTTTCACGATCTTCATCATCTACCACAATCACAAATTTTCCGTTACGGATATCGTGTATTGCTTCGTCGATGGAATTGAGTTTAATGTCTGTCATTTTTTTATTTTTTCGAAAGCCAGAAATACTTTCGAGCGCAAAATTAAGAAAATCCTTCGTGGAATGAGCCTGAGCGTTGGGCCTTTTCCCATAATACCGTCTGCTTACCCAATAAATACCTGATAAAACCGGGAAAATAGGCGAAATTCATTAGCGTGAAATAATACGGAGCGAAGAACCAGCCTGACCGAATATTATTTCTTTGCAATAGGTATCCAAAGAGTGCGAACAAGTAAAAAATAACTTGCAAAATAGTTGCGGCCTGATAAACGGAAAGTCCGGCAACCGACGGTTGTATTGACAGATACAAACCGGAAAAAAAGAGAAGTGGTAATGAAACAGGAGCCAGGGTCCAGCGAAGAACTTTATGAGAAAAGTACTGGAAAGAGAGCCTGCCATACCTGAATGGATTTAAAAGTTCCGGTAACCGGGCAATGGACTGGTAAGCTCCGGCAGCAATTCTCACTTTGCGTTTCATCTCTTCCCGGGCATTGGAGGATGCAAACTCGGTAGCCTGGGCATCTTGTGCGTAAGCAATCCGGTAACCCTTCATCGCGGTTCGCATGGACAGGATGAAATCATCCAATAAAGTATCTTTCTCGAGCTCGGAATAAAGCTCGGTTCTGAGGGCAAAAATTTCGCCGGCAGCGCCAATCGTGCTGTAAAACCGGCTGTCGAGTTTCTTTAGCCACGATTCGATTCGCCAGTACAAGCCTTCTCCGGCTGCAACCGGCGTAGAGGAGTTATCATTTGCAATTCTTTTTTCGCCGGCAACACAACCAACTTTTGGATGACGGAATTCACGGACAATGGCCCGAACCGTTCCTTTGGATAAAAGGGTATTGCAGTCGGTAAACACAACAATCGGGGCTTTGACAAATGCTATTCCCCGGTTGAGAGCATCTGCTTTTCCCTTACGTTCCGGTTCATGAAATACTTCTACTTGCGGATAGGTGGCTGCGATGTCAGGTGTGTCGTCGGTCGAGCCATCCGTTACCCAAATCAACCGTAACTTCTCATTGGGATAATCAAGCGCCAGCGAGTTTTCTATTTTTTGTCTTACGTGAGTACGCTCATTATAAGCGGTGACAAAAAGACAGACATCCGGATCCGGAGAATCGCTCTCTGAATATGAAAACTTTTCTTTTTTGTTAAATAATTGTCGAATTTCCAGGATCATCCAAAGGAAAATGCCGTATCCGCCAAATGAATAGAAAATAATGAATGCACAGAAACAGAATACAAGAACGGCGACATCAGACATGGTGCACCTCCTTTTGTTTATCCAGAAATTGGAGAAATGGGACAACTGTTTTGTCGTATCGGTAGTGTTCGGAAGCAAATCTGAACGCTTCATTCCCCAATTGTTGGATGCGACCGGAAGAGTCGAGTAATTGCATCACCGAATTGGCAAAATTCTCCGGGGTATCGGCTATGAGCAATTCATTCCCCGGTTGTACCGGAATTCCCTCGGCTCCGATGCTGGTGGTTACAATTGCTTTTCCCATTGTCAGGCCTTCCAGGATTTTCACGCGGACGCCACTTCCCGAAAGTAGCGGTACGATGAGGATGCTTCGGTTCGAAATAAATTCATGCGCATTTTCAATCTCACCCGGGAATTGAATGCCCGGATGGTTCAGGTATTTGCTGAATCCGGCAGGCGCGTTTCGCCCACCTACCCAAAATTGGCTCTTCGGATGGTTGGAATGAATTTGTGGCCAGCAATTTTCTACAAACCACTTCAATCCAATTTGGTTGGGGATCCAATCGAGAGCGCCAAGAAAGCCAATCGATAATGGGAGGGTCAGTTCACCAGCTGGTTTTTCTTCGATAGTAAAACCAGGCTGCATAACAATTGCCGGTTTTTGATTGCCCAATTCGTTGAGTTTTTCCTTGTCTCGTTCCGTTACCGTGGAAAGGATGTCATACTGATTCAGGAAACCGATTTCAGCTTTGCGCAACCGGAGGGCCATATTTTTCAGGTAGAACCGCTTGAATCCTTTTTCAACCTCAGCTGTCCGTTCCCAAATTTCATGCTCCACATTGTGGGCCCGGAGAATGATTTGGGCCCGTGAATATTTCCGGATTACCGGGATGTAAGGACAGAGATAAAGCCCCTCAAGTTGGATGAAATCGAAGGATTCTTCCTGTAAGATAGTGATTAATTGTTTTTTGAAAATTGACGAAACGAAGCGCTCAAGGATGTATGCTTTTGTCGAGAATAACCAATTAATAGCCAGTTGGGGTATTCTAATATTGGTGTTGGCATCCACTAATTTAAATTTAATTTTTGATGTAAGAGCAGGTGGCAGTTCGCTTTCGTGAATGTGGTGTTTTGGGGTATTCATGGCCAGTAGGGTAACCTGGTGTCCGTTATCCGCATAACCTTCCAGGATATTCAAAATACCGATGGCTCCACCATCTTTTCTTGGGAATGGTACTTTATTGGCCAGCGAGAGGATTTTCATGTTGTTTAGGCTCTTCCCCGTCATCCTTTTTTTTCTTTTTTTTGAACGGATTCAGTTTCCGGAAGATTTCAGCATAAGCATTTATATTGAGAATGACAGAGTCATTGGCAGCTTTATAAGTAAGAAAAATGCCGGCAGGCAGAAACAACAGCGATGAGAACCACATGCCTTCCCAAATATGTCCAACACCTTCGCGCGACATCTTTTCACCGGTCATGGAGATGATGTAATAGAAAATGAAGAGGACGATGGAGATAACGAGCGGCATTCCCAGTCCGCCTTTCCGGATAATCGCTCCCAATGGAGCTCCAATAAAGAAGAAGATGAGACATGCCAGCGAAAGCGTGAACTTCCGATGCCATTCGACCCAATATTTATTCAACCATTTGGTACGAAGATCCAGGTCATCTTTGGCCTGCTGAAGTGAACGTTTGTTGGAACGGGCATTTCGGAGTGCCTGGCTAACAATGTCCATTTTTACGTTCCTGTTCATGTGGTTCAGCATGCTGTCGACGTCAACATATTCGTCCATCTTTAACCTGGACGTGACGGAACTGTCGGTTCGCGCATACGAAACCACTTCGCGGGTAAGCGGCGGTAAATAGTTTAGCTTAACAGAGAAATCAGTCCTTCGTTTGTCCAGATCCTTTGCCATGGAATCGGCACTTGACGACAGTTGGCGCAAACTAAGGGCCTTGTAGAAATTGCCAACCGAGCTTTCGTCTTTTCGCTTGAAATCCATTCCTTTTATAGGAGTTATCAGAACTTCTTTGCTGAATTTGTCCCGCCGAAATGGATATTCGTTATTGCGGCGGCGCGAATTCGGTTCCTGGTCGGTATATGCTTCGCCTGAGAAAAGCGTCAGCACCATAAATTTCTTGTCTTCACTCATCTTCATGACACCTGAATCTGCCACGGTGACGGAGGTATTTCCTTCATTTTTTGTGTGATCGTAGATCATGATATTGTAGAGCTTGTCAGTTTTTTTTGATTTTCGGCCGACTTTAATGGAGTAACCATCTATTTCGTTTGAGAATACGCCGTCTTTGACAATCAACTCGGGTTTCTGGTAACGAATGCTGAGCAGCAACGCAGCAAATTTGCGGTTGGTGACCGGCATAATATCATTGGCAAAATAGAACGCAAAGAGGCTGACAAAAACGCTCAAAAATATCAGTGGTCTCATAATGCGGGTCAGTGAAATACCCGCTGCTTTCATCGCAAGCAACTCGTTATTCTCACCTAAATTCCCAAAAGTCATAATCGAAGCGAGGAGCATGGAAAGAGGTAAGGCCAATGGAATCAGACTGGAGATGGCATAAAGCATTAATTCGGCAATGACCTCGCCATCCAATCCTTTACCTACAAATTCGTCCAGGTACGTCCACAAAAATTGCATGAGGAGGACGAAAACCGTGATAAAAAAAGTCATGAAAAACGGTCCGATGAACCGGTTTATCATATATTTATAAAGTTGCTTCATGAACGTTATAAGTCATAATCTGAAACCTTCACAAAGCTAATGTATTTTTGGGATTTTGAACAAATGATATTAGGAGCCGAGTGCATGTTTCAGCTCAGTAATTTGGGAGTTCCAGAGATCTTTGGCATCGTCGATTTCGTCTTCTTCAACAAAATCAGTAATAACCAACGAAACATCACCCGTTAGTTCATCGCGGGCAACTTTGAATTCAAAGTAGCAATCTTCATCACAGTCTGTCCAGCGGAACCGGACCATATCATTTTGCCGGCTGCCAATCATTTCGGCTTCCTGCTCGGTACTGTCCCAAACAAATGTGTATGTTTTCCCTCGCACAGTCACATTATCGGCAAACCATTCTGATAATCCCGAAGCGGTACTTAATCGGCTAAATAAAACGGAAGGAGATGATTTGAAATTATATTCGAGCTGAAGTTTCTTCATTGTGGTTTTATTGAACGTAAGTAAAGTTATCAAGTGGGATAACATTTTACTGCAAAGTAGTAAATTATTCCAGTTTGGCAATCACCAGCGGGATCTGTTGGCTGAAAAAAACGTCAAAAATTTGAGCAAAGCAGTTGACAGGTGACGGAAACATATTATATTTGCACCCGCAATCGCGAAAAAATGGCGAGGTAGCTCAGCTGGTTAGAGCGCATGATTCATAATCATGAGGTCGCCGGTTCAAGCCCGGCTCTCGCTACTAAGGCCTGAAAGTAATTACTTGCAGGCCTTTTTCTTTACTGAAGATGGATGGCTTTAGGCCGTAAGCTTTTGGCTGGTTTCATCCCGGGGCTTAAATTTGCATAAGCGTTCGATTAATCAGCAGACCATTCAGTCCCTTTCGTTATGCTTCGAATCAGTTCATTGGCGATATTCGAACTTTCGAGCCGCATGATACTTTCTTCGGCGCTGCCATAACTTAGCAGGTTGATGCTCCCGTACCAAACAATCTTTTCATCCATAACAGCAAATTTCTGATGGATATTTGACTTAAAGACAACCACTACCCCGGAACTTTTTAACAGTTCAATTGTCGTTTGCCAGGAAGTCAAATCTTTGTCTTTGAAATCCCCTGCAGGCCGGGCTACAACAACCACTTTTACACCCTTTACCAGTGCGGCCTTAAGATTTTGCATCATCTGTAAGGTGCGCCGCCTTGTCACAAACGGGCTTACAATCGTTATTTCCCTGGAGGCATTGACAATATCACCGGAATATACCGGTAAAAAATTGCTTTTATTAAAAATGATGTCTGTATTTTCTGCCGTAATATTTTCACCTTTTGCTTTATAGCCGATAGACGCATATCCGGCAAGCCGTTTATTGTACATTTTTTCAAGCATTCGTACCCGGATATCCACGTAATCATAAATCAGCACTTCCTTTTTCCCTTCAAATAATCGGTGAAGTCTCCCCGCATATTGCTGTAAGGTTCCTTTCCACGATATAGGCATCGCCAGGAACAGGGTGTCAAGCCTTGGTTCATCAAAGCCTTCGCCAATATAGCGGCCCGTTGCAACTAAAGTCAGTGGCTTGTCCCCGGGGGTTTCTGAAATCCGGGTCCTGGTTTCCCTTGTTTCCTTTATCCCCATACCGCCCATTAGTGAGATGACATCCGGAATCCCCTGACTGAGTTCGTTGGCAAGCGACTCAACGTGAGTTGTCCTTTCTGTCAGGATCAGGCAATTTCTGCCATTTTGGTTACATTGAATGACATCATCGACGATTAACTGATTTCTCATTTCATTTTCGATGATCGCGGCGTACAGTTCATGGATTGGGATATCTTTCTCTTCCTTATCCAACGGTGTATTGAAAGAAGTGAACCGGGGTATGATGAAATGGTCGAAAGGCCTTTTCTCCGCTTGCTTTTTTGCATCGTCCCTGTACCGGATTGGACCACATTGCATAAAAATAATGGGATGGTGTCCATCCTTTCTGGCCGGAGTAGCTGTTAAGCCGTAAACATATTTAGCGTTCACATTTTTCAATATCATTTCAAAACTGAAAGCAGAAACATGATGACACTCGTCAACGATCACCATGCCATAATCTTTCACACATTCCTTAACTTCTCCCATCCTGTTCAGCGATTGCATAACCGCAATATCAATGACACCGTTCAATGCTTGTTTCCCGGCTCCCATCTGTCCGATAATGCTTTTATTTTTTTTTTTTTTTCTGGCTCCGGGACTATCAGTAACCAGAAGTGGTTCTTTGATTGTCAGAAAGGCTGAAAGTTTTTCTTTCCACTGCGATACCAGGCTGATCCTGTCAACCAGAATCAGGGTATTGACCTTTCTTTCGGCGATCAGTTTTATGGCTGCGACTGTTTTCCCGAAAGCCGTTGTTCCGCACAAAATTCCATTATCATGTTCCAGTAGTTTTTCAACAGCGAGAGGTTGATCATCCCTCAGACTACCGTTAAACACAACATCTATCGTTTTGCCGTGATTGGTTTTGTCGGTCCACAACACTTTCGTTTTCATTTCCTCAAACAGCAATTTTATATCTGTTTCACATCCTCTTGGTAAGCACAGGTATTCAGCCGTTTCATCCGAGCAAGAGATAATCCTTGGTTTATCGAAGGTTGGTAAGCGCATGGCCTGGGCTTTGTAAAATTCAGGATTTTTGAAAGCAGCCAGCCGTTTCAGGCGGTTTAATGCTTTTTGGGAAAATCCGGCTTTTGGGATGAATAACATATTGGCTTTTACAACTTCGATTTTATTGGGAAAATCATTTTTGCTGATTGCCGTTTTCTTTACCCTTTCCCAAGGTTTGGGTGCTTCTTCATCGTCTACTTTCAGTGTACCGAGTTCATCCCCCGGGCATAACTTTGAAGTCAATTCAACCAGATTCTTTTCGGAAATCCTTGTACGGGATGCCAGGAAAGCCCACTGATCTTCTATCGGGTGAAAATGTTCATCAATGAAGGTACTGTTATTATCTTTTCTTGCTGCCTTTTGCAGGGGCAGGGCGATTAAATTACCAAAACCGCCTTTCGGCATAATATCCTGATTGGGGAAGAAACGGTCATAAGATCTAAATGTGATTTCGTGCCGCTGGCCCATGGCATAGGTTAGCAAAGCACTTCCAAACTTTCTTGCTAAAGAAGCAGGAACAGGATGTTCAAAGAAAAACCAGGCATGAGCTCCATTTCCAGACCGTGACCTTTCAACTGCAATGGGAACTGCAAACCGGGAGCATACCCTCCTGAGTGTCAATATATCGTTTTGCCATCCTTCATCGTCAAAGTCAATTGCCAGAAACCAGCAGGTTTCATCTGACAGCAAAGGATAGAGTCCGGCAACCAGATTTTGCCTGCCCCGTAAATGCGCATCTATTGCCGTCTCATTCAAAGGAAGAAAATCCTGATTTTTACAAGCTGAGCATTTTATTTTTGGCTTTTGACAAATACCCGGTTTCCATTCATTGCCACAGGCAGGCGCATAGCCGGCAGTTTCTTTTACTTTGTTTTCCCATCTTTTGGCATACACATCGTCCCTTCCCCTGAACAATGATTGGAAAAGTCTAATCTTTTCGCCGGAATCAGATCGTTTATTTAGGGTTTCAGAAGTTGTTGAAGGTTTGGTTTCTATTTGCCGATCAAATAATTTTGGCTCTGGTGCGGCAAAATATTCAGAAATTTTGTTGTCGGCACCCTCTGGCTCTTCATGGCTTGCGCCGATGCCAAGCTGAGTCTTCAGCCTTTTTATTTCTTCTTTCAGGCGGTTGTTTTCAAGAAGCAATTGCTGGTATTTCTCATGCAACGTTTTAAAATCCATGGCCTAAACTTGCTCCTTTGTTGAATGGTGCTATCGTTTATGCTTTATTTTCCGATTGGCAGTTTAAATTTCATCGTCACTTCCCCGGTTTCCTTGTTCACTTCAATAGTTTGATTTTCAACGTCCATTTCCTTTCCGGTGGTCATTTTAAACAAGCCGGACAGAAACTGCATTCCGCTGTTCATTACGGTCTCCAGCCCGGCTGTCTGAGCCGGATGTTTTGCCCCATTGCCGGCGTGGGTTTCAGTCAATTCCTCCTGTTGTTCCGTGTCATCACCAGAAAAGTCGATTTCATCTGCCGGACGTTTTTCCGGTTCAGTTTCAGTAATCGCCTCTTCCCCGAGCGGTTCGACGGCCAATTCTTCTTCCTGTCCTTTTCTTTCGGTTTCGCTGATAAATTCTTCCAACTGCTGAATAAACTGCGAACGGCCTTTGGTGGTAAAATCCACGAAATTGGTCCGGGCATCGTCGCCCAGCACCCCGTCGAACAGGCTTTGTTTGACCAGTAGGCCAGCGGCGATTTGAGTCTCAATAGAATTGCGGGTGATGAAGTTGAAAATTGTGAGTTTGTTGCTTTTTTGCCCAATCCGGTCGATACGTCCGATGCGCTGGTTCTTTTTGGCCGGGTTCCACGGAAGCTCGAAGTTGATCAGTGTGTCAGCCACTTGCAAGTTAAGGCCCGAGCCTCCTGCTTCGGTAGATAAAAACACTTTGTACTGCGGGTTCGACTCAAATTTACGGATCAGTTCGCCGCGTGACCGGACTGGTATCTTTCCGTTCAGTTCTACAAAACCGATATTATTTTCCCGCAATAGTTGTCCGATCAGCTTGTGTACCTTCACCCATTCAGAAAAAATGATGATCTTCGTGTTTTTATTAGAAACATCAAGTTCGTCGAGCAAAATATGTTTTAGTTCATTTAACTTGGGCGACTCGTTGGTTTCGTCGTCAATCAGGTAAGTTGAGTCGCACGCCATGCGCATATTGGCCAGGAGCAGTTGCATGCGGTGAAGGTCATAAGGGGTGAGGAATTTTTTGTGGATGATCTGTGCCAGTCCCCTGGCATAGGACGCATGGTAATCTGCCTGCAAAGGTGAAAGTTCGACCGGGATGTCAATCTGACGGAGGTTCGGCAGCTGGTCAATTACTTTCCGCTTTTCACGCCTGATCAAAACCTTTTCCAATTGTTTGTTTAGTTTCTGGAGGTTGTAATAGCCGTTTATCTTGTTTTGTTTTTCAGGATCGAACAGGCAGTGCTGGTAAGAGAATTCCCACAAGGGACCGAAGAATTCCGGATCGAGGATGCTCATAATTGAAAAGATGTCGATCAGTTTGTTCTCGATGGGGGTCCCGGTAATGGCCAGTTTGTGTTTGGAGTTGATCTGTTTTAGCGAGGCAGCTGTTTTGGTTTCGTAGTTCTTTGCCCGCTGGGCTTCGTCGAGGATCAGAAAATCCATACCGGCTTTATTAATCGCGATTTGGTCGCGCAGAACGGTTTCGTAATTGACGATAAAGAAAAAGCAACTGCGGTCTTTGTACTGTTGTGCGCGTTCGTCAGGCGTCCCCTGTATAACCAGTGCTTTTTGGTCGGAAAATCTTTCCACTTCTTTTTTCCATTGTTCTTTCAGCGAAGCGGGACAAACTACCAATGTTTTGCTAAACCCGAATAACTCCTTTTTTTGCATGGCGGTCCCGATGGCCTGTATGGTTTTACCAAGCCCCATTTCATCAGCAATAATTGATGTTTTCCGGAAAAGGGCAAATTGTATCCCTTCCTTTTGGTAATCGTACAGGTCGGCTTTTATCTTACTGAAATCAGGAGTATATGTTTCCTGAAGGTCTTCCAGCACTTTTTTTTCAAAAGCAGCCTCTATCTTTTCTGCTACTTCCGGACGGACACAAATGTGCGGCTTCTGACTAGCCTCATCCAAAAAATTCAGCAATCCCGTAATTTTGTTGTCCTCAATAAAATTTGAGTTTTTAAAATAGCGTGAGATTAGCAATTGTTCCTCAACCGGTATTTTGTTGGGGTAATACCAGCTTATTTTATAATCGTTTAACGGGTCGCAATAGATTTCTACAAACGGAAAGGTCTTATCCAGCTTGTTGAAAAATGCCTTGTTTTCTTTCAACGCATTAAAGGCAAACATAATGTGCTTGGTGGTTCCCAGCTTGTTTAGGCGCGAGTCCATGCTGTTGCTGTAGCCTGTTTCGGTTTCAAAATCGCGCAGGAAAACTTTGTATTTGATCCCCCGCTCGTTGGTCAGGATGTGGTCTCCGTAAATATTGTCCGCCCACCGGATATGGTAACCGGCCTTTTCCGCTTTCTGTTGACGTTCTTTCAACACCCGTTTAACCATACCTTCCCTTGTATATTTTTTATGCTCCGTCTGCTCCTTTGGATCCAGCAAGTGCATTTCACTTTCAACTTGTAAAAGGCAGGCAAACGAGGTTTTGTTCCACCCGGCATCTTCATCGTTTTTGATTTTGGGGATGATCGTTCCCGTTTCCTCGATTTCCAAAGTAACTTCAGCCACATCATTTCTGTATTCATCGGTGATAATTAGTTCGTAGCGAGAAGCTGACTGAGACAATATTTGACACTGACCGTTGTTAAAAATTATCTCCCCAAGGGCTAACTCCTGCCTGTTGAGTTGATCTGCCAGTTTTTTTTTCTGTGTAATAACGATTTGGTGAATATTCATTTTATGATTTTTCTCAAAGATAAGGCGAATATTTTTTCCAATAAATACAACAGGGACTATTAAATTTTCTATACTTTAAATGCCGATATTATCAGTGTTTGCTCACTTCGTGGTATTTCTATGTGGTTTGCTATTTTTGCCAGTTGGATACAGAATGATTTTATCTCGTCAAGGATGGTGTCCATTTCTTCTTGATTAGCTTTAGATCCTGTAATTTCCGGCCAACTCATCATCGGCTGCCAGCTTGAGGAAGTCGTCCTGGAGACCCAATACCCGGAGAACATAAAAAAAAGGCCCCTTGAATTTCAAGAGGCCTACAATAGGTGGAGGTCGGTGGCGGATTCGAACCGCCGTACGCGGTTTTGCAGACCGCTGCCTAGCCACTCGGCCAACCGACCATTATCGCCATCGAAAATCATGTGCCAGACCGGGCGTTTTAGTCGCCAATAGCCTTATTTTTCGATGCGGATGCAAATATATGCAAATTTATTTATCCCTTGCAACTCTCTTTTTAAAAATCCCGGATGCTACCGTTCGAGCGTCACACTCACGCGTTCGATCTGTCCCCCCATCGGAGGATTCATTTTCGAGATTTTCACTTTGGCCCAGTGTATTTCGGGAAAAGTGGCATACAACCGATCCAGTATCCGTCCGCCAATATGCTCCAGTAGATGAGATTTTTCTTCCATCTCCTCCTTGATGGCCTGGTAGGCCCGCTGATAATTTAACGCATCTTCGAGTTTATCGCTTTTCGATGCCGACTGGCAGTTGGTGCGTATTGCAACATTCACTAAAAAACGGTTACCCACTACCTGTTCTTCTTTAAAATGCCCGTGATAGGCATAAAATTCCATGTCCTCAATTTCAATCAGTCCCATGTCGTTTCGGTGTTTGACGATTTCCTTTTCGGTTGAAATGAATCTTTCCTTCCGGTGTTTGTTCCCTCAAAATTACGAGTATTTTATGAAAACCTATTTTTACGATTGATTATTACCTCGAATGGGGAAACTCTTCTTACTTTTGTGGGAACATTTTGACAACAATTCCGCGAAGTAACTCATTGCATATGACGGAAAAGAAAAACGTAACAGAAGGAGCTGAAAAGAAAGCCCCCAAGAATTTTATACATCAACAGATTGACGCTGATTTAGCCGAAGGGAAGAATGGTGGACGTGTGCATACCCGTTTTCCCCCGGAGCCTAATGGTTATCTGCATATTGGTCATGCCAAATCAATCTGTTTGAATTTCGGTATCGCTGAAAAGTATAATGGATTGACCAATTTACGTTTCGACGACACCAATCCGATCAAAGAAGAGACGGAATATGTCGATTCCATTAAGGCCGATGTTCGCTGGCTCGGTTTTGACTGGGGTGATCGGGAATATTATACCTCTGATTATTTCGACAAACTGTACGAGTTCGCCGTGATGTTAATCAATCGCGGACTTGCTTATGTCGATTTCCAGTCGCAGGAAATTATTAGCCAGCAACGGGGGACCCCGCAACGTCCGGGAACCGAAAGCCCTTACCGGAATACTTCGCCGGAAGAAAACCTGATGCATTTCGAAAAAATGCGGAACGGAGAATACGATGAAGGCCATTGTGTATTGCGTGCCAAAGTTGATATGGCATCGCCTAATATGCACATGCGCGATCCGCTGATGTACCGCGTTCTGAAAAAAACACATCACCGGACAGGTGACAAGTGGTGCATCTATCCGATGTACGATTTTGCCCATGGACAGAGTGATTACTGGGAAGGAATTACCCATTCGGTTTGTACGCTGGAATTCGAGGTTCATCGCCCGTTGTATGACTGGTTTGTTGATGAGCTGAAAACGGATGATTACCGTCCGCGCCAGATTGAATTCTCTCGCTTGAATCTGAGTTATACCGTTATGAGCAAGCGTCGCCTGCTCGAACTGGTCCAGAAGAAGTATGTAAGTGGATGGGACGATCCACGAATGCCTACGATTTCCGGCCTTCGCCGAAGAGGGTATACGCCTGAATCGATTCGGAATTTCTCCGAACGGGTTGGTGTTACCAAGGTGGATGGAGTAACTGACGTAGCACTTTTGGAATACGCTGTCCGTGAAGATTTAAACAGGCGTGCTCAGCGGGTAATGGGCGTTCTGAACCCGCTGAAGGTGGTTATCACCAATTACCCCGAAGGCAAAGAGGAGATGACCCAGGCGGTAAATAATCCCGAGAATGAGGGCATGGGCAAACGCAATGTGCCTTTCTCGCGAGTGCTGTATATTGAGCGGGATGACTTTATGGAAGATCCGCCTCGTAAGTTTTTCCGTCTGGCGCCCGGCCGCGAAGTCCGTTTGCGCTATGCTTATTTTATTACCTGTAACGAGGTAATGAAAGATGAAAATGGCGAAGTTGTTGAGTTGAGATGTACTTACGATCCGGAGACTAAGGGCGGGAATGCCCCCGATGGACGGAAAGTGAAAGCAACGCTCCACTGGGTTTCAGCAAAACATGCAGTGAAAGCCGAGGTGCGGCTATACGATAGGTTGTTCAACGATCCCGATCCAGCTGGACACAAGGATGTTGATTTCAAAGAATTCCTGAATCCCGATTCCTTGACTATCCTTTCGGAATGTTATGTTGAACCGTTCGTGAAGGACGCTCAGCCGCTTGATCATTTCCAGTTTGAGCGTGTTGGTTATTTCAACCTCGATCCGGATTCAACCCCGGAGCATATGCGTTTTAATCGCACCGTTCCACTCCGGGAAACCTGGAAGAAAACGCAGTAGCCTTAAAGGCAGAAGAGATATATATGAAAGCTGTATCCCGGTTCGCCGGGAGACAGCTTTTTTATTGTATGCCTGGCTTGCCACACTTCCAGGGTCCGAAAAAAACCGCATACGTTTTTGGTCCCGCTGACTGGCGGCATGAAAAATTGCGTACGTTTTTGGTCCCGCTGACTGGCGGCGTGAAAAATCGCGTACGTTTTTGGTCCCGCTGACTGGCGGCGTGAAAAATCGCGTACGTTTTTGGTCCCGCCGGCTGGCGGCATGAAAAACCGCGTACGTTTTTGGTCCCGCTGACTGGCGGCATGAAAAACCGCGTACGTTTTTGGTACCGCTGACTGGCGGCGTGAAAAACCGCATACGTTTTTGGTCCCGCTGACTGGCGGCATGAAAAATTGCGTACGTTTTTTAGTCCCGCTGGCTGGCGGCATGAAAAACCGCGTACGTTTTTGGTCCCGCCGGCTGGCGGTGGCCTACTTCATTGGGGTGATGGGGAATTTCGGGGAACCATTTTCATTTTTTCCGAAGAAAGGTAATACAACATAGGAGTACACATAGCATCCCATGCAAAATCCAACGCTCCATTCCAGAAAGGCAAACAATGTTAAAACGCCCATGACAATCTGTGCAGCCAGAATGTAATGAGGGAGCATCAGCAGGAACGCGGTGACCGAAAAGAGGAAACCAACCCGGGCAGCAAATATTTTGGGCGCTTTGTCAATTTGTTTCGATTTGAACGGGACGAACTGTGTGAGTCCGGCGCCGGAACAGGCCAGGATGCTGGTATTCTTCATTCCAAAAGCGCGCGAATAAAAATCAATAGCCAGAAACCCGGCCGCATACAGGTTCGGCTTCAGGGTGAACAGAATGGCTATAATAAAACTGAGCAAAGCGGCACCTCGTACGGCTTTCTCATCGACTTTTTCAGTCGAAACGGGGCAAATGAGTGAGCTCATATGTATTCAATTTTAGGGTTCAACTAAGTTTTAGACGTATAAGATTGTGCAACCTTACGAATTTTTTTCCGGGTATAGAAAAAAGTATAAATGGCAGCACTCCAGTTTACGATAAAAAGGCCCCACCAGATTCCTTTTGTGCCCCAATTTAATGTTACGGCAAGAAAATAGAATAGCGGCAGTGGGACAATTAATCGCCGGTAGAGGCCTATCCATATGGCATACATGGGTTTTTTCATTCCTTGTAAAGTGGACACCGATATATTTAATAGAATGTACGAGAGAAAATAAAATGCTCCCACGTGCAGGTACTCAACACCAGTCTGTATAACCTCGGTATCTACAGTGAAAAAACCAACCAACTGCGCAGCAAAAAAGTAAACAAGGGCTGAACCGACCAAAATGATCGCAATGCCGTAAGCCTGGCTCAATTTCCAGGTTTGATAAACGCGGTGTAACAGAAAAGCACCCATATTCTGACCTGTCAGCGCCAGCGTGGCAATATTTAGTCCAATGGCCGGAAGAAGGGCCATCTGTTCTATCCGGACGGCGATTCCAAATGCTGCGACGGTTTTCGATCCGAATCTTCCAGCGAAAGCGGTAATGATGAAAATCCCCAAAGCGATCATCGTCATATTTAAGCTGGCCGGAAATCCTTGCTTAAACAGATTGGCAAAAAATGACTTCCGGGGGAACAGTTCGCGGTAATTCAAATGTAGCAGGATACCTTGGCGCCGAACGACATACAGGAGATAAAACATGCCAATAGCTTGAATCATAACTGTGGATAAGGCAATACCGCCTATGCCCAAAGCGGGCATTCCCAATCCTCCAAACATAAACCATGGATCGAATCCGAGATTCAAAAAAAATCCGGCTATCAGGAAATTACGATAGGTTCGGGTATCTCCTCTCGATGTAAGAAAAGCGTTGAAGATATTATTCATCAGGAAGAAAACGGTTCCTAACAATATCAAGCGCATATAAACAAGAGCGGTATCGAGGTATTCTCCTTCGGCACCCATGATGCGGAAAAGAACCGGAGCGATAAAAAAACCGATAATGGTAAGTAGTATCGAGTTTGCGATAGCAAAAGAGATGGCTTGAATGCCATATAACCGGGCCTCCTTTAATTTACCTGCTCCCAGGGCCTGAGATATGAGAGCGGTTGTTCCGGTTCCCAGGCCGGTACCAAGGGACAGAATGATAAAGAAAACCGGAAGCGAAAGCGACAGAGCTGCCAGTACTTTGGTCGATATTAACCCGCCATACCAGGTATCGGCTACATTAAACAGCGTGTTGAAAATAAAACCGACACTGGCCGGTACCGCCAATTTTTTTATCAATCCCGGTAGTGGTGCAGTGGTAAAATTAGATTGGCTGTTCATGTAAGGTTATTCTACTGTTTTACAATTTCCTGATGCAAAGATTGACAAAGTACTTGCGAATACAGACACTCCAACAATTTATTTTTTGTAGTGTATCATTTTATGGCACGTTTTTAAGTTGTAAATTGTAAATAACGCCCCCAAAGCTTTGTTCACCTACATTTTCGGAGGATAACTTATGAAAGTTTCGTTTAAGATAGATTATCAAACGGTTTGGGGACAACGGCTGTGTGTCCTGGGCTCCCGGCCTGAATTAGGGGAGTGGAATCCGGGCCGGGCCCTTGAGATGGAGAATATCTATCCGGGCGAATGGGAATTGGTTATCGATATAGAACATGTTAAATCGTGGGATTACAAATATCTTGTGAAAGATGGCGAAGGTGGCGTTCTATGGGAATGGGGCGGTAACCGGCACGTCGATCTTTCAAACGGTCAGTTCGATGAAATTCGCATTCGCGACTTTTGGAGAACATCGCAAGATGTGGAAAATGCTCTCTTTCATTCTGCATTTACCCGTGTGCTGATGCTTCGGAAACCATCCGGTAAACATCAAAAGCAGCTACATACTGGTCGTGTTTTACGGGTGCAGGTACATGTTCCCCGCGTAAATCATCGATATTCGATAGCCTTACTGGGTAACCGTCCCGGGTTGGGGGCATGGAAAGAGCGGGATGCGCTGGTGATGGATGACTCCCGTTTCCCGCTTTGGTCGGTTGACATTGACGCTTCTCAATTGAAGTTTCCTCTGGAATTTAAGTATGTAGTTTATGACGAGCGGGAACGAAAAGTAATTTTGTGGGAAGATGGTAATAACCGGATAATTCGTGATTTCGTCTGCCAGGAGGATAATAGCCTGAAAGTACATACTGATGAGAAGTTTCGTTTCCCGATTGGGGTTTGGAGGGGAGCAGGCATTGCCTTACCCGTTTTTTCTATCCGGACGGAAAAAAGTGGTGGGATAGGAGAGTTTCCTGATTTGAGAATGGTAGTCGATTGGGCGAAGAAAACTGGTTTGAAGTTGATCCAGCTTCTTCCGGTAAACGAAACGGTTGCTACGCAAAGTTGGCTCGATTCGTATCCATATAAGGTGGTTTCGGCCATGGCCCTGCATCCGGTTTATGCCAGCATCGAACTGATGGGTACGTTGAAGGATGAACAGGCCATGCAGGATTTTCGCGATCAGCTTTACGAACTGAACCAGATGGAATCGGTTCCTTACGAAGAAGTTCACCGTGTAAAGTCGCGTTACTTTAAGCTGCTTTTTGACCAGGAGATGGAAGCATTTCTAAACGACCGGGATTTTCTTCTTTTCTTCGAAGAAAATAAAGAATGGTTGGTGCCGTATGCCGCATTCTGTTATTTGCGCGATCAGAACAAAACGGCTGCTCACCGAATGTGGAAGAACCATGCCATCTATCATCCGGAAGAGATACAGAAACTTTGCGATCCGTCGCAGAAACACTATCCCGATATTGCTGTTCATTATTTTATTCAGTACCATCTCGACCGGCAACTGCGCGACGCTTCGAACTATGCCCGGGAAAACGGAGTTGTGTTGAAAATCGATATCCCGATAGGTGTTAGCCCCGATAGCGTAGAGACCTGGACACATCCCGAGTTGTTTAACCTGGAAGAACAAATAGGCTCACCACCAGATGAAGACGATGATATGGGCCAAAACTGGGGATATCCGACTTATAACTGGGAACGAATGGCATACGACGGTTACGATTGGTGGCGTAAGCGTTTGCTGAAACTGGGATCGTGGTTTGATGCCTACCGTTTGGCTCACGTTGTTGGCTTCTTCCGCACCTGGGCGATTCCGTCGTCACAGACTAATGCGGAAATGGGCTGTTTTGTTCCTTCGCTTCCGCTTACGCGTGATGAGATCATCGATGCCGGAATTCATTTTGTGGAAGAGCGGATGACACGGCCGTTTATCCGTGAATATTTTCTGTGGGATTTGTTTGGCGATTATACCGATGAGGTGAAGAATAAGTATCTGGAAGAGTATGGTTCCGGAAAATATAATCTGAAACCGGAAGTGGATACGCAACGAAAGATTACGGTTCATTTTGAACAGTTCAAGAAAGATGGCAGCCTTCCGGATAAAGAAAACCGAATTATGGAGGGCCTGAATTCTCTTGTGAGTGAGGTTTTATTTTTACGCGATCCGTATGATAATTATAAATTCCATCCGAGGATTCGCCTTCAGGATACCTACTCGTTTATCAACCTTGATGAGGCGACACGCCACAATTTTGAACAGCTTTATATCGAATACTTTTATAAGCGGCACGAAGATTTGTGGTGCGACAATGCCATGATAAAACTTCCCGCATTATTACGTGCTTCGGACATGATGGCCTTTGGCGATGATTTTGGGATGAATCCCGGTTGTGTTCAGCGGATACTCAAAGAGCTGGGTATTTTGACCCTTGAGGTACAGCGCCGGCCCCACCATACAGAGGTGGAGTTTGGTCACCCGTCCGATGCGCCTTACTTATCCGTTTGCACTACTTCCACCCACGATATGACAACCCTCCGCGGCTGGTGGGAAGAAGACTATGAGCGCAGTAAGCGATTTTACCATACCATGTTAGGTCATGCAGGTGAGGTCCCTCACTTCATGGAGCCATGGATTGCACGCGACATTATCAGTCAGCATTTGTGGTCGCCGGCTATGTGGGCCATATTCCCTTTACAGGATTTGCTGGCCATGGATGGTGAATTGCGGTGGGGGAAAATATGGAATGAACGAATTAACATTCCGGGAATAACCTATTACTACTGGCGATACAGGATGCATCTGAAAATGGAGGATCTATTGCATTCCGATAGCTTTAATCACACAGTGGGCAGGATGATTGAGCAATCAGGAAGGAATAAAAATTAATATCATGATGTCAGATCGTAATCAGCGTTTCCCTAAAGGTGATTTTGATGGAGTAGCGATTCTTGGAGGCCGCGAAACTACGCTGGTGGCTAATTAAACCAGGAGTTGCACAATTGGCTTAGGGTAATGTACGGGCGCAGTGGATTACTGGATGTGGAGAAGCGGCTGAATACATTCCATGTGCATATAAAGGTTTCACAGGGTATTGACACGATGCTTCAGGACACCTGACAGGCCCCTCCGGAAATTATTTTTTACCCTGCATTTGATCAATTTATCCGTATTCATCGTTCTTACCTGGTGAATGCATCTCAAATCAACGAAATTCAACAATACGAAAAATAGTCGTGGATATTGAGGTTGAATGGAGGCGAAAAACTAAAGGTCAGTAAGTCGGGTTACCGCAATCTAAGGGAGCGCCTGAGTTTTTGATATCTTCTGTTGATAAAATGTGAATAACACCCGTCCTTATCAACTATTCTTTAACCGGAGTCTAACCGGTTATTCACGTTGGATTTCATTTTATTCATATTTTTTCCACTGGATTTCAAGAGAGATTAACTTGTTTTCAACTTTCGTCTGAACTATCCGCCTGGGTTTGTCAACAAGATATAAACATGATTTCAACGATTATTCGCTTTCCTTTAATTTGTTCTCGAAAATATTTTTGCAATCAGCTCATTTTTATGATGGAATATCCACGGAATTCCCTTTTTTTGTGTGATTAAATCCTGCACCAGAGGATGATTGCATGTGTTACACTTACGGTGGATAATTTATCGGAATTACATGATGTTGCGCCCGAAGGATATAAAATCCTCCGGGCGTTGGCTGCTTTACTTGCGCCACTAATCGTGTACCTTTTGTGGAAGAAGATTCTTTGGAGTAAGTTATTCCGGGTTAATACAACGGGAGAGCAACGATTTGGGAATTCAGAATTATCAATTTCGCTGAATGGTGAACCGGAATCCAGGCCCATTGTTTTGTATCTCAAAATGACAAACCATTCAGGCCGGATAATGGATATCAAGGCGCCGGTAATTGTGTTTAAGCGATGGCGGAGTTCACGGAAATTCCGAATACGAAAGGTAAATGAATCGGAAATTTATCCGCTGCTGCTTGATCACAATCAATCGCATGAACTTACCATTCAGCTCGAACCTTTTTACAGGCAGGAGCCCATTTTGAGGACTGCAACAAGAGTGAGGATGGAAGTAGAGGAGGTGCGGGGGAGTGAGCGGCTGAGAAGCCGGTTTGTACGTTTAAAATGGATATAAACTGTGAGAAGCTGGAAATTTAATCCTGTTGAATTTGATAAATACCCTGTTTACGAAGGTAGTGATTTAGGGGTTTTCTGGTTTGCGGAAAAGGCCTTGGTGAAGGTTTGGGCCCCTTCGGCTACTCGCATTTTTTTCCGGTTGTACCGGGAAGGGGTTGGTGGAGATGCTGAATCTGAACACGATTTGCAAAAAAGTGAAAACGGCCTTTGGCTGCTGGAATTGGCCGGTGACTGGAATGGTTGGTATTATACTCTTCAGGTGCGTGATAACCTGGGCTGGCTTCTCGAAGGTCCCGATATCTATGCACGAAGCACCGGTATCAACGGCCGGCGTGGAATGATTTTCAATCCGGCGGGGACTAATCCTGAAGGATGGACAGCTGACGGGCACGTTGTGCCGGCTTCTCCTACCGACATGATCATTTACGAAACGCATATCCGCGATTTTTCCATGTCGCCTGATTCGGGTATACAACATAAAGGGAAATACCTGGGATTTACCGAGGGCGGGACAAAATCACCCAACGGAGAAAAAACTGGATTGGATCATCTTGATGAACTGGGAGTTACTCACGTTCATTTGTTGCCGGTTGCCGATTTTTATACCGTTGACGAAAATAAGGAGACACCTCAGTACAACTGGGGGTACGATCCGTTGAATTACAATACTCCGGAAGGTTGGTACTCCACAAATCCGAACGATGGCCGAGTTCGAATCAGGGAACTGAAGCAATTGGTGAAAGCTCTCCATGACCAGGGAATTGGCGTAATTCTGGATGTTGTTTATAACCATACCGGCCTGATTAATGAGTCGTACTTTAACCAGACGGTTCCGGGGTATTTCTACCGGCAAAACGACGACGGAAGTTTCTCCGATGCCAGTGGCTGTGGAAATGAGCTTGCTTCGGAGCGGGCAATGGTGCGGAAGTACATCATCGATTCGCTGATGTATTGGGCTTCCGAATATCATATCGACGGTTTCCGGTTCGATCTAATGGGCGTGTTGGATATCGATACGATGAATGCCATTCGGAAGAGTATGGATTCCGTCAACCCGAATATTTTTCTTTATGGCGAAGGCTGGGCTGCCGGTAAAAGCCCTTTGGAGAAAAAGAAACGTGCCCTAAAAAGACATACGTTGAAACTGGACCGGATAGCCAGCTTTAGCGACGATATGCGTGACGGGTTGAAAGGAAGCGCCTTTGACCAGTTTAGCACCGGTTTTATCAGTGGCCATACACTCCAGGAAGAGCGGCTAAAGTTTTCAATGGTTGGTGCAGTGAAGCACGGACAGATAGCGTATGAATTTGTTGAATCTTCTAAAGAACCCTGGGCAAACGAAGCTGCGCAGTGCATCAACTATGTGTCGTGCCACGACAATTATACGCTGTTCGATAAGTTGCAATATTCCTGTCCCGAGGCTTCCAAAGCTCAAATTGAACGAATGGTCCGACTGGCGTTGGGTATTGTCATTACTTCGCAGGGGGTTCCCTTTCTTCATGCCGGTTCCGAAATGATGCGGACAAAAGGCGGTCATCACGATTCGTACCGTTTGCCTGATGTGCTGAACCAGATCGACTGGAATCGGAAGAGTGAATTTCATGACTTATTTGTCTTTACCCAAAAATGTATTGAACTACGCCGACAACACCCTGCATTCAGGATGAGTTCCGCAAAAATGATTAACGAGAAATTGCGGTTTGCCGGGAAATATATTCCAGGTATTATTCGATACGAACTGGGTGAGCATGCCAATGGCGATTCTTGGAAAAGCATACAGATGCTGTTCAATGGTAATAACTATTCGGTTGAACTGGACGTTCCCGAAGCCAATTGGCTGGTCATTGCTGAAGATAGCGAGATTAATCCTGACGGAATGGGGCGGATGACTACCGGGAAAGTACGTATTCATCCAACTTCGATGATGATTTTGGTTGCCGAAGATTAAAATGCAGCCAGCAACAGATTAATATCCTTTACAGGAATATCGAGAATGTTGCCCAGATCGTGGTTCGTTAAAATACCGTTGAAGATGTAAATTCCTTCGCAGAATCCCTGGTTGACCCTGATGTATTGTTTCAGACTTCCGGAACGTCCCATGTTGAGCAGGATGGGAGCAATAATATTGCTGACAGAAATGGACGTTGTTCGCGCCATCCTGGAAGATATATTCGGTACACAGTAATGAATAACGCCATGTGTGGTGAATACCGGGTTTTTCAGGTTGGTAAGCCGGGATGTCTCGAAGCAGCCTCCCTGGATAATATTCAAATCGATGATGACGGATCCGTTCTTCATGTTTTCCACCATCATTTCCGGCACAATAATTTTCGGTACTTCATTCATCGATAGTGCCCCGATAGCCACATCAGCCGATTTCAGTGCTTTCTTGAGTGCTTTTGGATGGAAAACCGAGGTGAACACCCGCTGCCCCAGGCGTTCTTGGAATCGCATCAGTTTGTGAATACTGTCGTCAAAGACCTTTACTACAGCTCCCAACCCCAATGCATTACGGGCTGCAAATTCGGCGGCAGTTCCTGAACCAATGATGACCACTTCTGTAGGGGATATTCCGGTAATACCGCCAAGGATGACTCCTTTACCGTGTCGGTAAGTGCTAAGGTATTCACTGGCCACAAAAATAGCCGCGTTCCCCATTATCTCACTTAAAATCCGGGTAACCGGGAAAATGTCATGTTCATCTTTCATGTATTCAAACCCGATGGCGGTCACCCTTTTTTGCATCATTTTACGGACCGTTTCCTGGCTTTGATAGGTGATGTACAATGGTGACATCAGGAGCTGGTTTCCCTTCAGTAATTTTACTTCCTCGTGGGTGAAAGCCGACATTTTAACAATCACGTCCGATTGAAAAATTTCAGCTTTGGTTTCGCAGATAACAGCACCGGATTCAGCGTAAGCATGGTCGGAATAACTCGAACCTTCGCCCGCACCTTTCTCGATAAAGATGTCATGGCCATTCGATACCAAAAGTTCGACGGCTTGTGGTGTCAACGGGATACGGAATTCTATCTCCGGAACAACATTCGGGATGCCAATGCTCAGTTTCATGCTCTTTTTCTGCGGGACCAGCAGCTGTTCCTTTGGTAGCAACTGTGGATTGGCAAGCGAACTCATTCTTTCGGATTTCCGTTGAATCATGGTGTGTCAGGTTAGTTTTTCGACTCGATGGTCCTCAACCCATCATTCATTTCTGTGATATAAACTTTCACCGTATTTTCTGGCAGGAGGCTCTCTATTTTTTCTGGCCACTCGATAAAGCAGTGTTTTCCGCTGAAGAAATAGTCTTCGTAACCAAAATCGAATGCTTCCTCCAGCGTTTTTATCCGGTAAAAATCGAAGTGGAAAATTTTATCATCGGTCGACGTTTGGTACTCATTAATCAGGGCAAAGGTTGGGGACGTGACGTAGTCAGTCACTTGCATCTCTTCGCATAACGCCTTGATAAACGTTGTTTTACCAGCTCCCATCTTCCCGTAAAATGCAAACACTCTGTCAGCAGGGTGCGCGGCGATAAATCGCTGTGCAATATGGTTGATTTCCTCCAGAGAATGTATCTCAGCCTTAAACATTTTCAGCGTCAGTTTTTGTTTCTCAATTTTAATCAATTTATGGATTTAATAAAAACAGTGGGTTAAAAATTTCAGCGAGTCGTTTTGGCATTAGGGTTCTGCTTTGGGGCTGATTTTATCACAGGGTTTAAATGAAAATTTGTTGTACTTTTGGGGAAGGATCTGAAACTTTTTAAAACGTTTTATCTTATGAATATTCCTGCTGATTTAAAATACACGAAAGACCATGAATGGGTCCGTGTGGAAGGTGACAAAGTAGTTGTTGGTATCACCGATTTTGCTCAGGGTGAGTTAGGTGATATTGTTTTCCTTGAAATTGAGACCGAAGGAGAAGAACTAGCAAAAGAAGAAGTATTTGGAACGGTTGAAGCCGTTAAAACTGTTTCCGATTTGTTTATGCCTGTTTCCGGAACGGTTGAGGCGTTCAATACTGAACTGGAGGATGCACCTGAACTGGTGAACAAAGATCCGTACGGAAAAGGATGGATGATTAAGATTGCCATGAGTGCCCCATCTGAATTGGATGACCTGTTATCGGAAGATGAATACAAAGATTTGGTTGAAGGTTAGTTATCTTCAAAAACAACATTAAAAAGAGGGTGCCCGAAAACGGATGCCCTCTTTTTTTTGTCAAACTGTTTCAGAACAAGACAGTCATGTTTTCATCTGAACGAAATTAAGTAATTAATTACATGCCTAAGATAGGAATGATAAAGAAAGGTTGAATTCAATTCTTCCGATAAAGATTAATTAACATATTTTAACGTGCTGTTTGGCAGGTGCTTTCGAAAAATGTGAAGCATCGCATAGATTTTTGAGTAAATTGGCAGGTACTTGTTTTGTTGAACAGATAGAATAACGAATATCATTGGAAACGGAAAGCTACATTCTTATTTCCGGTAAACGAAACTGATTTGATATGAAAAGTCTCCGCCGGAAGATTTGCATAATGGAAAAGTTTACCCGGGTGTATCAGGAATTTCGGACAGCTGGCCCTTCGGTTAGGGAGTTGCGTTGTCTGGAGGCATTGTTTCCGGCCATATTGCAGCCTGTTGGTAAAACCGATCGGTTTGTAGGACGGATTGAACCATTGCCAATAGGTATTTCCATTTATGAAGGTTCTTTGGGATATTTTTATGATGAAGCGAGGATGAATACCTTGCTGGAACATCCGCAACTAACTTTTAAGCTTGAATTACGCCTCAGAACACTGGAGGCTTTCTGGCAGGGCGAAAATTCGGTTGCTAAAATTAAATCGGCACAACGGCAGGCTGAAGTAAAGTATACTCCTGATAAAATCAGGCGTTTCCGGAATCACGGTGTTATTGAGCCATACTACCGCATAAACGGCATCAATCCGGATTATTCAAAGTTATTACAAAAAGGAATTCCCGGACTTCGCGAGGAGTTACAATCGGTTGATTTAGCGGAAGCAGATGATGGAAAACGGGCAATGGTGACGTCCATGCTGGGTGCGTTGGATATCCTGGTCCGGGTTATTAATCAATATGCTGTTTACACCCGCGATTTAAGCGATGAGTGTATAGATGAAGAAAGCAAAGCGGAATTGTTGCACATGGCAACGGCATTAGAAACCATATCCGATTCGAAGCCAACCACATTCCGCGAAGCTGTTCAGTTGGTGCATTTGTTTGCCCTGTTGTCGGGGACCGGAAATTATGGCCGCCTTGATGTTTGTCTTGGCGATTTTCTGGTATGCGATTTAGAAGACGGAGAGCTGACAGAAGAGCGGGCACATCAAATGATGGAATCGTTCTGGATGCTGATTAATGCGCGGCAATTAGGTGTTGAAGGAAGAATGGTGGTTGGCGGGAAAGGGCGCCCTAACGAAGAAGCAGCCGACAAGTTTGCTCAACTCGCGCTACAAACGAGCGCCTTGGTTAAAGAGGTGTCGCCACAAATCTGTCTTCGGTATTATGACGGACAGGATGAGACGCTTTTTACACAGGCTGCAGGTTTATTGTCGGAAGGAAATATTAATCCGCTGCTTTTCAGCGACTCCACGTTGCTGCCATACATTGAACAGAATTATGCTGTTTCGGAAGAAGACGCTGAACAATATATTCCCGATGGGAATGGTGGATTTGTGCTTTGGCACCGAAGTATTGGCGGGCCTGCCGGTGCTATTAACCTGTTAAAAGTACTTGAGCTTTCGATAAACAGCGGACGTGATTTTATTTCCGGGACTGAAGTGGGGCCCGACTTTGGAAAATTCGCCGAATTTCATAACTTGGATGACATATGGGATGCCTTTTCCCGGGAGGTGGAATATTTTGTAGAAGCCCTGGTCATCCAGGAGGAAATATTATTCACTGTTATCAACCGGGAGGCATCCTTTATTTATGCTTCCCTCCTGCATGACCAATGTATATCTGATGGACATTCCATTTTTGATGGTGAGATCCCCCTTTTAGGAAGTAGGGTAGAAGTGGCCGGCGCAAAAAATGTTGGTGACAGTCTGGCAGCAATTGATTCAGTGGTTTTCCAGGATAAATTAATTTATCCGGTTAAGTTGAGTTACATCATTGGCGAAAATTATGAGGGCTTTGAAAGTGAAAGGGAACTGCTGTTGAAGTCACTTTATCGGCGGGATATCCGGAATAAATCCGATGATTTTATCCGGAGGATAGATCAGCTATTGTCGAATATAGGCTTCGGGTATGCAAATAAATCAGGCATGCATTACTTTGCCCATTGTCCGGCAAACGGAAAAATAAATATGACTTTTGGCCGAAAAACAGCTGCCAGTGCCGATGGGCGAAAAGGGATGGCTTTGCTGGATTGTTCGCTGAGCCATCGTATCATTCTACAAACTCACCCTGAAAAAATTACTTTTCCCGATACGGAAATTCTTCAACGAAATGGAATGCATCTTTTTCAGGTAAGTAAAATGCTGGACGTGGGGCAACAACTTACCATTATTGAGGCATTAAGGCAGCTGGGAGTTGGGCAAATGGTGGTAAGCGTGTTGGATCGTGACACATTGGAGGCCGCTCGCCGTGATCCGGAGAACTATCGTAACGTTATGGTACGTCTGGGGTCGGGGACTGTCCGTTTTGTGGAACTTGATGCCGATACGCAGGAGCAAATTATTATCCAGCTCGATGACTGAGGCGGTTTTAGGTTTCCGGTAAACGTTTTCTTTTTTCAGGCATGCTTCTTATCTTTGGGCACACTGAAGTTGTGAAACATGACCCAGGATACTTTCCCATCCAAATTACTTGAAAATGCGGTAATGGAATTTGCCAAGCTTCCGGGTATTGGAAAAAAAACAGCACTACGGTTGGTCCTTCATTTGCTTAAGCAGGAAAAGGAGGAAGTGCATCGTTTCAGCAGTTCCATTACCCGCTTACGTGATGAAATCAGGCATTGTAAAATTTGCCGGAATATTTCGGATACCGAAGTTTGCAATATTTGCAGCAATAATTCGCGCGACCATGCAACCATTTGTGTAGTGGAGAACATACGAGATGTGATGTCCATCGAAAATACACAGCAGTATCACGGTGTTTTTCATGTATTGGGTGGCATTATCTCGCCAATGGATGGAGTCGGGCCTGCTGATATCGAGGTTGATTCATTGATAAAAAGGGTCAACGGGGGCGATGTAAAGGAGATTATTTTGGCATTGAGTACCACGATGGAAGGGGATAGCACAAACTTCTATATATTTAAGAAATTAAAAGATTCTGGAGTGAAAATTTCCATGCTGGCGCGGGGCGTTTCCATCGGCGATGAGCTGGAGTATATTGATGAAGTTACGCTGGGCCGTTCGCTTGTCAACCGCCAGTTGTTTGAGCAGTCCCTCGGGCAATGATTTAAATTTCCATAACCCGATGAAATTGTATCCTGACTTAAAGATATAAACCTGTCCATCAATGAAATTATCGGTCGTTATTGTCAACTATAACGTCAGGTTCTTCCTGTCCCAATGTTTGGCATCGGTGCAAAAAGCATCCGAGGGACTGGAGGTGGAAGTTTTTGTCGTTGATAATAATTCGACCGATGGTTCCTATGCCATGTTGAGGGACTCCTTTCCATGGATAAACTTAATCGCGAATCACGAAAACGTTGGTTTCTCCAAAGCAAATAACCAGGCTATCCGAAAGGTAAAAGGGGAATATATTCTTTTGCTGAATCCCGATACAATTGTTCAGGAAGATACCTTCAGCAAGGTGATTGCTTTTATGGACGGACATCCGAAAGCTGGCGGACTAGGTGTTAGGATGATCGATGGTGGGGGAAATTTTCTGCCCGAGTCAAAACGTGGTTTTCCAACACCTTTGGCTTCGTTTTACAAGATTTTCGGTTTTACCAGGCTTTTCCCACGTTCTCGTGTTTTTTCCCGCTATTATCTCGGACACCTTCCGGAAGATGAAACCAACCGCATTGATGTGCTGGCTGGCGCCTTTATGCTGCTTCGGAAGGAAACACTGGAACAAACCGGGCTGCTGGATGAAACTTTTTTTATGTATGGGGAAGACATCGATCTTTCGTACCGGATTCAGCACGCCGGATATGAGAATTACTACTTCCCCGAAACAACCATCATCCACTACAAAGGAGAGAGTACGCGCAAAGGAAGCTTCAATTACGTACGCTTGTTTTACAAAGCCATGCTCATTTTCGTGCGGAAGCATTACCTGACGTCCGGTGCAAGACTTTTTAGCCTCCTGGTTCGTTTGGCCATATTTTTCAGGGCTTTTCTCAGCTTGCTGAAAAGAGGACTGGCGTGGCTTTGGAAGCCCCTGGTTGATGCCCTGCTGATGTTTGCCGGCTTCAGTTGGCTGGTGCCGGTTTGGGGTAAAATAGCACATGGGCCGGGCTATTATCCGGAAGACTTGCTACAGACGGTTATTCCTTTTTATGTGCTTTTATTTGTCTTTGCACTCGCGCTTTCCGGCGCATATCATCGTCGTTGGCGCGTTCACGGTTTTTTTCGAAGCTGGTTTACTGCTGTTTTGGTTTTGCTGGTCGCTTATTCGCTGATGAGTGAAAACATGCGGTTTTCGCGAGCCATTATTCTCATGGGCGCGGGTTGGGGATTGCTCACGTTGTTGTCAGCAAGGCTTTTGATGGCGAAATTGGGTTGGATGAATTATCCTGCCGGAAAGGAAAAAAGCAGGCGCATTGTATCCGTTGGTTCCCGCAACCAAAACCAAAAAGTAAGGGAGATTTTAGTTCAGCAAGGAACCCGCAGTCAATGGTTGGGTAGCGTTGTTTTAAATGAAGAGGATGAAACCGGAGATACGTTGGGCACGCTGGCGCAGTTACCTGAAATTGTCCGCATCAACGGGGTAGATGAGGTCGTTTATTGTGCCGAAGATGTTCCTACAGGAGAAATGATTCGCTCGATGGCACGGGTTAGCAGCCAATCGATCCGCTTCAGGATATATAATTCCAGGGAAGGTTTTTTTATTGCCAGCCATTCGGCCAACGATGCCGGCGATTTAATTTTATTCGATATTAATGCGATTAGTTTGCCCGAAAACAGGAGGCGTAAAAGAACGCTCGATGTGAGTATCTCGGCGTTGGGATTTATTCTGTCGCCTTTTCTTTTTCCTTTCATTAAGTCGAAAAAAAACTACTTATCTAATATATTCAACGTACTGAAGGGAAATAGAACATGGGTAGGTTACTCAGCGGAAGAAGCTGAAACAGATATTGAATTGCCGGTTTTGCTTCCCGGCGTATTGTCATGTGCCGACAGAACAACGGAATTGAAAGACCTGGGGGATGTGAAAAAAATTAATACATTGTATGCTAAAGATTACCGGATTTGGAATGATCTGGAAATAATTCGTCGAAATATATCCAAACTGGGAAATACTACATCGGATGACACAATACCTGAAGAGTGAAAAAATCACATTGAGGGCGCTCGAGCCTGAAGATATTGAACTGCTGTACCACTGGGAAAACAACAGCGAAGTTTGGGAAGTCAGCGATACGCTGGCCCCGTTTTCGAAATATTTGCTGGCGCTTTACATCAAGAACTCGGACAAAGATATTTACGAGAGTAAACAACTTCGGTTGATGGTTGAAAACAGCGAAGGCCGGGCAGTAGGCGCGATTGACCTGTTTGATTTTGAACCGCACCATTCACGTGCCGGCATCGGAATTTTGATTGGTGAAACAGAAGATCGAAAGAACGGTTATGCCACTGAAGCGCTGGAACTTGTTTTGGAATACTGTTTCAAGCGGTTAAACCTGCATGTGGTTTATGCCAACATCGATGCGAACAATGAAGCCAGTATCGGGTTATTTAAGAAATTCGGATTCGAGTTGGCCGGAACGCGGAAAGACTGGATCCGTAACGCCGGGGGATGGACGGATGAGCATCTGTTCCAGTTGATAAATCCTGAGGATTAGAGGGATTGAAAATCCGGGATGAGGGGTAAAAATTCGTAGCTGTTTGCTTCGGTCGAGAATCGACAGCAATAATGCTGTATCCCATTGGTCACCACAAGGTATCTGACTTTTAGCTGCATATTGTATCGCGCGATCTGGTCAAAGGTATCCTGGGTAATTTTTATTTGGGGGGCCTTGCATTCTACCGCTAGCAAAGGTGTGCCTTGTGAGCCGAAAATAACAATATCGCTGCGAAATGCATTGCGGTTAATGCGTAAAGACATTTCCACAGCAATTAATGAGAGTGGATACTGCTTTTCTTCGTTCAGATAACGGATAAACAATTGCCTGACCTTTTCTTCCGGAGTTAGCGGGACCCATTTTTTACGGCAGGGATCGAAGACACTTTTTTTCCCGTTAGCCAGGCGGACACGAAGGTTGTATTTCGGTAAATTTAAGTTCATCAAATAATATTCTGCGAAGGCAAAACTAATTGTTTAATTTATGATTGGTGAGCTCCCCGAAAAGGAAAAAGCTGATAATTTTGCAAAAATTGACAGATGAAAACAAAAGAAGAAATTGTAAAAAACTGGTTACCACGTTATACTGGCAGAAAGTTGGATGACTTTGGAAATTACATCCTGTTGGTAAATTTTCAGAAATATGTCGACATGTTTGCCGAGAAGTTTAATGTACCCGTTGTAGGGAATGACAAGGCTATGCCCAACGCCAGTGCCAACGGTATTACCATCATCAATTTTGGCATTGGAAGTCCGAATGCAGCACTGATAATGGATTTGTTGAGCGCGATTGTTCCGCATGGAGTGCTGTTCCTTGGCAAATGTGGTGGAATAAAGAAAAAGAACGAGCTGGGTGATTTGATTCTGCCGATTGCGGCCATTCGTAGTGATGGTACCTCTAACGACTATTTACCACCCGAAGTTCCGGCACTTCCGGCATTTAGCCTGCAGCGTGCCATTTCATCGACCATCCGCGATCACAAACGCGATTACTGGACCGGCACGGTGTTTACTACCAACAAAAGGGTATGGGAATACGATGAGCGTTTCAAACGATATCTGCATAAAACCCGTGCCATGGCTGTTGATATGGAAACGGCGACCATTTTCACGGTAGGTTTTTATAATCAAATTCCGAGTGGCGCTTTATTGCTGGTTTCCGATCAACCCATGATTTCAACAGGCGTAAAGACTGAAGCAAGCGACAGGGAAGTGACACAGAAGTATGTAGATGAACATTTGCAGATTGGTATCGAATCGTTGCTTGAACTGAATAATAATGGTAGATCTATAAAACACTTGAGATTCGACTAATTATGGATTTTAATGCTATCTTATCAGATATAGAAAACAAGCATTACCAACCTGTTTATTTTTTGGAAGGGGAGGAGGCCTACTTTATTGACCGAATCAGTGAAGAGATAACCGGCAATGTGTTGACTGAAGCCGAAAAGGGATTCAATCAAACGATCCTTTACGGTAAAGACACCGATGTAGACACCATCATTACAGCAGCCCGCCGTTTTCCGATGATGACATCGCACCAGGTTGTGGCGGTACGGGAAGCCCAAAATATTAAAAATATCGAGGACCTGGCTTCCTATATTGAGCATCCGCAGCCTTCGACATTGTTGGTGATCAGCTACAAATACAAAAATATTGATAAGCGCAAGCGACTTTATAAAGCGCTGCAAAAAAATGGAGTTTATTTTGAAGCAAAACGCATTTACGAAAGTAAAATCCCTGCATGGATCACGAAGTACCTGCGTGCAAAAGGTTACGGAATTGAGCCTCGCGCGGCCCAGTTAATCACCGATCATGTCGGGAATGATTTAAAGCGGATAGTGGGTGAACTGGAAAAGGTCATTATTTCCCTGCCGCCGGGGATGAGTGTTACGCCGGTTGAGGTTGAACACAATATCGGTATCAGTAAGGATTACAATACCTTTGAGTTACAAAAGGCCATAGGTAAAAGGGATGTATTGAAGGCAAATCGTATCGTCAACTATTTCGGTGATAATCAGAAGATGCATCCGTTCCCGGTTGTTATCGGGATTTTGCATTCTTACTTTCGAAAAATTCTGGCCTATCATTTCCTGGAAAATAAAACCAACCGGAATGCTGTGGCTGGGGCAATTGGGGTAAGTCCTTACTTCATCAGCGATTACGTTGATGCAGCCCGGAATTATAACATCAGGAGATCGGTTAAGGCTGTTTCGCTTTTGCGCGAATACGATATGCGTTCGAAGGGGGCGCGTGGAGGTTCGACTGATAGTGGAGAATTGCTCCGTGAGTTGATTTATAAAATTCTACATTAAGAACTCAGACATGACAATTATTATCATCATTATCACCTCACTTGTTTCAATTCTGGCTTTTTCGCAACAGGATGTGATGGGAAGGTTGCAGTTTAACGCCTACCAGGTTGTTCACCGGAAGGAATATTTCCGGATTTTCACCCATGCATTTTTGCATGCGAACTGGGAGCACCTGCTGATCAATATGATTGTACTCTGGTCGTTTGGAACTGCGGTGGAACATTACTACTACCTGAATTTTGGTTCGCGGGGAACGTATCTGTACTTTTTGCTTTATTTTGGAGCCATTCTTTTCTCGAGTCTGGGGGCCCTGATCAAACAAAAGAACAATTATTACTATAACGCCGTCGGAGCGTCGGGAGCGGTTTCAGCCGTTGTTTTTTCCGCCATCTTTTTTGCTCCGTGGAATAAAATCTACTTCTTCGGACTGCTGCCCATTCCGGGAGTTGTATTCGCAGTCCTGTACCTGGTTTATTCATACCAGATGAGCAAACGGAATGTGGATAATGTGGGACATGATGCTCATTTCCTGGGCGCGATATTTGGATTTATATTGCCCATTATTATCCGACCGTCATTATTTCTCGAGTTCATCAATAACCTGTTTTAAATGGGACACAATCAAGCGGTTTTTGTCGATCGTGACGGAACGATTAACGATAAAACGCCGGCATATTACATTTACACCACAGCCAATTTCAAGTTAGTTGAAGGTGTGGGCGCCAATCTGAAAAAGTTGCAGGATGCGGGTTACCTGCTTATAGTGATTACGAACCAGGGAGGCATAGACAAAGGAGAGTACACCCACAAGGATGTAGCCCGGGTGCATCGGTATATGCGTGAATTGCTTGAATCAGAAGGTGTACAACTGACAGACGTTTTTTACTGTCCGCACCATGCCGATGTTCAGGAATGCGAATGTCGTAAACCGGGAACCTTATTGATTGAGGAAGCGATTGAAATGTATGAAATCGATCGGGAACGTTCGTGGTTTATTGGTGATTCGGATGTGGACATGGAAGCAGCTAAGCGGGCCGGATTGAGGAAGATTCGGGTTGAAACCAACAAGCCCTGGGGTGATGCCATTCAGCCCATTCTCGATGATGTATACAAACCATAGCAGCATTGTTTTAAAGAATACAATAAATCAGTGAAAGGCGGTTTTGTTTTATATAACGGCAAATTTTTTCGTGCCGACGAGAAATTGTTTTCAGGAGATGAGTTATTCCGTCTCGAAGCAGGTATCAAAGTCTGGTTTCGCACAGAGGATAACGAAATCTTGTTCCACGGACAAAATTATGCCTATTTGTGTGCTGCCACCAGGGCAATCAATCTGATCCTGCCCGAAGATTTTGATTTGGGCGGAGCACGTTTGCGGCGCGATGTTTCCCGGTTACTCAACAAGAATAAATTCTACCTGGCTGGTCGGGTAGTGGCGTATCTTTTCCCAGGTGTCAACGGAACTGATGTGCTGCTAACCGCAGAGGAAATTCCCCGCGGTTTCTTTCCGATGAATGAAAACGGCCTGCTAATTGATATTTTCAACGAGGGCAGAAAATCGGATACGGTGATGAACCCCTATGAAACAGGTAGCCGGTTTTTGTGGATGATTGCCGCAGCCAAGGCGCAGTCGTTAAACCGGCAGAATATGATTTTAAAGAATCATGCGGGTTTTTGCTGTGAAGGAATTGGTACCTCGTTCGGATATATTCATGAAAATGTGTTGTATATACCTTCAGAAAAAAGTGAAGGTTACAGGGTTGTACTTACCGAAATGGTCCGGGAGGCAGCCAGGCAGGCCGGTTTTCTGGCAGCAGAAAAGGACGAAATCTCTACATCCGATTTGGAGCAGGCCGAAGAAGTTTTCCTGATTGACAATGCATTGGGCATTCAGTGGGTTTTGGGAATTGGCAACCGACGTTACTACAGTACCAAAACATTTGAAATAGTAAAGAAACTGCAACTGATGGCACAAAATAAAAAAGCCTTTAGCAATGCAAAAGGCTGATTTCATATGTAATGGCCTATTTTAATTCCAGTTCGGGTCTTCCGGGAAATTTTGCCACATCGTATAGCGTCCTCCCACTTGTTTGACACTTTCCATCCAGAAATTCTGATCGCTCGTCATGATACTTTTCACGTTGGTTTCGGCAACGAGCCATGAATTTTCCTTGATTTCGGCCTCTAGTTGTCCTTCACTCCACCCTGAATAACCGAGGAAAAAACGCACTTGTTCCGGATTTACCACACCTGAGGTAATTAACATCTTCAGGTGATCAAAATCGCCGCCCCAGTAAAGGCCATCCATCACCTTAACGCTTCCGGGAACTAAGTCACCCAACGTGTGGATGAAGTAGATCATATTGGTGCTTACCGGCCCGCCAATGAAAACCTGTGTATTGAAACTGGTGAGCTCATTCATAAATTTGTGTACCGGAAAATCTACCGGTTTGTTAAGGATGAACCCAACCGCTCCTTCACCGGAATGTTCAACAAGAAGAACTGACGACCTGTTGAAATAATTTCCCGGCAGGAAAGGTTCCGAAATAATAATTCGACCTTGTTTCGGAGCAATCTTACTTTCTATTTTAAAGAAATCGAATTGCATAATCGGTTTATTCTTCTTAGTAAATTAGAAATTAATCCTGATTTTTCAAATACCTAAAGCCGGCTGCCGGGCACGATTCGGTGCAACTCTGCCGTGCAAATACGTGACAACAAAAACGATGCCCTATTAAAAACCGAATTATTATTTTTCTTCAATAATGAAGATATCTTCGTCCTTCTTTTTCATCAGGTATTGCTCTCGGGCAAACTTCTCAAGGTTTCGGGAATCTGTCTGTAACTCTTTTAATTTTCTTCGGTCCGATTCAATTTTATTCTCGTAGTAAGCTTTTTCAGCATTCAGCTTATGGAGCTTTTGTTGATCCTGAAAGAGAGAAATAAAATTGTGATCATCCAGGAAAGTCATCCATACAAAGAATACTACAAAGGCCAGTAAATATTTATTGGCAACAATTCTTAGCAGTACTCGTGGGATTTTCAGCATGTCAACCTCCGGATTTTTATTCAAATTAAAACAATCCTTTTCAAAAGAAAAAGAGGAACCCGGCAAAAGGTTCCTCTTTAATATGAAAGAATGCTTAACTATCTTACTTCTTATCGGGGAGGAAATTTGGATACATGTAGTTGTGCGGCGGAACAAAGTTCTCTTTAACTGCCCGCATCGATACCCAACGAATAAAATTGAAAACTGAACCGGCTTTGTCGTTGGTTCCCGAGCCACGGGCACCGCCGAATGGTTGCTGACCAACAACGGCTCCGGTCGGCTTATCGTTGATGTAGAAGTTCCCGGCTGCATTTTCCAGTCGGTCCATAATCTTCTCAATGCTGTAGCGGTCCTGGGAGAAAACAGCTCCTGTCAATGCGTACATTGAGGTATTATCCAGAATGGACAGCGTTTCGTCAAGCTTGTCGTCTTCGTAAACGTAAACAGTTACTACAGGTCCAAACAGTTCTTCCTGCATGGTGATATAATCAGGTTTCTTTGCCAGGATAACTGTAGGCTCGATAAAGTAACCTTTGCTCTTGTCGCATTTTCCCCCGGAGATTACTTCAGCGTCTGCATCTTTTTGTGCGTTGTCGATGAAACCTTTCAGTTTATCGAAAGAAGATTCGTCGATAACCGCGTTAACGAAGTTGGTAAAGTCTTCCGGGCCACCCATTTTAACGGTCTTAAGCTGGGCTTCGATAGCTTCCCATGTTTTTGGCCAAATGCTCTTCGGAATGTATACGCGGGAAGCTGCAGAACATTTTTGCCCCTGGTATTCGAACGCCCCACGAACAAAGGCGGTAGCCAATGCCCGAATGTCAGCGGTATTGTCAGCAAAGATGAAGTCTTTTCCACCGGTTTCGCCAACAATACGCGGATATGTTTTGTATTTGTGAATATTCTCACCAATGGTTTTCCAGATGTTCTGGAAGACTTCGGTTGAACCGGTGAAGTGGATTCCGGCAAAGTCTGGGTGATTAAATACCACATCGGCTGCGGTTGGTCCTGAAACATGGACCAGGTTAATTACCCCGTCCGGTACACCTGCTTCGCGCAGTACTTCCATGATAACGGCTGCAGAATATACAGCGGTTTTCGATGGTTTCCAAACAACGGTATTCCCCATCAGGGCAGGAGCAACCGGAAGGTTACCAGCGATTGACGTGAAGTTGAAAGGGGTTAGTGCAAAGACGAAACCTTCAAGCGGACGGTAAGCCGCATAGTTCCAGGTCCCTTTGGATGATTCTGGTTGCATTTCGTAGATGTCAACCATGCACTTCACCCCGTAGCGGTAGAAGTCGGCCAATTCGCAAGCTGCGTCAATTTCAGACTGGAACGCATTTTTCGACTGTCCCAGCATGGTAGCAGCATTGATTTTCGAGCGATACGGCCCGGTCAACAAATCGGCTGCTTTCAGGAAAATGGATGCGCGGTGTTGCCATGATATCCTGGACCACTTTTCACGGGCCTCAAGGGCAGCGTCGATTGCCTGGCTGACATGCGAAGCATCACCCTGGTAATAGTGCCCCAGCAGGTGATCCAGATCGTGCGGAGGACGCATCTCAATCTTCTTGTCCGTTGTCACTTCTTTTCCTCCGATAATCATTGGGAGGCTAACTGTCATTGCGCGCAGTTCTTTGATTTTTTCCTGTAATTCCTTACGTTCCGGTGTACCTGGAGCGTAGCTCAATACCGGTTCATTTTTTACTTCAGGAATATTAAAGAATCCTTTGGGCATGATTTTATGGATTTTTGCGTTATTATATAATATCAGGATTTTCTAATTCGATCCTTTTGCAACAAATTTATGGATTTAGATGTAGAGATTTGCTAATAAAAATCAGCTTTAAAGCTGGCCTTTTATTCTTGCGGAATAGGGAAGAAAATGAAAAAAGCAGAAATTGGCAGAGGAAGAAAAATTACTAATTTTAATTGCTTAAAATTGCAAACTAACCCTGGGGATTAGATGTTTGAAAAATTACTAAATTTTATTGGAAAAGCGTATCCTTCAGCAACTCACGGAGACCTGAGGAAAATCCGGACGCTTTTCTTCTTTTATCTTGCCGCCATCATTCTTACATCGTGGTGGATTATATTTGATTCATTCAATTTTCCAACGCGTAATAACTATCAGGGAGAGTTAAGTCTTTTTGGAATGGCCATTCTTGGCTATTACTTTGTTATTAAAGGGCAGCGAAGTGCAGCTGTTGGGCTCATTCATCTTTTGCCATTTCCAATCTATTTTCTTTTCATTTCTTCGGAATATGCGATGCTGCCACCCGAACAATCAATTCCGCTTACATTAAGTGTGTTGATTTTTGGGTTATTCTTTTTGCTCATTTTTGCCAAACAACAGGTCCAGTTTACCATCTATTTTGTGATTTCATTTACCACGTTGTTTCTTCATACCTGGTGGGTAAAAGATCACGGATATATTTTGTCTTTTTTCTGGCCCGACCATAATCCTTATATTAATCCGCTGTTTATTTATCTGGTCGTTTGGTTGCTCTCGTATGTCATTTTTTCATTTAACCGGCGGGCATTGGAGGAATCATCCGATCGGCTCGTTTTTCAGCAACGCAGAGTTGGCGGTATTTTGCTTCAAATTCCGGACGGAATTTTGCATATGTCCTACATCCGTGACGAGCAGGGACAGAAGACAGAACTACTTATGTTGCACATTAATCCTGCATTCGAGGAAATGTTTGGAATAAAAAACAGCGAGGTTCGTGGCCGTCCTGCATCGTCCATTTTTCAGAAGATTTTTAGGGATAAAGTCGACTGGCAGAAAATTTTTCTAACCGGGAGAAAAAGTAAACACGAAATTTATGTGCCGCACATGGAGAAGTGGTATGAAATTTATCTTCTTCATCTAGGCACGGAAGAATTGATTGGTGTGTTTCGTGATGTGACAGCAGCGAAAAAAGCGCTGGATGATTTGTCTTCCAGTCGTCATCGGTATAAGTTGCTATTGGAAACCATTCCCGATATTTTCTTTGTTATCGATAAGGACGGGACCTACATCGATTATGTAGCGAAAGAAGAGGAAGGAATCGATATTGCGCCTGACGATATTATTGGAAGTTCTATTTTCGAAGTGGGATTTTCGGAACGCATGGTACGGCAGGTTTTCCATTCTATCCAGACGGTTATCAAATTCGATGCGATTGAAACCATTGAGTATGCACTCGATATTCCCGGTAGGGGAACTTGCTTGTTTGAAATGCGTATGGTGAAATTATCTGACGTGGCTGTGATGGCTGTGTCGCGTGATATCACCAAAAGGAAAATTGCCGAGCAACGGATCGAGGAAGCGAGGAAAAAGGCAGAAGAAGCCGATCGGTTGAAGTCAGCTTTCCTGCAGAATATTTCGCATGAAGTGCGTACGCCGATGAATGCTATTCTTGGTTTCTCCAATATGTTGATTGCTGAGGAAGTGCCAAAAGCAGAACGTGATAAGTATCTTCAGTTGATAACCAAAAACGGACAAACGCTGCTGCACCTGATAAACGACATGATTAAGCTGGCCCAGATTGAAAGCGGTCAGATTGAAGTTAAAAAGCAATTCTTTTCCGTCAATAACCTGATGGTGGATTTGCACCGTCAGTTTATTTACGAAAAAGAGCAACGTGGAAGAAAGCATCTGCGGCTTAATATCTCTACGGGCAATGATAATCCACAATTTTCCATCTATTCCGATGGCAATAAAATCAGGGATATCATGGAAAATTTGTTGGATAACGCAGTGAAATTTACCCATGAAGGGGAAATTGAATTTGGATATCGCATGCTGGAGGAGAACAATATTGAATTTTTTGTACGCGATACCGGTATTGGAATTCCGGTAGATATGCACAAGGACATTTTCCGGCGTTTTTATCAGCTTGACAGTAGCCTGACGCGTGAGTATGGTGGAACAGGGATTGGCTTGTCCGTTGCTCAGGATTTTGTCGATAAACTGGGTTCTCGTTTACAAGTCACTTCCGAATCAGGAAAAGGTGCCCGATTTTTCTTTGTGATACCAGTTGAAGCCGGTAACGGATTTCTGAGAGTCGTATAGGCCTTTCGTAGTTGTTTTTACCCGTTTTTATTCGTTTGCAGAATTGATAACCTGGTATCCGATTAATTGGTCGTAGCGTGAACTGATACCCCGGTAATACACAAAAATCTGGTAGTTGTTTTCGGTTTCTACATGGCTTCCCTCCAACAGCGAGGTATTGATTTTCCCGTCATCATTACGGACATAGGCGTATTCATAGTCATAGAAACCCTGTTTCAGCAAAAGCGCCAGCTCATATTGCTTGCGCTCGATGCTGTAAACCATCTGATTGGACGGAGAACACTGCCAATCAGATAATTCCCCAAAGACATAAATATTTCCTTCGGTGAGTGGCGCCTGTATATCAAGTGAAAAGTGAACCATTGCATAATCGGATTCCACATTACTGTCGGTTACATTATCCCTTTTGACCAGGTAATGTCCATTCAAATCGTTTTCGAAATGGTAATCCTGTCCGTGCCGGTCTTTATCGGCGTACAAAGTAACATGATATAACGGCGATAAATATTGGATGCCGGCTATCCCTTTGCCATTCACTCTTAGGCTCTTCATGTCGAAGTTCCTGAATTCATTTCCTCCCGGGAATACATTCTCCCCGCTGTAGTCATATGTCAATGAATTTTCACGGATAAACTGAGGAAGTAAATCCGTTTTGGCATTGTCCCATCGTCCGTTTTGCATCAGCAACACTTTGACTTCGTTTCGTGGATTTTGAATGGAAAAATCGGGATGCTGTATTTCAAAATCTACTTCCTGATTCGGGCCTTTATAACTATCGTAAGTGGCCGCTTTTACTCTTCCTGTCACACTTACTTTCTGGCCTACAACGAAAAAGCGCCGGGAGAGTAGCGGCTTGGTATGACTGTAGTCGCGCCAAACAGTTAGAACATAATTCCCGGAAAGCTTTAGCTTGACATCGTCGTTCGGAATACGAAGCAGATAGTTGACATATGGGATCGTGGTATTGACCGAATATTCATAATCATCGATGGAATTCTCAAAAAAGCCATCGAGGTATTCCGATTCAATCAGATTGGAAGGAGTCCAGTCGGTCGTACAATGTTTGATGGTGTAACTGTACGTATGGGCTTCGCTGGAAAGATCATCGAATTTGAGGACCAGATGTTGGCCGGAACCCAAAATGAGCACGGGCTGCGAAAATTCCCATCCTTCTCTGTATAACTGAACAGTATGTATATTATCGTTGTATACATGATTGCTCAGGAGGTTTTCGTCGTCGGGATTATCGTTTCCCTGTGCGTTTTTTGCTGAAGCGGTTGGCCAACAGAAGAGAGGGGCCATGAGGATGAAAATAAGATGTATGGTGGAATGGCGATACATATGGTAAAATTAACGAAAAACTAAATAACGTTTACACTTGTTAAAACATTCATATATACAGACATTTGCAAGAATTTCCCTGTTAATTTGAATTTTGTTGGGAATGAATATTCTAGAATGGGCTTTTAAATTAGGGCAAAGATTGTGAAAAAGTACCTAAATATTTACTTTTGTGCATCAAATTAATCATTCAAATCACTACAATGTCAAACGTTATAAAGCTCAAGAGAGGTTTAGATATTCAGCTGAAGGGTAGGGCCGGGCAGATCCTGGAACAAATGAATCGTCCCGATACTTTCGCCATTAAACCTACCGACTTTCATGGGCTTACCCCGAAACTTGCAGCAAAAGAGGGAGATAAGGTGAAAGCCGGTTCTCCGCTGTTTTTCGACAAGTATCAGCCGGATGTCAAGTATGTTTCTCCGGTAAGTGGCGAGGTGGTTGCCATAAACAGGGGTGAGCGTCGCAAGATTTTAGAGGTGGTTGTGAAGGCAGATGGTGAAAACCAGTCTGAGGAATTCAGGAAGGCCAACCCGGCTGATTTAAGCCGCGACGAGGTTCGTGAGGAATTGCTCCGGTCAGGTTTATGGCCAACAATCCGGAAACGGCCTTATGGCATAGTGGCCCAACCGGGTGAGAATCCCAGGGATATCTTCATTTCGTGTTTCGACAGTGCCCCTCTGGCCCCCGATTATGATTATGTCCTAAGCGGTGAAGAAAACGCCTGGCAGACTGGTCTTGATGCACTGGGCAAGTTGACCGATGGTAAGATCTATCTCGGTTTGCCGGCTGAAGGTGCCAACAAGGTTTTCGCCAATTCAAAAGGTGTTGAAATCAACCGTTTCCAGGGGCCACATCCTGCCGGAAACGTCGGTATCCAGTTGTATCATGTAGCGCCGCTTGCTAAGGGCGATGTGGTGTGGACCATACTGCCACAGGATGTTGTTGCCATTGGTAAGCTGTTTGAAAAAGGCATTTACGACCCGTCCCGTATCCTTGCTTTTGTGGGCTCTGAGGTGAAAGAACCACGCTATTACCGAACGTGGGTTGGAGCCAATCTGGCCGGCTTGTTCGAAGGCCGGTTGACCAATGAGCATGTTCGTTATATTAGCGGCAACGTGCTGACCGGTACCCGAATTGAACCGGACGGATTTTTAGGATTTTACGATTCGATGGTTACGGTTATCCCCGAAGGCGACTATTACGAAGCCTTTGGCTGGGCCCTTCCCGGATTTAATAAGTTTAGTCCGTCTCATACCTTCTTCACATGGTTAGGTTCGAAGAAGAAGAAATATCGTCTGGATACCAATAAACACGGAGAAGAACGTGCATTTGTTATTTCGGGTGAATACGAAAAAGTATTACCGATGGATATTCTTCCTGTATACTTGTTGAAAGCCATTTTGGCCAACGATATCGACAAGATGGAGAAACTGGGTATCTATGATGTTGTGGAAGAAGATATGGCGCTTTGCGAGTATATATGTACCTCGAAAATTCAGGTGCAGAGTATCTTGAAAAAAGGTATTGACTCCATGATCAAAGAGTTAGGCTAACGGACTGTCTTTTTAGTTGAAAATAATTCAAATATATCGATGAAAGCAATTAGAAATTTGTTCGATAAAGCAAAGCCCCATTTTGAAAAGGGTGGTAAATTTCACATGTTCAAATCGGTCTTTGGTGGATTCGAGACATTTTTGTTTGTCCCGAACCATACGAATAAGAACGGAACACACATCCGTGATTATGTTGACCTGAAGAGGACCATGGTGATTGTTGTTGTTGCCCTGATTCCCGCTTTGCTTTTCGGCATGTATAACATAGGTTATCAACACAATCTGGCTGTAGGAGAAACTGCTGATTTCTGGCAGGCCTTCTTTTATGGTTTTATTCGTGTTTTACCAATAATAGTCGTTTCGTACGTAACCGGATTAGGAATTGAGTTTGCCACGGCGCAGATGCGCGGGCACGAGATTAACGAAGGATTCCTGGTATCAGGTATGCTGATTCCGCTGGTAATGCCAATCAACACGCCACTGTGGATGATTGCTGTTGCTACAGCTTTTGCCGTCGTCTTCGGTAAAGAGGTATTTGGGGGAACAGGTATGAATATCCTGAACCCGGCACTTACAGCACGTGCATTCCTCTTCTTTGCCTATCCGTCCTTTATGTCTGGTGATTCAGTCTGGACCCGAATCGGGGCCGGCAATCATGCGGTCGATGGTTTTTCCGGTGCTACCGCAATGGCACAGGCAGCTCAGGGACACCCCATCACTTATTCAGTTTCCGATATGTTCTTCGGTTTTATACCCGGTTCCATTGGTGAAACGTCAACACTCGCCATTCTGATTGGCGCTGCTATTTTGCTTTGGACCGGAGTTGGAAGCTGGAAAATCATGCTCTCAGCTGTAGTGGGTGGAACCGTTATGGGGCTTCTGCTGAATATTTTTGCTGTGAATGATTATATGGCCGTTCCGTTTTGGGAACATTTCATCATGGGTGGTTTTGCCTTTGGTGTGGTATTTATGGCCACCGACCCGGTGTCTGCTGCACAAACGCCAAAAGGAAAATGGATTTACGGTTTCCTTATCGGATTCCTGGCCATCCTTATCCGGGTTGTCAATCCGGCTTATCCTGAAGGTATGATGCTTGCCATCCTGCTGATGAACGTATTTGCCCCGCTGATTGACCACTATGTGGTAGAGGGCAATATTAAACGGAGAATGAAACGCGCAACTGTTAAAGCCTAAATAATTAAGAAATGGATAAGAACGGAAACGCTTACACATTCATATATGCCTCGGTAATGGTTGTTCTGGTAGCTGCGGTTCTGTCGTTTGCTGCCATGAAACTGAAAACACCGCAGGATAGAAATGTGGAGATAGAAAAACAACAAAGTATACTCAAGTCGTTAAATATTGTAGTCGGCGCGGATAAGGCAGAGCAGGTCTACAAAAAGACAATTACCGACTCGTACATTGTTAATACAAAAGGTGACAAGGTAAATGGCGATGCCTTTACCGTTAACCTGAAAGAGGAGCATGCCAAGCCGGTTGACGAGCAGAAATTGCCTGTTTACGTTGCCGATTTGGGCGATCAGGGTAAGAAATACATTATACCCGTAAGGGGAACCGGTTTGTGGGGACCTATTTGGGGATATCTGGCCTTCGATAGCGACCTGAGTACCATCTACGGAGCAACCTTCGATAATGAAGGCGAAACTCCCGGACTTGGTGCGCAGATTTCGACCGAAGGATTTCAGAAGCAATTTGCAGGCAAATCCATCTTCAATTCCGAAGGTAAATTTGTTTCCATCTTCGTGGCCAAGGCGAGTGAAAAAGGGAAAGCGAATCCCAAGCATAGTGTTGATGCCATCTCTGGCGGGACAATTACCAGTAAAGGATTGCAAAAAATGCTTCAGGATGACTTGAGCAAATACACCGAATTCTTTAAAAAATTAAGATAAAATGAGCGACAAGGAACCTTTATTCTCTAAAAAGAACCTGAGCTTGCTAACTGATCCGCTGAACAGCAAAAATCCGATTACCGTTCAGGTTTTGGGTATTTGTTCAGCATTGGCAGTTACCGCTCAGTTGAAACCGGCAGTGGTAATGTCGCTGGCTGTAATTGTGGTTACGGCATTTTCCAATTTTACGATTTCACTGCTTCGGAACGGTATTCCTAATCGTATCCGAATCATCGTTCAGTTGGTTGTGATCGCGTCATTGGTAATTTTGGTCGACCAGCTGCTGAAAGCCTATGTTTACGATGTAAGTAAGCAGCTCTCTGTGTTCGTCGGCCTGATTATAACAAACTGTATCATCATGGGACGTTTGGAAGCTTTTGCCCTTGGGAACAAGCCAATCCCTGCCTTCCTCGATGGTATTGGTAATGGTGCGGGTTACGGACTAATCCTGGTTATCGTTGCTTTCTTTCGGGAGCTGCTCGGTTCGGGAAGCATCTGGGGATATCATGTAATCCCGGCCAGCTGGTACATCGACAACGGAGGATGGTACTCGAACAACGGTATGATGATTCTGCCTCCAATGGCCTTGGTTACTGTAGGCGTTATCATCTGGGTACAGCGCAGTAAAAACCGCGATTTGATCGAGGACTAATCAGAAACTGAAAAAAGAACAAGCGATATGGAAAATTATATAAACCTGTTTGTCAGATCCATCTTTGTGGACAACATGGTATTTGCCTACTTCCTGGGAATGTGTTCCTTTCTGGCGGTATCAAAATCGGTCAAAACCGCTACGGGACTTGGGCTTGCAGTCATATTTGTTTTGGGAATCACCGTACCGGTCGATTACCTGCTTGAAAACTATGTATTAAAAGAAGGTGCATTAACGTGGCTGAGCAAGGACTTTGCCAACGTTGATTTGGACTTCCTCAGCTTCATCATGTTCATCGCGGTTATCGCCTCAATGGTGCAATTGGTTGAGATGGTCGTTGAAAAATATGCACCTGCCCTGTACACTAGTCTGGGAATTTTTCTTCCCCTGATTGCGGTAAACTGTGCGATTCTGGGAGGATCGCTCTTCATGCAACAGCGTCAGTTTGTTAACATCGGCGAGGCAACGTCTTACGGTCTGGGGTCCGGCGTGGGTTGGTTCCTGGCGATTGTGGCTATTGCGGCTATCCGCGAAAAGATCCAGTACTCCAATGTACCGGCCCCGCTTCGCGGCTTGGGCATCACCTTCATCATCACTGGTCTGATGGGGATTGCATTTATGGGCTTTATAGGTATTAAGTTGTAATCAGCGAAGGGATAAGAGCGAAATGATAAAATCAATTGAAATCATGATAATTCTGGCATCACAAACAGCGGTTATTGTCACCAGTGTTGCGGTATTCCTTCTGGTCATCCTGCTGCTGGTTGGTATTTTGCTGTATGCGAAAACGAAGTTAACCCCATCGGGGTCTGTCGTTGTAAACATCAACGATGGCGAAAAAACGATTGAAACGGAACCCGGTTCTTCGTTGCTTTCAACACTTGGGAATAATAAAATCTTTCTGCCGTCGGCGTGCGGAGGTGGGGGTACTTGTGGTATGTGCCGTTGCCAGGTTGATTCGGGGGCCGGAAGTATTCTTCCGACTGAAACCGGATTCTTCACCCGGAAGGAGCAACAGAACAACTGGCGTCTTGCTTGCCAGGTGAAAGTGAAAGAAGACATCGAAATGCGCGTTCCGCAGGAAGTGATGGGTATCAAGAAATGGGAGTGTACAGTTGTTTCGAACAGGAACGTGGCTACCTTCATCAAGGAATTTGTAGTAAAACTGCCCGAAGGCGAAAATCTCGACTTCAAATCAGGTGGTTATATACAGATTGATGTTCCGAAAGTTGAAGTGGACTTTAAAAATTTTGACATTGATGAGAAATTCCGGGGCGATTGGGAGAAATTAGGTATGTTCGATCTGAAGATGAAAAATCCGGAACCGACTTACCGCGCTTACTCGATGGCCAACCATCCGGCAGAAGGTAACATTGTAATGCTGAACATCCGTATTGCAACACCTCCTTTCGACCGGGTAAATGGTGGATTCCAGAAAGTAAATCCGGGAATCTGTTCGTCTTACATCTACTCGCTGAAGCAGGGTGATAAGGTAACGATTTCAGGGCCTTACGGTGAATTCTTCCTGAAGGATAATGATAACGAGATGATGTTTATCGGGGGTGGGGCCGGAATGGCGCCGATGCGTTCGCACTTGTTCCACTTGTTCCACACAGTGAAAGAAAAGAAAAAGAAAGTGACCTTTTGGTACGGTGCACGCTCATGGAAAGAAGTTTTCTACTACGAGCAGTTCCGCGATATCGAAAAGAACTTCCCGAATTTCGAGTTCCATCTGGCATTGTCGGAGCCGCAGCCCGAAGATAACTGGGACGGGCCGGTAGGTTTCATACACCAGGTGATTTATGACAATTACCTGAGTAAACACGAAGAACCGGAAGAGATCGATTACTATCTCTGCGGTCCTCCAATGATGAACTCAGCAGCGACCAAAATGCTGTACGAACTAGGCGTTCCGGATGAGAACGTATTGTTCGACGATTTCGGCTAATTTTCACTTCGGAAATTCAAACAGAAGAGGCTGTTTCAAAATCTCGTTTCAGCGCCGGCTAACTTCCATTAATTGTCGGCCGGTTTATCTGAAGAGGGGCTTGAGACAGCCTCTTTGTTTGATGGACAAAAAACTTTGACGGGAAGGTTTCCCGTCCCGGGAAAGCATGAAAACCCACCCCGGGCAAAACTCTGTTGTTGTGTTTTCCTACCGGGAATCGTTACTAGGTAATATGAAAATTATGCGTGTGAAAATATTCGTCATGTTGGTCATGCTCGCTGGTGTTGTGAGCATTTGTTTTGCGCAGGATCCGTTTAATCATACTGATTCTCACGGAATGAAACAGGGACAGTGGATTGGTCGGTACCCCGATGGGAAAATCAAGTACGAAGGGACCTTTATTGATGGCCGGCCGGTGGGACAAATGACACGATATTATCCTAACGGACAATTACAGGCACAGATGCATTATGTGCCCGGTTCGGACAGTATTATTGCTGAAATTTATAATGATGAAGGCAAACGAACAGCCAGGGGTGTTTTCCTGGGAAAGAAGAAATCGGGGAGATGGACCTATTTCGACAGTGGTCGCGTTGTTTCCTGCGAACATTATCAGGATGGCTTACATGTGGGAACCGATACCATCTACTTTAAGAACGGAACCCCGGCACGTACAAGCGAGTGGAAAACCGGCCGGATGAATGGCGTGATGCGGGAATTATACCCCAATGGCAAAACCAAGTTCAAAATGCATTATGCCGATGGCAAACGCGACGGCTTGACAATGGCCTATTATGAAAATGGTACCCTGGAAATAGAAGGAAATTATATCAACAACCTACGTACCGGCAATTGGGATTTTTACAACGAGGGCGGAAGTTTAAAATATACCCTGAAATATGATAAAGGCGTTCTGCTGAACAGCGATGCATTGGATAAAGCTCAGCAGAAAGAGTTCAATGAAATGGAGAAAAATCGCGAGGTACTGAAAGATCCGGAAAAATACCGCAACGATCCGTCCGGTTATATGGCGCCCCGTCCTTAACGTTTTTCTTTTTGGGCGTACCAGCGAAGAATAAGGTCCACTACCTGGTTGTAGTTGAAGGTCCCCTGTTTGATGTTATTGCTTTTCAGGTAGGCATCGTTGGCCGCCGTTTGAATACGGTCAAGCTTTTCATTACGCATGGCCCGCCAGTATTTTTGTTCCGCCCTGATGTCAGCAATCACCTCGGGCCTTAATTTCTTCACGTAATCACGGTAGTTTTTCAGTGGAAGTGCATCCACCAGAAAATATTGGATCAGGTTAAAATTGGCCGAATAACGCAAATACGGGTTTTCAGAAGTACTGCAAACCACGTAGGCACAAAAATTGGCTTCCGACTCCCTTGCCATGCCGAATTGATGCGCCTTTTCGTGCGCCAGCACAAATGGATATTCGGTAGGCAACAATTTCCCGTTGATTTGTATTTCGTTGAAAAACGGCCCGAAATAGCCACTCACGCCAGACTTGGCAAACAGGCCTGAATAAAGCATTGTTTTGGGACGTCGGTAACCGTTGGGACAGTCTATTTGTAAAAATGCAGAATTGGCCTTGTACGAAGCTTCAACCGCCCTGTTAACATTCTTCTTTTTCATGCTGTCCATTTCCATCCATGATGCGTTGGTTTGCGCAATCAAGTTGTCGAGTGTTTCCACGAAAAGACTGTCGGGTAGCTTAGCTTCAGTAAAGTGAAGACGATTGTCGATGGACGGGCGAAAGTAATTGAATCCCCAAACCAGATAGAAGTAACTGTAAAGAATTGCCAAAAATTGTAAGGTTTTCAATAATGTGGGAGTGAACCTGATTTTCCGGATTATCAGCAACAGAATAACAATAATGGCAGCGAACACAAACCCGGTCCAGAAAACATCCCACAGTGAAAATGGTATAAACTGGCTGAAAAATGAGAGTATCGTCGCAATAACAGGATAAGCCCCATGTGAATACCACTCATCGGTCCGTTGCGGAAAGCGAATAGCCAACCGTGTTATCAGGAAAACAACAGCTGCCACCCAAAACGGTAAATAACGGGTAGAAAACAGAAATCCGCGCACTTTTCGCCAGTAACCCATTCTCAATACTTTTTTTTTCAAAAATATAAAAATGAGCATTGGTAAATCTGATCGAAGGCAGATGATTTACTGCCTGTTTAGAATAAGAATGCAACGAAAGTTCTCTTTCATCGCCGGAAAAATTAATTTTACTGAAAAGCTTCCGGATGAAACTAACCTGGTTATGGATATTGTTTTGCATTCCCTTACTTGCCCATGCGCAAAGTGATGGCGCCCGTTACCGGGTTGAGTTTACCGACAAGGCAGGGACCCAATACGATTTAGCTCATCCGGAAACATTTTTATCCCAGCGCGCCCTGCGTCGTCGTGAACGGTACCACATTCCGGTTGATGAAAAAGATTTGCCCGTTTCCGGTGTATATCTCGATAGTTTGAAGACGCATGGATTTAAAGTACTGTATACCTCGGGGTGGTTTAATTTTGCGACAGTTGCTGTTGTTTCTCCCGGAGATACTGCCGGAGTTTCGAGGTGGAATTTTGTTCGTTCGATAAAACTAACCAGGCCGGAAAATATGCTGAAAAATGTTATAAAAAAGTGGGCTGAGATTAAAACACCTTCAACAAAAAGTATTCAAACTGAACCTGATGACAGCTATGGTTATTCGAGTGGGCAAATTGCTCAGTTGAATGGGAAAATATTGCATGAGAATGGTTTTAAGGGACAAGGCATGTTGATAGCGATTCTTGATGCCGGGTTCAGGGCAGCCAATCAATTGGCCGTGTTCGATTCGCTTTTTCTGCAGAACAGGATGTTGGGAACACGTGATTTTGTGAATCCCGAATCCAATGTTTTTGAGGAATATCAGCACGGTATGAATGTGTTGTCACTGATGGGGGCAAATACTCCTGGTAAATTAGTTGGTACGGCCAATGATGCATCCTATTTTCTCATCCGGACGGAAGATGAAAATTCCGAATATCCGGTTGAGATGGATAACTTTATTGCGGGTTTGGAGCTGGCTGATAGCGTTGGCGCCGATGTCATTAATGCTTCGCTGGGTTACTTTTATTTTGACGATCCTGCTGAAAATCTCAATTATGATGAGCTTGATGGAAAAACGCTGATGATTACGCAAGCGGTGGAAACGGCGGAACAAAAAGGAATGATTGTCTGCGTTAGCGCCGGTAATGAAGGAGAAAGTGCGTGGCGGTACATCATTGCCCCGGCCGATGCCAAAGGGATTTTAAGTATGGCTGCTGTAAATGCGGCAGGTGAGAGGGCGAGGTTCAGCTCTATCGGTCCTTCTGCCGACGGCCGCATCAAACCGGAAGTGGCAGCTTGTGGATGGGACACCTGGCTTCAAAAATATCCGGACGCAATTGGCGTTTCGAGCGGAACTTCTTTTTCTTCTCCCCTGGTCGCCGGATTGACGGCGTGCCTGTGGCAGGAATATCCTGATAAAAGTCCTGCGGAAATAGTTGATGCAATTATCCAAAGTGCCAGTCAGTATACTTCTCCAGATAATTACCTGGGATATGGAATTCCCGATTTCGGGAAGGCATCATTACTTTTACAGAAGACACAGGTCGATGGAGATTCGGAAAAGCAATGGAACGTATCGCCTAATCCGTTTGATGAAAAAATTCGACTTGAATACCAGGGAAAAGGATTATTGGATGATGCTTCAGCTACCTGCATATTGATTAGCAGCACGGGAACAATTTTAAAGGAAGAACGTTTGTCAGGCAGAGTCAAATTGGTAAATAATCTTGGAGTATTGCCGTCAGGTTTATACTTTCTGCAGATAATTGCCAATGGACTAACAGAAAACCATAAACTCATTAAACGGTAACACCATATATGGCTTCATCATTGGAAAATAAACTACGACTATCCGAATTAAATAACCGAATTAAGGGTGTTCTCCAGGAGGCTTTTCCAACTACTGTCTGGGTAATTGCCGAAATATCCGAGATGAAGGTAAACCGAAGCGGGCATTGTTACCTGGTACTGGTGGAAAAGGATGAAGATTCAGATGAAATCCGGGCACAGGCGCGTGGGACCATTTGGTCGTACACTTTTCGAATGCTTCGGCCATTTTTCGAGACGACTGCCGGGCGGGCTCTTTCTGAGGGGATGAAGGTGTTGGTGAATGCTTCAGTTGAGTTTCATCCGTTATATGGTTTTAGCCTGAATATCCGCGATATCGACCCAACTTACACATTGGGTGATATGGCGCGAAAAAGGCTTGAGATAATCAACCGGTTGAAAGGAGAGGGCATATTCGAAATGAATAAGGACCTGGAATTACCCATGGTTCCACAAAAAGTTGCGGTTATTTCTTCATCTACGGCAGCTGGTTATCAGGATTTTCAAAATCAACTAAATAACAACGCTTACGGTTACCGGTTTTATACGCATCTTTTTCCGGCGCTGATGCAGGGAAATCAAGCCAGTGAATCAATTATTGCAGCGCTGGAACATATTTACCTGTACGAAGATTTCTTCGATGTGGTAGTAATCATTCGCGGTGGAGGTTCTCAGCTCGACCTAAGCTGTTTCGATGACTATGAACTGGCCTTTCATATTACACAGTTTCCTCTTCCGGTGATAACCGGTATAGGGCACGAAAAAGATGATACCATCAGCGACATGGTGGCGCATACGCGAATGAAGACGCCGACGGCCGTAGCCGAATTCCTGGTGGCCGGTGTCATGCAGTTCGAAGTACACCTCGATGAACTGCAGCAGGAGTTTGTCAATTCGGTGGAAGAAATTATGACGGAATCGCGACAACGACTCGATAATGCGGTTAAAACCTTGAAACCGGTCGTTCAGCAACTGCTTTTTAACCGGCAAAAGAAGTTGGGCCGATATGTATGGCAGATGGAAAGTTCGGTCATTGAGATATTGCGAAACAATAAATACCGGTTATCCCGGAAGAAGGACGAGATAAGGGAATTGTCCGGGCGACTAATTCATGACAAGCGGTACAAGCTTGATGGATATCGTCATTTTATTAGTCGGGCTTCGGTTCAACAGCTCGAAGAAGGAAAGTTACGGATGGATGCATTGTTGGAAAAGCTTAAAAGACAATCGAAAAGTTGCTTTTCCACAGAGCGAAACCAATTATTACTTGCCGAAAAAAGAAATGAGCTGTTGAATCCGCTAAAGATTCTGAAGCGGGGTTATTCAGTTACTTATCATAATGGAAAAGCATTAAAAGAAATTGCCCAGCTACAGGAAGGCGATGAAGTTCGGACGATGCTGTCTGAAGGTACGTTCACGAGTACTGTGTTAGGGAGAAAAGAAGGAATCAAAAAAAATAAGTCATGACAAAGAAGAAAATTTCATACAAAGAAGCGGTTAATGAAATAGAAGAGATACTGGAGCAGATGGAAAGTGAAGAACTTGATGTGGATCAACTTTCTGACAAAGTGAAAAGAGTATCCTATCTGATTAAAGTATGCAAAGACCGGTTACACCAAACGGAAGAGGAAGTTGAGAATATCCTCGATCAAATGGATGATAATTAATGTCTGGGTTATTGGGAATAGAAGCTTTTCGAGGCTATTGAGCGTAAAATCAAAACTAGCGAAAATATTGCATTGCGCATTTGTTGTTTACCTACAATCTTGTATTTGATTGAACCGGCATGCTTTAAAATATGTTATAAATGCTATTATAAATGAATATTGAAAATAAAATGCTTGCAACATAGCTATAAGTGTTGTAATTTTGGCTCGATAGTATTCCAAATACTTCACATTTCTGATAGCAGCATATTTAAAATTCTAAAAAATGGCCGACTCAAAAATTGAATTATCGTTAGGTTCATTTCGTTTCTCGTGCGAGGGCGAAAAGGAATGGGTAGAAGTACAGTTAGGACTGGTTCTTGACCGTGCTCCTGCTCTGTTAAGTTTAGGGAGCGAGGTAGCAACAACTTCAGCAGGGGAAGAAGTTGCAGAAGTATCAACCGAAGAAGCCCGTCCGGTAACACGCCGTGGTCGTAAACCACGGGAAGTTAAGGTGAAAAAACCTGTATCGGGTGATCCGTTGTTGGATTACCTTAAAGAGAAAAAAGCTGATAACAATCAGGTACGGAAATTTTTGGCTACCGCAGTTTATCTGCACTCACAGGGAGCTCAGAAATTCTCAACACCGATGATTTCAAAGAAATTGAAGGCTGCCGGAATTCCAAAGCTTTCAAATGCCAGCGACTGTCTGAACAAGAATGTGAAGAAAGGTTTCTGCATTAAGGAAGATAAAGAGTTTGTATTGACAAACGAAGGTATCCAGGCCATTATTGGCGATGCCAATCAAGTTTAAAGATTAAGAAAACCCGCATCAAGCGGGTTTTCTTATGTATTTTTTCAACTCTGTTTTAAAATCTGGCTCGAATCCCGGCCAGGTAATTGATACCCGCCTGCGGATAATATCCATCCATCTTTTTCCTCACACCATTTTCGTAATAGGAGTAAACCCACGCATTGCTTTCGTACATGGCATTAAAGATGTTGTTTACCATAACAGAAAGGGTTAATTCCTTGAATAGATTGGTGGGTATGTGAAAATCGGCTTTCAGGTTACTGAAAAAGTAGGCATTCAGTTTTCGTTGGCCCGACGAAGTATTGTCGATGTATTGTTTTCCAACGTAATGAGCAGACAGGTTAACAGAAAATGCGTCAGCTGGTTTCCAGCTTAATTTACTTCCTGCTACCACATCTGGTGAAAAGGCAATATCCGTGTTTCCAAGGTAATTGGAAACCTGCTGCCCCCAGTTATCCCAATCGTCAACATATTCGGTGAAATTTTTAATCTTATTTCTACTAAAGGTTGCATTGGCATCCCATCGCAGTGTTTTGCCAATTTTCCAACCTGCCGTTAACTCGATTCCCGCGCGGTAACTGTCGGGGCTATTGGTCATGATCGCAGAACCAACATCGTTGATTTCCCCTGTCAGGATAAGCTGATTCACATAATCCATGAAGTAGAGATTGACACCAAAAGCGAAGTCCGTCGACCGAAAATTATAACCCGCCTCATAATCGTTCAGCGTTTCCGAAGTAGGTAAGGGCCCGTTTGGATTAGCGTCTTTATAGTTGTCACGGTTGGGTTCACGATGCGCCTCAGCAAAGGAAACATACATTTTATTCCGGTCGTTGGGCGTGAAATATAGCCCTATTTTCGGATTAAAGAAATCGAAGTAGTGATTTTGGGTTAAGTTGCGCAGATTATCGTCATTGCCATCAATTTTATAGCTGATATGCCGGTACTGCATATCAATATAGGCATTCAGTTTTGACGAGAATTGATGGTTCAACTTGCCATATACGTTATAATCCGTCTTAAGTCCCGTGGAATAGTACCATTGGTGGTTAATTGGATTTTCGCCGTAATATTGAGCCCAGATTACTTTACCGAAGTGTCGGCCATCGTATTGGTTCCATGCACCACCCAATGTCCAGTTGTTTTTGGCCTTGTCGTAATTTAGTGAAAAGGTGGTTCCGTAAAAGTCATTGTCCAACCACTTCCGGCGAACTAAATCAGTGGATTGTACCTGGGTGCCACCGCTGGCCGGAGGCGTCATCAGGTAATCCGAAAAGCTTTGATCCGGCTTGTATTCTTCGTAATAGCCACGGCCGTATGTATAGTGCAGTGCGGCGTTCAGGTTAAGATACTCGTTAAAACGATGAGAGTAGAGCAATTGATAATTATCCTGCCAGTAATTGTCGGTTTCGTTATTGTAGTAATGCACCTTCCCCCGGGAGTCGGTATACTCGCCGGCCGGATTATATCTGCGGTTTGTAGCCAGTATATCCGATGGTATTCCATACCATGCCTGGTATGTTTTTTCTACACCTGAGAAGATGTTGGCCTTCAGGATTGAGTTGGCGGTGTAATACCCACCTGAGACATAATATGATTTTAAATCAGACCATCCCCGGTCGATATAGCCGTCAGAAGTGATCTTAGAAAGCCGGGCATCGAACGAGAATTTACCATTTAACAAACCGGTTCCGGCCGATACTGTGTTTTTGAAGGTGTTGAAAGAACCGGCAGAAGAATTGACTTCTGCGTAAGCATCTTTATTTAGGTTGTTGGTTTGCATGTTGATGGTTGCACCAAAAGCTCCGGCGCCATTGGTTGATGTCCCCACACCACGCTGAACCTGCACATTTTGGAGTGACGAAGCCAGGTCGGGCAAATCTACCCAGTACACTCCATGCGATTCGGCATCGTTTACCGGAATTCCATTCACCGTTACGTTGATACGATTGGCATCGGTTCCCCGTATCCGGAAACCGGTATAGCCAATTCCAGTCCCGGCGTCGGATGTTGTCACCAACGAAGGTGTCATGCTCAGCAAATAGGGAATATCCTGTCCCATGTTCTGCTCTTCAATGCTTTTTTTCGTTACATCAGAATAGGCGATCGGCGTTTTGTTGCCTGCCCGCGTTGCCGAAACGATAACCTCATCGGCCAGCACAGCCGAAGGCTTCATGGTAATGGTGACTAAATCTTTTTCCGGGAATGTAATTTTACTGGAAACTGGTTGGTAGCCCAGGTAGGAAACCTGAAGCTCATAATTCCCCGGTTTTAATCCGTCAAAACGGAATTTTCCGTTTTGGTCTGTCGGCATCCCGGCAAATGTGTTCTCAATAACAACATTGGCCCCAATGAGCGGTTGGCCCTTTTCATTTTCCACACGTCCATTCAGTGTGTTCTGTGCATTCGCTGAAAAGAAAACCAGCAGCAGCATCCATAAAAAAAGAAATTTTTTCATTTTAAATCGGTTTTTAGATGAATAAAAACCAATGGGAGTAGAGTACACATGTTCCCTTTCCGGAATTACCCGGACAGGTTCAAAGGGTATGTTCTCAGCCTGAAATTTAAGGCACCCCATTGTTTGAAAGCAATACAAAGGTATTGAAATATTTAGAATCTGTATGAATACGAAACGGGAACTAATAGGTTGCGTCATAACAAAAGTCGGGGATTCCATAAAATCAACGCAATAGGGGTACGTAAATAAATCGTAAATACCGATAAGGGATGGATACTTCATACCTGAATTAGGAATATTGCGCATATTCCTTTTTACTTAGCCGGAGTTTGAGCGCTCCAAAATTGCTCCGGTGCAAAATTGAAGTAAAAAAGAAAAAAGGGCTGGTTTTTTGCCAGCCCTTTTTTCTTTTATGTCACGTTTCCCTTATGCGTTACTTGGAATTTTCAGTTTCTGTCCGGGACGTAGGCTCTTGGCATTACTGATGTTATTCATTTTCATGATATCGAAATTGGAAATCCCGGGAAATTTCCGTGCAATCGTCCAGAGATTGTCGCCTCTGCGTACCGTGTAAATGGTATATGGTCCGTTTACATCTACCGTTGAAGAAACGGTGTTGTTTTGAGGAACTTTACCTGACTGTTTTTGCGCAAGGGTCATGGAGTTGTACTGTTTGTAATGCGCTCCTTTACCTTTTGGTACGTAAATAACCAATTTTTGTCCAACGCGAATCAGGTTGCGGCGAATGTTATTCCAATACCTGAGCTCGGACGCTCTTACATGGAACCATTCAGCAATAAATCCCACATTATCGCCTCTTTTTACGGTGTAGTAAACTTTGTCTTTGCCTGCGACGTCACCTGGGGTGAAATATGAATAATGCCTGCTGGGAACAACGATTTTGTTGTTGGGGAAAAACTTATCGCGGTTATACGCGAAAACAAACGATTCTTTGTCGATAAAATCAGAAATTTTATTGGCCGGAATCTTCAGCGTGTAAGGCTTATCCGGTTTTGCCGGAATAATATCCCTGCGATATTGTGGGTTTAAATCGCGAAGCTCGTCTACCGGAATATTCAGTACAGTAGAAACCTGCTCAAAAGCAAGGTAATTGTGAACCTGAATGGTGTCGGTGACAATATCGAATGAAGGCCCGGTGGGAGCCAAATGATGCTCTTTTGCATAATTCATGACATATGCAGCGGCAATAAATGCAGGCACATAACCACGGGTTTCGCGTGGAAGATGATAATAAATTTTCCAGTAATCCCGTGCTCCACCCGAACGGCGAATTGCTTTATTTACATTTCCGGGGCCACAGTTATACGCTGCAATCACCAAATGCCAGTCGCCATAAATATTGTACAGATCCTGCAGGAACTTGGCTGCCGCTTCGGTCGAATTAACCGGGTCGCGACGTTCGTCAACATATGAATTGATCTCCAGTCCATACATTTTACCTGTTCCATACATAAACTGCCACAAACCGCAAGCTCCGGCGCGGGAGAAGGCTTTTGGGTTTAATGCCGACTCGATGATGGCCATATATTTCAGCTCAAGCGGCAAATTATACTTGTCGAGGATTTGCTCGAACATCGGGAAGTAATAATTAGCCAGCCCCAACATGACCTGGACCTGGTCGCGCCGTTTAATGGTATAAAGAGTGATGAAATTCTTGACTGTATTGTTGAAAGAGAGATCAATGTACGAATCAATATTCTGAAGCCGGTTAATGTAAACAGAGTCCGGAAGTGCTTTTCTCAGTGAATCAGGTAGGGTATTATAGCTGAGACTATCGAATTCGAAGGCATTCTGGACATACCAGGTATTGACCATCGAATCGAGTTTTTGGGCTTCCAGCTCACTTAAATCTTCGTCCGGAAGGGTATAGGTTTTGTCGTAACCATTATCGACCGTGTCGAGTTTGGTAACAGCAATAAATTTTGCCTTCTTTAAATCGTAATCGCGGCTGGTTTTGGAATCGTCCTTAGCAATCAATGTTGCCGGGAGCAATCCCGCAAACGCCACGAGTAAGGTAATTTTTTTCCACTTTCCCATCATATCATTCTCTAAAATTTGATGTTGACCTTTACGCCAACTGTTTGCCTGCCATAGAAGTTCATAGGTAGAGGTTCTACCCTCATACTTAAATCATCACTGATGTCATAATCAAAAAAGTTAGCGTCAACGCTTGCATCAATGATATTCAACACATGCAGTGCAAACATACCAATAATTGTTAAATCCCTGTTTCTCCGATAAAAATCTTTGCCGCTTTGCAGCTGCTTGGTTACATAAGTAAAATGAGTAGGGTTGGTCAGATCGATAGAGGGATTATTGATGAATTTATCAAGGTATGCCTTGTCTTTATCTGACAATTGGCTTGGACTACTATACTGTGATATAGTACGGTAGGCATCGAAATAGTCGTTGTACAGATTATTGTTCCAACTGAAACCGTATATCAAACCTGCGAAACCTCCGTAAATAATCGGAAGTTTCCAGTATTTGCCATTATATATCTGCCCAAGACCTGGAAACAGGGCTGAATAGATGGATGCTTTTTTCGGTGAATGTTTTTTCTTGTAAAGGCTCTCCGATATCTTTACGCTGTCATTCACCGTTTTCCGCACCTGTGCCTGGCTTGCTAAACTACCCCCTAACAGGCATATAATAATAAGTAGCCCCGATAAAAATTTTTTCAAAATGTCGATTCTTTTTTCCGACACAAATTTAGGAATTCAGTCTGTCAAAAATGCCAATGATCCGCTCTAATTCCTTTGGATCGGAAAAAGGGATAACAATTTTGCCTTTTCCTTTGTCATTTATTTTAAAATCGACACTGGTATTGAAGTATTTTTCCAGGTGTGTTTTCAATTCACCATATTCTTCAGGGAAACTTTGCACTTTCTTGGGTTTAGCGTTTCCTTCACCGTCGTCTGAATTGATTTTCCGAACGATTTCTTCCACTTTGCGTACCGAAAAATCATACTTAACGATTTGCTTGAAAATCATTACCTGCGTTTCCGGTTCGGCAATGTTTACTAAAGCACGGGCATGTCCCATGCTGATTTCCTGCTCACGAATACCTTTTTGGATAAGAGCGGGCAGACGCAACAAGCGCAGATAATTTGATACAGTGGAACGCTTTTTCCCAACACGCCCGCTCAGACTTTCCTGTGTAAGCTGGCACTCTTCAATAAGTCGCTGATAACTGAGGGCTACCTCAATTGCATCAAGGTCTTCACGCTGAATGTTTTCGACCAAAGCCAACTCCAGCATCTCTTCATCACCGGCTTCCCGGACAAAGGCAGGAACCTTGTCCAAACCAGCAAGCTTCGCTGCCCTGAATCTCCGTTCTCCGGCGATGATTTGGTACTGGTCATCGTTTAATTTCCGAAGTGTTAATGGCTGAATAATTCCAATTTCGCGAATAGAACTTGCCAGTTCTTCGAGTGCGTCCTGGTCAAAATTAGTCCTGGGCTGAAACGGATTCGCCTGAATTTTTGATAATTCAACTTCATTCGATACTGAGATTACTTCCTTTACCTGGTCGGCATCATCAATCAAAGCACCCAGTCCTCTTCCCAGAGCATTTCGTTTGGCCATAATTCAGAAATTAAATAATGATTAGTGTTGATTTTATTGTTCGACAGCTTGTTTACTGTTGAGTTTTGTGATTTCGTTGTTTTGCAATAATTCACGGGCCAGGTTCAGGTAGCTGACAGCACCTTTCGAACTGGCGTCGTATGAAATCGCCGGCACACCATAACTAGGAGCTTCCGACAACTTAATGTTCCGTGCAATAATGGTTTCGAAAACCATATCCTGAAAATGCCGTTTTACCTCTTCATAAACCTGGTTCGACAGATTGAGACGGGCATCGTACATTGTAAGAAGGAATCCTTCAATTTCGAGTTGTTGATTTAACCGGTTTTGAATGATTTTAATGGTATTGAGCAGTTTCCCCAATCCTTCCAGCGCAAAGTACTCACACTGAACCGGGATGATTACTGAATCGGCAGCTGTTAATGCGTTCACCGTAATCAATCCGAGAGAAGGAGAACAGTCAATCAAAATAAAATCGTAATCATCGCGGACTTTCTCCAAAACATGTTTCATCACCATCTCTCTGTTTGGTCGGTTAAGCATCTCAATTTCTGCTCCAACCAAATCGATGTGTGACGGAAGAAGTTCAAGATTTTCTGTTTCTGTCTTCAGAATTGTCTTGTGCGGATCGACGTCGTCCACAATACATTCGTAAATGCTTGTGGTTACGTTGCGAACGTCGAATCCTACACCAGATGTCGCGTTTGCCTGGGGGTCGGCATCGATAATCAGTACCTTCTGCTCCAGTACAGCAAGGCTTGCCGCAAGGTTGATAGCCGTAGTTGTTTTACCCACGCCCCCCTTTTGGTTCGCTAATGCAATAATCTTTCCCATTACGTTTGTTTTGGATTAAGAATGTTCGTCAAATTTAAAAATTTACATGTAAACAGATAAATGAAGAACGGAATTGCCGGTGGTTGATTGTTAATAACGCCCTCTTTATTAACAATTTTTTGAGAGGAGGGGAATGGTGGTCTTGATAATATTCAGTTATACAGCGAATAAACAATTCAATTTTGCGCGTGGAACGTTGATAAATTTTCTGTGTGGAACATCAGTGCCGTTGATGTGATATTCATTATCCTAACTTTTAAAAGGAAGGCCTACATCGGATCTACATCGGTGTTGATTTGGACTCCGGAATTTCCCGGTTGGGTTTTGACTTCCTCCAGGATTTCCTGCAGTTTTTTCTTGGCACTGACGATGGAAATTTCACGTTCAATTTTTAGCCAGAATTGTTTGATATACCAGTTTTGTATTCGGTTAATTACCGGATCCTCCGGTCCCAAGACACGACTACGGAAAGAACGTTTCAGCCTGGTCGCCAGTTGATTGGCAATTCGTTCCACTTCGCGCTTGTCGCGATGTTTCAGCGCCAGGCCGATCAAACGGTAGTAAGGGGGATATTTGAAATGCTTTCGCTCGGCCAGCTGTCCTTTATACATTCCTTGATAATCATTTTCGATAACTTGCTGAATGATGTGATGGTCTGGTTCAGATGTCTGAATAATTACTTTTCCCTGACGATATTTCCGGCCTGCACGACCGCTCACTTGCGCCATTAGTTGGTAACTGCGTTCGTAAGCTCTGAAATCAGGGTAATTGAGCAGGTTGTCGGCATTTAGAATTCCGACTACACTAACGTTCTGAAAATCGAGTCCTTTGGTAACCATTTGTGTGCCAATCAGGATATCGATTTTCCCTGAATCATAATCGTGAATAATCTTCTCAAATGATTTTCGTGCCCGGGTTGTATCTAAATCCATGCGGGTGACCCGGGCTTCCGGGAAAATAAGGGAGACTTCGTCTTCAATCTTTTCGGTCCCGAACCCTTTGGTGTTAATTTCATTGCTACCGCAGGCCTGGCAATTGGTTGGGTGATGAATGGTATACCCACAATAATGACAAACCAGCGAATTGTTGTGTTTGTGGTAGGTCAGGCTAACATCGCAATGTTTGCATTTGGGAACCCAGCCACATGTTTTACATTCGATGAACGGAGCAAAACCACGACGATTCTGGAACAAAATAACCTGCTCATTTGCTTCCAGGGCTTTTTCAATCTCTTCGAAAAGCAATGGAGTAAAGTGTCCCCGCATCTGCTTTCGCTTGTAGGCATCCCTGAGATCGGCCGTAAGAATTTTTGGCAATTCAATTTGCTGAAAACGTTCCGACAGTTCTACCAATCCATATTTTCCCGAAAGGGCATTGAAGTACGATTCGATAGCGGGTGTGGCAGTACCCAATAAAACACGGGCACCTGTCAGATGGCTTAAGACGATAGCCGCATCCCGAGCATGGTAACGCGGGGCCGGATCGAACTGCTTATAGGAATTTTCGTGCTCCTCATCCACAATGATTAATCCGGGGGACCGGTATGGAAGAAAGACGGAAGAACGGGCACCGATAATAACCTGGTATTGGTTCTCGTCGGATTCCGGATCGAAATTGAGCACTTTGTTCCAGATTTCCACCCGTTCGGCATCGTTGAAACGGCTGTGGTAAATTCCGGCTTTATCGCCAAAAACCTGTTTCAGCCGCTGTACAATTTGAGTCGTCAGCGCAATTTCGGGGAGGAGGTATAAAACCTGTTTGTTCTCCCGTATGTATTTTTCGATTAGTCGGATGTATATCTCTGTCTTTCCGCTGGAAGTCACTCCATGCAGTAACGTAACCTGTTTCTCCTCCAGGTTTTGCTCAATTTCGGCGTATGCCTTTTCTTGTGCCTGGCTTAATTCAAATCCTTCCCGGATGTTTCCGGCGTATTGGCTGAGGCGGTCGATCCGTCTTTCAGTAAGTTCAAATACTCCCTTTTTTATAAGTGTATTCAGCGTAGCGGTAGTTGTTCCTACTTTTGCCAGCAGATTTTTTTTGCTGTATTCCCGAATAGCCTCTTCATTTCCGAACCGGGTGTATTCCAGGAACCGCATCAGCAATTCCTGCTGTTTGGGCGCACGGGACAAATCATCAACCAGTTCTGTCAACCGGCTTTTGCCGGAATACTCTTCTGCCAGTCGAATATAGGTCTCTGTCCTGGGTTTGTAGCTGGAACGTAGCGACTCTTCTACTGAGATAGCGCCACGGTTTAATAGTGACTTGATGACCGAATAAGCATTGCCTTTTTGGTCAGTACGGTTCAGGTCCGAAACTGACGATATTTTCCGGTTACGGAGGAAGGTTAAAATAAGACGCTCCCGGGAAGACAAGTTGTTTTTATCTTCCTCAAATTCCGGATTGAAAATAACCCTTGTTTCACTTTCCAGTTTTAATCCGGACGGAAGAGCTGCTTTCATTACTTCGCCCAACGAACAGTGATAGTAAGAGGCAATCCATTCCCAAAATTCGAACAATTCCGGATGAATGACTGGTTGTTTGTCCAGCACTGTTTCAATGGATTTGATCTCATAGCCCGATGGTTCTTCGTTGTGGATTCGGTGAACCAATGCGGAATAGAACTTTTTCTTTCCAAACTGAACAATGACGCGCACCCCCGGCTGTAGCTTACCATTCATCCCTTCCGGAACCGAATAGGTAAATTTCCCCGGTAACGGAAGTGGGAGGATAACATCGACAAAGTGTTGAGGGTGGTGTACCATTGATGCAAAAACAGTTTGAAGCAAAACTAATTGATTTCCCTAAAGAACAAAAAAGCCGGAGAAAACTCCGGCTGATGTGTATATATTTTCAGATGTGACAAAATTAAATAGAGAGCATTCGCAGTACTCTTAGCAGGTGTTGGTTGATCGATTTTTCGTTTTTGATGGCTTTATTGAAAGGTACATGAACAATTTCATCGAATTCAATACCCACCATCACACTTTTCTGATCGTCGAGAAGCGCTTCAATTGCAGCAACGCCCAGCCGGCTGGCCAGGATACGATCGGAAGCGGTTGGCGAACCACCGCGCTGTACGTGGCCTAAAACGGTTACACGAACATCGTATTGCGGATATTTCCTTTCAATTTTTGAAGCGATACTAAAAGCACCGCCAGCTTTATCGCCTTCAGCCACTAAAACGATGGATGACTTTTTATTTTTATGGTATCCTGTTTCGATGTAGGTTTCCAGCGTTCCAATGTCAGTATCAAACTCGGGAATCAGAACAGCCTCTGAACCGGCGGCAATTCCACCATTCAAGGCCAGGAAACCGGCATCGCGGCCCATTACTTCGATGAAGAAAAGACGTTCGTGAGCAGTTGCCGTATCACGAATTTTATCGACTGCCTGAACGATGGTGTTAAGTGCCGTATCGTAACCGATGGTGAAATCAGTTCCGAACAGGTCGTTGTCGATGGTTCCGGGTACACCGATGATGGGGAAATTGAATTCCTGGGCGAAGATACGGGCGCCAGTAAAGGTTCCGTCACCACCGATAGCCACCAGGGCATCGATGTTTTCTTCCTTCAGGTTTTGATAAGCCTTTTCGCGTCCTTCTTTGGTCATGAACTCCTTACTCCGGGCCGATTTTAAAATAGTACCGCCCAACTGAATGATGTTGCTCACATCACCGGATTTCATGGTCTGAAAATTCTTGTTGATCATTCCCTTATAGCCATAGTAAATTCCGACTATTTCGCGGCCAAAATAAATGGCGCTTCGGGTTACCGCACGAATGGCGGCATTCATTCCGGGAGCGTCACCGCCCGATGTTAAAACGGCTATTTTTTTAATGCGACAGTCGTTGTACATATCGGGGGCAGGCATGCTGAGAATATTCTCCTTCATTTTGTAGAAATTTGAATTTGAGCCAAAAGTAACGTTTATGACGACTTCACACCAACACCCTATGTTTAATTTATTATAAATAAAATCACTATTTCGTGAGTGTCCTGGCCCTCTCAGCCACATCTTCCATCAAATGCCAGGGGGTGGAAGTGGCTCCGCAGATACCAACTTTTTCGATATTTTGAAACCATTCCGCTTCCAGTTCTTCCGGAGACGAAATGAATTTTGAATTTGGATTGGTTTCCTTGCTGATTCTGTACAACATTTTTCCGTTAGAGCTTTTTCGTCCGCTGACAAACAGGATTAAATCAAAACGGCGGGCAAATTCCCTGATACCGGGAACACGGTTGGAAACCTGCCGACAAAGCGTATCGTGAATGATGACGTCGGTACCCCGCTGTTTAATCTCTTCAGCCAGTTTGTAAAAGCCATCCATGTCTTTCGTGGTTTGGGAGAAAAGCTCTACCGGGCGATTGAAGTCAATGCTGTCTAAATCATCGGCGGATTCGATGACAACTGCTTTATTATTCGTTTGGCCTACCAAACCATTTACTTCAGCATGTCCTTTCCGTCCGTAAATGACTACTTGTCCGCTACGTGCTTCCTGTTCAGTCTGGCCTTTTCTGACTCTGTCCTGTAGTTTCAATACGACGGGGCAGGTGGCGTCTAACAGGGTGATGTTGTTTTTACGGGCATGTTCATAAGTGGAAGGTGGTTCACCGTGGGCGCGAAGCAGCACAGTACAGTCTTTTAACTGAAAAAACTGGCCGTGATCAATGGTAATTAAGCCCTTCCGGGAAAGGCGTTCCACTTCTGCATTATTGTGAACGATATCTCCAAGGCAATACAGACTTTCCTGGGTTTCCAGTGTTTTTTCTGCTTTCTGAACCGCGTTCACCACGCCAAAGCAAAATCCCGATTTGCTGTCAATCTCAATTTCCATTGCGGTTCAATCTTTCCATTACTTTCTCATATGCCCAGTCCAGTTGTTCATCTGGTGTAACATAGCTGTTGTCTAGAACTATAGCATCGTCCGCTTTTCTGAGTGGACTCTCTTCCCGGTTCTCATCAATGTAGTCGCGCTCAATTACATTGGCTTTTATCTCTCCAAATGAAATGTCTTCGCCTTTGGCTTTTAGCTCGTGGTAACGGCGTTGGGCCCTCACTTCCGGTGATGCCGTCATGTAAATCTTCAGTTCGGCATCAGGGAAAACCACTGTTCCGATGTCACGGCCATCCATGACGATCCCTTTCTCCATGCCCATTCCCTGTTGCAGGGCCACTAAATGTTTTCGCACTTCGCTAATGGTAGCAACCGGGCTGACATTCCGGGAAACCGGCAACTGTCTGATTTCTTCTTCTACGTTTTCGCCGTTGAGGTAAGTTTCGCTTTCCCCGGTAACTTTATTATATCGAAAAGTAATTTTAATCTGATGGAGTTGTGCTGTTAGTTCGGCTTCATCTACTTTGCCGTTGGCAATTAAATTGTTGCGAAGGCCGTAAAGGGTAACAGCACGGTACATGGCACCTGTATCGATGTAAGCATAATTCAATCGTGATGCCAGCGCTTTGGCCAGCGTGCTTTTACCGCAGGAGGAGTGGCCATCGACAGCGATGACTATTTTCTTATTTTCAGGCATGTTGTTCTCGGTTTGCAGGGCAAAGATAAGTTTCTTGATGAAGAAACGGAATGGAATATCTGCTGAATCAAGGGAGGAATTGGGAAAGGTTGGTACTGATGGAGAAATGATGTGACGCACCGGCAATGTGATACGAGGCAAGTCCGTAGCCCAGGTTAAATTTAGAAACGCGAACGCCAAATCCGGCAGAAAAGCCAACCATTCCCGGGCGAGACTCGACCGACAGTTCTTTTCTCCGTTGGTGGTTGTAGCCAAGGCGAATCGTGAAATTTTTACTGGGCAGCAATTCTGCACCAAAGATGAGGTGCCGCATCACTTTGGAAATACCACTCTCGGAAGTTGTACCCGTTAATGGCGAGGTTGTCGTTCCTGAAGTCGTTTCATTGTAGGTTAAATTCCAGTTGGTAAGATGATGCGCCGTAACCATGAGCCGGAACGGTGCATGTTCCAGTCGTTTTGAAAATCCAAACTGCAAGTCGAATGGGAGTTTTTCGTAATTCCCATCCTGGTAATACGTTGTGATTTGTGTGCCGATATTTTTGGCCACCAATGCAATGGTGGATTGATTATCCCGTCCGGAAAGGATAAGCCCGGCATCCACCGCTAATCCAAATGAATGATACGTTTCGAGAACCGAATAAATAGGTTTGATGTTGATTCCTCCGCGCAAGCGGGGCGTTATCTGTTTTGCCCAGTAAATGTTCAAAGCGTACTCGGCTGCCCGGAAGGTTCCGGTAATGGCGCCGTCTTCGCGGGCTTCGATGAATTTTCCGTAGTCGATGAAATGGATGCCGGTAGCTACTGTCCCGATTTTGTTGAGGTGCCAGGCATAGGATGCATAACCGAACTTGATGTCCGAAAAATAATCCACATAATTCAGGACAAGTTGATTGCGCATCGTGTCTCGCAACAATGCCGGATTATGAAAAACCAGGTCTAAATCATTATCGTCCAATGCTACCTGATAGCCCCCAAGAGCCGCAGATCGGGCAGATGTTGTCAAGTCCAGAAAACGATATGTTCCTTCACCGCCTACCTGGCCATGTGCCATCCGGGATGCAAGAAGTAATAATACAATTAGTAGTCTGGTTTTCACGTAAGCCTGAATTATTCGTGTCTGTTAGCAGTCGTTCCCTTCCGGGAAACCACAATGATTATGCTAAGATATGTTTTTTGAGGCAGTCGAATTACTGGAATGCCTCGTCGTGCAAACGAGCTACGACACTATCGAGCTGTTTGGGTTTCTTTTTTCTCATCTGGGCGAAAAACTTGCGGGTCTGCACCTCATTGCGCCGGGACAGTTTCCGGGCACTCTTCGCGTTTACTTCAATGTACTTCATCCTGAATATTCTTATACGCTTTTTTTCTGATCTTCATTTGTGCCAGGAATAAGCCGGCAATCACAATCGAAATTCCGGTCATTTTTTGGAGCGAGAGTGTTTCTCCCAGAATCAGCCAGGCAAAAATTGCCGTAAATACCGGAATGCTATTCATAAAAATATTGGCTTTGTTGATTCCTAATTTTCCCACACTGTAGGTGAAAAACAGGAAAGCAAAACCCGAAGCAAAAATAGCAAGTTTCAGTATCGCGATAAGCGAATCGACATTGGCCGGCGTATGTATGAAACTCTTCATTTCGAATGTCAACCAAAAAGGCAGAAAGTAGAAAATACCAATAAAGCTTTGGTACGTTACAATGCTGGTCGTGTTATATTTTTTTGTCAGTCCTTTCAGAACAACAGTATAGCCGATGGTGGCCGCCACAGCAACAAACTCCAGTGCAATTCCCAATATTGAAGCCGATAGATTTTCGGAAGTGTCGAGAACAACCACGGTTACCCCGGCAAAGGAAAGGATGATTCCGAAAAAGGCGCGGACCGATATTTTTTCTCCGTGAAAACGGAATGCAGCCAGTGGTGAAAACAGGGGAATGGTCGCTACAATGACAGCTGCAACGGTACTGGCAGCATATTTCAGGCTAAAACTTTCGCCCATGAAATAGAGGAAGGGTTCGAAAAAGGCGAGCAGGATAAATGCTTTCCAGTCTTTCCGTTCAGGTTTCATTAACCTGCCTGTTAGTTTGGTATAGGCAAACAAAAGCACAGTGGCAATTACCAATCTGAAAAATACGGTGGTCAGCGGGCCATATGCCTGGTAAACAATTTTTACCCACACAAAGGAAATGGCCCAGAAAGCCATTGCCATAGTAACGGCCAGATAGACAACTATCTTGTTTTTCACAGTTTTTGCATTTTGAACCGCAAATGTATCCATATTTTTACAAGCGATCCAAGATAGTAATCAGTTTATTGATAACTGAAAATTGGCAGTGACTCAGGGGGGAAATTTTTTTAAAACCAGCCGAATTCAGGAATCTTGCTTAGTGGGTTCTTTTAAGTGATAAAAGCATTTTCAGGGGAAATCCACGAAAGAAAAAAGTACAGCTTCAAGAAAGGGGATAAAAAAACCGGGCTTTTGCCCGGTTTTGGTGGAAAGCTCTATCTAATTACGACTTTGTTGGTAAAGTGGCTGGTCTCAAAGTCGAAATGAAGAAAATAGATGCCTTTTTTGAGGTTTTTCATTTTATTCTCTTCCGGAGCGTGGCCCCGTTCCAAATTTCTTGTGGAAATCTTTTTCAGGAATAGAACTTCGCCATCGATGTTAAGCATTTTGACTTTCATGAGCGAACGGTTTTGGGCGGTTAATTAATCGTTTTGGATGACTCGCTGTGATAAATTAAAAGTATTGCATTGAAATGGCCAACTTTTTTTGACGAACGGTCGATTTTTAGTGGTGAATGTTCAATTTCGTGTGGCGAATGGAAAATTGGCACATGGTTATTGTTGAAAGTACAATACGGGAAAATTGTTAAATTGAGGGTGAAATTTCAAGTAAAACGGATGAGGAAATTATGGGAGAATGAAATATAAAAAACCGGCTTCCGAATATTCAGAAGCCGGTTTGAGTGGGGTGGAAGATGGGACTTGAACCCACGACCCCTGGAACCACAATCCAGTGCTCTAACCAACTGAGCTACATCCACCATTTTTCGCGATTGCGGATGCAAATATAGATAATGTTTTTTGATTGCTGCAAATCATCAGAAAAAAAATATTGGGGAAAATCAAACTTTCCATTTCATTGCTTTATCAAATAAACCAAGGCCGGCAGAATGTTTCTAGTAAGCGAAAGTGGTTTGTTGATAAAGTCAATTTTTCATCCGGCAGAGAATCATTAAGTTTGATCTTTCAGGTAAGCAATAAGAATTTAGATTTTGACTTTGAAAGAGAATTGGGATAGCGAAAAATCGTTGCAGGTTTTTCAATTGCTCCGTTTCGGAATGTTGGTTCTGATCGGGATTTTGTTGACACATTCGAAGCTGAGTGTATCGGAAATCGGGCAATACGAATCGTTCCTCTTTTGGGCAGGGATGGCCAGTTTTTTCTGGTTAAACGGGTTAATACAGGGAGCGCTACCGATGGCCGGATCAGAAGAAAAGGAGGCAGTCGGAAGGCAAAAATCTCCATTCCTTTTTACCGTGTTCTTTGTCCTTTTGGTATTCTCGACTTTTACCGCTCTTATGTTTACAGTATTGTACCAAGCCGGCCTTCTTTCATTTTTACGTGGTCATGCCTTGTATTGGTTTCTTCTTTTTGTTGTCTTCGGGATACCGGCAAACCTGACCGTTTATATCTATTTGCTCGATAACCGTCCGGGTGGAATGCTGCGATACGGATTCGGTATTTTCGGGCTACAGCTTATGTTAATTTTGATCGCTTTAGTATCGGGAGAAGGTATTGAAATAATATTGAAGATACTTGCCCTGGTTGCATTGCTTCAGTTCTCGTGGCTGGTCAGATTGGTTCTTCGTTATTCGTCCGTTATATTCTCAAGAGAGCTTGCCCGAAAACTTTTGATCCGTTCATGGCCACTCATTTTAGCTACGTTACTAAGCGGTTCGGCACAATATATCGATGGTTGGCTGGTGACCCTTCGTTTTGGTTCGGCTACATTCGCCATTTTCCGTTTTGGTGCACGCGAACTTCCGTTGGTTGTGCTTATCGCCAATGCCTTTAGCAATGCGATGTTGCCCAAATTGGGCAAGCCAGCTGGCTTGTCATTGCATCTTGATGAAATCAAAGTGCGTTCGGCAAAGATGATGAACTGGATGTTTCCACTGTCGGCTTTGTTAATGATACTTTCGCCCTGGATTTTTCCACTTATTTTTAATCCGGCTTTCGCCGAATCGGCTTCTATTTTCAATATTTACCTGTTGCTGATTATTCCACGATTAGTTTTTCCACAAACCATCCTGAACGGAATTGGGAAAACGACAATCATCAGTAGGGCAGCTGTGTATGAAATTCTTATCAATGTAGGGTTGAGCATTTTATTGTCATTTCCTTTTGGATTGGAAGGGGTTGCCTTGGCCACGGTCATCGCATATCTCTTCGAAAAATGCTATCTTGCTTACTGGCTGTACCGTCTCGAAGGAATAACGGTGACAGCTTATAACGACTGGAAGAGACACCTGCTGTTTTCGGCAGGAATATTAACTTTGTTCCTTATGATTGAAATTGTCATAAATTGAAAAAATGGAATACCTGCTTGATAATCGACAAATCGAAAATACCTACCAGGAAATTATCCGGAGGATATGGCCAATTAAGAATGGCGCGGTTGCCGAAATGATGACCAAAAGAGGACTGGAATACAAGGTCAATCTCGGCGCTTCGATTGTTTCATTGCGGCTGTTGGCGGAGAATTACTCCAAAAATCATTTGCTGGCCCTGAAGTTATGGAACAAGCAGTGGCGGGAGACCATGATTCTGGCTACCATGCTGGACGAACCTTCTCAGGTTACCGAAGAACAAATTGATTACTGGGTAAAAAGTCTTCCAACCATCGAAATGGCGGAGCAAGCTTCTATGAATCTGTTCGTATTTACTCCTTTCGCTTTTCAAAAAGCGAGGGAGTGGTGTCTGGAGAAAAAGAACCTGGTAAAAATGACAGGTTTGTTAATGATGGGGCGTCTGGCGCTGATGGATAAAACCACGGGAGACGAAGCTTTCGAGTCATTTTTTGAAGTATTGCCACCGCTCTCCAAAGACCCGGAATTGTCCAGCATTTTTATCCGGTCGTTTACACATATCGGTCGCAGAAATATCAGTTTGAACAAACTGGCTATCATGTTTGCGCGTACATTACAAACCATCGGTTCGCCGGTGTCGCAAATGGTGGCCGGAGAGATTATTGAAGAACTGGAATCCGATTATATCCGGGAAATGCTGGACGAAAAAGCGTGAACGATTCAGGGAGTTGGTTCAGGTAAAATCAAAATATTGAAACTGACAATTTCAATTTTTACTCTAATTTAGCAGATAAAATACCAAGTCAAGAAATATGCAAATCAGGGAAGTAAACGATAAACAAACACGCAAGCTTTTTCACAAGGTAGCGCACGAGGTGTATCGTGGCGACACAAATTGGACGCCTCCGTTGGAAGCTATGATTGACAATACGTTCGATCCGCAGAAAAACGTTTTCTACAAAAACGGCGATGGTACCCGATGGGTTTTGACGGATGACGATGGTAGATTGCTGGGGAGGGTAGGGGCTTTCATCAATGGAAACAAAGCCTATACTTTTCAGCAGCCAACAGGAGGAATGGGATATTTCGAGTGTGTGGAGAATCAGGAAGCTGCGTTTTTATTGTTCGACACGGCAAAAAACTGGCTCAAGGAACGCGGTATGGAAGCAATGGACGGGCCAGTCAATTTTGGTGAGAACCTGTTAAACTGGGGGTTGTTGGTTGACGGTTTTGTGCCGCAGGCTTTTGGAATGCCCTATCACAGGCCTTACTACCGCGATCTTTTTGATGCATACGGATTTAAAGTTTATTTTGAGCAATACAGTTACCATCTCGATCATAAAAAGCCTTTTCCCGAACGATTTTGGAAAATTGCTGGTTGGGTAGCGCAAAAGCCCAATTATCACTTCGAACATGTTCGGTTTAGCAATATTGAAAAATATATTCAGGATTTTACCAAGATCTATGATCAGGCGTGGGCGCACCACGATAATCATCAATCGGTTGATTTGGATGATGTCCGGGGAATGGTTCGTCTGGCTAAATTTATTGCTGATGAAGAATTTCTTTGGTTTGCCTATCACAACGATGAGCCGGTAGCTTTCTTCGGGATGATTCCTGATTGGAACCAGGTTCTCATCAAGCTCGACGGCAAAGTCAATTTGAAAAATGTGCTGAAATTCTGGTACTATAAAAAGAAGAGAACGATAACCCGTACCCGGATTCTTATCATGGGCGTTGTTCCGAAGTTCCAGGGTTCCGGTTTGGAGTCAGCCATCTTCTGGCACCTCGACAAAGTGATGAAGCGGAAGTATTGGTACAATGAAATTGAAATGTCGTGGGTCGGCGATTTCAATCCGAAAATGGTGGCCATGTATAAATCGGTTGGTGGTGTTCATGCCAAAACGCATTATACGATGCGTTACCTGTTCGACCCGGACCAGCCGTTTGAGCGTGCACCCAAATTGATGAAAGATGTACGTCTTTTACGCGAAGAACGCAAAAACAAAGAGAAAAACGAAGCAACTGGACCCAAGAAAAAAGGTTGATTTCAGTTCAGTTTCAGGATATTATTTAGACAAATCTTTTGTTGAATTCTTTTGCAGATTTCTTAAGTATATATATCTTTGCAAACCGTTTGGAAAAGTAAGAAATTCAGAATAAGATATTAAACGAGGAAAAAATGAAAAAGGGAATACATCCGGAAAATTATCGAATGGTGGTCTTCAGGGATATGTCCAACGGACATACATTTATCACCAAATCGGCTGCCCCTTCACGGGAAAATGTTGAAATTGATGGTGTTGAGTATCCGCTGATTAAACTGGAAATCTCAAGTACCTCTCACCCTTTCTATACTGGTAAGATGAAATTGGTTGACACAGCTGGCCGTGTTGACAAGTTCATGAACCGTTACCAGAAACACATGGACAATAGAAAAAAGTAATCGACTTTTAGTATATGAAGGAAGCCCCGTAATCATTACGGGGCTTTTTTGGTGTTAGACATTCGGTGGGCCGGCAGTAATTAAAACACGTGATTTTGGCATAGGAATTGACCTGTTAACCCACAGGTTGTGGAAATGAAAAACAACGACAAAATGTCATTAGAGAGAACATGCATGGAACGAGATAATCAAAAACATAAGTTCGTATTTAGCAGTTTGATGGAGGACCCCGGGGAATTTATTCCGATTATTGCTGATGGCGACGAGTCAGATTTTAAATCGGTTGAAGTGCCGGAAAGTCTGCCAGTATTGCCGCTTCGGAATGCTGTTTTGTTTCCCGGTGTGGTGATGCCGATAACCGTGGGCCGACAAAAATCGCTGAAGCTCATCCGCGATGTGTATGCCGGTGATAAATTGCTGGGAACGGTTACCCAGAAGGATGGTAAAGTTGAAGAGCCGCAGACAGAAGATCTTTTCCCGGTTGGAACAATGGCCGAAATCCTGAAAATATTGGAAATGCCTGATGGTACGACTTCCATGATTATTCAGGGAAAGCGGAGAATTAAGATTGCAGGAATAACAGAACAGCTGCCTTACATGAAGGCGCTTGTTCACCCTTACGACGAATATGAGCAGAACAGCGAAGGCTCAGAATTTAGTGTAGTGATAGAATCATTAAAGGATTTGTCACTCAAGTTGATGAAATATACCGGTAATGTTCCGCCGGAAGCGCAGTTTGCCATCAAGAACATCGAGAGTCCGACTTTCCTCATCAACTTCATTTGTAACAATGTTGAGCTTGAAACACACGAGAAACAAGAGTTGCTGGAAGAAAACGATATTCGCAGCCGCGGAAGCCAGCTGATGGGATTTCTTGTTCGTGAGGTCCAGGTGATGGAGTTGAAAAAAGATATCCAGCGCAAAGTAAAGGTCGACTTGGATCAGCAGCAGCGTGAATATCTTCTTAACCAGCAAATAAAAACTATTCAGGATGAACTTGGCGGAAATCCCATTGAGAAGGAGATTGAGGAGCTGAAGAAACGGGGCGCCGAAATGAAGTGGGATGAAGAGATGGCAGGCTTTTTCAATAAGGAAGTGGAAAAGCTGACCCGGATGAACCCCGCTGCCGGAGAATATTCCATCCAGGTGGGCTATCTTGAAACCTTGCTTGATCTTCCGTGGAATGAATACACTGAAGATAATTTCGATTTGCATCATGCCGAAAAAGTGCTGGATGATGACCATTATGGTTTGGAGAAAGTGAAGGAGCGTATCCTGGAGCATTTGGCGGTACTAAAGTTAAAGGGCGATATGAAGTCACCCATTCTCTGTTTGTACGGACCTCCCGGAGTGGGTAAAACTTCACTGGGTAAATCCATCGCCCGGTCGCTGGGAAGAAAATACATCCGGATGAGCCTGGGCGGTCTGCACGATGAGGCGGAGATTCGCGGACACCGAAAAACGTATATTGGCGCAATGCCAGGCCGTATTATCCAGAATCTGAAAAGGGCGGGTTCTGCCAATCCAGTTTTTATCCTTGACGAGATCGATAAGGTCTCACAGGATTTTCATGGCGATCCGGCTTCAGCACTGCTGGAGGTGTTGGATCCCGAACAGAATTCGGAATTTCACGATAACTACCTGGATGTCGACTTCGACCTTTCGCGTGTTATGTTTATTGCTACCGCGAATACATTGAGCACGATACAACCGGCACTTCGCGACCGGATGGAATTGATAGATGTAAGTGGTTACCTGGTTGAGGAGAAGACTGAAATTGCCAAGCGGCACCTTGTTCCCCGTCAGTTGAAGAATCATGGAATGGCCAAGGGAAGCCTGACTTTCCCCAAAGAAGTTTTGGTCCGCATCATCGAGAATTATACACGCGAGTCGGGCGTTCGTGAACTCGATAAGCAATTGGCCAAGGTGGTTCGTCGTGTAGCACGGAAAATAGCTTTTGGCGAGAAATATAACAAGAAACTCAAAGTTGAGGATGTCAAGGAATACCTGGGCGTTCCGATTTATGTCCGTGAGACTTACGAAGGGAATGAGTTTGCCGGTGTGGTAACTGGTTTGGCCTGGACCGCTGTTGGTGGAGAAATTCTCTATGTTGAAACCAGTCTAAGTAAAGGGAAAGGCCGTTTCACGTTAACCGGAAATCTCGGTGAGGTGATGAAGGAGTCGGCTACCATTGCGCTGGAATATCTTCGTTCCCACGCTCCGGATCTAGGCCTGACTTCACAGTCATTTGAAAAATGGGATGTCCATGTTCACGTTCCGGAAGGCGCCATTCCTAAAGATGGGCCATCGGCCGGAATCACCATGGCCACTTCGTTGGCTTCGGCATTTACACAACGGAAAGTAAAACGTAACCTGGCGATGACCGGAGAGATTACCTTACGGGGAAAAGTATTGCCGGTAGGAGGAATAAAGGAAAAAATACTGGCGGCCAAAAGGGCGGGTATAAAGGAGATTATTATTTCGCGGCAGAATGAAAAGGATCTGGAAGAGATTAAACCCATTTACATTAAGGGATTAAAATTTCATTTTGTTGAAACGGTAATGGATGTTCTGGAAATTGCCTTGCTGAAACAAAAGGTAAATAGTCCATTAAGGATTAGATAGTGAGAACAGGAAATCGACACCTGTTATTCTTGTTTGAAAACAGAAAAGGAACTGTACCAACCGGGCAGTTCCTTTTTTATGCCTGATGAGGCGGTCCAGGCAATTCCCCTGGCAAAATACAAATGAAGAGGATAAATCCGCTAACAGATGTTAAACGAGGAACTAATTTGTATTTTTGTTTATCTGAAATGCTAAATTTATGAACCAGCGCACCCGCAATGTCATCCTGTTTGTCGGGATTAGTATCCTGATATTTCTGTTATTTTATTTCAGAAATATTGTAGCTTATATCCTCATTGCCGGGGTGCTTTCGCTTATTGGAAGACCAATAATGAAGGGAATCCAGCGCATTCCGTTTGGGAAAAAGCATCTCGGGAAAATTTCCAGTGCCCTGATTACACTACTGCTTATGTTGGCGGTAACCATTGGTTTTTTAGCTGCATTAATTCCACTGGTAGCGATGGAAATAAAGGATTTATCTGCCATTGATATTACCTCGGTGATGGATTATCTAGATGTGGCTTTCACCCATTTGTCTAATAAAATACCACATTTTATTAGATACAGCGGCGCCGATTCAGGAATGCAGGATTATATTCAGGGAGAGCTGGCAAATATGCTGAACTTCGGGCAGGTGACCAACCTGTTCTCCTCTGTAGCCGGGACATTAGGAAATCTGTTTCTCATGTTTTTTTCCGTGTCTTTTATTCTGTTTTTCTTTTTAAAAGAAGAACTCTTATTCAGCCACATTATTCTTGTTTTTGTCCCGCTGAGATATGAGGGAAAAGCCAGGCATGTCATGACCTCCATTAATCATCTTCTGAAGCGATATTTTATTGGAATAATCTTCGAGGTATTAGGCGTTATGACATTGGACACCATTGGATTTTCCATTATTGGTCTGGGGTTCAATCACGGATTGGTCGTGGCCGTTTTTGCCGGGGTCATGAATGTTATCCCCTATATTGGACCATGGATTGGAGGAGCTTTCGGTGTCCTGGTCGCTATTGCAACACACCTCGACGACAGTTTCCCGGATGTGGCTTTACCGCTGATATTGCTGGTGCTGTTGGTGGTGGTTATTGTTCAGGTAATCGATAACGTGGTATTTCAGCCGGTTATCTATTCCAACAGTGTCAGGGCACATCCGCTGGAGATCTTCCTGGTGATACTGATGGCGGGAAGTTTTGCAGGAATTGCCGGAATGATATTGGCTATCCCGGTTTATACCGTTCTTCGCGTTATTGCCCACGAGTTCCTTTCGCAGTTCCGGTTGGTACGCGAACTTACCTCTAAAATGACAGATGATTAGTCTTTTCGGTATAAAAGTTAATTTTTATCATGTTTATTATATCTGTAAGATAGATGTGCTTCTTTCAGTAACAAAGTTCATTACCCTCTTTGGTGCCATCAAAAGGTGTCGTAAAACATGATGGACCGGGAGCGGATATTGTTTCAATGCTTTTATCTTAAGCCCCGGTAATCAAATGTTGGCAGACATTGCTGTACCTAAACGGAATATAATGTTACATAATATTCAAATTCCCTATTCAGATTCTTTAAATGAAACGGACATGAACTGATTTAATCAAAAGTTCGCCAAAGGCAATGATTAAAAAAAGTTCATGTGAGAGCGAAGCGGTTCCATACGTTCTCAAATTTAGAATTAAATGATGGACCATAATTATAAATTTTAAACGTATGAAAAACTAATACATTTTAATGTTGAGGATCTTCATTGGTTATGTCTTTATTCAGAATGAAACCAAGTAAACAACTCCCAATTTCTTTTGTTAAGTGGTTTAGTTGTTTATCGCGCATAATGTTTGCACACAATGAAAATTTTGAAGAAAATCGCCCACTTTTATTATGAAGGCTTCAGGCAGATGACATGGGGGAAAAGTCTCTGGGTAATCATTTTAATAAAACTTTTTGTGATGTTTTTTGTGCTCAAGCTGTTTTTCTTCCCCGATTTGCTCAAGCAGAATTTTAAGACGGATAAGGAACGGGGAGATTACGTTATTGAGAATCTGACCAATATCAAATAATCAATTAATCAAATAATCGTAAAACATGAATGAATTACTTGATCTATCCTTGGTTGACTGGTCGAGGGCCCAATTTGCCCTCACGGCGATGTACCATTGGTTGTTCGTGCCGCTGACACTCGGGATTACGTTTATTCTGGCGATCATGGAGACTATCTATGTAAAGACCGGAAATCCTGAGTGGAAAAAAATTACCAAATTCTGGATGAAAGTATTCGGGATTAATTTTGCCATTGGTGTGGCAACCGGAATTATTTTGGAATTTGAATTTGGAACCAACTGGTCAACTTACTCCTGGTTTGTAGGCGACATCTTTGGCGCTCCTTTGGCCATCGAAGGTATCATGGCCTTTTTTATGGAGTCGACCTTTATTGCTGTGATGTTTTTCGGTTGGGAAAAGGTGAGCAAAAGGTTTCACCTTGTATCTACCTGGCTAACTGCATTAGGGGCCAATCTCTCGGCATTGTGGATATTGGTTGCCAATGGCTGGATGCAATTCCCGGTAGGAATGCAGTTTAACCCGGATACGGCCAGGAATGAAATGGTCAATTTCTGGGATGTGTTTCTCTCCCCTGTAGCGACCAGCAAATTTTTGCACACCATCTTTTCCGGATTTGAACTGGCATCCATTTTTGTCATTGGTATCTCTGCCTGGTACATTCTAAAAAAGAGAGAAGTTATTTTTGCCCGGAAAAGTATCCTGGTTTCAGCTGTTTTCGGTCTGATCAGCTCCGTTTTTGTGATTGGTTTCGGTCATTTCTCAACACAGCAGGTAGCCTACCACCAGCCTATGAAACTGGCTGCCATGGAAGGTCTTTACCAAGGTAAGAATGGTCCCGGCCTGATTGCTATGGGAGTACTTTCTACCAAACAATCTGATCCTGAATATAAGCAACTGAAGAATTTCCTTTTTAGGGTCGAAATTCCCAGGGGCCTTTCTCTTCTCGCGTATTTTAATACCACCCAGTTTATGCCAGGAATTAAAGATTTACTGAATGGAAATAGTGAACACAATATTTTATCGGCCCCTGAAAAGATTGTCCGGGGGAAGGAGGCCATCCAGCTTTTGAAGGATTATAAGATGGCTCTGGACAACGGGAACGCTGATGAGGCTACTCAGTTACGGGCAAAATTTATGTCTGACGATTTCCAGAAGAATTACTTCAAATATTTCGGGTATGGATATCTTAAGAGCCCAACTGATTTGATTCCCAGTATTCCTATGGTATTCTATAGTTTCCGCATCATGGTAATGTTGGGGACTTATTTTGTTTTCTTCTTCTTGTTTGCCTTTCTATGGGTTACCAGAGGCACACTCGATAAGAAGAAATGGTTCCTTCGGTTGGCAATTATTACCATGCCGCTGGCTTACATAGCCTCGATGTCAGGTTGGACATTGGCCGAGGTTGGCCGTCAGCCTTGGGTAATTCAGGATCTGTTGCCAACGGTGGCAGCTGTGTCGCATATCAATGCGAGCGCTGTTCAGGTAACTTTCTGGCTGTTTGCCTTTGTATTCACGCTGCTGTTGATTGCCGAGGTGAAAATTATGGCGAAACAAATTAAAATCGGACCTAAAGACGGAGGACACTAACCATGTTTGAATCAATGAGTTATTTAACCCTCCAGCACTATTGGTGGGCCATCATATCACTTTTAGCTGCGTTACTTGTTTTCCTGATGTTTGTTCAGGGAGGCCAGACGCTGATTTACCGGCTGGGAAAAACCAGCAACGAGCGTACCATGATTGTCAACGCGCTTGGTCGCAAGTGGGAGTTTACGTTTACCACGCTGGTAACTTTTGGCGGGGCACTTTTCGCTTCGTTCCCGCTTTTCTATTCTACCAGCTTTGGCGGAGCCTACTGGGCCTGGATGGCCTTGTTATTTGCCTTTATCATTCAGGCTGTTTCGTATGAATTTCGGAGCCGGCCAAGTAATTTCCTGGGCAAGCGCACTTTCGACGTGTTCCTGTTTGTTAACGGATTGCTGGGAACCGTGCTCCTTGGCGTGGTAGTTGGAACATTCTTCAACGGAGCCAACTTCTCGGTTAGCAACATGAACCTATCGCAATGGGAAAATCCGGCACACGGCCTGGAAGCTGTTTTGACATTCAGCAACGTGGCATTGGGACTTGCAATATTTTTCCTGGCAAGAGTTCTGTCCCTTCTGTATTTCATGAACAGCATCGACCACGAAACTATTTTTCGGAATGCCAAGAAACAGTTGCTGTATAATACCATTCCATTTTTGGTATTCTTCCTCTACTTCGTGGTTCGTTTGCTTCTCATTAAAGGTTTTGCTTACGACCCCAAAACGTTTGAGGTATCGATGGAGCCATACAAGTACCTGCACAACTTTCTGCAGATGCCGGTAGTACTGATTATCTTCCTTGTTGGTGTAGTCGGGGTGCTTTGGGGCATCATCAGTTCGCTGTTGAAAGACAAAACCAATGGAATCTGGTACGCCGGGATCGGAACAGTGCTCACCATATTTGCCCTGATGTTGGTTGCCGGTTACAATAACACCTGCTGCTATCCGTCGAATTTCGATTTGCAATCGTCGTTGACCATTGTAAATAGTTCATCATCGAAATATACCCTGACAGTGATGAGTTACGTTTCGTTGATGCTTCCTTTTGTACTGGCATATATTTGGTATGCCTGGAAAGCCATTAACCGCGAGAAAATCACCGAATCGGAAATTACCGGCGAGGGCGAAGGTCATGTTTATTAAACCCAAAAATTTTAGTTTATGTATTTGGAATCGATATTATGGTTGTTAAGCTGGCCGATACTTATCTACATCAGCTTGAAAGCAGTGCAGTATGCGCTCAAAAAATATGAGCATAAACTGGAGGAGGAATAATCCGGTTTGTATAAAATTATTCAAGGGCTGTCTTTGCGAAGATGGCCCTTTTTAGTTTGCAGAATTATTTATGAGGGAACAATAGGTAAGTAGCTTATTCCTGCTTTCGGGGGAAAGATTTTACGGAAATAACTGTTCGGCATAAAAGGGAATGAAACAACTTTCCTACAGGTAAAGAAACCAGCAATGAAGCTCAAACAGACTTCTTCAGGCTAAGGGTGAAAGAGATAAGGATATACAATAAAATGGAAAGCGTGATGCCATAGAAGCTGAAGAAATAGGTAAGCACAAGAACCATTAGCAGGAACAGGTAGCGTACCTGGTTACCACTCCATTTCAGGTTCTTAATCTTCAGTGAAAACATGGGTATTTCGGAAACGAGCAACAGCGACATCACTATCGTGAAAAAAAACAAACTGTAAGGCGAGAGCAGTATCCCGTCTAATACAGGCCTGTTTCCGTTTTCGGCAATCAGCGCCAGCGAAGCAAAAAAGATAGCATTGGCAGGTGTTGGCAACCCGATAAATGAGGTTGTTTGACGGTCATCGATATTGAATTTCGCCAGCCGCAACCCTGACATTACCGGTATAAAGAATGCGCTGAGTAAGAATACCCAGGTCAGCCATCCACCCGATGTCCCCACTAATGAAGATACATTACCAAATAGCGCGTATTTCTGTAACGTTAGCACCATCATTCCGGGAGCCAGTCCGAATGATATCATATCAGCCAGTGAGTCCAGCTCTTTCCCGATAGGAGAATATGTTTTCAGTAAGCGGGCGCTCATTCCGTCGAAAAAGTCAAATACGGCGGCCAGAAACATCGTCAGCACGGCCAGGTTAATGTGCCCTTCGAGGGCAAACATAACAGAAAGACTACCACTGACAATATTAAGCGAAGTAACAAAATTCGGAATGTGTTTTCGCATGATTACCTGAGCTTTTTGACGCGTTATTTCAGTTTAGCCAGAACGGTTTGACTTCCGGTAACGGCTTCGCACATGTCGGCTGTTATTTCAGTGCCAACAGGTAGGAACAGATCCACTCGGGAACCGAATTTAATGAAACCGAGTTCACCTCCTTGATCCATCGTGTCACCTTCTTTGGCGTAGGTAACAACCCTTTTGGCCATGGCGCCGGCAATTTGCCGGACCAAAATTTCGGTACCATCTTCCATTTGAATAACGGTTGTGGTCCGTTCATTATCGGTTGATGATTTCGGCAGGTATGCCGACATGTATCGTCCTTTGTGATGCTTTACGTATTTAATTTTCCCGGCAACGGGTAACCAGTTAGCATGCACATTGAACAGTGACATGAAAACGGAAACCTGTAATCTCCGATCCTGAAAATATTCCGTTTCAGTGGTTTCCTCAATGGCTACAATCAGTCCGTCCGCCGGAGCCAGAATGGTTTTGTTCCCACGATTAATTTCCCGGTCGGGATATCGGAAAAAACGAATGGTAAATACAAGTACCGACGTTGAAATCAACAACATAAACGCGAAGAAATAAGGTTCTCCACTTTCCCATACGAGGCCGTTCAGTAACGCCCAAATCAGCACTGCTACTGCAATAATGGCATAGCCTTCTTTGTGTATTCTCATGGTTGGTCTTAAACGTGCTGGGCAAATTTACGTAAATATTGTTCAGCGAAGAAATACAAGAATAAAATATACCATAGGAATAGCTGTTAGAATGCTATCAAAACGGTCGAGCAGGCCACCGTGTCCCGGCATAAAACTTCCCGAATCTTTTACCCCTAAGCTTCTTTTAAACATGGATTCAATGAGGTCGCCGAAGGTACCGGCCACCACGGTAATAGCTGCAATAATGGCCAGCGGGAAGAAACTATACTGTTCCCAGAACTGAGCCAGCATAGCTGCCACAATAATGGCGGCTGCCAGTCCGCCGAAGAAACCTTCCCACGATTTTTTGGGAGAAATACGTTCGAACAGCCGGTGTTTCCCAAATTGCGAACCAATCAGGTAGGCGCCTGAATCGTTGGCCCAAATGAAAAACAGAAGGCTGAGCAATATTTTAGGCTCATAGGTGTAACCCATTCCTCTGGGAAATACAAAGAAGTTGAGTAGGGCAAATGGAACCGAAATGTATATCACCCCAATGGCCGTATAGGCAATATTCCGGAAAGGCATTTCCATGGATTTATTGCGATAAAGTTCGGCAATAAACAGGGAAAGCATTAGAGGGATCAACGTTAAAAGCCATGCTTCCGACAAGGCTCCCCGCGCGACAAAAAAGGATACCAAAAAAAGAACAATGCCGGCAAATATTCCAAGTTTCTGATGAGGGACCGCACCGGATTTGGCCAACAAATCGTAAAATTCTTTCAATGTAAAACTACTAATGAAAACAAATAACAGGGAAAAGGTATAGGGGCTTATCCAGGTTGCCCCGATAAGCACAGCTACAAACATAGTTCCCCAAAGAGTACGGACTTTAAGATCGTTCAATTTTCCCCGCTTTTCAGATTTTTAACGATGTCCAGCGCTTGCTCTTCATCTTCTTCGCGGACATAAACTTCGATGTCGCCAAAAGTAGTAAAAGTTGAATCTTTATGATTCATGATAAGCGCTTCAATTCCGCTTTCTTCGAGCAGGTCTTTGGCCATCTGAGCCTTAAAGTCCTGTCCGGTCATGAAAATTTGTTTCCATCCTTTTTCCATAACAATCCCTTTTTTTGTTTATTTATGTTCCGTTAGCAAAACATGCACCGCTTTGGGACCATGTGCGCCCATTACCAATGTTTTCTCAATATCGGCTGTTCGGCTGGGGCCTGCAATATGCGTTATCTGCGACGGAAGGTTTTCACCGTATTGCTCTTCCATTTTGATAAGTGCCTCTTCCAGTGTTCTGACAAGTTGATTAGGGCTGGCCATAACCATGTGCACGGCGGGAAAGAAATGTAGCTTTCGTCCGCTGGCGCTACCCGAATGTACTAATACTCCTCCGGTTTCAGCAATCAGGCATTCACAGCCGGTAAGTGTTGCTTCGGTTTCCGGGAAACGCTGCATGTCTGAAGTTACCTCTAAACCGGCATCTTTCAAAATTTCTGTCAGTTCATTATCGCGACAAAATACGAATGGCCATCTATAGTGGTCATGGAGTTTGTTCAACGTATTAAGCAGCTCTTCCCGATTTTTAACCGAATGAAATGTGCCTTGTATTTTCTCCAGTTCCTGTTGAAACTGTTCGGTTAATGGCAGTTCAGAAACAGGAAAAACCGGAGAGGGCTTTTCCTGCGCCTTTCCGGTTATTTCATTTTGGTCGTTTTTCTGCCCGGGGGCAGAATTTTTTATCCTTTCAAGTATTTGTCCCCTGGCACCGGGCTTTTTCATGTCAGGCAGTTTCTTTGTTATCCTTTGGCGAATCTTTCGGAGCGGTAGTTGGAGGCGAAGTCAGTGGTTTGTTTTCACTGTTATCTGCCATTGGAACTTCCATCTTTTTTTCAGGACCTTTCTGATCATCCCAAGGGCGGGGGCCAAAAATCGCTTCCAAATCTTCCGAGAAGATAACCTCACGTTCCAGTAATTTTTCAGCCAGTTGCTTATGTCCTTCAGCGTTGTCGGCCAGGATCTTCCGAGCCCGCTGATACTGAACATCAATCAGATCTTTAATCTCGTGATCAATCAATTCAGCCGTATGTTCACTATACGGTTTGCTGAAACTGTAATCCGACTGCCCGGTGGAATCGTAGAAACTTACATTTCCTACCGCATCGCTCATTCCGAAATAGCAAACCATAGCGTACGTTGTTTTGTATACTTTCTCCAGGTCATTTTGTGCACCGGAAGAGATGGTACCAAATACGTTTTCTTCCGCGGCCCGGCCTCCGAGTGTCGCGCAAACTTCATCCAGCATCTGTTCACGCGTAGTAATCTGTCTTTCTTCAGGAAGATACCAGGCTGCACCTAAGGCTTTTCCACGGGGGACAATGGTTACTTTCACCAGCGGATGCGCGTGCTCCAGCAGCCAACTAACGGTAGCGTGTCCCGCTTCGTGGTAAGCAATAGTTGCTTTCTCATTCGGCGATATAATTTTATTTTTCTTCTCGAGTCCACCAATGATTCGGTCAACCGCATCGAGGAAGTCCTGTTTTTGTACTGTTTCCTTCAACCGACGGGCAGCAATCAATGCAGCTTCGTTACAAACATTGGCTATATCGGCTCCTGAGAATCCGGGCGTTTGTTTAGCAAGGAAAGCAACATCCACATCTTCTCCTTTCCGCAAAGGTTTCAGGTGTACCTGGAAGATCTCTTTTCGTTCGTTGATGTCTGGTAGTTCTACATGAATCTGGCGGTCGAAACGTCCGGCACGCATCAGGGCACGGTCGAGGACATCGGCCCGGTTGGTGGCTGCCAGAATAATGACTCCGGAGTTGGTATCGAACCCATCCATTTCGGTCAGCAACTGGTTCAGCGTATTCTCTCGCTCGTCGTTGGAGCCCATATTGGGATTTCGTCCACGTGCACGTCCAATGGCGTCAATCTCATCGATGAAGACGATACACGGAGCCTTCTCTTTAGCTTGTTTAAACAGGTCACGTACACGCGACGCACCAACCCCCACGAACATTTCGACAAAGTCGGAACCTGACATGGAGAAGAAGGGAACATTGGCTTCACCGGCTACGGCACGGGCCAGCAAGGTTTTCCCGGTCCCGGGAGGTCCAACCAGTAACGCCCCTTTCGGGATTTTTCCTCCCAGCTTGGTGTATCGGCCGGGGTTCCTCAGGAATTCCACAATTTCCTCGATTTCCTGTTTCGCTTCGGCGAGTCCGGCAACATCTTTGAAAGTTGTGCTGACATGAGAATCTTTGTCAAAAACTTTTGCCTGCGATTTCCCGACATTGAAGATATTCGAACCCGCGCCGCCTCCGGCACCACGGCTCATTCGGCGGAAAATCCACCACCAGATACCGATCAGCAACAAAATGGGCAGTATCCAGCTCATCACTTCCATGAAAATGTCCCGTCGTGTTTCGTAGGTCAGAATTACCTGATCCTTTTCGGGAAGATCTGCTTGAACTTGTTTCAGGTTTTGCTCGAATGTGTCGACTGAACCGATGATAAAGTAAAACTGAGGCCCTGCCTGACTGGGAGTGCCGAAACCCTGGTCGAATTTCGATTTGTATTTTTCATAAGCGCTATCTTTCAGGAATATTTCAGCCCTCTCGCGGTTAACGACCACTATTTTCTTAATGTCACCATTCTTCAGCATGGTGTTTTTCACTTCTCGCCAATTGGTTTCGACAGGAGAACCACCCGAACGAAAATACTGAAGCGCAATGAAGATCAGGATAATAATCCCGTAAACATAAATGGGATTAAACTTAGGGTTAAAGCGACCTTTTCCACCGCCACCTTGCGGCTTTTTATTGTTATTCGGCGTGCCCGATCCGTTATTCTTTTTGATGTTATTATCAGCCATATAAAGTTCAACTTTCTGATTCAATTTGTATAATCAGGGCATCGGCCCATAGTTCTTCCAGATCATAAAACCTTCGGTACTGTTCCTGGAAAACATGCACCATCACATCGCCATAGTCAAGCAAAATCCATTGAGCATTTTGATATCCATCTTTATGCCAAACCCTGGTATTTTCAATTTCCTCGACGGTTTCTTCAACTGAATGGGCAATCGAATCGGTGTGGGTATTGGAATTTCCGTGACAAATAATGAAATTGTCACACTCTGTGTTTCCCAATTTCTTCAGATCAATATTTATGATATCGAGGCCTTTCTTGCGGCGTATCCCTTCAACAATTGCCTCGATAAGATGTTCGGAATCGCTGTCCCGGGCCTTATTCACCATGTATTGAATTTAAAATTACAAAGATAATTTTTTTAACCAGATCGCTGTAAAATTGCGATCTTGTTAAGTTATTGAAAAATTCGTTGCCATCTTTACATCCAAAATGTAATTACAACATGCGCACAATCATTGGCAATCAGATCGAACATCTGAGCCGGACAGACTCAACCAATAACCATGCCAGCAGGCAACTCATGACAAAACGTCTGCCGGAAGGAATTGTTTACTCAACTTCGGCCCAGGAAAAAGGTAGAGGACAAGTAAATCAACATTGGGAGAGTGAGCCAGGGAAAAATATAACCGTGAGTGTTGTCCTTTATCCGGAATTTGTCCCTATTCTCAGTCAGTTCTTAATATCGAAAGCGGTTGCTCTGGCAGTCTATGATTTTGTGAGTGTTTATGTGCCAGATGTGCACATCAAATGGCCCAACGATATATATGTGGGTAAAAAGAAAATTGCCGGAACGCTGATAGAGAATTCCCTGCGCGAAGGAATTATATCGTCGAGCATTGTAGGCATTGGGCTGAATATTAATCAAAGGTTATTTGTGAGTGATGCGCCGAATCCGGTTTCATTGGCATTACTAACAAATAAAGGATTTAACCTGGATGATTGCCTGGAGGAACTTTGCGATCGATTGGATGACTGGTATATGCAGTTAAAAGCCGGTGAAGTTCAGAAAATCGATGAAACTTACGAGCGAAGATTATTCCGGATGAACGAATGGGCATCGTATGGAGCAGGAGAAGAATCGTTCGAAGGAAGAATTACAGGTGTCGATGAAATTGGACGTTTGGTGATTGAAAAACGGGATGGTACCAAACAACAATTCCACCTGAAGGAGGTGGAATTTATCATTTGATTATTCTTCGATTTCACTGGACGATTCACCGCTCAGATTAAAAGGAATCCGGCTAACGGCTTCTGCTATTTTATTAATACCTTCTTTTAGGTGTTTGTTCACCATCATCCTGGTCATTGGATTCAAATCGGCGTGGAGCGTTAATCTTAGTTTGCATGAGTTTTCGTCTACCGGGACAAGTTGTATCCAGAAATAGAACTGAAAAGGAACGGTTCCGTCACCCGTCAGTTTGATGGTTTTTCCCGGTTCACGCTCAACAATTTTCATCCCGACTTTCCCGATAGGGCTGATTTTAAAAGAGCAATTATCGGGTGTTGCTTTAAATTCTTCGATGTTGATTTTCGGGGCACTCGGTATCTGTTCACGGACTTTTTCGATGTTTTCCGGTTTTAGCAGCGGTTTCAGGTTCTCCAGATTTGAGAGTTTTTGGTAAACAAGTTCCTGACCAAATTCGATGGCCTTTACCTCACTCACATATTTTTCTGTTCCCATGGTATTTGTCTTGGTTAAAAAAATAAGCCGGGCATTGATAACCAGTGCCCGGCTGCAAAAATAGGATATATCGTTTGATTATCGTCCCCAGTGAGCCGGATCTTGTCTCCATCTGTTCAGATTTTCCAGTTGACTATCGGTAATCTCACCAGATTGGTGTGCGACTTTCAGCAACAGATTGTAATTGCTAAGCGAAGTTAGTTCAACATCTGCTTCTTTGAATTTCTCAGCCGCAACCGAAAAATTGTAGGAGAAGATGGAGAGCATTCCCATAACATCGGCACCGTAATTCCGTAAAGTGGTAACGGCGTTCAGGGAGCTTAATCCGGTAGAAACCAAATCCTCAATGACAACAACTTTTTTGCCTGGTTGTAAATCACCTTCGATAAGGTTTTCCAATCCGTGATCTTTCGGCTTCGAGCGAACATACACAAATGGTAAACCAAGTTCTTCTGCGACCAAAGCCCCGTGAGCGATGGCTCCTGTTGCCACTCCGGCAATTACTTCGGATTCCGGATATTTCTCTTTTATAAGTTTAGCAAATTGTTCATAAATGAATTTGCGTGTTTCCGGGTATGATAAAATCTTTCGGTTGTCACAGTAAATTGGTGACTTCCAGCCTGATGCCCAGGTGAAAGGTGTTTTAGGCGATATTTTAATGGTGTTTATAGCGAGTAATCGTTTGGCGACCTCAATTTGTAAAGCTTCCATAACAGTAGTTGATTTTTGTTTTCATACAAAATTAACAAGATTTTTTAAGTAGACCGATTAAGTGTGCTAAACGAATTAAGATAAGGAGCATCTTGTATAAGTGTTTGCATACCACTACCTGCCGGAAGGACGGACAACCGCTCTCTTTCGCTGATTTTCCGTGTTCCGGAAAACCCGGATAAAGGCAGCCTGAAATCCTCTGGAAACAGCTGGTGCAGGAGCCAGCAGCAATTTCCCGTCGGGGCCTATCAGGTAATAGGTTGGAAAGTCTTTCACTCGGTAAGCCCCGGCAAGCTTTTGATTGCCCGAAGCATCCAGTAACGGCCAGTTGTAACCGGTCTTTTCCCAGAGTTGTTTCGCGGCATTGAAGTCGTCTCCCAGGGAAACAGAAACCACTGTGAGAACTTGCTGGAAGCGCTGCTGGACATTTTTTAATAATTTCAAATCCTGTAGGCTTTCATTATTATCGGTGCTGAAAAAGTTCAGGTACACATACTTACCATGAAAAGAGCTCAGCGCAGTCTTCTTTCCTGTATTGTTTTTCAGGTTAAACGAAGGGGCTTCACCTCCTTCCATCACTTCCGTCAGGTGTTTGGTAATGCCTTTGGCCAAGTTCCGGTATTCAGCAGTGGTTGCTTCTGTTTCGGCGTGTTTCAACGTCTGTAAAATTCCTTTTTTGTCGAAGAAGGAAGAATAAAATCCGTCGTTCAGTCCTTTCAGAATCGCTAATTCAGCAAAGGAAGTATGGTATCCTTTTCCTGTTAATAAATTCACCAATCCTTTCCAGTTTCCGCTGTCTACCAAAGGAGATATTTCTGCAAATTCAACCGATTGTGCTTTCTTCTTCAGGAAATTGGTAAACATGGCCCGAAATAATTCCTGGTATTTAGCATTTCCCATTTCTACTGGCTGAGTGGCAAAATATTTCATGACGGCCGCATCCGGGTTTCGTTGGCTGACATCATATTCGAGACCGGCATAGTAATACTTTTTCGTTAAATTGAAATAAGGAGATTCCGTATCCGGGAAGGTCTTTTCAAGTTGTACGATAATTTCACCGGCAACCCGTTGTGAAGCGTTGCGGTAAATATCGTTTACATTCTGATTGATTTGGTGGGTAAGTTCTTCCACAAACTCCCGTATCTTGAAATTGAGATCGTTCCCTGGCCGGTTTTTCAAGCCCAGCCAATAAGGGGTTGGTTTGAAATACGGACTTTTTTTCTGTTCTGGAGTTAGAGGAACATATTTCGGAAGAATAACCTGATACTCCTGGCCCGGTTCCACCACCAAAACTCCCTGGTATTTATCCAGGTTGCAATAAACCTGGAGTGTTTGGGATGTGGAAAAAGAAACTGAAAAGCTCCCGTCACTTTTAATCGTTGTGGAGGCCAGCAGAACATTTTTGTACAAAACCGGCTCGGGGTGATAATAAAAAGTGATGTTCTTTCCGGCATAATCCGGGGCAGTTCCTTTTATAACCACTTCGGCAGCTTTTGCCTGAAAGGTCAAGGTGAAACTAACCGTTAGGAGTAAAAACAATCTTTTTATCATCGACTCACGATTCTTCCTGATCGGTATAAAACTCTTGAATATTCAATTGCTTTGGGAGGAACATGCTGGCATCGCCACCGTGCCGGAGAATGTCACGCACAATGGTCGACGTAATCGGTGTATGCTCTGGCGTCGTCAAGAGGAAAACCGTTTCAATTTCCGGATGCATCTTTTTGTTGACCTGGGCAATGGCGCGTTCGTATTCGAAATCGGCAGCGGTACGCAAACCTCTCAGAATGTACTGCGCATGTACCTTCCGGCAGTAATCAACAGTCAGTCCTTGAAATTTTCCTACGCTCACGTTGGGTTCATTCTCGAAAACCTTTTTGATCCATTCCTTGCGCTTGGCAAGTGGATAGAACGGCTTCTTGTTTGAGTTGTAGCCAATCATAATAATGATTTGATCAAAAAGCGGGATGGCACGTCTGACGATGGACTCGTGTCCGATGGTAAAAGGGTCGAAAGAGCCAGGGAAAATTGCGATTTTTTCCATTGATTGCTGTTTGTGTATTACAAAACTAAAAAGAATTTCTGGAAAGCCGCCATTTTGTTGGAAAGGTAAGGTAATTCAGTTTTCCTGCCGGTTTTCCTGAATCACAAGAAAAAAGTTTCCTAAATTGGCGGAACTGGAAAATAATCATAACCAAATAGAAATCAATAACCATGCTTGTCGAACGCGATCACATCGGCATTTTCGGTAAGATGAATTCGGGTAAAAGTACCCTGATGAACCTCCTCACACAGCAGGAAACCTCCATAGTCGATTCAACGCCGGGAACCACGGCCGATACCAAAATTACGCTACAGGAAATTCACGGAATGGGGCCGGTGAAACTTTTCGATACGGCTGGACTGGATGAAGGGACCAGTCTTGGCGAAAAGAAGCGGAAGAAAGTGTTAGCTACACTAAAAGAGTGTGACTTGGTCCTTTTGATCATCGATCCATCTACCGGTGATTTTGAAACTGAAACCATGGTGCTTGAGGAGGCACGGCAACTGGATAAACAATTGTTAGTGATATACAACCTGTTTCAGGATGTCGATGAAAAGGAGATTGCACGGGTGGAGAGGGAATTGCCCTACATCCGGTTCCATCATAAATTGCGCTTGGCGGCGACCAACCCGGCATTTCGCCAACCGTTACTGGAGTTTATCCTCGAGAACTTCGAATCGAAAAATCAGCAGTTGGATTTACTTCCCTTTGTTGAAAAAGATCAGTTTTATATCCTGAATATTCCGATGGATGAAGAAACACCGCAGGGACGTTATCTTCGCCCGCAAACCATGGCCGAAGAGTATATAACACGCCATTGGGCTTTCCCGGTTTCTTATCGGATGGATTTGGGAAAAGCACGCAGCGGTGATCGTTCAGAAAGAAAACGCTGGAATGATTTTCTGGCTAGTTTGCAGCGGCGTCCCAAAGCTATCGTTACCGATTCGCAGGCAATGGATATCATGAAGGACTGGGCGCCGGATGATATGCTACTGACCACTTTCTCCATTATGATGATCAACTATGTTAGTCGGGGCAAACTAAATGGTTTCCGCGAAGGAATCAATGCATTGGAACACATAAAGCCCGGAGACCGGATTTTGATTGCGGAGGCGTGTAATCATTCCCGAATAAAGGAGGATATCGGTATTGTTCAGATTCCAAGATACATTGAGCAACATTTTCCTGGTGTTGAGGTGGAACATAACTTTGGCCGCGAATTTCAGGAAAATAAGGAGCTCGAAAAATACAGCCTGGTCATTCATTGCGGAGGCTGCATGATCAGCGGTCAAAAGATGCAGGCACGTATCCGCGACCTGGAAGCGATCGGAGTCCCGTTCACGAACTACGGCATTTTTCTTTCCTACATTCAGGGCCGCAAAAGTTTGGATCGGGTGATGGTTCCCTGGAAATAATCAAATCATCCGGTTTGTTCCAGAAAGATTTGGCAACTGAAAAGCAATACGTGCCCTAAGGCACAAAATAAAGGGGAAAGAAATATAAGGTTGCCTGGTCCGCCGGAAAAACGAAAAGGTTACTTTTGTTAATGTAAACAAAAGGATGGCTGAAAAATCAAACTATCGTTATCTGTTCATCATCAATCCGGTAGCTGGAATCGGTGGGAAAAAGCATTTCCCCGAAATGATAATGCGCGTGTTTGGTGAAATGGATGTTATTGTTGAAACCTGTTTCACAACCGGCCGGGGCGATGCGTCACGCCTGGTCAGGGAAAATTGGGAGCGGTTTGATGTTTTTGTGGCAGTTGGTGGCGACGGAACGGTAAACGAAGTGATTTCGGCTGTAGCCGGGACACAAAAAGTGTTCAGCCTGATACCTGCCGGCTCAGGTAATGCATTGGGGCGTGAGTTGGGACTCTCGATGTGGCCTGCGCGTGCACTAAAAGAGATGGTTGCCAGTCATCTGAGAATAATCGATACGGGGAAAGTTAATGGTCGCCGATTTGTGAACGTTTGCGGTGTGGGGTTCGATGCGCACATTGCCGAACGTTTTGCGAAGACTAAACTCCGTGGCCCTTTTCCATATATTGCTATTGTGATCCGTGATTTTATGGCATACCAACCACATGGGTACCGGATTACCATCGATGGAAAGATGTTCAGAAGAAAAGCTTTCGCGGTGACGGTGGCCAATACTTCGCAGTTTGGGAACAACGCGTTTATTGCGCCACGGGCCAAAATCGATGACGGCTTACTGGATATCTGTATTTTGAAACCGTTCCCGGTAGGCGTGGCACCTGATTTGGCGCTGCGATTATTCAATGGCCAGCTCGATCATTCGAAGTATTGCGAATATCATCAGGGAAAAGAAATTCTGATTGAAGGCGAAACTTTGAGCTGCCAGGTCGATGGCGAACCGGTAATCAATAACCATCCTCTTCAACTTTCTGTGGATGGAAAGTCATTGAATATACTTGTCCCCGGAAATATCAGAACGTTTGCCGGCCCGTTTTTCGCTGGATAGGCTGATGAAAATTCAAAGTACTGAGGAGTAACTATTCTTCTCCCGGGTAACCGATGGTTTGTCCCAACAGAATTTTCTGATGAGGCCTTAATTTCATTTTCTTGCCCAATGATTCTTTGTCAATCGAACCCCGCACAACACATCCCAATCCATTGGAAGCACAGAAAAGATAAACATTCTGGGCGATAAAACCACAATTGGCATATGTATCCGAAGGGGTATCGTTGAAATCGCCGAGCATCAACCGGTCGAGATCGGCGACGTAGATAAAATTCAGCGGAGCAGTAGCCACATAGGGCTGCATACCGCACAACGCCCTGATGTCTCCGGTCAGGACGGTCTTTAAACGATTGGTCATGGCATTGTACAGGTAAAGTCCGTCGGGAGTGGCAACATAAATGTCAATTTCCTGCCGGTTCATGGCGGAAGGGGCGGTACGTTTCCCGTCTTTGCGGTTGATTCCCCACGCGGCCCACAGCAGATCTGCCATCGTCTGTGGCTGGATGGTGTCATTGGTGAATTCGCGGGTAGAGTGTCGATTGGCAAGCGCTTCCATCAATGGCATGCCTCCGGTTTTGTCTGGTTCGGGAAGCTGAATATCCTGGCTGAATACGCAAGGTATTCCGGCCAATAGGACGAGGATGGTGAAAAGCAATTGTTTCATAAGTTAATTGATTAAGTGGTTTGTATGAACTTATAATCAATTGAATTTAACGAAAAAATCAATTTCCTCCATACATTCGGACGTCTTTGTCGGTGATAATTTTATCACAAAGGATAATCAAGCGTTCTATTACATTCCGGAACTCGCGGATGTTGCCTGTCCACTTTTTGTTTTTCAATTCCTGGATGGCTTCTTCCGTAATCGTTTTCGGTTGCTGGCCGTATTCAGCACAAATTTGTCGGTTGAAATGCTCCGCTAATATTGGAATGTCTTCTTTTCGATCTTCCAGTGCGGGAACATGGATTAAGATGACACTGATGCGGTGATACAAATCTTCCCGGAAATTCCCTTTTTCAATTTCTTCCTGAAGGTTTTTATTGGTAGCTGCAACTACCCGCACATCTATTTTTATCTGCTTGTCTCCGCCTACGCGGGTTACAATGTTTTCCTGTAAAGCACGTAAAACTTTGGCTTGCGCCGAAAGGCTCATATCCCCAATTTCGTCGAGGAAAAGGGTTCCGCCGTCGGCCTGCTCGAATTTTCCTATTCGTTGTTTATTGGCCGATGTAAACGCACCCTTTTCATGTCCGAACAGTTCACTTTCGATTAGCTCGGAAGGAATAGCGGCACAGTTCACTTCTACGAACGGGCCCTGGGCACGGGCAGAATTTTCGTGCAAACGGCGGGCAACCAACTCTTTTCCGGTCCCGTTATTTCCGGTTATCAAAACACGTGCTTCAGTGGGGGCAACACGGTCGGTCATGTCAACCACGCGCGAAATGGCTTCCGATTCGCCGACAATCTGGTACCGTTTATCAACCTTTTGTTTCAGGACTTTGGTTTCCTGGACCAGATTAGTCTTATTGCTGGCATTGCGGATGGTAATTAGTAATCGGTTGAGGTCAAGCGGTTTTTCAATGAAATCGTAAGCGCCTTTTTTTATGGAATCGACGGCTGTATCGATATTGCCGTGCCCTGAAATCATAATCACTGTAGCATCTGGCCGCATTTCCATAATGCGTTGCAACACTTCAATACCGTCCATCTCGGGCATTTTAATGTCGCAAAAAATGGTGTCGTACTCATTGGCTTTCACCAACTCGAGACCTTCCGGGCCATTTTCTGCCAGGTCGACTGTATATCCTTCAAAACCAAGGATATCTTTCATGGTGTTACGGATGCTGCGTTCGTCGTCGATGACCAGAATTTTAGACATAATATTACATGATTTAGATTTCGTAGGACATAAATTCGTGCATGGCGCCCTCTTTTAAAGCGAAATGCGACTGGTACATCCGGCTGATGTCCAGTTTGCGCAGCACAAAGTTAACGAATACCGAGGCAACCACAATCATTTCGACACGCATCGGATCCATTCCTTTCATTTTTTGTCGTTCGCCGAGGGTTGAGATCTTCAGCATTTCATGAATTTTTTGAAAAGCACCCACGGGTAAAAGAGAAGCGGTGCGATAAGTACTTTCCGGCCCGACTTCCTCGTATAGGTCAGTAAATGTGTCGAATGCACCGGAACAACCAACCAGAATATCCGGGCGGTGATTTTCGCACGCATGCCACAAGATGGTCAGTTCATCTTCGAACCATTGCTCCATTTTTGCAATTTCTTTGGGGCTTAAGGGATCGGAAGGGTGGAATATTTCCAGTACCCTGGCTATTCCGATGTTGAAGCTTTGTTTCCACAAGATGTTATCACCTTGCGAAAGAATAAATTCGTTACTTCCGCCACCGATATCGAGAATCAGAACAGTTTGGCCGTTTACCGGAAGCGAAAGGTTGACCCCCTTGAAAATGAGTTCTGCCTCGCGGTCGCCATCAATAATTTCGATTTCCCATCCCAGTTTAGCCCAAACAGCCTCGAGGAAAATATTCCGGTTCTTTGCACCCCGTATTGCCGATGTGGCTAAAATCTTTACGTCTTTAACCTGGTGTTCGTTGATGGTGAGTGCATGTTTGTGTAGCGCCTTTAATCCCCGCTCAATGGCATCGGAAGTCAGCAATTTTTTGTGGATACCGCCCAGGCCGAGTTTAACAGCTTCCTTCCCTTCATACATGGTGACGAACCCACCATCGGCGAGTGACTCTGCAATTAAAAGATTGCAGGTATTGGTTCCCAGATCGATAATGGCTTTTCGACTCATTGAAGGCATTTTTATACTTGGCTGTTTATTGTTGATAATTATTTGCCGGTGTATCCGGTTACGGTATGGAAAGATATACGAAAATTAGCAATGTTGTTACTGAAAAGCAAGGAGAATCAGGGCGTGTAATCGATGTGCATGATTACCAAATAAAAAGAGGACAGCTTGTTGCCATCCTCTTTTTCTAGGTAAAATATCCTGAATTAAAATAATCCGTCAACCGACAGGTAACGTTCTCCGGTATCGTAAGAAAAAGTCAGAATACGGCTGCCTTTCGGAAGTTCCTGGATTTTCTTATTGATAGCGGCCAGCGAGGCGCCGGAAGAAATTCCGACCAGTAAGCCTTCTTCGGAAGCAGCTTTCTGAGTAAACATAAATGCCTCCTCTTTGGATACCTGGATGGTTCCATCGAGTGTTTCCGTTTTCAGGTTTTCCGGGATAAAGCCGGCACCAATTCCCTGGATAGGATGTGGTCCCGGGGCTCCGCCCGAAATAACCGGTGAAGTTTCCGGTTCGACCGCAAAGGTCTGCATATCGGGGAAGCGTTTTTTTAACTCGATAGAAACGCCGGAAATGTGCCCGCCGGTTCCCACACCGGTAATCAGGTAATCGATTCCGTCCGGGAAATCGGCCAAAATCTCTTTCGCCGTATACTCAGCATGGGCCTGGATGTTGGCCGGATTATCGAACTGAGAGGGGATGAACGAACCGGTATTTTGTTCTGCCAGTTCCTTCGCGCGGTTGATGGCACCTTTCATTCCCTGTCCTTTCGGGGTCAGCTCGAGTTGGGCGCCGTACGCTTTTAAGATGCGGCGGCGTTCGACAGACATGGACTCAGGCATCACCAAAATGAGCTTGTACTTTTTAACGGCAGCAACCAAAGCCAACCCAATACCGGTGTTCCCGGAGGTTGGTTCGATAATAAGATTACCGGGTTTTAATACTCCTCTTTCTTCCGCATCATTAATCATTTGCAGCGCGATACGGTCCTTGATGCTGCCTCCCGGATTGGTTTTCTCCACTTTGACGTATACTTCGTAGTCGTCGGGATAAAGGTTGTTAATACGCACGTGCGGCGTATCACCAATAGTTTCGAGAATAGTTTTAACTTTCATAATTCATGTGAAATTGGTTATGATGTAACAGTATAATTGAACAAAAAAAAACCTTCCTGGTTCGGGAAGGTTTTTCTATGGAACTAAAAAATCAGAATCAACTTGTGTATAGAATATCCTTCCTGATAACGGTATAACAGGTACAACAATTGCACATATGGCATTTTCGAATATTCATGCTGTGACAAATATAAGACATTTCGGACAAAATTATCCGAATGGATAAGGTCAATATTGTATTAAATAATACGAATAGCAGTCTTTCTGTTTTAACTTCTGTACGTTAGCCATTTGCCCAACTCTTTCCAGGTTGGTTTCTTGCCATACATCAGAATACCCGTACGGTAAATCTTTCCGGCTACCCAAACGGTCCCGGCGAACGTAGCAACCAGCAATACCATCGACAGGATAAGTTCCCAGGCCGGAACTCCAAACGGTATTCGCACCATCATAACTACCGGCGAGGTAAATGGAACCAGGCTGAACCAGAAAGCGATTTGTCCCTCCGGATTGGTAATGGCATTCATCATCACAATGATGGCGATAATGAGCGGTATGGTCACCGGAAGGGTAAACTGTTGTGCATCTTCCTCGGAATCGATTGCCGAACCGACGGCACCGAATAACGAACTGTACAACAGATAGCCGCCAATAAAGAAGAAGAAGAAACAGCCAATGATTAACGGGAAATTGATGCTGCTCATCATCGAAAAGATTTCCTGCACCTGGCTGCTTTGGGCAACGTTTTCCATCTGGCCACTCATTTGGCTTTGTGCCATGAGGTTCTGTGCCTGGTCGGGCGACATATCGGGAATGAAGCCTTTGGCTGCCTGGAAGATCCCGATAAACAGCACCACCCAAATAGCGAACTGTGTCAGTCCCACCAGTGCGATACCAACAATTTTTCCCATCATCAGCTCGAAGGGTTTCACACTGGAGATAATGACCTCTACAATACGGTTCTGCTTTTCTTCCATCACACCGCGCATGACCATGGTGCCGTAGATGAAGATAAAGATGTAGATCATGAAACCGAAAATATACCCAAGCACCATGGCAATTTCGGTGGAACTCTTGTGTTCTTCGCCTTTATCGCCTACGCGGATGGTATTAACATGGATATTCGTCCGTGCAGCCTCCAGTTTTCGTTCCAGATCGGGAACGGCTGCTTCCTTTAACAGGGCAGAGCGTTTGTCTTTTTCAACAATGGAGGATAGGTTCCGGTCGATGCTGTTCTTCAGATCGAAGGGAACATTTTTCTCTGAAAAGATCTCAACATTGTTGGTGGTAACCACATTGGGCGGAATGGCCAAAATAGCATAATACTTCGAATCTTTCAGATTATCGCGCAGTTTGTTGTATTCTTCCTTCGGAATAAAATGAAATTTTGTGTATTCACTACTCTCGAGCCTTCCAAGAAATATACCGGAGCCATCGTATACGGCTACCGTGCGCTCTTCGCTATTGTTCATGGTTGCCAGGTAGGTAGGCAGAATGGTGATAGCGGCAAAAAGTACCGGCATCAGCAGGGTTAGAATAATGAACGACTTCTTTTTAACCCGTGTGTTGTATTCTCTTTTTATGATGATACCAACTTTTTTCATCGTCAATGTTTTTCTGTGATTGGAATTTGTGGAACAATGATCACGTTTTGTCTACAGGCACCTGGATTAATTTGGCTTATTTTCGGTGACGACTTTAATGAAGACATCATTCATACTGGGAATAATTTCGTTGAACGAAAGAATTTCAACATGTTCGAGTAAGCCACGGAGCAATTCATTGGGTGTGCTGCCATTGACAAATTGCACGGCGAGTTTGTGAGCTCTTTCCGAAGGTCCGTTACGCAGAATTTGGTACGCATCGCCCAGATTCCTGGTCAGGTTACCGTAATCGCCCCGGTATTCCACTTCAAAAATGTTTGACTTGTATTGCTGGCGTATTTCCTGGGTTGGGCCGTCAAGTATTTTCTTCGATTTATCGATTAACGCGATGTGATCGCACAGCTCTTCAACCGAAGCCATGTTATGCGTTGAGAAAATAATGGTGGCACCTTTATCGCGCAGTTTCAGGATTTCATTTTTCAGCAAATCGGCATTGATGGGGTCAAAACCGCTGAAAGGTTCATCGAAGATGAGCAACTCGGGCTGATGTAGCACTGTGCAAATGAACTGTACTTTTTGCTGCATCCCTTTGGAGAGCTCCATCACTTTTTTGTCCCACCAGGGAGTAATATCGAACTTCTCGAACCAGTATTTCAGTTGCTTCATGGCATCGCGGCGGCCCATGCCTTTCAGTTGGGCCAGGTAAAGCGCCTGCTCGCCCACTTTCATTTTTTTGTACAGGCCGCGTTCTTCCGGCAGGTAGCCGATCCGGAAAACGTCGTCCGCTTTGAGCGGGCGTCCTTTGAATTCCAGTGTACCGCTGTCTGGCGCAGTGATCTGGTTGATGATGCGTATCAGTGTTGTTTTTCCGGCACCGTTGGGGCCCAGCAACCCGAAAATGCTTCCTTCGGTTACCGAGATATTGACCTCAGACAGCGCCCGGAATTTGTCGAAGTTTTTTACAACATCATGCGCTGAAAATAATTCCATGGTTTTAAGGTTAATTGTCAATTGATTTGGCCGGCTGAATGTCAGGTTCGGCTACGATTTCGTTTTGATTATATTCAGTTAAAGGTAAATGAATTCTTTTAAAGAGAAGTTATTTCGTCGGCTTTCTCCAGGTAAATTGGCGATTCGAAATCTCCGGAGTTACCGGTGAGCCATTGAGAACATAAGGCACTCCGAGGTTGGCTGGCCCGGGCAGAATAAAGCTCGTCTGCTTTCCGGTGAGCGTCAGTTTTCCGGGCGTAATTTTCACGATGCCATATAGTGGTTCTTTGTAGGGAAGCGTGAACTTTGCCAGCGGGAAATCGTGGTCGATAGCTGCCGTGTAATGCTTGCTGCTCTGGTAGTCTTCGCCCACCCAGCGGTACGACATGCTGTTAATGCGGATGTAGTGGATGCCGTTGATGGCCTTTTCAACATCGGTGGCACCGTGTCCGCTGAAAGCCGCGATCACTTTGGTGTAACCCGCCTCTTTGTTTGCTTCTTCCAGAATCTTCCGTACGTCAGCGCCATTGGCACAGCCCTTCGGATCTTCGAGGCTTTGGTGCGAGAAAATGATGGTGGTGAGGTTGGAGCGTTTCAACTCCTTCTTCAGCCAATCGAGCTCTTTGGGACTAACATAGTTCAACCCTTTTTTCACCTGGTCGTAAAAGTTCCCGTGGTTGTAACCGATGTATTCGTTGCGGAAAAAAAGGTAGTTGGTGTCGAGCACAATGAAATGGATGTTGCCTTTTTCGAAAGCGTAATAGTTCGAAGGCATATCGGTAAAGCGAATAAAATCGTTCTTGGTCGCTTCATCCAGGTCGTGCTCGCCAATAACCTGGTAGCTGTCGCCGTCAAAACGGTCCCATATATTGATGAATTCCCTGTACTCGGGCTTTGGCGGACAGAACGCACCCAGTGAAATGATGAAATCGACGTGATTCTTTTCCGCCGCTTTGACGAATTCCTTCAGCCGTGTCGCAGCATCGGGGATCACATCGGCATTTACCTCGGAGCAAACAGCAAATGAAACATTTTCGGGCCGGGGGCCCGAAGTGCAAAATTGCATGGATAGATTAATGGCCAACACCCCGGCCCATATGGCTGATTTTCGGATGAACTCACGTCTTTTGAGTGCCATAACCTGTACTTTTTGTTAAAAAAATATTCGGGAGCGGCGTTTTCAGAAACCGCTCCTTTGTTAGGTAATAGCCGGGGAAGTCAGGTGTTTAAATGTAACAAACTACTGAAGATTTTCCTTCAGGAATAAAATTGCATCCTGTTTCATCCGGTCGGTTACCTTATGGCCAACACCTTCGTAAGTTTTAAATGTTGCATTGGTGCTGTCCGCTTGGTAGAGTTTTTCTGATTCGGCCCAACGTTGTTGCATGTCTTTCCCGAAAAGCGTGAAAATCAAATCCTGGTCTGCCTTATCATATCCATCGTCATACGGTACTGAATCATTGGTATCATCGCTGCCGATAAAGAATAGCATAGAAATTTTTTGGAAAGCCTCCAGGTTGAATGTTTCACCGGTCAGCTCCTTGAAATCGGCCGTACCCACCGGGTAACGCAATACTTTTCCTTCCCATTCGCTTTGCGGTGCAATAGGCCAGCCACCGGGCGAGCCTACTACGGCTGCTTTCACCAGTTCCGGGTGCAGCGCGGTGAACCTGTTGGCAAACATACCGGCAGCCGAGAATCCCATGATGGCAATCTTTGATCCGATTTTAATGTCCCAACGCTTTTTCAGAATGTCTTTAATTTCATTAATGGCTTCGATGGCCTGCAAATCCAGGCGTGACAGAGCCTGGTGCTCGGTGGTCATTACGTCGCGGTCGAGGGCCTGTGTATAGATTCTCCACCGTTCGTATTGCAGCGGACGTGGGAAAATAGACGTTACATAAATCACCGGAAGTTCTTCAGTCAGCTCCGGGGCCATGGAGCGGGCATCCTTAATGGCCTGCCTGGCCTCCCAATCGAAATTGTCAGTTGCTTTTCCGGAGTTGTTCGGGACAAATAGAATAACAGGCATTTTGTGCTTAATGCGTTCCTCCGACGGGGTGTAAACCAAAAATGGCCAATGCCTTACATTTGTTGTATCAGTTTCCAGTTTCGTCAGCTGGCCATAAGGTTTGTCAATGGTCTGCAACGACGGGATGTGCTTCAGCTTGTTCGCCTTTTTATGGCTGCATGCCGAAAAGAGAATCAATATAGCGAATAAGGAATACCAAGTCTTCATAGATACATGTTTTTGCGGTTCATTACTTATTCCTGTTACATTCATTGGTTTGTCCGGCAGGTTTGTTTCGCCTGCAATTTTAGGAAAATTAACCCGGATGTTCAACAAAACGCCAGGACATATTTTTTTGGGAAGAATGTTATTCACCAATGCGAAAACCTCGACTTTTTGCCAGCGAAGCAATTAGTAAATGCTAAAAGCTCCACTTTTCCGTTAGGAAAGCCATTAGTAAATGCTGAAAGCCTCACTTTTTCGTCAGGGAAGGGATTTGCAAATGCTGAAAGCATCCTTTTTCCGTTAGGGAAGGAATTAACAGATGCTAAAAGCTTTACTTTTTGCCGAGGAGCAGTTAGTAAATGCTAATAATTTACCTTTTTGTTGATGGACAATAACGATAGCCGTTGAGGAGCAAGCTGTCATCTTTCATAGAAAAAAGGGGCGTTAGCCCTTCAATCTTCGTAGAAAAAAGGGCTAACGCCCCTTCGATGAAAAACATAGGCCTGATAACCAACAAGGCCGCCCCCAATTGTGCCATGCACGTTTGAGACAGCCTTTGTTCAATTTATGGAGTTGTGCTTTGCTTGTCAGGAAGTAAATAATAGTTTACCTTTTTGTTGATGGAAACAATAACGATAGCCGTTGAGGAGCAAGCTGTCATCTTTCATAGAAAAAAGGGGCGTTAGCCCTTCAATCTTCGTAGAAAAAAGGGCTAACGCCCCTTCGATGAAAAGCATAGTGATAACCAACAAGGCCGCCCCAAATTGTGCCATGCACGTTCGGGACAGCCTTTGTTCAATTTATGGAGTTGTGCTTTACTTGTCAGGAAGTAAATAATAGTTTACCTTTTTGTTGATGGAAACAATAACGATAGCCGTTGAGTGAGCAAGCTGTCATCTTTCATAGAAAAAAGGGGCGTTAGCCCTTCAATCTTCGTAGAAAAATGAGTCGATATAAAACAGAAGGGGCGTAGCCCTGAAATCTCAAAATAATAAGGACATGGCAAACACATACACCCAGCTATATATCCAATATGTATTCTCTGTAAAAGGCAGGGGGAATTTTATAAAGGAAAAATTCAGGGATGAACTGGAAAAAGTGATGTGTGGCATTATTACCAACCATCATTGCAAAACCTATGCAATATATTGTAACCCGGATCATTCCCATGTTTTTGTGGGGATGCACCCCACAATATCTCCATCCAAATTAATGGAACAGGTAAAATCGGGTTCGTCAAATTGGTTAAACAATAGAAAACTTATACCTGGAAAATTTGCCTGGCAAGATGGTTATGGGGCATTTACCTATTCCAGGTCTCATATCGACAGGGTAGTAAAATATGTGTTGAACCAGCCTGAACATCATAAGAAACAATCATTTCAGGAGGAATATGTGTTGTTTTTGAAAAAATTTGATGTGGAATATGACCCGAAATATCTATTTGAATGGTATGAAAAAAGATAGATGCCAGGGCTACGCCCCTAATTTACCACTAAATAAACGATACTACGAAGATTGAAGGGCTACGCCCCTTCGATGAAAAGCATAGTAATAACCAACAAGGCCGCCCCCAATTGTGCCATGCACGTTCGGGACAGCCTTTGTTCAATTTATGGAGTTGTGCTTTATTTGTCAGGAAGTAAATAATAGTTTACCTTTTTGTTGATGGAAACAATAGCGATAGCCGTTGAGTGAGCAAGCTGTCATCTTTCATAGAAAAAAGGGGCGTTAGCCCTTCAATCTTCGTAGAAAAAAGGGCTACGCCCCTTCGATGAAAAGCATAGTAATAACCAACAAGGCCGCCCCCAATTGTGCCATGCACGTTCGGGACAGCCTTTGTTCAATTTATGGAGTTGTGCTTTACTTGTCAGGAAGTAAATAATAGTTTACCTTTTTGTTGATGGAAACAATAGCGATAGCCGTTGAGTGAGCAAGCTGTCATCTTTCATAGAAAAAAGGGGCGTTAGCCCTTCAATCTTCGTAGAAAAAAGGGCTAACGCCCCTTCGATGAAAAACATAGGCCTGATAACCAACAAGGCCGCCCCAAATTGTGCCATGCACGTTCGGGACAGCCTTTGTTCAATTTATGGAGTTGTGCTTTGCTTGTCGAAAAGTAAATAATAGTTTACCTTTTTGTTGATGGAAACAATAGCGATAGCCGTTGAGTGAGCAAGCTGTCATCTTTCATAGAAAAAAGGGGCGTTAGCCCTTCAATCTTCGTAGAAAAATGAGTCGATATAAAACAGAAGGGGCGTAGCCCTGAAATCTCAAAATAATAAGGACATGGCAAACACATACACCCAGCTATATATCCAATATGTATTCTCTGTAAAAGGCAGGGGGAATTTTATAAAGGAAAAATTCAGGGATGAACTGGAAAAAGTGATGTGTGGCATTATTACCAACCATCATTGCAAAACCTATGCAATATATTGTAACCCGGATCATTCCCATGTTTTTGTGGGGATGCACCCCACAATATCTCCATCCAAATTAATGGAACAGGTAAAATCGGGTTCGTCAAATTGGTTAAACAATAGAAAACTTATACCTGGAAAATTTGCCTGGCAAGATGGTTATGGGGCATTTACCTATTCCAGGTCTCATATCGACAGGGTAGTAAAATATGTGTTGAACCAGCCTGAACATCATAAGAAACAATCATTTCAGGAGGAATATGTGTTGTTTTTGAAAAAATTTGATGTGGAATATGACCCGAAATATCTATTTGAATGGTATGAAAAAAGATAGATGCCAGGGCTACGCCCCTAATTTACCACTAAATAAACGATACTACGAAGATTGAAGGGCTACGCCCCTTCGATGAAAAGCATAGGCCTGATAACCAACAAGGCCGCCCCCAATTGTGCCATGCACGTTCGGGACAGCCTTTGTTCAATTTATGGAGTTGTGCTTTATTTGTATTCGTCCCACGATTTAATGACAATATCCTCTTCCGTCATTTTCGTGAAGGCATAGATGAAGGCACTGGCCACCCGCGCATTGGTAATGAGCGGAATATTGAAATCGACGGCGTTTCTCCGGATTTGGTAACCGTTCGACAGCTCGCGTTTGGTGTGATTTTTCGGGATGTTGATCACCATTTCCACTTTCTTCTCGCGAATCAAATCCAGCGTGTTCGGGCTCTGATCTTCTTCGTCGGGCCAGTAAGCCATTTCCGTTTGGATACCGTTGTCGAGGAAGAATTTGTGCGTTCCACCGGTGGCGTAAATGGTAAATCCGCGCTCTTTCAGCATGCGGGCGCTGTTCAGCAATTCCACTTTCCCGCGGGTTGGCCCCGAAGAAATCAGGATGCTCTTCTTCGGAATGCGGTAACCCACCGAAAGCATCGACTTCAGCAGCGCTTCGTAGAAGTTCTCACCGATACAGCCTACCTCGCCCGTCGAGGACATATCCACGCCCAGTACCGGGTCGGCATTTAGCAACCGGTGGAACGAGAACTGCGGCGCTTTCACTCCCACGTAATCCAGTTCGAACAGCGATTTGTCAGGCTTCTCGAATGGCACGTCGAGCATGGACTGGGTCGCAATCTCAATCAGGTTTGTCTTCAGGACCTTCGAAACAAACGGGAAGGAGCGGGAAGCCCTCAGGTTACACTCAATTACTTTGATGTCGTTATCCTTGGCCAGGAATTGCATGTTGAACGGGCCGGTAATTTCCAGCGCTTCGGCAATCTGGCGCGAAATCTTCTTGATGCGGCGGATGGTCTCCACGTACAATTTCTGCGGCGGAAAAACGATGGTTGCATCGCCGGAGTGTACACCGGCAAATTCCACATGTTCCGAAATGGCGTAAGCCACCATTTCACCGTCTTTGGCCACGGCATCCATCTCAATCTCCTTGGCATTTTCGATGAACTCGGAAACCACCACCGGATGCTCTTTCGAAACATGGGCTGCCAGTTCGAGGAAGTGTTGCAGCTGGTCCTTGTTCGATACCACGTTCATGGCCGCGCCCGAGAGTACGTACGAAGGACGAATCAGTACCGGGAAACCGACTACACCTACAAACTTGTAAATGTCTTCAATGGTGGTCAATTGATTCCAGCGCGGTTGGTCAACGCCCAGACGGTCGAGCATGGCCGAGAATTTATTCCGGTCTTCGGCGTTGTCAATCTTCTCTGCCGTGGTTCCCAAAATCGGGACATGCTGCTTGTGCAGGCGCATGGCCAGGTTGTTCGGAATCTGACCGCCCATAGAAAGAATGGTTCCCTTGGGCTGTTCCAGTTCCACGATGTCCATCACACGCTCGAAGGTGAGCTCGTCAAAATAGAGCCGGTCGCAGGTATCGTAATCGGTCGAAACCGTTTCCGGGTTGTAATTGATCATGATGGCGCGGTATTTTTCCTTCCGGATGGTGTTGATGGCATTCACCGAACACCAGTCGAACTCCACCGACGAGCCAATCCGGTAAGCACCCGAACCGAGCACAATCACCGATTGGTTATCGTGCTGGAAGGTGATATCGTGCTCCGACCCGTTGTAGGTCATGTACAGGTAATTGGTCTGGGCCGGATATTCGCCCGCCAGGGTATCGATTTGTTTCACGTAAGGAACGATACCGAGTTTTTTCCGGTATTCGCGTACCTTCAGCAAGTCGCCGTGTATCTCTTCATCGGGGCTTTTGAGGACCAGGCGCGCAATCTGGAAGTCGGAATAGCCTTGCTTTTTGGCCAGCAGGAGCATGTCATAAGGGATGTCTTCCAGCTTGTTGATTTTCTCCAGCTCGTTACGCAGGATATATATATTGTTCAGCTTCTGCAGGAACCACCTGTCGATGCGGGTCATTTCCCACACTTTGTCAACCGAATGACCATGATGGAAGGCTTCCGCGATAGCGAAAATACGACGGTCGGTCGGTTGTTGCAGTTCGCTCTCCACATCGTCGATTTTCGCCTGCCCACTGTTGGCTACAAAGCCGTGCATGCCCAGGCCAACCATCCGGATACCTTTCTGGATGGCTTCCTCGAACGAGCGGCCGATGGCCATAATCTCGCCAACTGACTTCATGCTGGAGCCCAGGTTTTTCGACACGCCGGAAAATTTGGTGAGGTCCCAGCGGGGAATCTTCACCACCACATAATCGAGCGCCGGTTCAAAAGCGGCGGTGGTAACTTTGGTCACGGCGTTTTTCAGCTCGTGCAAGCCGTAGCCCAGTCCGAGTTTGGCCGCCACAAAAGCCAGCGGATAACCGGTTGCTTTCGATGCCAGCGCGGACGATCGCGACAACCGGGCGTTCACTTCAATCACGCGGTAATCTTCCGAGTTCGGATCGAGGGCAAACTGCACATTGCATTCGCCAACCACACCGATTTTACGGATGATTTTGATGGAGAGCTGACGCAGATTATGGTATTCGCTATTGGAAAGCGTTTGTGAAGGTGCTACCACAATCGATTCACCGGTGTGGATTCCCAGCGGGTCGAAGTTTTCCATGTTACACACGGTGATACAGTTGTCGAAACGGTCGCGAACCACTTCGTACTCCACCTCTTTCCAGCCTTTCAGCGATTCTTCCACGAGAATCTGCGGCGAGTAGGAGAAGGCGTTATCGGCCAGTTTGTTCAGCTCGTCCATGTTGGAACTGAAACCCGAGCCCATGCCTCCCAATGTATAGGCAGCCCGTATGATGAGCGGGAATCCCAGTTTTTCGGCGGCAGCCCGTGCTTCCTGAATGGTTGAGCAGGCAACGCTTCGGGGTGTTTTGACATTAATTTCGCCCAGAATGCCGGCAAAAATCTCCCGGTCTTCGGTATTAATGATGGATTGCACCGGCGTACCGACCACCTTGACGTTGTATTTTTCGAGAATGCCGCCACGGAATAAATCGACACCACAGTTGAGGGCGGTCTGTCCACCGAAGGCGAGCAGGATACCGTCGGGGTTCTCCTTTTTAATGACCTCTTCTACAAATTTTGCCGTTACCGGAAGGAAATAAACCTTGTCGGCAATGTTTTCCGATGTTTGAATGGTGGCGATATTCGGGTTAATCAGAACGGTCTCTACACCTTCCTCTTTCAGCGCTTTGAGTGCCTGCGAACCGGAATAGTCAAATTCGCCGGCTTCGCCAATTTTCAGTGCCCCCGAACCGAGGACGATTACTTTCTTGATATCTTTGTTGAGCATGATTTTCAGTCGTTTTGAATGATGAATGAACAAGTCAGGGTACCTGCTTCATTCGGCCGGTTCATTGCTTTTTGTACTTTTTGATGTTGTCAATAAAATCATCAAAGAGGAATTCCGTATCCACCGGGCCGGAAGAGGCCTCGGGGTGGAACTGCGTAGAGAAGAAGGGTTTTGTTTTGTGGCGAATCCCTTCGTTGGTCTGATCATTCACGTTCACAAACATTGGCTCCCAATCATCCGGCAGGGTTTTGTCGTCGATGGCAAAACCGTGGTTCTGCGAAGTGATGTAACATTTATCGGTTCCGGTAAGCAAAACCGGCTGGTTGTGGCTGCGGTGACCGTATTTCAATTTATAGGTATCGGCTCCGGCAGCGCGTCCCAGCAGCTGATTACCCAGGCAGATACCCATAATGGGTTTTACTTCGTCTATTGCTTTGCCAACATTCTCGACGGTTTCCTGCACCATGGCAGGGTCGCCGGGGCCGTTGGAGAGGAAAATGCCGTCGCACGTTACCCGGTTAAAATCGTAGTCCCATGGAACCTTGATAACGGTTGTGTTTCGTTGCAGCAAGCACCGGATAATGTTGTTTTTCACTCCACAGTCGACCAATACTACTTTGTGGTCGCCGTTTCCGTAGGTAACCACATTATCGGTACTCACGCGGGAAACCAGGTTTTCCTCGTTCGGGTCGTAAAAATCGATGGCATCGCCATCGAAAACAATCTTACCAAGCATCGAACCCTTTTCCCTAAGTATTTTGGCCAGGGCGCGGGTGTCGATATCAAACAGTCCCGGTACTTTGTTTTCCTTCAGCCAGTTTCCCAGGCTTTTCATGGCGTTCCAGTGACTGTATTCAAATGAATAATCCGACACGATAAGTGCGCTCACATGAATTTTGTCCGACTCAAAATACCTGAATATTCCATCTTCTTCCCTGTCGTTCGGAACACCGTAGTTTCCAATCATGGGGTAAGTCGATACCAGGATTTGCCCGGTGTAGGAAGGATCAGTGAGGCTCTCGGGGTAACCCGTCATAGCCGTGTAAAATACCACTTCTCCGGCCACCGACTTGTCGTATCCAAATGATTTTCCTTCGAATACAGTCCCGTCCTCAAGAATCAGTTTTGCTTTCTGCACGTTTTGCATTTCCGGTTGGTTTTATTGCTGAGTGTATTGATTTTTCGAAACACATGGACAAAAAAAATGCGTTCCCACTGCCTTGGACCCGGCAGTAAAAACGCATTTCTCAGCGTGTCTTTCTGATATTCTAAAGACATGTTGCACGGCACAAAAATAGGTTATTTCCTGCAATGAGCCCAAAATTTCAATGTAAAATAATTAATAATTATTCATCACCTTTTGCGTATGGGTCAAAATTATGAATAAATTTACATTTAAATGCATAAAAGTTCGATGTTAATGCATAAAATTGCAATCAAGATAAATAAATATTCATAATGAAGAATCGGACACAACGTCTGTTGGCCATCAAAAAAATCATCTCCGGTGACCGAATCAGCAGCCAGGACGAGTTGCTGATTCGGTTGAATAAAGAGGGATATGAGGTGACGCAGGCGACGCTTTCGCGTGATTTAAAATCGCTTCAGGTAATGAAAATCAGCGATTCACAACATGGATATATATACCGTTTGCGTGAAAATCTGGCGGATATCGATGAATCAATGCCCGATATGTCGCATGCCAATTTTTTGGCCGACGGTTTTCTGAAGGTGGAATTCTCAGGAAATTTGGGCGTAGTACGAACACTGCCCGGGTATGCCAGCAGCATTGCATCGGTAATTGATAAAGCAAATTTATTTGAAATATTAGGAACGGTTGCAGGTGACGATACCATCCTGCTAATTGTCAGAGAGGGAGTTGGTCGTAATGATGTCATCAACGTGTTAACGATGACCATGCCCAAACTGGAAGATAAAATTGATTAATAAGGCAAAAGATGTTTCCGCTAAAGAAGAATAACAAAGACGAAAAATCTGCCATCAAGGTCGTTGTGGCCACCGAGGTGCACGTTAAGTATGTGGACGAAGTGAACGACGCCATCGACCTGGCTTCGAAGGAGCGCGGTACGGGTATTGCGCGCCGGACACATGAATACATTGAATCGAAGATTAAAGAAGGCAAAGCCATTATTGCCCTCGACGGTGATACGTTTGCCGGTTTTTGTTACATCGAAACCTTCGGTACCAATAAATTTGTGGCCAACTCGGGGTTGATTGTGCCGCGCGATTACCGGGGACATGGTTTGGCCCGGCGCATCAAGCAGCGTGCTTTCGAATTGTCGCGTTCCAAATTTCCGGAGGCCAAGATTTTTGGTTTGACTACCGGTCTGGCCGTAATGAAAATCAACTCCGACCTGGGGTACAAGCCGGTCACGTTCTCGGAGCTAACCGACGACGAGCAATTCTGGAAAGGCTGCCAGAGCTGTGTGAACTACGATATTCTGCAGCGTACCAGTCGTAGCAAATGCCTTTGTACCGGAATGCTTTACGATCCTGCATGGAAAAATGGCAACGGGAAAAAGGGGAAAACGCCTTTCCAGGTATTTCGCGAGTGGGTCGATAAACGCAAAGCGGAAAAACAGGCGCTGGCCGAAAACAAAAACGGGAAAAAATCAGAGTAATCATCTTATCCGGTTAACGGAAAAAAGCATAAACAGTTATGAGTGAAAAAGTAGTTCTGGCATTTAGCGGAGGTTTGGATACATCGTATTGTGCCATCTATCTGTCGAAAGAAAAGGACCTGGAAGTTCATACGGCAATTGCCAATACTGGAGGATTTTCTCCGGAAGAACTGGCCGATATTGAAAAACGGGCTTACGCACTGGGCGTGAAGAGTCATAAAATGCTTGACGTAACGGAAGAGTATTACCAGAAAGGCATTAAGTACATGGTGTATGGTAACGTATTGCGAAACAATACGTATCCGATTTCCGTCAGTTCGGAGCGCATTTTTCAGGCCATCGCCATCATTGAGTATGCGAAAAAAATTGGCGCCAAATATGTGGCTCACGGTAGTACCGGGGCCGGAAACGACCAGGTTCGGTTCGATTTGGCTTTCCAGGTTTTGGCTCCCGAAATCGAAATTATTACGCCAACGCGTGACATGGAGCTGACCCGTGAATTTGAGATCAACTATCTCAAAGAGCATGGCGTGAAAGCCGATTACAATAAAATGACTTACTCCATCAACGCCGGACTATGGGGAACCAGTATCGGCGGCAAGGAGACTTTGACCAGCAATCAGGCACTTCCGGAAGAGGCTTATCCGAGCCAGCTGAAGAAGGAAGGTGAGGGGATACTGACCCTCGATTTTGTGAAAGGACAGCTGAAAGGAGTGAATGGTAACAAGCATTTCAGCTCCATTGATGCTATTCGCGAAGTGGAAGAAATCGGTTCGGTGTGGGCCATCGGCCGTGATATGCACATCGGCGATACCATCATTGGTATCAAAGGCCGTGTGGGATTCGAGGCTGCCGCCCCAATGCTCATCATCAAAGCGCACCAGATGCTGGAAAAACATACGCTGACCAAATGGCAACAATACTGGAAAGATCAGCTGGGCAACTGGTATGGGATGTTCCTTCACGAAGCGATGTACCTGGAACCGGTCATGCGCGACATCGAGAAATTTCTGGAAAGTACGCAGGAAAATGTCACCGGCAAAGTGATTATCAAACTTCGTCCCTACACCTTCCAGTTGGTGGGAATTGAATCGGAGCACGATTTGATGAAGTCGGAATTTGGTGAATACGGCGAGATGAACAAAGGCTGGACAGCCGATGACGCCAAAGGGTTTACCAAAATTCTGGGCAACCAGTTGAAGATTTTCTATTCGGTCAATAAGAAATAAACGCATTCAATGGCTACAGTAAGCACAGGGATCGTGGGCGGTGCGGGTTATACGGCGGGTGAGCTTTTGCGCATCCTGTTAAATCATCCGGCTGCCGATGTTTCCTGTATACAAAGTTCCAGTAACGACGGGCAACCGGTTACTTCGGTGCACAAAGATTTAATCGGGGAAACCGATTTGGTGTTTTCGGATATTGACTTCGATGCCGTTGATGTAATTTTCCTGTGCATGGGACATGGCAAGTCGGCCGAATACCTGGAAAAGAACAATGTCCCGCAGCGGGTTAAAATTATCGATCTGAGCCACGATTTCCGCTTAAAGCGGGAAGGGAATGACTTTCTGTACGGTTTGCCTGAGTTGAACCGCGAAGCGGTTCGCTCGGCGAAGCGCATTGCCAACCCGGGATGTTTTGCTACCGGCATTCAGTTGGCTTTACTGCCGCTGGCTTCGGCCCGTTTGCTTACGCAGGAAGTGCACGTGCATGCTATTACCGGTTCAACCGGGGCAGGACAGTCGCCTTCGGGTACGTCACATTTTAGCTGGCGTAACGGCAACGTGTCGGTGTACAAAGCTTTTCAGCATCAGCATTTGGGCGAAATCCGGCAAAGTCTGGCGCAGTTACAGGGACAATTTGAGCAGCGGCTGAACTTCATTCCCGTAAGGGGAAACCACACACGTGGCATCTTTGCTTCGGTGTACACCGGTTTTGAAGGAACAGTTGAAGAGGCCCGCGCATTGTATCGACGCTATTACGAAGGGCATCCGTTTGTGCACCTGTCGCCCGGTAATCCCGACCTGAAACAGGTAGTGAATACCAACAAAGCATTGCTTTACCTGGAAAAACACGACGGGAAACTGCTCATCCTGTCATGCATTGATAACCTGTTGAAAGGCGCCTCGGGACAGGCCGTACAAAATATGAACCTGATGTTCGGGTTGAATGAGACAGCCGGCCTCAACCTGAAGCCGGTCGCATTTTAATCCCGAAAATAAATTCGAAACATATGGAACTTTTCGATGTATATCCGCTGTTCGAAGTGGAACCGGTGACAGCCAAAGGATGTATCATTACCGATAAAAATGGCGTTGAGTATCTCGATTTGTATGGCGGGCACGCCGTTATTTCAGTGGGGCATTCGCATCCCTATTACGTGCAGGTGCTGGTTGGGCAATTGAAAAAGATCGGATTCTATTCCAACTCGGTACAGAATCCGCTGCAACATGAACTAGCTCATAAGTTGGGAGCTCTTTCCGGTTACGAAGATTATTCACTTTTCTTGTGTAACTCCGGTGCCGAAGCCAATGAAAATGCGTTAAAGCTGGCTTCGTTCCATACCGAAAGAGCCCGCATTGTATCATTCGAAAAATCCTTTCATGGACGAACTTCGGCAGCAGTGGCCGTCACCGATAATCCAGCCATTATATCACCACTGAACGATACTGTCGACCGAATCATCCTCCCGCTGAATGATATAGATGCGTTGGAAAACGAACTCATGGAAGGCGATGTAGCTGCCGTTATCGTGGAAGGAATTCAGGGCATTGGCGGTTGCCGTGTACCAGAACCTTCTTTCCTGGAAGAAGCCGGAAGACTGTGTCGTCGTTATGGAACCGTGCTTATTCTCGATGAAATTCAGTCGGGTTACGGACGAAGCGGCAAATTCTTTGCACACCAGTATGCCAACGTAAAACCCGATCTTATCACCGTAGCGAAAGGCATGGGAAACGGTTTCCCGGTAGGCGGTGTGTTGATTAGCCCGGAATTCGAAGCCCGGAAAGGAATGCTGGGAACTACGTTCGGTGGAAATTACCTTGCTTGTGTAGCCGGCATTGCTGTGCTGGATATCATGCAGAGCGAACAATTGATCGAAAATGCCGAAATCATTGGTAATTACCTGATGACATCGCTGGCCGGCATTGATAAAATCAAGGAAGTTCGGGGCCGCGGTCTGATGATCGGACTGGAATTTGACCAGCCCATTGCAGTAATCAGGAAGAAATTGCTCTTCGAAGAAAAGATATTTACCGGAGTCACCGGCACCCACACTATCAGGCTCTTACCTCCCCTAAGCGTTACACGTGAGCAAGTCGATCGGTTTTTATCGGCGCTTGAAAAGGTATTGGGTTAATAATTGGTTAAAAATACTGGCAAAATGTATTAAATTGAATGTCTTATTTTGATTCTGCTTTAGGTTTGTGGTAATGTGGAATACAATATAAAAAAACGTAGATAGCTATGAAGAACCTGAATATTTGCATCATTGGCGGAGGAAATCTGGGACGTGCCATAGCCGAAGGCTTTTTGAAAGCCGGAATGCCGGCTAAACAGCTGGTGGTTACCCGTCGGCGGCCACACCTGCTGGAAGATTTGGCGAAACAAGGTGTTCGTGTTACTGCAGACAATGCCGCTGCAGTGAAAGGAGCCGATTTGGTTATTATGGCAGTCAAACCCTACCAGGCTGAAGGTGTACTTCAGGGAATTCGTAGTTCTTTGATTCCCGGTCAAATGCTGGCTTCGTTGATGACCGGTGTGAGTCTCGAAAGTCTGAAATTGTGGTTGCCCGAAACCGTTATCCCGTTCCGGGTGATGCCCAATACGGCTATCGCTTTGCAGGAATCGATGACCTGTATTTCGGCGCCTGATTGCAATGATGGGCAAAAAGAAGTAATTCAGGAACTGTTCGAAACGTTGGGAAAAGTTATCTATATCAACGAAGAACTGATGGCCGCCGCCACTGTTTTGGGTGCTTGCGGAATTGCTTTTGCGCTTCGTTTTATTCGCGCAGCAACGCAAGGCGGAATTGAAATTGGCTTCGGAGCCGAAGTGGCACAGGAAATTGTGGCCCAAACAGTGAAAGGGGCTACCGAACTGATTCTGCAAACCGGCCATCATCCCGAAAGGGAGATCGACAAAGTAACCACGCCGAAAGGAATCACCATTTCCGGGCTTAACGCGATGGAACATCAGGGATTTTCATCGGCACTCATCCAGGGGTTATTGGTTTCGTACAATAAAATTAACAACGGTTAAATATCTGTCTCTAAAAATGTGGGACACGATTCACCTGAAATGTACTTTTCAGGAAAAAAAAAGCATTCTTCCCATGGCAAATCGCTATTCCAGTATTGTGGTAAAAATCGGGAGCAATTTGCTCACCCGTGACGATGGCATGCTGAACGTGGCCCGTATGGCCCACTTTGTCGATCAGATTGCTGCTTTGCAGAAGAAGGGAGTCCGGGTCATTCTTGTTTCTTCGGGCGCAGTGGCGGCAGGACGGGCAGAAGTGGAACCGCAGAAAAAACACGATACCGTTTCGCGAAGGCAATTGTGGTCGGCGGTGGGGCAGGTTAAGCTCATCAACCGGTATGCCGACCTGTTTCGGGAACACGGATTGACATGTGCCCAGGTGTTGACAACCAAGGAAAATTTCAGCGATCGGCAGCACTACCTGAACATGCGCAATTGCATCAATACGTTGCTCGAGAGCAGTGTCATACCGATTATTAATGAGAACGATGCGATTTCAGTTACGGAGTTGATGTTCACCGATAACGATGAGCTCTCCGGCTTAATCGCTTCGATGATGGATGTTGAAGCGCTGTTTCTTCTGACCAATGTGGATGGTGTATTCAGGGGAAGTCCCGACGTTCCGGGAAGCGGGTTGATCGAACACATCCCGGCAGGGGAAAGAATTCCGAAGGATTTGGTCTCGGCTCAAAAATCGAATTTCGGCAGGGGGGGCATGCTAACCAAAAGTTCTATTGCTTCCAAACTAGCCAGTCAGGGAGTAGCGGTACACATTGCCAACGGTATTCGGCTCAATGTCATCACCGATCTAATGGAGAAGGGTTCAGCGCTTCCGCATACCTGGTTCGAGCCGGAGAAAAGGAAATCAAATACGGTGAAAAAGTGGCTGGCCCACTCCGACGATTTTGCGCGAGGCGAAGTCTTTGTGAACGATGGCGCCCGCGATGCGCTGCTTTCAGAAAGAGCAACCAGTCTGCTCACCATCGGGATTACCGGTGTGCAGGGCCAGTTTAAAACCGGCGACATCGTGCGGGTAAAAGATGGTAATGGTAAACTACTCGGTCTGGGGAAAGCGGGTTTTTCATCCAAAATAGTGGAGCGCGAGATGGGTGTTAAATACGACAAGCCATTTATTCATTACGATTACCTTTACCTGGGGTAGCGCCCGGTTTTAGCGGAGGTGTTTCTCTCTGGAGATGTTGGAAAATTAGGGGAGTCGAATGAATTGTCTGTAAGAAATTTTAGAAAAATTAAAACACTTCAGCAAGGTGACAAAAACTATTTAAATGACATCAATATATTTATGAAAAACATCAATAGAATTTTTATAGGTATTGAATCAATTCAGTAAAAAATTGATAATAATTAGGGAAGTATCATAAAAAGACATATAAAAAGTAATACAATATAGAAATCGCTCTAGTTAATTTCGATAGTTATCTAAGACGGTTTAAGAAATATCCAAAATAGTTTGAGAAATAGCTAAATAATTTTAATGGGGCGCAAATCGTTTAAAGAATATTGTTCTCCACTGTTGGGGAAGAATAACAGGGCCCACTTATTGAAACAACAGAAACTGAAAAAAAACGACCGGACATGCAGTATCGTGAACAATTTGAGCAGGCGCTTCAGGCAAGCAGGAAACTAAGTCTGGTAACAGAAGAAACCATCAATCAGGTGTTGCTGGCTGTTGCCGATGAAGCCGTAAAAGAGACAGAATTTATTCTGGCGGAGAACGAAAAAGATTTGCAGCGGATGGCTCCATTCGATCCAAAATATGATCGATTGAAGTTGACGGCTGGGCGCATTGAAGGAATTGCTGCAGATATGCGGAATGTGGCATCCATGTCTTCCCCATTGGGGAAAGTGTTGTCGGAAACAACACGCCCGAATGGTCTGTACATTAAACGCGTCAGCGTGCCTTTTGGCGTTATCGGCATCATTTACGAAGCACGTCCCAACGTAACATTCGACGTCTTCTCGCTTTGCCTGAAATCAGGAAACGTATGTGTGCTGAAAGGGGGAAGCGATGCGGGCGATTCGAACAAAGCCATTGTGTCCATCATTCATAAAGTGCTTCAAGCTTTCAATATCGATACGCAAGTGCTCACCTTGCTTCCTCCCGGAAGGGAATCAACCGGCGAATTGCTGAATGCCCGGGGGTATGTTGATTTGATCATTCCCCGGGGAAGCCAGGGATTGATTAATTATGTGCGTGAAAATGCCACTATCCCGGTCATCGAAACGGGCGCCGGCATTTGCCACACTTATTTTGACGAGTTCGGTGACGAGGAGAAAGGGCGCGAAATTATCAATAATGCGAAAACACGCCGTCCCAGTGTGTGTAATGCACTTGACTGCCTGATTATTCACGAGTCGCGGTTGGGCGATTTGCCCTATCTGGCCGAATTGCTGCCGGAAAGCCAGGTGGAAATTTTTGCCGACGAGCAGGCAATGGAAGCATTGAAAGATCATTATCCTGAAGATTTATTGAAACCGGCTACTGAAGAGTCATTTGGGACCGAATTCCTCGATTACAAGATGGCCATCAAAACGGTCGCTTCCTTCGAAGAAGCGCTCGATCACATTGCGAAGTACAGCTCAAAGCACAGCGAAGCTATCGTTTCCGGGAACCATGAACATCTCGAACTGTTTCGTAAACTGGTGGATGCCTCTTCGGTGTATACCAATGCCAGCACGGCTTTTACCGATGGATCGCAATTCGGGCTGGGTGCCGAAATTGGTATCAGTACGCAAAAGCTACATGCCCGTGGGCCGATGGCACTGGAAGAACTAACCAGCTACAAGTGGCTGATAGAAGGTGATGGCCAGGTTCGTCCCAAATAATGAGCTGAAGCATTCAAAACAAATCATGAAACTGAAAAAATAAGATGAGACATTTCACATCGGTATACGATTTACCCAACCTGAACGAAGCGCTGGAAACGGCCTTCGAAGTGAAAAAAAATCCGTTTGCTTATCAGCATCTTGGGAAGGACAAAACCATGATTTTGATTTTCTTCAATTCCAGTTTGCGTACGCGGCTCAGTACGCAGAAGGCGGCCATGAACCTTGGCATGAATACCATGGTGCTGAACGTCAATCAGGAAGGATGGCAGCTGGAATCAGGGTTGGGCGTAGTGATGGATGGCGATAAACCCGAGCACTTACGTGAAGCGGTTCCGGTTATCGGTTCGTATTGCGACATTATCGGAGTTCGTGCGTTCGCGCAGTTCAAAAATAAAGATGACGATTACCAGGAAAAAATCATCAATCAGTTCGTTGATTACTCCGGTGTACCGGTGGTGAGTATGGAAGCAGCCACACGGCATCCTTTGCAGTCGTTTGCCGACCACTTTACCATCGAGGAATTCAAGACCAAAGAAAAGCCGAAAGTAGTGCTCACCTGGGCGCCTCATCCGAAGGCATTGCCCCAGGCCGTGCCCAACTCGTTTGTGGAATGGCTGCGCCAAACCGACTACGAGCTGGTGGTTACGCATCCTGAAGGATACGAGTTAGCGCCTGAATTTATAGGAGATATCAAAGTCGAATACCATCAGAAGAAAGCTTTTTCGGGTGCCGATTTTATTTATGCAAAAAATTGGGCATCTTACAGTAGTTATGGGCAGGTACTTTCCCTCGACAGAGATTGGACAGTTGACGAGGAGAAAATGGCACTGACCAATCAGGCTAAATTCATGCATTGCTTGCCGGTTCGCCGGAATATGGTCGTCTCTGATGGAGTAATCGACAGTCCGAATTCCATCGTCATTCAAGAGGCAGCCAACCGCGAAGTGTCGGCACAGGCCGTGCTAAAAATGATATTGGAGGAACTAAAATGATCGAACATCTGACCATCATCAAAGTGGGTGGAAAGCTGGTTGAGGAAAAGGAATCGATTCAAAACCTGCTTCGGGATTTCTCGCGCATTGCCGGGAATAAAATTCTGGTACATGGCGGTGGTAGCATGGCGACCACCATCGGTGAAAAGTTGGGCGTCAAACCGAAAATGGTTGAAGGACGCCGCATTACCGATGAAGCGACGCTGCAGGCTGTTACCATGGTGTATGCCGGTTTGGTAAACAAAAATCTGGTTTCCCGGCTTCAGGCTTTCGGGACCAATGCGCTGGGATTAACCGGCGCTGACCTGGACATTATCCGGGCGAAGAAGCGTCCGGTTGTTGATGTCGATTACGGTTTTGTAGGCGATGTGGTAAATGTTAATAATCGCATGCTTCGCGAATTGCTGATGAATGGTGCGGTTCCGGTGATTGCACCCATCACGCATGACGGTGATGGCCAGTTATTCAACACCAATGCCGATACCATTGCTTCGGAACTGGCTATTGCATTAAGCTCCAGTTACCGGGTTACCCTGATATATTGCTTCGATAAGCGCGGCGTATTGATGGATGAATCGGATGACAATTCGGTAATAGATGAGATGACCATGGCCGAATTTGAGGAAATGAAGGCAAGCGGAGTGGTCAATGGCGGAATGATTCCCAAGCTGACAACCGGTTTCAATGCAATGAAACAAGGTGTTAATTCCGTTGTGGTCACCAATGCCTCGGTGCTATCCGGTTCGAAAAGTGGGACCCGTCTGGTACTATTCCACGAAGAAGGGGAAAAATAGTTGAACGTACTTATCTGATGCTGCCTCTCGTCCGGGAGGTAGCGATTTCTTATGTTATGAATCTTTCGATCGAAAAACTACACAGCGACGCATATCGTTTGCTGCAAGAAATGATTGGCATTTCATCGCTAAGCCGGGACGAGGGTGCGGTAGCTACATTTTTGGAAAATCAGTTAAAGGAGTGGGACCTGGTTCCTTCCCGGAAGGGAAACAATCTTTGGCTGAGAAACAGAAAATGGCAGGATGGTAAACCGGTGGTGTTGTTTAACTCGCATATAGACACAGTGAAACCGGCCAATGGTTGGACTAACGACCCATTTACACCTGTTGTGCATAACGGCAGGCTGACTGGATTAGGCAGTAACGATGCCGGCGCTTCGGTGGTGGCCCAATTGGCCGCTTTTCGCTATTTCAACGAATTGGCGGAACTGCCATTCAACCTGATTTGGAGCGCTACCGCAGAAGAAGAAATTTCCGGGGCCCATGGTGTCACTTCCATTTTAGATGAGTTGGGGCCAGTTGATTTGGGCCTGGTGGGCGAACCTACCGGGATGAACCTGGCTATCGCCGAAAAGGGACTGCTGGTTATTGATGCAGAAGCTGTTGGTAAAACCGGTCACGCAGCCCGCAACGAAGGCGAGAATGCTATATACAAAGCACTGGCCGATATTCAGCGTCTGCTGGATTTCAAATTTCCGGATGAATCACCCGTCCTGGGCCCGGTAAAAACGACGGTTACCCAAATCGAAGCCGGACATCAGCATAATGTGGTTCCCGATAGTTGCCGGTTTGTTATCGATGTGCGAACAAATGAATGCTACTCCAACGAAGAAGTTTTCGATATGCTTTCCGGTTTACTTGGAAGTAACCTGAAAGCCCGTTCCTGCCGGCTTAATTCTTCGGGTATTCCGCTTGACCATCCGTTGGTGAAGCGTGGCCTTGAGTTGGGATTGCAACCCTATGGCTCGCCAACGACTTCCGATCAGGCGGTGTTACCATTTACTACCGTGAAAGTTGGGCCGGGTGATTCAGCCCGCTCGCACACGCCGGATGAATATATTCTGGAAGAAGAAATTCGCAGCGGTATTGATACTTATATCGGGTTACTCGAAGATTTGAAAATAGTTTGAGCCTGACCTTCTCCTTATTTTTCTAAACCATGACGGATTTTTTTCGTTAAACGGGGGTGAAGAAAAGAAGATAATTATTATGTCACTTACTTTTTCGAGAATGTTTCCGCTGGGCGGGAAAGCGCCAGAATTTGAGTTGCCCGATACCGTGTCGGGTAAGTCCATTTCGCTGGGAGAAATCAAATCTGATGTAGCTACGGTCGTGATGTTTATTTGCAATCACTGCCCGTACGTCAAGCATGTGAATCATGAAATTACGGCCATTGCCAATGAATATGGTGCAAAGGGAATCCGTTTTGTCGGCATCAACTCCAACGATGTGGATAGTTATCCCGATGATGCGCCGGAGTTGATGAAAGAAGTGGCCGCAAAAGAAGGGTATCCGTTCCCTTATCTGTATGACGAAACCCAGGAAGTTGCCAAAGCATATCTGGCTGCCTGTACCCCCGATTTCTTTGTGTTCGACAAAGATTTGAAATGTGTGTATCGCGGACAGATGGACGAAGCCCGTCCGAAGAATGATGTGCCGGTAACCGGAAAAGATTTGCGGGCAGCGCTCGATGCGGTCCTGAATGGAAAACCTGTTCCGGAAGGGCAGAAACCTTCTGCCGGATGTGGTATCAAATGGAAGAATCCGCCAACCCTTTTTCAGACTGGTTCTTAAACCGGTTATTTTTTCCGGTAATACCGGAGAACATTCACTTCCGGATGAATGATACCGGATTCTTCGCAAAGGAAGCGGACAAACTCACGGGCAAACCAGGGGGCCAGCATAGCTCCTTTTGAGCCCAATCCATTAAAAATGCCGATTTCCGGATATTCCGGATGTAGGCCGATTACCGGCCGGCGATCATGGGCAGTTGGGCGAATGCCTGCCCGTTCTTTAGTGATGGTATAAGGTAATTTGACAATCTTTTCCAGCTTTTCTGTTAACTCAGCTGTTGCCTCCTCATCGGGACGGGTATCCTGGAATTCCCAACGGTAGGTTGCCCCTGCCCGGAAACGATTTTCGCCAAGCGGCAGCATAAACATTCCCTTGTTGACCATGTCCGTAATTTCCAGCCCGGGAATCTCCAAATCCAATACCTGGCCTTTGGTGTGTTTGAATTTAACCGGTTGAAAGAATGGATTATCGCTGGCGCGGAATCCCTGGCAGAAAATGATTTTTTGAGCGGTGATGTCTTTCCATTGCACTTTTCCGTTTTTCCGGATGATATCTTTGGTGTCCAGTTCTTCAACAATAAAGCGGTTTTCCCGGACTAAAAATTCCCGGAAACGGTCGATTAGCAAAGGTAAACCGACACGAAAAGCGTTAAAAACTTTGCCAACTCCGAACGGTGTGTCTATGCCTTCTTTCTGAAAATTGTTATCCGGTTCGGAGTGTATGTAAGCTTCCAGTTTATTTTCAACCGATTTAGTCCGCCAGAACGAACCTTCTTCCGTGCCTAAAATTTTGTCAATTTTCAACGGATGCAGCAACGGGCAGGAGAGAAGTCCTTCCAATTCACGGTAGGTATCTTTCAGTACCGGAAAAAGATCATCCACCAGCCACGACTTGGTCAGGCGGCGAAAGACAACCGGGTTAATGATGCCGGCAGCCACGCGACTGGTTTTTTCACCGGAAGGAGAATCGACTACCACGAAATCTTTACCATTTCGATGCAATTCAAACGCCAGCATGGTTCCGGCCAGTCCCTGCCCGACAATCAGTAAATCGGTATTCCGGGGTAAATGCTTTTTTTCTTTTTCGTTCATCCCTACATACATACCATCGAAGCAGAAAATTGTTTGGCACGTTGAAAAATAAACCGGCAGGGAGCATGGAAGCGAAACCTCGAATTAAAAGGTGTTTTCGAGCGCCGAGATACGGAATATTTTCTATTTTTGTGTCCGAAAAACGGTCTGTAGCTCAGCTGGCAGAGCAGCTGACTCTTAATCAGCGGGTCCAGGGTTCGAGCCCCTGCAGACCGACCACCGGGGAAATGGCCTGTAAATCATTCGATTTGCAGGCTTTTTTTCTTCGTTTTGCCCGGGCTTAAGGGTCGACATGATTTTAAATTGCAGTGCCACCTTTTTGGTTTTATATTATATTTCTAAAGCTCATTAGAAAAAAATGAATCCTGATTAAAATAAATTGAATCATCATTAAAATGAAGGTAATGACGATTAAAATTAGTAATAATCTTGATTACTTTTTTGGCCCCGCGTGCACTTTGTTGGTTGGGATAACGGCTAAATAGGTGCAATGGTGCCGGGGTTACATCGGGGCGCAGCAACAAAAACCTCACATGCCCTGACAGCAGGAACATCCCCTGCCGTACTATTCGGTTTTGCCCGGCAGGGGATAAGCTTCTGTTTTACATCGAACTCACGGTGCTTGAAATTTACAGTCGGTAGACTTTGGCTTCGTAAGGCCTCAACGACAATGGATTTTCATTTTCAGCGGGCTCCGAATAGTTGCCCATTAGCTGTTTGGCATTCTTCATTTTTATTGGAAGGTGGGCCTCCGCCTGATGGTCGGTAAAATTGAGCAGAATCAACATCTTCCGGCCATTGAGTTCGCGGGTATATGCGTATACGTTGGGATTGTCCTGGTCGAGCAATTCATATTTTCCGTAAACCAGCACGAGGTTATTTTTCCGGAACTGAACTATTTTGCGGAAATAATTGAGCGGTGACCCCGGATTTTTCTCCTCTACCACTTCGTTAACCGTTTTATAATTCGGGTTCACGTTAATCCAGGGTGTCCCGGAAGTAAATCCGGCATTGGCGGTGGTGTCCCATTGGAAAGGGGTGCGGCCATTATCGCGGGCAATCATTTTTTCGTTGTTCAGGAAGCGCTGTAAATCACCGCCGGTTTCTTTGATGTGTTTGTAGATGTTTAATGTTTCAATATCACGGTAGTTGCTGATGCTGTCGAATTTGATGTTATCCATTCCCAACTCATCGCCAAAATAGTAGTAAGGTGTTCCGTGCATTGTCAGGAGGAAAGTTGTCAGCATTTTTGACGAAAGCACCCGGTATTCAGGAGAATCATTTCCCCAGCGGGTAACCATCCTGGGCATATCGTGATTCCCCAAAAAGATGGTGCCCCAGCCTCTGTAGCCGTAGACGCTGTCCCATTTGGTGAAGATTTTCTTGAACTGAACCAGGCTGACTCCACTGGAATCCAGGTCTCTGTATTCACCACCTCTCAGTCCAAGCCCCATCACTTCGAAGTTGTACAGCATATTCAGTTCCTCCCGTTGGGGATCGACAAAGTTCATCGCCTCGTCGCTGGTTACTCCGGCGCCTTCGGCTACGGTCATGATATCGTAATGGCTGAGCACTTTCTGGTTCATTTCGTGCAGGTACTGGTGCAAATGCGGTCCGTTGGCATAGTAGTGGAGAAAATTGCCATGGTATTTTGCCGGAATCGGAGGAAAAGTAGTATCCTTCGAGATGTAAGGAATCACATCCATCCGGAAACCGTCGATGCCTTTGTCAAACCAATATTGCATCATGCTGTAGATTTTCTGGCGGACTTCCGGGTTTTCCCAGTTCAGATCGGGTTGCGAGCGGGCAAAGTAGTGCAGATAATAAGCATTGGTAGTTGAATCGTATTTCCATGCATTGTTATCGACATCGAAATAGCTGTACCGTTTGGCTGGTTTTCCCTTTTCGGCCGGCCACCAGTGGTAATAATTCCGATATGGACTGGTCCGTGAACTACGCGATTCTTTGAACCACTCATGCTGACTGCTCGTATGATTGACCACCAGGTCCAGCACCAGTTTTAGATCGCGGCGGTGCATACCGTTTAATAAGCTGTCGAAATCAGCCATCGTACCAAACTCTTTCATAATTTTCCGGTAGTCGCTGATGTCGTAGCCATTGTCGTTGTTAGGTGAGGCATAGATTGGGTTCAGCCAGATGACATCGATCCCCAGGCTTTTGATGTAATCAAGCTTCGAAATAATACCCTTCAGGTCGCCGACACCGTCGCCGTTGCTATCCTTGAAACTTCGCGGATAAATCTGGTAAACGACTGCTTCCTTCCACCATTTGCGGTCAGGAATAGCCTGGTCATTCTTTTTCGTGGGCGACTGGCATGCCGCCATGGCTGTTAAAATGGCTACGGTTAGTAGCGCAAAATATTTTCTGACATTCATAGCAATAAGAATTAAATAAACATAAGAACAAATGTTTGCTAGCTAAACTAATTGTGATGTGTGATGGTATAGGTTTTCTTGTCGGGGCCAACACCTGTAATGGTCAGCTTTTTCCACTGTTGAGGCAGGCATGGTGTATGCTGAACGATGCCCTGGCTGGTGATTTCCAATCCGGCAAAGCCGAAGATGACAGCCTGAAGCATTCCCCCGGCACCTGTGGCAAAATAGGGGTTGTTGCTGGTCGCTGATTCGGCCAGGGCGCCGAATGGAGGCCGCTTGTTGGGAACATAGGCTTTTTTGAACATAAGAAAAGCTTTTTCTGCATTTCCTAAACGGGAATAGAGTATTGAAACAATCGAATGTCCCATGGCGGGTCCGTCTTTGGCCATTTTGGGTTCGTAGTAGGCCAAATCACGGCGGATAGCAGACGTGTCAGTTTCTATCTGCAGCGGGTACGCGAGCAAATTGACATCGGCCTGCTTGATGATTTCACCTTTGTAGGTTTTGTGTTCCTTGATGACGCCATCCGGGAAATGATAAAAACGGAGGTTGGAAGCCACTTTTTCCCATTGGGGGTTGGGTTTTTCGTTGAGTAGCGTGGCTGCTTTTTCGGCATATCGCATCACGGTTTGCGCAGAGCCGTTGGTGAAGGCATTGTCGTCCACATTTGGTGCGAATTCATCTGCGCCCACTACATTGTTGATGGAGTAGGATCCATCGGGATTTTCGACGGCACGGCTGGCCCAAAAATTGGCTGTTGCTTTGATAACGGGATAACCGGTCTCTTTCAGCCAATCTTTGTTTCCGGTTACCCGGAAATAGTTCCAGAAAGCAATGCCTACATCAGCGGTAATGTGTTGTTCGAAAGCCCCGGTTAAAGCAAAAGTCGGTGTGGCTTCTTCGCCGGTATCGTCCGATTCCCATGGGAACATGGCTCCTTTATATCCGTAATCGGAAGCTTTTTGTTTGGCTTTATCCAGACGATCAGCCCGGTAGTTCAGGAGTGAACGGGCGATTCCCTGGTTAAAGATCAGCAATGGTGGATACATCCATATTTCGGTGTCCCAGAAAACATGCCCGTTGTAGCCTTGTGATGAAAGTCCCATGGGAGACAAACTGAGATTGGAACCCTCACGGGAAAAGGCATACAGATGGTAAAGAGCCAGGCGAATATCGCGTTGCGATTCCAAATCGCCTTCTACCTGAATATCTCCCTGCCAGAGTTGATGCCACAGATGGGTGTGCTGATCAATCACTGCCTGTTTGTTTCCGCGCATGATGTAGATAGCCATTCGTTCCGATTCACTTTGCGGATCACTGAAATCTTTTGAGGTACAAACGGCCCCGGCCCAGGCAAAACTGAAATCTGTGCCGCTTTTTACTTCCCTGGAAAAGGCAAGATCGTGCTCGTATTGAGATTCCACCGATTCTTTGAGTTCGGGTTCTTCATTGTTGTTGAAAATGAACGTGGCCGTTGTTGCCAGTTTGTGTTTCCCGGTAGGACTTAACGCCACCGTTTGCAATAAAGGCATCCGGATGTCATTGTCCTGAGGAGTTTTAAAAACTTGTACCACATGATTATAATCCTCAGGACAAATGATTTGTCCGGATACCGATATTTTGACATCTTTTTTCAGTGCCTTTACGTTGACATCCATCATACCCGCATAGGGCATTCCACGCAAAGCGTAAACGGTGTAAGAAATAATTGCCTTGTTCTTGAATTGAAAGGTGGTTGTCAGTTTTGCATCTTTCATATTCAGGACTTGTTTCCATTTAGAGATGTTATTTGCAGTAACAGTATCTCCGTCAATTAACATATCCAGGTTGGCAAAGTTGATTCCCAATAACACCCGGCTGGTGATAAGCCGTTCCTTTTTGTTGTACATGTATTCATCGAATACATTGTTCAGGATGATGGATTTAACTTTGAAGGGAGATGAGGACGGTAAGAGTCCTATTCGTCCGTTTGCCAGGGCAATTCCTATATAGTTTGTCGAATCGGTTGCCGTTATTCTCCATCCGTCTTTCTGATTACCTGCCGCAGTTGAAGCGTTACTTCCTACCCACAGAAGGAGAAGCAGGACAAGGGTATATTTCATGGTCAGCGGTAAAAAGTCGTTGAAAAGTCATGCATAAACTCAATTAGCCAATGTTAAAACAAGAGCTGCCCCAATCCGGGGCAGCATCTTTCTATTAATCCACTTATGAAATTGTCCCGGATTAATAACCAGGATTTTGAATCAGATTTTCGTTAACATCGACTGCTGATTGTGGGAGTGGAAAGAGTTCTTTTGTTGCATCAGTCGCAGGTTTTTCCTGCCATGCATCGGTAAATTTGCCAAAACGGATCTGATCCTGACGGCGCAGGCCTTCCCAATACAGCTCGTGTCCACGTTCTTTCAGGATATCATCGAGGGTAAGGGTTGTATAGGCTGCTAAAGTATGCCCCGGTGCACTGCGTTTTGAGCGAAGATAGTTTACATCGGCCAGGGCGCCTGGTTCATCGCCCATTCTCAGTTCAGCTTCAGCCCGTATTAGGTAAATGTCGGATATACGCATGATCGGAACGTCATTCGGTGAAGAGAACTGGTCCTGGGTATCCGGATTTGGAGCAAATTTAACAACACGAATACCTGCATTTTCAGGAGAGCTGGTCAGGTTGACTTCCGGAACAAATACCAAAGGATCTCCATTACGTTGTTCCAATGCTGTTCCATCCAGTCCATATTGCTGGCCAACCAAAAATCCCTGGTTAAAACCGGTTTCGCTCTTGATGCGATCGTCATAAAAACGTACATCGTTTTGCTGATCCTGCGTATCCCAGGTATTAAAAAAAGTTGAAGTAGTGGAAGGTCCATTCCATGTACTGGTAATGTTGCCAAAGACCTGGCTGTAGTGTAAGGTAAAGTTCACCCAAACACTACCACTGCCCATGGTCACGTTGTCATCCATCGGAACACGCAGAATGAACTCCGGATGCTCTGCTACATCTTTCTGGAACATGGACCAGTAGTCATCTGCTACAGCGTAATCGGGGCTGCTAATCAGCTGATCACAATAATATTTACAGCTGTCCCATTTTGCGTCACCCGTATATACCTCATAGTTCAGGTATACTTTGGCAAGAAGTGCTTCCGCTGCACCTTGTGTAACCCTTGCAGAGCCAACTTCTGACTTGGTTTTCAGATTTGGCAGAATGGCCTTCAACTCCGAAATAACGTAGTCGGCGGCTTCTTTTCTGTTAAGCACTTGCGGTGACATCGAAAAATCAAGGTCATTTGCTAAACGGAAAGGCACTTGTCCGTATAGGTCATTAATCAGGTACATATAGTATGCACGAAGGAAACGGGCTTCATCGATATTCAGATCGTTAGTTGCATTTTGTGGAAACTGTCCGATATAATAAATCGCAGTATTTGCCCTTGAAACACCTTGATTAAGTGCATTCCAAACGTTCTTCATGCGGATATGGTCAGGAGTCCATGTTTGCAAGTGCAGCTGAATCCATGCGCCATTGTCATACCAGTCAGAACCACGAGTCGGAACGATTACTTCATCGGAAGTTACTTCCTGCAGTGCCCAGTAGTCAAACCATTCAATAGTATGGCGTAAGCTGGCATAAGGAGAATTGATTAATGACTGGACGTTGGATGGGTCATTTACCAGGTTGGTGCCCAATTGTTCATCGAGCACGTTTTCATCAAGATTGGTACAGGAGATCGTTCCCAACAGGAAGAGTACTGCACTATATTTAATTAACTTAAGCATTTTCATATTTGTTATTTTTAAGCATTAGAACGTAAGGTTAACACCAAAGGTAAATGTGCGTGGTTTCGGATATTGAGTGTAGTCAATTCCCAGGGAAGGAACGCCTTTGTAGTTGGCATCAATATTCACTTCCGGGTCAAAACCGGAGTAGTTGGTGATGAGCGCCAGGTTGTTACCTGTTACGTATACACGTGCACTACCTAACCAGCTGATGTTTTTCGTATTGAAAGTATAGCCAATGGTGAGATTAGACCATCTTAAGAATGAAGCGTCCTCAATGAAACGTGATGAATACGCGTTTGAGTTATCGGGATTTTCTTTAGAGTGAAATACCTCCTGGGTTACGTTATACCCTTTATCAAGGGCAGTTTTGGTGAACAATGCATTGGCGGTATTATTATACACCTTATTTCCATGTGAGCCATACCAGAGCATGCTCAAATCAAATCCTTTGAACTGAATCTTGGACGTAAAACTGTAGGTGAAATCTGGCAGGGCCGATCCTAAAGGCTCCTTCACCGGATTTCCATCAACATCAGTTTTATAGGTGCTGATGCCATTGGCATCGAATCCCTGGAATACCATTCCATAGAAAGTTCCGACGGGTTCACCGTTGGTAATAATCTGAACCCGGGTATCAGAAAGTCCCTGTCCAGTGGCAACACCTGTCTCGATTAATTTAACAGGCAAATCTTTCACCTCGTTTTTGACGTAAGAGAAGTTACCTCCCAGTTCCCAGGTAAAGTCTTTTTTCTGCACCAAAAGGGCGTTTAATGAGAGTTCAATACCATTGTTGAGGATCTTTAGTCCGGGAACATTCTGCCATTGTGTTGGAGTTGCAGCAGGTTGTTTTGAAGGAATTTCCAATAGTACATCGGTTGTTTTCTTATGGAAATAATCGATAGTACCTGACAGACGGTTGTCCCAGAATCCAAAGTCAAGGCCCACGTCTGTTTGTTCGGTTGTTTCCCATTGGATGTCTGGATTGGGAGTTCTCTGGAAAGTAATGCCCGGTAACAGGGTACCATTGAAATATCCATTTGCATCGGCAGATGTTCCTACAGCCATCAGCGAAATTTTATCGGGAATTTCCTGGTTACCAGTCTGTCCCCATCCTAAACGAAGTTTCAGGTTACTAATGGTTGTCGAACTATTCAGGAAATCTTCCTGTGAAAGTCTCCATGCTAATGCAGCAGATGGGAAGAAACCATACTTTTTGTTCTTACCAAATTTGGATGAACCATCGTAACGTCCGGTAAAGGTGAACAGGTATTTCTGTTTGTAGTTATAATTAACCCTTCCAAAGAACGACTGAAGTTCCCGTTCGATAGCTGATGACGAAACATCGGCATTGGAGAAGTTCCCGTAACCGAGGCTGTTGGTGTATTTAATACCTTCTGATTCAAATCCATTAACATGGGTATTATGCGTGGTTACTTTTACATATTGGTACTCATGTCCCAATAGGAAGTTAAATGAATGGTCATCACCGATTTTCGTCAGATAAGTGAAATAGTTATTGACCAAACGGTTATTGGCCGTGATATTATTAATATCGGCTTCACCTTTATTTGATAAGTAAGATAATTGTTTATTTTGGTTAACCCGACGTTCAGCATTGGTACGGTCAAATCCTAAATTGAATTTGTATTTGAAATTCTTGATGATTTCGTATTCAGCAGCCACGTTGGCCAGGATGCGATCGGTTTGTGTCTGGTCATCTACCAGGTTGAGCATGGCTACCGGGTTACGTTGGTCGACGGCGTTCTGATAGTAGGTTCCGTCTTGATTGAAGACCGGATACGTTGGATTCAGCTTAAGTGCCGTTAGGATAAGGTCACCTTCATAACCCCCACCACTTGCGCCACTAGTAATAGGAGCACGTTGGTCTTCTATATGGGAAACCGTCAGGTTACCATCCAGTTTCAGCTTGCCATTGAAGGCTATTTGCGATACTTTAATGCTACCGTTCATTTTCGTCATACCGGTTCCGTTAACAATACCTTTCTGGTCGAGATAGCCGAAAGAAGATCGGTAGGTAAAGTTTTCGGTACCACCACCATAGCTAAGATTATGGCTTTGTGTAATGGCTGTGGTAAAGATTTTATCCTGCCAATTATTACTTGCCCCCATATCGAGCAGTTTGCTCCCGTCAGCCTTGGTATAGCTACGGAATTCGCTGGCACTAAGTAAATCCAGTTTCTTACGAATTTGCGATACCCCCATGTAACCATCATAGGTAATGGTACCTTTTCCTTGTTTACCTTTTTTGGTGGTAATAATAATTACACCGTTAGCGCCACGGGCGCCATAAATAGCGGTAGAGGAAGCATCCTTCAGGATATCGATCGATTCGATATCATCCGGGTTAAGAAAACTGATGGGATTCAGGTTTGCCCCACCTCCATATCCAGACGCAGAACCTCCGGCAGGAGTAATGTTGTTATTGTCCAATGGCACACCATCCACAACATACAAAGGGGTCTGTCCTGAACGGATCGAGTTGGAACCCCGAATCCGGACGGTCATCCCGGTTCCCGGTTCACCACTGTCTTGGGTGATGTTTACACCGGATACACGTCCCTGCATCATCTCGACAGGAGAAGTGGCGACGCTCTTGTTCATATTTTCAGATGTCAGGCGGTCGGTGGCACCGGTCATGTCGCTTTTGCGCTGAACACCATAACCGACAGCCACAACTTCTCCCAGCTGGGTCGTTTCCGGCTTCAGGGTAATATTAAAGGTCGTCAACTGACCAACCGGGACCACCTGGGTTGAATAACCGATAAACGAGAAAGAAAGGCTCTTGGCATCGGTCGGAATGTCGAGCGAAAACTTACCATTGATATCGGTTACCGTACCGGTGGTTGTGCCCGGAATAACAACAGTTACGCCTGGCAGCGCCATGCCGTCTTCGTCAACCACGGTTCCTGAAATGGTTTTTTGCTGCTGTCCGGAAGTGCGGACTTTCGGCATACTGGAAGACTGTTCCGGCGCTTTAATAACGATCTGACGATCGTAGATGTTATAAGTATTACCGGTTTTTCTGAAAACCTGATCGAGAATGTCCTGAACAGATTCATTCCGTGCACGAACAGAAACCGTCCGGTTTAAATCGACTGCTTTTTCGTTGTAGATCAAGATAAACTCACTGTTATTTTCGATTTGATCGAACACCTGTTTAACAGTGACAGATCTCAGGTTGAAGTTAAACATTACTTCCTGGGAGTAACTTGTTGCCGCGTAGGTTGAGAAAGCGGCAAAAACGAAGACAACTAATAGCTTCATTTTGAGCAAGAGATTAAATGTACCCCCTTGTGAAGGGCACAATTTACTACAGATTTTTTTCATACATTTGAACTGTTAATGTGAGACTTATGTTACATTGATTTTTAGAAGGCCGGGAGTTGGCAGACTCCCGGCCTTCATTGTTTTAATTTCTTAGATTTAATTCATTTATTTTTTGGTTTACGATTACCTGATTGCCCGAAATCCGGTAATCGATTGGTACGATATCTGACAAGGTTGTTAATACTTTGCTTAGAGAATCTTTCAGGTCCAGTTTGCCGGCAATCAATTCGGATGAAGGGAATGGCCGACGATAAAGGAACTGTACATTGTAATATCTTTCCAGCCGTTTAAATACGTCGTCAATTCGTTGTCCCGAGAATTGATACCACCCATTTATCCAGGTAATATATTGGTCGGCATTCGGTTCGGGAACGACGTTGAAAACCTTTTTTGATTTATCGAACGAAGCTTTGTGCCCCGGTGTCATAACAATCTCTTTATTTAGCAGACTTATTCCCTCGGCTTCTTTCAGCGAGACTTCTCCATCGAGCAAGACCGTTTTAATATTTTTGTCCGAATCATAAGCCGAGATATTGAAACGAGTTCCGATGTCTTTTACGATGATTCCCCCGGCACTCACCTCAAACGGCTGCTTAGCGTTATGTTTTACTTCGAAATATGCCTCACCTGTGAGGTAGACCAGGCGCTTTTTCCCGTTGAAATGTGTTGGAAAAGCAAATTTACTTCCGGCATTCAACCACACTTTTGTCCCATCGGTTAGTTCGATATAGCTCTTCTTCCCGTAAGGGATTGTTACTTCGTTTAGTCCTTGTCCATTGTTATGTGCATCAAGTTGATCCATATAGATGACACTGTCGTTATCGATTTTTATCGCCTCATTTCTATTATCAACCCGAATCGAGGACTCGTTTTTGCGAAGGGCAATATGCCGGCCGTTTGACAGGACCAGTTTGGCATCATTTCCATCCTGTGTTGCTGAATTCTCAGTGAAATGGTAGGTGTTGTCATCATTACGTAGGGCATGGTATCCAACACCTGCCAGAAGCAGGGCAAAAACAACAACGGCAGCATATTTAAGATATCCTCCGAAACGGATGAATTGCTTTCGGCGATTTATATTCTTGTTATATTGTTGAATCTCGTTCCAAAGTTCATGTACCGTAACGGATTGAGAATTTGTTCCGTTTTCGTGTAAAAAGAGGATGATTTTCCGCGCTTTTTGCACTTTTTCCTCAAATTCCGGAAACTGGACGGTAAGCTCTTTCCATTTTTCCTGTTTCTTTCCGTGCAGTATCCAAGCCATAAAATGCTTGTTGTCAATCAGTTCCTCGGTCGTGTATTTAAGGTACTTAATTTTCAATTGAATGTGTCTTTACAGTTATGCTTTTAAGTAGTAAAGACACAATAGGGAAGTTTGTGGACAGAAAATTTTAAAAAAATTTAAAATTAATTAACATTAACATGACTTCAGTAAAAAGAGAAGTATGATATCGCTTGCGCTGAGTACCTCCCTAAGTTTGTTCAATGCTCTGAAAACCATCTTTCTGGCTGAGTCATATTTAATGGACATGATGTCACAAATTTCTGCGTAGTCAAGTTCACAGGTAAAACGATAAAAAAGAATCTCGCGTTGCCTCGGAGAGAGTTTGTCGAATCCTTTTAAAAGTAATTGTTCGTTTCGTTCCCTGTCTTCACGTTCAACCAGGTCCTCCTCCTGCGAATAGACAGATGAAAATTCAGGTCCGGTCATTTCTGTTACCTGATGTATGTACTTCCGGTCTTTCTGTATGGCTCTTATTAGCTTGTTTTTTAGCGACTTGAGAAGGTAGAATTGGATATTGTCTGTATCGCCCAAATTTTCTCTATTTCTTATTAAATCGAAAAAAAGTTCCTGGATAGAATCTTTAATTAGCTCTTCATCCCTGGAGAACTTCCGGCCATAGCGAAAGAGGAGATCGATGTGATGGTGGTAAATATGGGAAAGGGCGTAATCTTTGCTCGATTTGAAGTCATTCCATATTTTGCGGTCATCTGTCATCGAGAAAAATACATGGTTAGTATCGCTAAATATAGGACTTTTCCTTAGAATAAAACAGTGCTATAGGTTATTTGCCGTGTGCGAAAACAGTATTATTAGATGTTAGATAACAGCAAGTTACTAATTCTTGCGTAGGCTAAAATAACCTCAGGCACACGGGAAAACAGGTCATTTCCCGAAGAGATTAAGGTCTCAGTCTTCTTTATTCCGTACGTATATCAAATTGGATTTACCTCTTTGATTGGCACGTTGCTCAATCTCAAATTTGTCTATTGAACTGATAAGCGGAGTTAGTTTCTGGTAGCCGAAATTACGTGGATCGAAGTTCGGCTGTTTCTTCAACAATAATGTCCCCACGTCTCCCATGAATGACCATCCATCCTCATCAGCTGTATCGTTAATTGTTGATTCGATGAGTCGGATTACTTTACCGGTAATTTTGTCAAATGTTTTCTTGCGGGTACTTTTTCCTTTGGCGCTCGTGGATTCACCGGCTCTTGAATCCGGCTCATTGTCACCTTGAAGAATTTCAATATAAATGAATTTGTCACAAGCCACAATGAAGGGATCAGGCGTTTTCTTCTCACCCATACCGTAAACTTTCATTCCAGCCTCCCGGAGACGGGTCGCAAGTCGGGTAAAATCACTATCGCTGGAAACCAGGAAAAAACCATCGGCTTTTTTTGAATAGAGAATGTCCATGGCATCAATAATCATGGCTGAGTCGGTGGCATTTTTGCCAGTGGTATAGCCATATTGCTGAATTGGGGTAATGGCATTTTCGAGAAGGACCGCTTTCCATCCACTCAGGTTTGGACGGGTCCAGTCACCATAAATCCGTTTAATGGTTGCATTTCCGTATTTGGCGATCTCCTGCATCATCTCTTTCACGCTCCGGTTGGGGACATTATCGCCGTCAATCAATACGGCTAGTTTGGTATCTTCTGACGATGTCATAGTTGTGTTGTTAGTAAATAAATGGATATTCTGTCATGAAATGCATAAGAAAAATGGATCATTCTTTCCAGACGATTTTATTTTCGATAGATTCTCTGCCGTTTGCCGGAAACGGACGGTTGGCATAGCCCAGGAATAGAAAGCCCATCGATTTCTGGTTCGGTTTCAAATCGAGAGAACTGCCCAACAGATTAATGAACGATGGGGTAGCCCAAAAAACACTTAGTCCGGCAGCCGTGGCTGACAGCCAGATGTTTTGAACCGCCATCGATACAGCGGCCATTTCTTCCCATTCGGGAAGACGGTGTTCTGCATCGAGGTTGGCGACAATGGCAATAGCTACCGGCGCTTTCCGGAAGTGTAAGGCAAACTTAGTTACTTTATCGGTAGGAACTTTGGTCCCTTTTTGCTGTGCCTGTTCAAGCGTGTTTTTAACTTCCGTAATGAACTTTTCTCTGCCTTCGCCACTGTAAACAATGAATCTCCAGGGCTCAGTATTTTTGTGGTTTGGAGCTCGGTTGCCATTCTCAAGCAACTGCCTGATGAGTTCTTTCGGGACTCCCTGTTCGTTAAAAAAACGGGTCGGATGTGTTCTTCTTTCTTTGATTAATCGGGTAATATCTTCCAGGTTCATCTTAGCTTGTTTTACGATATTTCATAGATAAAACAGTCAAAAGGGTCAGAGGTTTTATATTCCCGTTGGTCCCGCGCGGAGAGAGGCTGTTTTCGTCAGTCTTCGGAATAAGCCGATCCCGGATTTTTCTTTTTTTCAGTGGCTTTGTATATGTATTCCATTACATACGATGCCGCAATAATTCCCAGCGAAATTATCATCCCCGTGAAATTATTGCCCAGTTGGTTTTTCAACAGAAAGAGAAAAGCGATTGTGCACATAGCAAAACCGGCAATCGATATGTACCGCTTGGAAGCGGTCTCTTTGTATAACCTGACGTTAGCCAGGTTGACAATCGCAAAAATGATGAGGAAGCCGGCACTTCCCGACGTGGAGATGCTTTCCAGGTCAAGTGTGTTTGCAACCAATAAAGTGAAGACGGAAGTAAATAGAATTCCCACGGGTTGGTTCCAGAAATGTTTGGTGAACTCGTGAGGTAGTTCGTCATCTACTCCCAGTTCGTAGTTGACACGGCTTCCGCCAAAGAGGGTGGAATTAATAGCTGTAAACGTCGAAATCATTGCCGCCAGTGAAATAATGGTAAATCCCACTTGTCCCAGTTCCGGTTTGGCGGCTTCGGCTAAAACATATTCCTGGGCCTTCTGAATTTTATCGAAGGTGAGTGAAGCTACCGTAACGAAAGAAATAAGCACATAGAGTAAAATGACAATGGAAATAGCGATGAAATAAGCCCTGGGAATATTTCTTTTCGGATTAACAATGTTTGGTGAAGCATTGGCAATCAATTCAAATCCTTCGTAAGCCACAAAAATGACCATGCCGCCACTAAATAATTTTACAGGACCGGTCCAGTTGCTGAATTCGAACTGCATCAGATGATTGGTATGAAATAAGCCGTAACCACCTATCAGAATAAATAGCGTGAGAATCGTCATTTTGATATACACGGCTATCGATTCGGCTTCGGCTATGATACGCACGCTCAGGTAATTTAGTATGGCAGAAAATACAATGATTCCCGTTATAAAAATGTGTTTGTTGAGCGTGTTGTCACTGACGATATGAAATAAATTGCCGGCATAACTGCCGAATGCAGAGGAGTATAACGAAAGCATAATGATGTAGCTTATCCATAACAGGTTATTCGTGCCTCCGCTGAAAACGTTTTTACCAAATGCCTTGTTGATGAAATTAACAGTGCCACCTTTGCTGGGATATTTTAGGGAGAGTTTGGAATAGGCATAAGCCGTTAACAAAGTGATAATCCCGGCCAACATAAATGCGACAGGTGTCCCTCCTTTGCTCAATGCGATGGCCAGCCCGAGAACGGCAAAGATACCTCCGCCAACCATGCCTCCGATACCCATCGAAACGGCTTCTCCCAGTTTTATATCGTCTTTTCGCATGTACTTTTGAGATTAATTTCGTTAGTAATAATACAGCTTATTGAAAAAGTTTCTTACGATGTTGGTTCTGTCGTGGGTTTTAGCTTGATAACGAACAGTGCAAGTGTTACCATGACGAAGGCAACGCCGGCGCCGGCAACAAATGCTGTGGTAATTCCTCCGAGGCTGTAAAATATTCCGATAAACAGTGGCCCGAGCGTTTGTCCAAGTCGCAAAACCATGCTGTTGATGGACATGAATGCAGCCCTTTCCTTCATGGGTGCAAAACCTACCAGGAGATTCTGGATTCCCGGAATGGCCATCCCGTGTCCAAGGCCGAAAGTGACGACAGGAATCAGAAGTATTGTCCAGGAAGAAGCGAAGGACATGAAGGCCATGGCAATTAAGTAGAAAATAAAACTAAAAATCAGTTGGGTCCGCGGTTTAAACCATCGGTTAATTTTTTTTAATTGAGAAGAAGTGATAGCGGTAACGATGGAAAAACCGGACATCGTCAGTCCAATTTGGAGGGCATTAGCATGCAATCTGTTTTTTAGTAAGAGAGGGAAATAGGAGAGGTAGGCTCCATACAAAATGACGAAAATGAGGATATTCATGATAAATAGGCCCCATACATCATGCTTGTTAATGTTTTTCCAGGCACGTTTCAGGTAAGTTCTTAAATCGGGTTGCTTGTCAGGTTCCGGATTTTTCAATCGGGTTAAAACCCAAATAGCCACGGGGACGGCAAGAACAGGCAATATAAACGGATATTGCCAACCGTACATGGCCAGTATTCCGCCAATTGCCGGATACGATGCTGTTCCGATACTTAGCACGCTGGCATTGTATCCCATGGCAGCTGCACGTTGCTGCCCGGCAAACAAATCGCCAATGAGTGTAATGTTCAGGCTTCCTAATGAGGCTGCTCCAATACCTTGTATGAAACGGAGTGCCAGCAAGACATCAAACGAGCGAGTGAACATGCAAGCCAGGCCTGCTATTCCGAATAGGATAAGTGACGGGACCAGAATATTTTTCCGCCCCAGCCGGTCGGCTAAAATGCCGGCAACCGGAGTTAGTAAAACGCCTGGCAGGGTAAAAGAGGTGATGAGTAGCCCAACTTCGGCGGGGCTGATTTTAAAATAGTGAATAACGTCGGGGAAAGCCGGTGTAATGCTGGCTACACCCATGACGGCCATTAGTGTAATGAAAAAGATGATATAAAGGTTGGGATTTTTAAGTAAAGGTCCCGTTTGTTGAGGTTCTTTGCTCATTACGTTTGTTTTCAATTCGGGGTTTCTAAGTTAGGAAAATCTGAAAGATGGGCAAGTATGGCGGATTGAGAATAGAAGATTGAGGTGATATGAAGAAAACAAAAGGGGAGCTGAATAAACAACTCCCCCCTGTCTTATAACTAACCTATGGCAGTTAGTTGTAAGCCGATTCTCCGTGTTCGTAAACATCCAGGCCTTCTTCTTCGATCCGGCGTGAAACACGCAGTCCAATAGTTGATTTCAAAAGCTTGAACAGGATATAGCCAGTACCCAGGCTCCAGGCCATAACAGCCAGTACTCCAAGAGCCTGGATTCCCAGTAAGTGTGCTCCACCGCCGTAGAACAAACCACCATTGGTAGAGAATAGACCAACCATCAAGGTTCCGGCGGCCCCACCCAATCCATGAACCGATACAGCACCCACGGGGTCGTCTATGTGTAGTTTCTGGTCGATAAATTCGACACCAAATACCAGGATGATTCCGGCAATAGCACCAATCGCTATAGCGCCACCGGGAGTGACGGTGTCACAGCCGGCTGTAATGGCTACCAATCCTGCCAAAGCACCGTTCAGGGTTAATGACAGTGACGGGAATTTGTACCGTCCCCATGATACCAGCATGGATGACAGCGCTCCCGCCGCTGCAGCCAGGTTAGTCGTAATAAATATTAATGAGATGGCATGGGAGTTATCTGATCCGGCAGCGGCAAGCTGTGAGCCAGGGTTAAATCCAAACCATCCAAACCACAGAATAAATACGCCAAGGGCTCCGAAGGTGAGGTTATGGCCAGGAATGGCTTTTGATTTGCCGTTGTATTTCCCGATACGGGGTCCAACCATAATGGCGCCAGCCAGGCCTAACCAGGCACCTACAGAGTGAACAACGGTCGAGCCGGCAAAATCATGAAAGCCAAGTTCCGAAAGCCAACCTCCTCCCCAGACCCAATGGCCTGAAACAGGATAAATAAAAAGGGTTATAACGACACTGAAAATTAGGTACGTACTAAACTTAGTCCGTTCAGCAACGGCACCGGAAACAATCGTAGCCGCAGTAGCTGCAAATACGGTCTGGAAAAACAGGATGGCTAAATCCGGAATGTCATTTCCGTAACTTGCAGTGAAGAAGAGATTCGGTTTACCAATAAGGCCACCGATGTCGCCGCCGAACATCAGACTAAATCCAACCAACCAAAAGGCCAATGAACCAACGCTGAAATCCATCAGGTTTTTCATTAGGATATTGGCGGTGTTTTTTGCCCGGGTAAAACCAGCTTCGACCATTGCAAAGCCAGGTTGCATGAACATGACCAAAACGGCTGCCACGAGTACCCAGACGGTATCGAGTGAGGTTGCGTTGGAGCTAACCGCCGACGCAATATCTGTTATTTTCAAAGTTTCTTGCATAATCTACTATATTGAGTGTTTTGGTTTCCGATTTTACTCCTCCCGACCTTTTATAAATAAGGCCTCATCACCAGACTCACCGGTCCTGATCCGATAAGCCTGCTGGATGTCAACGACGAAGATTTTACCGTCGCCAATTTCACCAGTCTGTGCCGTAGCAAGGATGGCTTTTATCGTTTTGTCCACGTTTTTGTTGCGTACAATAATCGAGAGTTTGGTACGCTCAATGGAACTCGTGTCGTAAACCACTCCGCGATAGACTCTTTCCTGGCGGGCCTGACCGATACCCCGGACATCCCAGTACGAGAAGAAATCAATCCCTACTTCGTTGAGGGCTTCTTTCACCTCATCGAATTTTGTTTTGCGGATAATTGCTTCAATTTTTTTCATGTGTATGTGATTTTTTCTTGATGATGGTTTAGAGAGAAATACCTACGACAAAAAAGATTTGCTCTTTGTCAGGGTTGACAATAACACTACCTGTAAGCGGAAGTGAAAACTTCTCAGTAATCGGAATTTCCTTGGAAGTTGAAATGCCAATGTTGACTACATTGAAATTGCTGTCTGTTGTGTAGCTTTCGTTACCGGCACCGACAAAAAGATTCACTTGTTTAAAGTTGTAACCAGCTTCGAAGTAAAGGTCATTGTTGGCATTCAGGTAGTAGTATCCCGAAAGGGAGAAATCACCCAAGGCTTGTGATGCGCCAATTTCGTAAGTGTGGTATTTGTTGCTAAAGTCAAAATAATTACCCGTGTTTCCTGGTTCAACGGGGAAATAGTAGTTGGTAAATGTGAAACTTAGTCCCGAATCGAAGGCATAACTCATGTAAAGGTCAGCTTCGGTTCCTCCAGTGTTGGCACTGAGAGAGTAACTGCCCCATGCACCAATGGCAAATCCACCAACCGAATATTCAATGGTAGGTTGTACAACAGGTGAATTACCGAAATCGGTACCCCTCCAGACGTAACGGTTGTAGAGATCTGCTCCAACATCCCAGGAGCCTTTTGATTCCTGAGCTATACCAACTGTTGCAGTGAGCAGCAGCAGTGATGAGAAGATTACAGTAACAAGTTTTTTCATTTTGAGCATTCTTTAGGGTTAAACATACATTTTAAGTTTCCTTCCTGAGTTGTCTGTATTTTTTATATGGCGCTATTTTATGGGGTAATAATTATAAAAAGAACTAAAAAAATATAACTAAACCCATTATTCTATGGGGTTATGTCTTCAAAAGTATACTTATTTTTTATTTAACCCCCCATTGTAGGACGTGGTGGTGCCGTCAATTAACAAAAACTTAAGAAACAATCACAAATTGGTAGGTAACAATGAGTAATTATGACAAAATGATTGATATTTAATTAAGAGTTGCGGTAGTTGTTATGTTGTTGAAGGATTGTAAAGAAAGAAGTTAGTTTGGCTATTGGTGAAAATTCGGGGGGGGTTGGCGAATGGGTTATTGCAATAAGTAGATTAATAGGGGCGAATAATTAAGGGATCATAAAATATTTCCTGTTTAAGTCTCAATCTGTCGTTATAATTCACCCTTTATGCAAACTTCAATTAACTTTGTTTGGCAAATCCTAAAATAAACAACATGAAGCTTTGGGACAAGGGATATAAAGTTGATGCTCTAATTGAGAGATTTACAGTTGGTAAGGATGTGGAGATGGATTATTCGCTGGCTGAATTTGATGTGCTTGGTTCGCTTGCACACATTCATATGCTGGAATCCATCAATTTGCTCGAAGGCGACGAGCTGACGGTTTTGACAAACGAACTACGTAAGATATATAAGGAGATCAAAACCGGTGAATTCGTTATCGAGGAGGGGGTGGAGGATGTACATTCCCAGGTGGAGCTGTTGTTGACCAGGCGGTTGGGGGACGTAGGCAAAAAGATACACAGCGGTCGTTCACGTAACGACCAGGTCTTGGTGGATTTGAAGCTCTTCACGCGTCACGGGCTGAAGGAACTGGTTGAAAGAGTGGAGATATTGTACCGAACGCTCGTAAGCCAAAGTGAAAAGTACAAAGAGGCATTGATGCCGGGCTATACACACCTGCAGGTGGCCATGCCGTCTTCGTTCGGTTTGTGGTTTGGCGCTTATGCTGAAAGCTTGATTGACGATTTGTTGTTGGTTCAGGCAGCTTACCGTATGGCCGATCAGAATCCGTTGGGCTCCGCAGCGGGGTATGGCTCTTCTTTTCCACTGGACCGGCAGATGACAACAGAACTCCTGGGATTCGATACCATGAATTATAATGTGGTATATGCGCAGATGGGAAGAGGGAAGACCGAGAAGATCGTTGCTTTTGCGCTCTCTTCGGTTGCTGCTACACTGGCAAAACTGGCCATGGATGTATGTTTATATATGAGCCAGAACTTCAACTTTGTCTCTTTGCCAAAGGAATTAACAACGGGTTCCAGTATTATGCCACACAAGAATAACCCGGATGTGTTTGAGCTTTTACGATCGCATTGTAACCGAATGCAGGCATTGCCCAATCAAATAACGTTGATGATTAATAATCTGCCCAGCGGATATTTCAGGGATTTGCAACTGGTCAAAGAGGTTTTCATTCCTGCTTTTGCCGAATTGAACGACTGTTTGGAGATTGCCAATTTTGCGATTGCCAACCTAACGGTGAATGGGTCTATTTTGGATGATGAACGTTATAAATATATGTATAGCGTAGAGGAAGTGAACCGGCGAGTACTTTCCGGTGTGCCGTTCAGGGATGCCTACCGGGAAGTGGGGGAAGAGATTAACAAAGGGGAATTTGAGCCTGATAAGGTGGTTCATCATACACACGAAGGCAGCATTGGAAATCTCTGTTTGGAAGAGATTAATCAGAAGATGGAGGGTGTCCTTCACGGATTCTCCTTTGGAAAGGTTGAAGTTGCCTTTCAGCGATTGTTAGGCGGGGAATAATGAGTTGTTTTGAACAATTTGTTCTCAAAAGAGCCTTTTCAGTAACGGAAAGGCTTTTTTATTGCTGTTAAGCATTCATATTTTAATCATATATGGCAGTTCTATTAACGAAAACTTAATACGTTCGATTATGCACTTATAAATCATCCTGTTGTATATATGTAATTAGGCTAACCTACCTCAATTCAGGACTTTCCAGCTCCCCCGCAGTGCCTCCGTTGTTGGAATTGTAAGATAAAAAAGCTATTTTTGCTTTCAGTCTAAAAAAATAGGTTGTTTTTTACTTACAGATTTCCGCCTGGCAGCTTACTTTTGTAATAATTTCTTGGAAGTAGCCTGAAGTTACTTCCGGTTTTCCTGAGTTTAGTCTATTAAATTTTTCAGATATGGTGCAGAAAAGATTTCCACAAATACAGGGGATGTATGACCCTGTAAACGAGCACGATGCCTGTGGTGTTGGGTTTGTTGCGCACATCAAAGGTCAGCAGTCACATGATATTGTAGAGCGAGGGTTGACTGTACTGCGGAACATGGACCACCGGGGTGCAACCAGCGCCGATAATCAAACTGGTGATGGAGCAGGTATTTTGCTCCAGATTCCGCACGATTTTTTCATCTCACAGAAAATAGATTTGCCTTCAGCCGGCCATTATGGTACAGGGCTGGTGTTTCTCCCGGTAGAAGAGGAGGAGGCCGCCGTATGTCAGGAGGTAATGAATCGTTATATCGAACTGGAAGGATTGCGTTTGATTGCATGGAGAGATGTTCCGGTTGACAGCTCTGTCGTGGGTGAAATTGCGCGGCGGACCGAACCAAAGGTGATGCAGGTTTTTGTTACAGCCCACTTGGAACAGGATGCGCTGGAGCGAAAATTGTATTTGGTTCGAAAACAAGCTGAGCGCGAGATTCGTGATTCTCATCTGAATGAGAAAGAATCGTTCTACCTGCCTAGTTTTTCAACGAAGGTAATTATTTATAAAGGTATGCTTACGCCCGATCAGTTGCGTAGCTACTATAACGATTTAACTCATCCGGAGACGAAGAGTGCGATTGCACTGGTTCATTCCCGTTTTAGTACCAATACTTTTCCAACCTGGGATCTGGCGCAGCCGTTTCGCATGGTGGCACACAACGGTGAAATTAACACAGTTAAAGGAAACCGCCTTTGGATGCACGCCCGCGAATCGCTGCTTCAGTCCGATTTATTCGGCGACGAGCTTGAAAAACTTTTCCCGGTGGTTGAACCCGGCAAATCTGATTCGGCCTCCTTTGACAACGTTCTCGAATTTTTGCACCAGACTGGCCGTGATATGCCGCACTCCCTGTGTATGATGATTCCGGAATCGTTCAACGAGAAGAACCCGATACCGGAAAGCCTGAAAGCATTTTATGAATATAACTCCACCCTGATGGAACCATGGGACGGACCTGCATCAATGATTTTCTCCGATGGCCGTTATATTGGTGGAACACTCGACCGGAATGGTCTTCGTCCTTCACGGTATGTAATAACCCACAACGATCTCATCGTAATGGGCTCGGAAGTGGGCGTACAAACTTTCCCTGCAGAACAGATTAAGGAAAAAGGACGGCTGCGTCCAGGGAAATTGCTGCTGGTTGACACCAAACTAGGTATCCTTATTCCTGATAAGGAAGTAAAGGCACAGCTTTCCCGCAGAAACCCTTACATCAACTGGCTGAAAGAAAATCGCCTGTTGATGGAAGACATTGTGGTCAAGCAGCGTGTATCTTCCAACATGGGGGATGACTTTCCGGCTTATGCCAAAGTTTTTGGCTATTCAAAGGAAGACATCAATATGTTGCTGAAGCCGATGGCAGAGAACGGTGCTGAGCCGACCAGTTCCATGGGGAATGACACTCCAATCGCTGTTTTCTCTGAAAAACCAAAGCGGTTCTTCAGTTACTTCCGTCAGATGTTTGCCCAGGTGACCAACCCGGCAATCGACCCCATCAGGGAAGGACTGGTGATGTCGCTCACCAATTATATTGGTTCCCTTTCGGGAAATATGCTGGAGGAGAGTCCGGAGCATTGTAAGTTGATCAAATTCGATAGCCCGATTATTACCAACACCGATTTGGGTAAGATTAAGGATTTAAAGCATGAAGCATTCAATCATGCCACTATCCCGATGCTTTTCCCTGTCAAGGATGGAGTAGAAGGGTTCAAGCAATCGTTTAATCAGATGTTGGCGCAGGCCGAAAAGGCCGTTGACGACAAAAAGAACCTGATTATATTAACCGACCGCGGAGTTTCAGCGGAGCAGGCGCCGATTCCTTCGTTGCTTTGTGTTTCTGCTGTGCATCACCACCTCATCCAGAAGAAAAAAAGGATGCAGATTGGTATCATTGTTGAGTCAGCCGAGCCGCGTGAGATAATGCATTTTGCCCTGTTGCTGGGATATGGGGCCAGTGTCGTGAATCCGTATTTGGCATTCGCCGCGTTGAATAAGCAGGTACGCGATGGTGAAATTTCCATGGAGTATAAGGATGCCCGTAAGAATTACATCAAAGCCATCGATAAAGGCTTGTTGAAGATTATGTCGAAGATGGGTATCTCCACGCTGCGTTCCTACCACGGGGCCCAGATTTTTGAAGCCATCGGCGTAAGCCAGGAACTCATCGATAAGTATTTCAAAGGCACAGCGTCGCGTATTAGCGGTATTGGTCTCGAAGAGATTTACCGCGAAGTGATGATGTTCCATGTACAGGCTTTTGCTCCCAATAGTCAGCATAAATTCATGCTGAAGAATACCGGTGAATATCATTACCGAATCGATGGTGAGCACCACGCCTGGAACCCCGAAACGATCGGATTATTGCAATGGGCGACCAAAACCAACGATTACGATGTTTACAAGAAGTTCAGTCAGCTGGTCGACAAGGAAAACCAGAAGCCTGCCTTCATCCGTGGCGCCTTGCAGTGGAAAAAGAATCCGATTCCGCTTGACGAGGTTGAACCGGCAGAAAGCATTATGAAAAGGTTTGTGACCGGTGCGATGTCGTATGGTTCTATTTCGAAAGAAGCACACGAAGCGTTGGCTGTCGCGATGAACGCTATCGGCGGACGAAGCAATACCGGCGAAGGAGGAGAAGACCCGGACCGTTTCGGCTCAGAGCGAAATTCCAAAATCAAACAGATTGCATCGGGGCGTTTTGGCGTGACCAATAACTACCTGATCAATGCACAGGAGATACAGATTAAGATTGCACAAGGGGCAAAACCCGGAGAAGGGGGACAGCTCCCGGGATATAAGGTGAATAAGATTATTGCGAAAACCCGTAAATCGACTCCGGGAATTACGCTGATTTCACCACCTCCGCATCACGATATTTATTCGATTGAAGACCTGGCACAGTTGATTTACGACTTGAAAAATGTAAATACTGCCGCCAAGGTTTCTGTCAAACTGGTTTCTGAGACGGGTGTAGGAACGGTAGCTGCTGGTGTAGCCAAGGGATTCTCTGATATTATTATTATCAGCGGAACAGAGGGTGGAACAGGTGCTTCTCCCGCCAGTTCCATCAAACATGCCGGTTTGCCTGCCGAGTTTGGAATTTCCGAGACGCAGCAAACACTGGTGATGAACAACCTGCGGGGACGCGTCAAATTGCAGACCGACGGTCAGTTGAAGACGGGGCGTGATGTCGTGATCATGGGACTGTTGGGTGCCGAAGAATTTGGTATCGCCACAGCATCGCTGATTGTAATGGGATGTGTGATGATGCGGAAGTGTCACCTGAATACCTGTCCGGCAGGAATTGCGACACAGAACAAAAAGTTACGCAAGCGTTTCATTGGTCGTTCGGAATATGTCATCAATTATTTTCAGTTTATTGCCCGCGAAATTCGTGAATACATGGCAGAAATCGGTATGCGCACCTTCGATGAGCTGGTGGGACGTGCCGATTTGCTGGAGCCGAATCCGGATGCGATGAACTGGAAAATGAAGAGGGTTGACTTCTCGAAGTTGCTGTATGTTCCCAAAGAGGCATCACAATATCCAATACACAATGTTCAGCCGAACACCAAGAACCTGGACGATGTGCTTGATCGAACGCTCATCCGCGAGGCGAATAAAGCCATTAAAGGTGGTGAGAAAATTTGGATTGCACACGAAATTAACAATGTGATGCGGACGGTAGGGGCCATGCTTTCGGGCGAGGTTTCCAAGCGGTATGGAGAAGACGGCCTTCCGGAAGATACCATCAATTGTACCTTTAAAGGCTCGGCAGGACAGAGCTTTGGCGGATTCCTGGCAAGAGGTATTAATTTCCGCCTGGAAGGTGATTCCAATGATTACCTCGGTAAAGGACTTTCCGGAGGTAAAATCACCGTAGTACCGCCAATGGGTTCCAACTTTGTGCCGGAAGACAATATCATTGTTGGTAATACGACGTTATATGGTGCTACCGGTGGTGAAGTTTACATCCGCGGTGTGGCAGGTGAGCGGTTCTGTGTTCGTAACTCCGGGGCCAAAGCTGTGGTTGAGGGAACCGGCGATCACTGCTGTGAATATATGACGGGTGGACGAACTGTAGTACTCGGAACAACCGGACGAAACTTTGCTGCAGGAATGAGCGGCGGAATCGCGTATGTACTCGACGAAAAGGGCGATTTCGATTACTATTGCAACAAAGGGCTTGTGGAACTGTCGCCTGTTGAGGACAGAGCGGATATCCAGGAACTTCAGGAGATGATTAGTAATCATTTGCTGCATACACAAAGTTCGCTGGCCGAGAGAATTCTGACCAACTGGGATGAACACCTTCCCAAATTTGTTAAGGTGATCCCATTTGAATATAAGAAAGTGCTTGAAGAGCTTAAGTTGAAGGACCTGAAGATGAAACTTCAGTTAACGGAAGATGATCCGGCCCGACACGAATAAGCCGGAAGTGATAAGTGATTAAGTAACTCAGCACGTTTAACGAATAAAAATCTTCATTATGGGAAATCCAAAAGGTTTTATCGAGATACCAAAGAAAGAGAGCGGATACCGTCCCGTTAACGAACGAATATATGATTTTGGCGAGGTTGAACAGACACTGAACGAAAAGGACAGGAAGGATCAGGCCTCGCGGTGTATGGACTGTGGCATTCCGTTTTGTCACTGGGCCTGCCCTGTAAACAGCAAAATCCCCGAATGGCAGGATGCCATTTACCTTGGGAACTGGGAAGAGGCCTACGATATCCTTTCATCGACCAACAGCTTCCCCGAATTCACCGGCCGCATTTGTCCGGCGCCTTGCGAAAAATCGTGCGTGCTGGCCATCCATGAGGAGTCGGTGACCATCCGGGAAAATGAAGCTTCGGTGGTAGAACAGGCTTTTACCAGAGGGTATGTAACCCCTCGCGTACCGGAAGTTCGCTCCGGAAAGAAAATTGCTGTGATTGGTTCCGGCCCGGCCGGCATGTCAGCAGCCGATGTGTTGAACCAGGCTGGCCATTCGGTCACTGTTTTCGAACAGGACGATGCCATTGGCGGATTGCTGCGCTATGGTATTCCCGATTTCAAACTGAATAAAGGTGTTATTGATCGCCGCCTGGAACTCTTCGTCACCGAGGGAATTGAGTTTAAAACCAATACCACCGTTGGGAAAGATATAACACCGGAGAAATTATTAAAAGACTACGATGCCGTTTGCCTGGCCGTTGGCGCTATGCAGCCCCGTGATCTGGTTGTGGAAGGCCGTGATTTGGACGGAGTCCATTTTGCGATGGAATTTCTGAGGCAACAGAACAAAGTCAACCGTGGCGAAGTATTTGCTGATGAAGAACGCATTTCCGCCAAGAAAAAGAAAGTGTTGGTCATTGGAGGCGGTGATACCGGTTCCGACTGTGTGGGAACCTCCATCCGCCAGAAGGCAGAGTCTGTTATGCAGATCGAAATTCTCCCGAAACCGCCCGAAAAACGGGTGGATAATAATCCATGGCCTTACTGGCCGAATACGCTTCGTACATCGAGTTCACACCAGGAAGGTTGCGAACGTCGCTGGGCGCTGGCTACCAAACGGGTAGTTGGGACAGGAGGCCGGGTAACCGGAGTAGAAGTTGTAGAGGTTATTTGGGAAAAGATCGATGGTCGGTTCCGGATGAAAGAGGTTCCGGGTACGGAAGAATTGATTGAAGCCGATTTGGTGCTGCTTTCCATGGGATTTGTTTCGCCGGTTCACGATGGTTTGCTCGACGGATTAGGTGTTGAATACGACGAACGTGGAAATGTGAAAGCAGTGACCAATACGACATCGGTTGATAAGGTATTTGCTGCGGGCGATGTGGCACGAGGTGCCAGCCTGGTGGTTCATGCCATCCGCTCAGGCCGCGATGCCGCTGAGAAAATTCATGATTACCTGATGCAGGATTAAGCACCATAACGCAAAAAGGATATATATTTTTTAAACGGTTTATTGATTGACTTGTTGAATTTTGAATTAGTAAAATTGGAGGCTGTCTTATTCGGACAGCCTCATTTTTTTTTGATGAGAATCGAATGCTCCCGTCAGGCCGTCAGGACCTGGTTGAAAGAAAGTCCCGATCTGATCGAAAAAAGGCCCCGATCTTTTTTAAAAAAGTCCGGACTTAATTTAAAGCAGGTCCGTATGTTCTGAAATTACGTCTTGATGTTTTGAAATAAGACCTTGACAATTTTAATTTATGTCTTGATGTTTTTAGTCGTAAGCTCGGGGCAGGGGATGAATCGCGATTTTGCGGCATTTTCGGGCATAAAAAAATCCCGGAAGAATTTCCCCCGGGGACTTGTATAAAATAGAGATGTTGTCAGTCTTTGGGTGGTAATGGCCGGATGTCCATCATTCCGGAAACATTCTTTCTTCCGTTCAGGTAATCTTCCATGGTTACTTCACCAATAATCACTTTCATGGCTTTAGAGGAAGCGTGCATCATGTGGACCCGGCCGTTTTCCTTCAGCATGATTCCCACATGCATAATATCGATTCCTTTTATCGCCGAGGTAAGCGCGAAAATGTCACCATCGTGAATGTCCGGTTCAGCCTCCTCAATTTTTCCTTTGCTGATATAAAAAAATGAGTTCCCGGAAATCTCTTTTTCGCGTTGAGCCATTTCCGGGACCCATTCCGGATGTTTTTTCAACTGCGGATAGTCGTCAGGATGATTGCTCATAAAATCAAGGTCAAGCGGGAAGGGTTTTCCTCCTATCTGGTAAGTCACATCCTCGACCAGGCCTTTCTTTTCGTTGTTGGAAATCCATTCGCTGAAATAGTGTAGCCGGCTCAGATAACCGTCAAGTTTGCCATTTCGGTAACGAACATTTTCCAGTTCGCGGGTAAACTTCCTGAATGTTGGTTTTCCGCTTTTAATGGTCCGCGCAATCGCGAGGCAATTTTCCACGTATGTGGTACAATCCAGTTCCCTGAGGTTCACAATCAAGGCTTCCTTATCGCGGTTATCCAGCGTATGCGCAACGTACGGCGTTCCCAAAAATTCTTTTCCAACCAGTACCATTATCTGTCCCATCGAAGAGTCTTTCTTCGGCAATAAGTCAGTGAAAATCCGGTTGAGAATAACTTTGTCCTGTGCGGAATAGATGACATCCGGGCCAGGAGCAGCAGAATCCTTTGGGGAAGCGGCTTTTAAACCAAATGGTAATGCCAGGATGATTAAAAGCAGCAGGTACTTAATTGACCATTTCATACATTGAATTTTTATGTGACGATTTTCAGCAAATGAAAACATTGGTTGAAGTTAATCAACCTGCCGGTGAGAACAATCGTGATTAGCTAATTAGATGGCCATAATGATTGTTTTCTCAGCTATCGGTAAAAAGTAATACCTTGAAAATGTTTCATATTCATGGTATTAACGTAAAGACGCTATGTTTTATTTTATAAAATGCCTGAATTCACGAACGCAGAAGTTATTGATGTCTCTTTTTCAGTTCACGGGCAATGTGTTCCAGCCGGTATCCTTTGTAGGTTAACAGCACGATGAGGTGGTACATTAAATCTGCTGATTCGTACAGCAGACGTTCGTCATTATTCGCCATCGCCTCGATAACGGTTTCGACCGCTTCTTCGCCCACTTTTTGCGCAATTTTGGCCGTTCCTTTCTGGAAGAGGGAAGTGGTGTACGACCCTTCGGGCATTTCTTCTTTTCGTTTATCAATAAAATCCTGAAGTTCTTTCAGGAACATGAAATCATCGCCCCGGTTCACTTCGCCCCAACAAGTATCGGTACCTGTATGGCAAACCGGTCCGGCGGGGTTCACCTTGATGAGCAGGGTGTCGTCGTCACAATCGGACTGGATGGAAACCACATGCAGGAAATTGCCTGATTCTTCTCCTTTGGTCCAAAGCCGGTTTTTGGTCCGGCTGAAAAAAGTGACTTTGTTTTCCGCTACGGTTTTATCGTAGGCTTCCCTGTTCATGAATCCCAACATTAAAACTTTGTTGGTCACGTTATCCTGAATAATGGCCGGAATTAATCCGTTTCCGGCTTTGTCAAAATCGAGTTCCATTCTGTTGTTCCTTATTTTTGAAGTACAATTAATTCATTTATTATTCCGGCTTTACCGGACAACAATTCCTTGTTGACGTAAATAGTTTTTCAGATCCGGAATCGCAATTTCACGGAAGTGAAAAATACTGGCTGCCAGTCCGGCATCGGCTTTTCCTTTGGTAAACACATCAACGAAATGCTCCATGTTTCCGGCACCTCCCGATGCAATGATCGGGATGGACAAACTTTCGGATAATTGAGCCAGTTCTTCGTTGGCAAATCCGTTTTTGGTACCGTCATGGTCCATCGATGTGAAAAGAATCTCACCGGCACCCCGGCTTTCCGCTTCTTTGGCCCAGCTAAAAAGCTCCTTGTCGGTTTCAATACGGCCGCCGTTGACTGTCACCGCCCAGTGGCTTGGTGTTTTACGTGCATCGATGGCTACGACAACAAACTGGTTTCCAAAATTCTTTGCTAAATTATCAATCAACGAAGGATTTCGCACAGCTGATGAATTGATAGAAATTTTATCGGCGCCGGCGCCCAGCAACTTGTCAGCATCTTTCAGTTCGCTGATTCCGCCACCTACCGTGAAGGGGATATTAATTTCGCGGGCAATTCGTCTGACCAAATCGACAAAAGTCTTCCGGCCTTCGTGCGTGGCGGTGATGTCCAGGAAAACCAACTCGTCGGCCCCCTGTTCGGCGTACAATGCTCCCAGTTCAACCGGGTCACCCACGTTTTGGATGTTGACAAAGTTGATGCCTTTAACGGTTTGTCCGTCTTTAATATCGAGGCAGGGTATGATTCGTTTTGCAAGCATGCATTAGCTGTTTTTGGCGTAATAACGGCCGATTTCCTCCAGGGAAATCCGGTTTTCATAAATGGCTTTTCCGGTGATGACGGCCGGAATATTTGCTGCATCCAGGTCAAGAATGTCCTGCATGGAGCTGATGCCGCCACTGGCAATCAAATATAGTTCCGGAATCTGGGCCAGAATGTCACGGTAAAGTTCGGCGGCCGGTCCCGATAACATACCGTCGCGGCTGATGTCGGTGCTGATAACCTGTGTCACGCCTTTTTCCTGCCAAAGGGAAATAAATTCAATGATGTCGGTATCGGTGGTTTCCAGCCAGCCCGAAACGGCGATTTTACGGTTGTGCGCATCGGCGCCCAGAATAATGCGCCCGCTGCCAAATTTCTCCAACCACGATTGAAATACATCAGGCGATTTAACGGCAATACTTCCACCGGTAATCATCGCAGCGCCAGATTCAAACGCAATGCGTAAGTCTTCATCCGATTTCAGTCCGCCGCCAAAGTCAATTGTCAACGATGTGTTAGTCGAAATACTTTCCAGTATTTTGTGATTAACAATATGGCTGGCTTTGGCACCGTCCAAATCAACCAGGTGAAGCCGTCTCAATCCGGCATCTTCAAACGAACGGGCCACTTCCAGCGGATTTTCGTTGTAAACCTTCTTCTGTGCATAGTCGCCCTGGTTCAGGCGGACACATTTTCCATCGATAATATCAATTGCCGGAATAATTTCAATCATGGCAAATCTCTTCGTTAGCGTGCTTTGAGGTTGATAAAGTTTTCCAGAATTCGCGCACCAACCGGTCCGCTTTTTTCGGGATGAAATTGTGTTGCATAAAAATTATCGCGATGCAAAGCGGCACTGAACGGCGTAATGTAATTGCAAATGGCAGCGGTGTCGTCTCCTGCGGCGGCGTAATATGAATGGACAAAGTAAACATACTGGTTCTCCAGCGAAGCACCGAACAAATCACTTTTCAGGTTACTGATGCTGTTCCATCCCATGTGCGGTACTTTTGTAATGTTCTCCTGTCCCGGTTCCGGCACAAATTTCTTTACCTTTTCGGGAAAAATACCCAGGCAATCCACATCACCTTCCTCGCTGTGCGAGCACATGAGCTGGAGGCCCAGACAGATTCCCAAAACAGGTTGTTTGAGGCCGGTGATGAGTGTATCCAGTTTGTGTTCCCGCAACCAGGCCATGGTAGTGGATGCCTCACCTACGCCGGGGAAAATAACCCGGTCTGCCTTTCGGATAATTTCCGGATCGGCTGTAATGGTAGCATTCACACCCAGTCTTTTCAGCGCCAGCTCAACCGACATGATGTTTCCGGCATTGTATTTAATAATGGCTACTTCCATTCAGTATTGAATACGTGTTATTGTTTAAGTAATGAGTCGATTACTTTTTTCATCTCATTGAACTCATCCGTTTTATAGAGGCGTGTCATAAAAACGATTTTTCCGGTTTTATCGATGACGACATTCCGGGTGACGCCAGCCGCTTTATCAGCGAACAGCCCGAAAATATGGGCACCCGGGTCAAGAGCAAGTGGATACGTAATTTTCATATCGGAAGCATAACGCTTTACAACGTCCACTGGCTCGTCCCTATCTATTCCAATAAGGACGAAATCAGGATTATCTTTGTGTTTTCCCCATATTTCCTTTTCAATGTGCGGCATTTCGTGACGGCAAACTCCGCACCAGCTTGCTGTAAACTGGAGCATGACCACTTTACCTTTCCAGTCAGTGCTGGAAACTTTTGTGCTATCGGCCATGGTCATGGAAAATTCAGGAATCTTATCGCCCGGCTCCAGAATATAGCCATAACTGGCCGGCACTTTCTGTTTTCTGGTTTTGTTGGTTGCCGATTGTGCTTTTACTGTAATTGTCAGCAGGAGCACGATAACTGATAATCGAATTACATTGTAATAGTTCTGCATGACGGAAGGAATTTTTAGTTGAAAACAACAGTTCTGTTATTATATACAAGAATCTTTCGTTCGAGATGTTTGTAGACCGCTTCACTTAGGATAATCTTCTCTAAATCACGTCCTTTTCTCATTAGGCTGTTAACCGTGTCGATGTGGGAAATCCGGGCCACATCCTGGGCAATGATTGGACCGGCATCGAGCTTCGGGGTTACGTAATGGCTGGTTGCCCCGATAATTTTTACACCGCGGGCATGAGCAGCATGATACGGTTTGGCACCTGCAAATGCCGGAAGGAATGAATGGTGAATATTGATAATTTTGTTGGGGTAGTGTTTGACAAATTTATCGGATAAAACCTGCATGTACCTGGCTAGAACAACAAAGTCTATTTTGTAATCCGTTAGTAACTGTAGTTCCTTTTGTTCTTGTTCTGCTTTATTTTCTTTCGTTATCGGTACGTATTCAAAATCAATTTCGAATTGCTGTGCAACGGGAGCCAGCTTCTCGTGATTGCTGATAATTAGTGGAACTTCTACTTCCCATTCCCCGGCAGTGTATCGGGCAAGGATGTCAAAGAGGCAGTGGGATAGTTTGGACACAAAAACGGCCATTCGCGGCGGTTTATCCGAAAAGTGGAGCCAAAAAGTAATATGGAAGCGGCCGGCGACCAGTGTCTCGAAATATTCGGCAATCTTTTCACGGGGAATAACAAACCCGTCCAGTTCCCATTCGACACGCATGTAGAATAATTTCTCCTCTCGGTCAACATGTTGATCGAGGTAAATAATGTTACCCTTGTTCCGGTTCAGGAATTCGGTAACAGCTACCAGGATGCCTTGCTGGTCGGGGCAGTGAATCAGAAGGATAGCCGTATTCTTTTCGATGTGTACTGATTTAATACTTTCCACGAATTTTACTATTTGTTTTTATACGATGAACGTTCGTTTTTCAGGGACGAACAAAAATTATATTAATAAAAAACTTTCATCTCAAAGCGTTCCTTTAGTCGAGGGCAACGAATTTTTCATGGGATCTTTTCGTATTGCCATCCGGATCGATTTGGCAAATGCTTTAAATATTCCTTCTATTTTATGATGTTCATTTGTTCCTTCCGCTTTAATGTTCAAATTGCAGAGTGCTGCATCGGAAAATGATTTAAAAAAGTGGAAAAACATCTCTGTGGGAACATCACCAATCATTTCCCGCTTGAAATCTGATTCCCACACCAGCCACGGTCTGCCGCCAAAGTCGAGGGCAACCTGGGCCAGGCAATCGTCCATCGGAAGGCAAAAGCCGTAACGTTCAATGCCGCGTTTATCACCCAGCGCTTGCCGGAAGGCGTTTCCAAGGGCAATACCCGTATCTTCAATGGTATGGTGTTCGTCCACTTCGAGGTCGCCATTTACATGAATGGTTAAGTCGCAACCGGAGTGCCGGGCAATTTGGTCGAGCATATGATCGAAAAAACCCAGCCCGGTGGAGATATTTCCTTTGCCGGAGCCATCCAAATCGATGGTAATGCTAATTTTTGTTTCAGTTGTCTTCCGCTCAATGGTCGCGGTTCGTTCGCCTGTTGCCAGGAATTGAAAGACTTCTTCCCAGCTATTAGTTGTCAAAGCGCAGTAAGCTTTTAATTCTTCGTTTTCGATTTCCTTTGCAGAGAAGAAGATGGCTTTAGCTCCCAGATTCCTGGACAGTTCCACATCGGTCGGGCGATCGCCGATGACAAAAGAACTGGATAAATCGTATTCTTCACCAAGATATTTTTGCAACAATGCGGTGCCAGGTTTTCGCGTAGGAGCATTTTCTTCCGGGAATGTGCGATCGATATGTATGTTGTCGAAGGTGATGCCTTCGTTTTCGAAAGCTTTCAACATTTTATTGTGGGCCGGGAGGAAGTTTTCTTCCGGAAACGAACCCGTTCCCAGTCCGTCCTGGTTGGTCACCATCACCAGCTCAAAATCGAGCAGGTTTCTGATGTTATACAGGTTGCGAAAAACGCCCGGAATGAATTCCAGCTTTTCCAGTGAATCCAGCTGATAATCCTCCGGCGGTTCAACCACCAGCGTTCCGTCCCTGTCGATGAAGAGTATTTTTTTCTTTTTCATTTTTAGAAGAATGTATTGAAAGCCTGTTAAACCAATGTTTCCAGAGCTTCAATCAATCGTTGGTTTTCCATCTCCGAACCAACACTAATACGCAGGCTACCTTCACAAAGTGCGACTCCGGAGCGGTCGCGAACAATAATTTTTTCATCGACCAGGTAATTGTAAATTCCACGCGGATCGAGTGTCTTCACCAGTAAGAAATTTGCATCGCTGGGAAAAACCTTGACGACAAATGGAAACTCCTGCAGTTTCTCTGCCAGCTTTTCTCTTTCTGAAACCAAAACCTTTACCCAGTCTGATTTTTCTTTCTCTAACCCGATCAGCTCCATCGCTTTTAGCTGTGTCAGGATATTGATATTGTACGGATATTTGATGCGGTTCAGTACGTCAATAATATCCTGGCCGGCAAATGCCATTCCCAGTCGAATACCAGCCATTCCCCATGCTTTCGAGAATGTTTGTAAAACTACCAGGTTGGGATGCTCTGCCAGTAATGGCAGAAGCGATTTCTCCGGGCAAAAGTCGATATAGGCTTCATCAACAACAACCAAACCTTCGAAATTATTCATGATTTCCAGCATGGCTTCTCTTTTCAAAGCATTCCCGGTAGGATTGTTGGGGGAGCAGAGGAAAACCATTTTGGTATAGGGTGTGACTGTATTTAGAACAGTTTTCACCGAGAGGGTATAATCTGCATTCAATGGAGCTTCAATCACTTTGACATCGTTCACATCGGCAGCCACACGGTACATTCCGTAGGTGGGGGCGATGGCAACGATGCTATCCACTTCGGGTGAACAAAATGCCCGAATCAGCAAATCGATGGGCTCATCGCTTCCGTTGCCGAGGAAGATGTTTTCAGCAGGTATGTTTTTTACCGGCGCAATCTTGCTTTTCAGTTCTTTTTGCCTCGGGTCGGGATACCGGTTGTACGGCGCATTGAACGGATTTTCGTTGGCATCGAGAAAAACCGCGGCCTCGCCCGAAAATTCATCACGAGCCGAAGAATAGGGTTTCAATTTTCGGATGTTGTCGCGCAACAGTTTTTGTATATCGAATGTCATGATCTATGATTCATCGCTAGAGTTGATACGCAAAGTCGCTGCATTCTTATGGGCGAAAAGCAATTCACCCTCGGCCATAGCTTCGATGATAGGCCCCAACTGCTGAATGCCGTCCCTGGAAATTTCCTGAAACGTAATTTTTTTGCAGAAGCTTTCCAGGTTTAGTCCGCTGAATGAACGGGCCCATCCCTGTGTCGGGAGTGTGTGATTTGTCCCGGAAGCATAGTCCCCGGCACTTTCAGGCGTGAAATTGCCCAGAAAAACAGATCCGGCATTGGTAATACGATCGGCGTGGTTGGTGGTATTTCGTGTGGCAATGATGAGGTGCTCAGGTGCATAAAAGTTGATGAGTTCAACCATTTGCTCTTCGTCGTTCACCAGAATAGCCCGACTGTTTTCCAACGCTTTGGTAGCAATAGCCGCACGTGGCAATTCTGACATTTGCCTGTCGATTGCCTGCAATACCTTGGTAATAAGAGGCTCTTCGGTTGTCACCAGAATTACCTGGCTATCGGGGCCGTGTTCTGCTTGTGATAACAAATCGGCTGCGATGAATTCAGGGTTGGCCGATTCGTCAGCCATAATGGCCAGTTCCGATGGACCGGCAGGCATATCAATAGCACAATCGTTAACCGATACGGCTTGTTTTGCAGCGGTAACCCATGAGTTGCCCGGGCCGAAGATTTTATATACGCGGGGAACGGTCTCGGTTCCATAAGCCATGGCTCCGATGGCTTGGACTCCGCCAATTTTATAGATTCTGGAAACTTCGACCAACCCGGCAGCAAACAGGATAGCCGGATGAATTTCGCCTTTTTCATTAGGGGGCGTACAGAGAATAATCTCTTTGCAACCGGCAATTTGAGCAGGAATACCGAGCATTAAAACAGTGGAGAACAACGGTGCAGATCCCCCTGGAATATAAAGTCCAACCTTATCGATCGGTACAGATTTTTGCCAGCATTTTACGCCGGGTGTTGTTTCAACCATCCGCATGGGCGGCTTCTGTATCTCGTGAAAGGCGAGGATATTTTTAGCTGCTTTCTGGATGGCTTCTTTCAGTTTGGGCTCAATCATTTGAGCAGCCTTTTCCAATTCGTCCTTGCTTACCCTGAATTCTTCCAGGTCGGCTCCATCGAAACGACGCGTATAATCACGGACAGCGGCATCACCTTTCTTCTTCACATTGTCAAGAATCATCCTGACGGTACTGTTAATCGAAGAGTAGTTGTTGGCCGGGCGTGAAAGAATTTTGGGCCAGGTATTAAATAGGGGATAATTGTGAATCTGCATTGATTGGATTTTTATTGTATCATTTTTTCAATGGGTACAACCAGGATTCCCTCTGCTCCATTTTTCTTCAGGTTACCGATTACTTCCCAAAATTCATTATCGTCGATAACAGAGTGAAGTGAACTCCAGCCTTCTCTTGCCAGCGGCATTACGGTCGGAGAAGTAGTTCCGGGCAGTACTTCAACAATTTTATCTAATTTATGGTTTGGTGCATTTAGCAGGATATATTTCTTCCCTTTCCCCATTTCCACTGACTCAATTCTGAAAATCAGCTCATCAAGGATGCCTTGTTTCTCTTTGGACAGTTTTTTATTAGCAACCAAAACAGCCTCTGATTTCATTACCACTTCCACTTCTTTCAGCCGGTTGCTCACCAACGTACTTCCGGAACTCACAATATCGAAAATGGCATCAGCCAGACCAATACCCGGGGCAATTTCCACAGAACCGGTAATCACATGAATATCCGCATCAATTTTCTTCTCGGCCAAAAATTCCTTCAGAACCTCCGGATAGGAGGTGGCGATTTTCGTCCCGTTAAACCATTTTGGTCCAGGATATTCAGCGGCCATCGACTGTGGAATGGCCAGTGAAAGACGGCACTTACTGAAGCCCAAATGTTTGATGATATCAACCTGCTGCTTTTTCTCGGCCACTTCGTTTAAACCAACGATCCCGATATCAGCAACGCCGTCAGCAACTGACTGTGGGATATCATCGTCCCGAAGATACAAAACTTCCATGGGAAAATTTTTGGCTGCAGAGATGAGTCTTCTCTTGCCGGAAATCAGATCAATGCCGGTTTCTTTAATCAAACCGACTGAATCTTCATTCAGGCGGCCTTTGGTCTGAATCGCGATGCGTAATGTTGAGTTCATGACAAATTTTTAGATGAAAAAAAGGCCTACCTTAATTAAGGTAAGCCTGTTAATTTTGATGAATATTTTTATACATTCCAATTACGGCCTACCTTTTAGCAGGAAATGATGATGACCGTAATGGAAAATTGCGTTGTTCATAATCTTATTATTGCTGCAATGATACATATTTTAGAAAAACGATGCAACAGCAGCCGAAAATAATGGAGGTATTTTAATGTTTAATTAATGCGAAATAAGAATTATGGAGCATTAATTATGGGCATTACCCATATATGAAAGAAGAGGCAATGGAAAGATTGCCTCCCTTTATCAGAACATATCTTTTACCTTGTCAAAGAAATTTCGGTCTTCTGAACCGACATTTTTTGCACTGAAATTATCCGATTCTTGAAGCTTTTCCAGTTGTTTCTTTTCTTCGTTGCTAAGCTTCTTCGGTACCCATACATGAATGCGAACCAGCAAATCGCCGCGTCCGTAACCATTCAAATCGGGTAACCCTTTTCCGCGAAGGCGAAGAATTTTTCCCGGTTGGGTGCCGGCGTCCACTTTCACTTTTACCTTGTTGTCAACCGTTGGAATCTCAGCAGTAGTGCCCAGCGCCAGATCGGGGAACGATACATAAAGATTGTAAATCAAATCGTTCTCGTCTCGAATCAGGTCGGGGTCTTTTACTTCGTTGATGAGTACCAGCAAATCGCCGGGCACGCCACCACGCCGGGCTGCATTTCCTTTTCCGCTAACGGAAAGTTGCATACCGTCCGCTACGCCGGGCGGTATTTTAATGTTGATAATTTCTTCACCTCTAATAATCCCTTCGCCGTGGCATTTGTCACACTTGTGTGTAATGATCTGGCCCTCGCCACCACAGGTAGGACAGGTGGATGTTGTCTGCATCTGCCCAAGGAAAGTATTACTGATGCGTGTAACCTGGCCGGAACCGTGGCACGTGGAACAGGTGCTGTATCCGTTGCTTCCTTTCGCTCCACTACCGTGACAGCTATCGCAGGTAACGTATTTCTTAACTTTTATTTTCTTTTCCGTACCATGAGCAATCTCTTTCAGTGTCAGGTTGGCTTTTACCCGAAGGTTCGAACCACGGTTTATGTGGTGGTGTGTGCGTCCGCCTCCGGAACCGAACCCGCCAAATCCGCCAAATCCGCCACCAAAAATATCACCAAACATGGAGAAGATATCGTCCATGGACATGTCGTGGCCACTGAATCCACCTTGACCACCGCCAAGGCCGGAGTGTCCAAATTGGTCATATCTCTGACGTTTTTCAGGGTTGCTTAGTACTTCGTAAGCCTCGGCAGCCTCTTTAAAATTCTCTTCAGCCGTTTTGTCACCCGGATTTTTGTCCGGGTGGAACTGAATCGCCTTTTTTCGGTAGGCTTTTTTTATCTCTTCCGGGCTTGCACTTTTGCTAACCCCCAAAACTTCATAATAATCTCTTTTTGCCATTATCCGATTTCTTTCCTGTCAGTTAAAATCTTCCGTTTTTATTCACCAACGACTACTTTGGCAAATCGAATCACTTTCTCATTCAATACATATCCCTTCTGGATAACATCTACCACTTTGCCTTTTAGTTCCTCGGAAGGTGCCGGAATTTTCGTCAGGGCCTCATGCAGATCGGTATCGAATTCTGTTCCGTTGGCTTCTATTTCCTTAATGCCATTCTGATTCAGAAAATCTTTGAATTTGCTGTAGATCAATAGCAGGCCGTCTTTTACAGCATTTTCATCAAGCCCTTGTTCCATTGAGCCAATGGCGCGTTCAAAATCATCAATAACCGGAAGGATGTTGGTCAAAATACTTTCGCCAGCTGTTTTGGTCAGTTCCATTTTTTCCTTCAATGTTCTTCTGCGGTAGTTATCAAACTCAGCAGAAAGACGCAGATATTTGTCATTCATCTGTTCAATCTGCTTTTCCAACGCTGCTATTTTGTCTGCGTCTTTGTCTTTTTTTGACTTTTTATTGTCTTTTTTATCCTCATGTTTCTCTTCTGATTGCTGTTCTTTTTCAGCAGTTGAAACTTCGTTACCTTCGGAGGAGTTGTCCTTTGTTACTTCTTGTTCTTCCATTTTATTGGTATTCATATCCTTTTGTTCCTCCTGTTTGTTTTTTTCCTTGCTCATACGAATAAAGTTTTCTAAACGAGTTCGTCACTGGTCAACAAAATTTTTGCCAATTGCTGATTTCGGACAATTTGACATTTTTATTCCCGGCCGACTGTCAAAACGATTGAGTCGAAACAGATTTGTCCGCAAAAGTAAGGAATCCTATCGGACTGTTTACAAATTATTTTTGCAAGGTCGAAAGTGTCTCAATCAATCGGTTACCACGTAAATTTCTGGCAACAATAACACCATTGCCATTGATGAGGAAATTGGTGGGAATACCGCGTACACCATAAACCCCCGCATATTTTGACATCCAGCCTTTCAAATCACTTACTTGCCATGGCCATGACAAACCGTCCATTTTAACGGCGCGTTCCCAGGCAATGTGACTTTGGTCGAGCGAAACACTAAAAATGGTAAAGCCCTCGCCTTCAATGAAATTCTTGTCCTTAAACTCATCGTAAGCTTTTACCACATTCGGATTTTCCCGGCGGCAAGGTCCACACCACGATGCCCAAAAGTCGATCAAAACCATTTTTCCGCGAAGAGCGGAAAGTTTAAGGGTATCGCCATTGATGCCGGTTTCCACGATATTGGGCGCAGTTCTTCCTATTGACGTTCCGACAGGAGGAAAAGTGCTTTTATTCTTATGATCTTTGGCGAAGCTTGTTTGGGCCGCAAAGGCAATAAAAGCGGATATTAATAATGATAAGGTGAAAGTGCGATATTTCATGTCTATGTTTTTTCGACGTTCAGGAATTGCGTTCCTTACGATTCTCTTACAATCTTCGCGCCAAGACTGTTCAACCGAACGTCGATCGCTTCGTAACCCCGGTCTATTTGTTCGATGTGATCGATGGTAGAAGTGCCCGTAGCGGAGAGAGCGGCGATAAGCAGCGCTACTCCGGCACGGATGTCAGGAGATGTCATGTGAGTTCCTCTTAGTTGGACTGCCCGGTCAAGCCCGATAACAGTTGCGCGATGAGGGTCGCAGAGAATAATTTTGGCGCCCATGTCAATCAACCGGTCAACAAAAAACAGGCGGCTTTCGAACATTTTTTGGTGTATCAAAACACTACCCCGCGCCTGTGTTGCTACCACAAGAAATACACTGAGCAAGTCGGGGGTTAATCCGGGCCAGGGCGCATCGGCAATTGACATGATGGAACCGTCGATAAACGATTCCACTTCGTAATGTTTCTGGGACGGAATAAAAAGATCGTTGCCCCGGTTTTCAACATGAATGCCTAACCGTCGAAAAGCATCGGGAATGATGCCCAGGTCATGTAATGAAACATTTTTAATTGACAGAGCGGAGGAAGTCATGGCTGCGAGGCCGATAAAACTTCCTATTTCAATCATATCGGGTAGCAGCGAGTGATTACAACCACTAAGCGAGTCAACACCATCAATAGTCAACAGATTGGAGCCAATCCCACTGATGTTTGCCCCCATCGAATTGAGCATTTTGCACAACTGCTGCACATAGGGCTCGCAGGCAGCATTGTAAATTGTTGTGGTTCCTTTGGCCAGCGTTGCGGCCATTATCAGGTTGGCTGTGCCGGTCACCGAAGCTTCATCAAGGAGCATGTAGGCGCCGCTTAGTTGGTCCGCCTTAATTTGGTATTGACATTTATCGGCATCATAATGGAAATCAGCGCCCATCTTTTCGAGTCCGATGAAGTGGGTGTCTAATCTGCGGCGACCGATTTTATCGCCGCCAGGCTGCGGAATGATCCCTCTCCCAAAACGAGCTAATAGCGGACCGATTATCATGATGGAACCGCGCAAGCCACCAGCCAGCTTCCTGAATTCTTCAGTATTGATGTAGTTGATGTTGACTTGATTGGCCTGAAAGTCGTAATTCCCTTTCTCTTTACGGGTAACTTTCACGCCAAATCCTTTCAGTGTTTCGATGAGCTTCAGAACATCGCTGATTTCGGGAATGTTGGAGATATTTACTTCCTCGTCGGTGAGCAAAACTGCACAAATAACCTGTAAAGCTTCGTTTTTGGCGCCCTGAGGAATCAGTTCTCCGGTGAGTTGTTGGCCACCTTCTATGATAAACCGTGCCATGTAAGTCGCTAATTACTTATGTTTCCGGTTTGCTCCTTTGGTTTTCTTTTTATTACTGTTCCCGCCGGTTCTGAGTATGTCGCGTGCATCGGCAAGCCTGGGGGCTTGTTCAATTTTCAGGGTGCCTCCTGATAATTCTTCCAGGTCCTTTAGTATTTTATCATCATTTACTGTTTCCTTATTCCAGACCACAAATGATTTTTTCATCTGATTAGCCAGCATTTGAATGAGCTGCTTTTTCTCCGGACTTCCATCTTCGTACTGGGAAGCTTGCTCAATCATCTTTTCAATAAGTTTTCCGTAGTGACGATATTTTATGGGTGTATGATCGTAAGGCACCGGCTTGGGTTTTTCAAGAAAGGTTTCCGGACGGGGAGGATCATACGGGTAGTCAATATCGAGTTTGAAATCGGACATGATGGCGATGTGATCCCATAATTTATGCCTGAAGTCGCTGACATCACGCAGATAGGGATACATGTTTCCCATAATCTCGATAATTTGATTGGCTGCACGGTTCCTTTCTTCGCGGTCTTCGATAGAAACCACGTAATCAACCATCTTGTGAATATTCCTTCCGTATTCAGGAAGTTTCAGTTTTTTACGATTCGAGTTATAATCCATTGAAAAGTATCTTCGGTTAAGTGGCATTTGCATAATGCGGGAATATCAGGCAAAAGCACGAGGGATTTCGATCACAAATCTAATTCTTTTGCCGCATATTACAAAAAGTTAAGATTTTCGGGGTATGGAAAACGAATATTCGTTTGCTGCCAATGGCTATTCTACAATTTTCAATTTGGCAAATTTCAGCAACAGGTGTTTTTCTCCGGCATTGGGGAAGAAGACCTTTGCCTTCCGGTCGGGCATTGTTCCCTCGATGGCAATGACTTTCCCCCGCCCGAAACGTTGGTGCTCCACAAACATACCCGCCTGAATTTCCTCCGGATCGCTTCCGGTAAATGCGGCTGTGTTTTGCCGGCTGGCTTCGTTTATGCGGGTGAGTCGTTTGCCCAGATGTTCATTCCCCTGTTGACTACGAATGCCCATCGGATTTCTTCTTATGGGGGCTTCTTCTTTTGCAGGCGGAACGGATTCGCGCCGGGGAAGGTGAGCCTGGAGGCCACCCGATTTCATGTTGAGAAATTGCTCATCGATTTCACCAATAAAACGGCTGGGATTGCAAAATTCCAGGTTTCCCCAGCGATAACGCTGTTTGGCAAATGACAGCCAGGCATTTTCTTTGGCCCGGGTGAGGGCCACATAAAAAAGGCGTCTTTCTTCTTCGAGTTCTGCTCCCGTTAAGGTCCCGGAGAATCCTGATGGGAAAAGATTCTCTTCCAAACCAACGATGAACACATTTTTAAACTCCAGTCCCTTTGATGAGTGGACCGTCATCAAGGTCACCTTATCAAAATCTTCTTCTTTATCAGTATCCTGATCGGTGAGCAGGGCAACCTCCTCCATGAAATTATTGAGCTGGTTTGGACGTCCTTCTTCTTTTGCGTTCAGCGAAAAATCCTGAACCGCATTCAGTAATTCCTGGACATTCTCGTACCGGCTCAGGTTTTCCGGCGTTTTATCCTTGTAAAACTCTTTTAGCATGCCGCTTTCCGTAGCAATTTTCAAGGCCAGTTCATAAGCCTCCATCGAAGTTAATTGTCTGGCAAATCCTTCAATCATGTGAATAAAACCGGCTACTTTGCGTTGTGTCCCTGCGTTCAGCCCGGCCGTTTGGCAATCGTCCGGATTGGAGGCAATATCCCAAATACTTTGATCGTTCTGAATTGCATAGGCCTCCAGCCGGCCCATGGTGGTATTGCCAATTCCACGTGCCGGATAATTGATAACCCGCTTCAATGCTTCGTCATCTTTCACGTTAATGGTTAACCGGTAGTAGGCCAGCAAATCCTTAATTTCCTTGCGTTGATAAAACGACAGGCCTCCATATATTTTATAAGGGATATTGCGCTTTCGCAAAGCCTCTTCAAAAATACGCGACTGCGCATTGGTCCGATACAGAATGGCAAAGTCGGCAAACCGGTGCTGATGGTTCATCCGGGTATCGATAATCTCATTTGCCACCAGGTAGCCTTCTTCGTTGTCGGTCAATGCACCGATTACCTGAATTTTTTCTCCTTCGGCGTTTTCACTGAATACCCGTTTGGGAAGCTGGTGTTTATTTTTTTCGATGAGACTGTTGGCCGCGTCCACGATGGTTTGTGTCGACCGATAATTCTGCTCCAGCTTATATGTGTTGAATTCCGGATAATCTTTCCGGAAGTTCAGGATATTTTCAATTTTGGCTCCCCGGAAGGAGTAAATGCTTTGGGCGTCGTCGCCAACCACGCAAATATTTTCGTGACCCAGAGCCAGCTTTTTTACAATCAGGTATTGCGAAAAGTTGGTATCCTGGTACTCGTCGACCAAAATGTATTTGAAGCGCTGCTGATATTTTGCCAGGATTTCCTCGTGGTTCTTGAATAACAAATTCGTTTGCAGCAGCAGATCGTCAAAATCCATGGCGCCGGCATTTCTACAGCGGCGGGCGTATTCTTTGTAAACTTCAGCAAGCCGGGGCATTCGCGATGCCTGGTCAGCTTCCCGAATCTCACTGTTTTGCAGATAAGCCATTGGTGTAATGAGGTTATTCTTGGCTGCCGAAATGCGGCTATAAACCAAACCAGGCTTGTAGGTTTTATCATCAAGTTTCATGTTCTTGATGATGGTCTTCAGCAGGCTTTTGGTGTCCTGTGTGTCGTAAATAGTGAAGCTGGACGGGTAGCCGATGATTTCTGCTTCGCCACGAAGGATTCTGGCAAAAATGGAGTGAAATGTTCCCATCCAGAGATATCGGGCTGTTTGAGGACCCACAATTTTGGCAATTCGTTCCTTCATTTCGCGGGCTGCCTTGTTGGTGAAGGTAAGTGCCAGTACAGACGAAGGCGGAACACCATTCTTCAGCAAGTGAGCAATCCGGTATGTTAGCACGCGTGTTTTCCCTGAACCGGCACCGGCAATTACCAGCGAAGGCCCTTCGGTGTTGACAACGGCATTGCGTTGGGCTTCATTTAATTCATTGAGGTAGTCGTTCACGACGGGAGTGGATTAATCGGTTAAAAATACTGGATTCTATTCAGAACCACTTGCAAATATAACTGCCTGTATGGAAAAATTTCAATGGTCTGTAAAGGAATTCAAATTAATTCCCGTCGATTATTTTTATACTTGTATTCAGGTTTAACCGCAAAGAATTACCTGCATGCAAATTAACCCATTGATTATCAAAGTATGTCTTGTTGTTTTTTTTGTGCCTGGAATGGCATTGCTGACAACTGCACAGCAACTTAATGCCCCCGCCTCTGATTTTTCGGAAAGGACAAGTTATCCGGTTACCCCGAATAATGATATGGTTTATTATTTCTGCACACAGCAGGGGCAGCAAATTGCCGAATTGCAGGCAACGTCTGCGGGTAGTGTCGTTACATTCAACTGGACTAAATACAACAGCGCAACGGGCAGTTTCGATGCGTATGCCACCGAAAGCGGAGCGTCTTCTGTTATTCAAAATCTGGCCGATGGTTGTTACCAGGTTTCATTTACCGATGGCGGCAATAATTATTCTTTCCGGTCCTGGGTGTTTAACAGTTGGTTGCAGGTAACTGCGGCTGTAACAGCATCGACCTGTAGTTCTTTTCATCTTGAATCGACGGTAACGGGTTCTACTTTTATTTACTATGATATCAGCTCGAATCAGCAGGTTGTGCTGGCTCCGAATGATACGTATGCCTGGTACGATGGTGGCTCACGTTTGTCTACGCAGCCTGCTTTTACCATGTATGATGTACCGGCACAAAACACCGACTACCGGCTGGAAGTCACCAACCGGGCTGGTTGTGCAGCTACTTCCACGGTAACGTACCAATCGGTTGTGCCGGAAGCAAAATTCTCCTGGACTACCAGCCAGAAAAGCGATCCGCAGTATAGTAATCCACAGGCACCGTTGGACGTGCAGTTCAATAACGAATCGATTAATGCCGACAATGACAAATTCGAATGGTTTTTGTTCCGCGATATTAGCGCTATCCGCGAAGAAGCATCCACGACAACTCAGCCGGTTGATTCCATTATGGAAGTGCTGGCTGGCGTGAATCCCGTTTACACGTACGAGAATTCGGGACGTTACATGGTGAAGTTGGTTGCCGCAAAAGAGAATCCGAATTTTACCTGCCGGGATACTTTTTATCTGAGCGATTACATTGTGGTGGATACCTCATTGGTGATGGTGCCGCCTGTTTTTACGCCAAATGGCGATGGCATGAACGATGTTTTGAAAATTGAAACACGTTCGTTGGAATCGCTCGATTTTCAGGTCCTGAATCGCTGGGGGCGGACCGTTCACCATTTTAAAAAGAGTGGCTATATCCCTGAAGACTCTGAGCTGGCGGCGTGGGATGGCAAGATTGGTGGAAAACCAGCCTCTGCTGGTGTATACTTTTTTGTGATCGATGCGGTGGGGCGCGACGGGACACGACGAAAACGAAAAGGATTTATTCACCTCCTAAGGTGACATAACACAGCAGATAAAATTGAACATGAAAAACCCCTGCTCCAAATTAAGGAGTCAGGGGTTTTAAGTTAGTCATAGGTTGGAAAAGACAATTTATTCTTCGACTTGTTCTGCTTCGTAAGCAGCAAGCAACTCTTCCTGAATGTCGCCCGGAACTTTTTCGTAATTCGAAAATTTCATGGTGAACATAGCCCGTCCCTGGGTCAGCGAACTTAATGCTGTGGAGTAGCGATCCATCTCTTTCAGCGGCACTTTTGCCACGATTTTTTCGAATCCTTTTTCTGAGCTCATGCCCATAATGAGGGCACGGCGTCCCTGGAGGTCGCTCATCACATCGCCCATATGGTCGGATGGCACCAGCACTTCTACATCGTAGACAGGCTCCAGAATTTTGGCGCCAGCTTTTTTGAATGCGTCACTAAAGGCGTGTCGTCCGGCCAGTTTGAACGAAATTTCATTGGAATCAACCGGGTGCATTTTTCCATCGTAAATAAAAACGCGGATGTCGCGGGCATATGAACCAGTCAGCGGACCTTCTTCCATTTTTTCCATAATTCCTTTCAGAATGGCCGGAAGGAATCGGGCGTCGATGGAACCTCCAACGATGCAGTTGCAGAAGACTAGTTTTCCACCCCATGGCAGTTTGTGCTCATCGGTACCGCGAACATTGACTTTCCATTCTTTCCCGTCAATTTTGAACATCGAAGGAGCGGGCATGCCTTCTTCATAAGGCTCGATAATCATATGAACTTCACCGAACTGTCCGGCACCACCACTCTGTTTTTTGTGACGATAATCGGCTTGTGCGGCTTTAGTAATTGTTTCCCGGTAAGGAATTTTTGGTTTGAGAAACTCAATATCAATTTTGAATTCATTGGCAAGATACCATTTCAAGGTATTGAGGTGGTATTCTCCCTGGCCGTGCACAATTACCTGTTTCAGTTCTTTCGAGTACTCAATTATATAAGTTGGATCCTCTTCTGCCATCCGGTGCAGGTATTCGCCCATCTTTTCCTCATCCGCCTCATTTACCGCCTTGATGGCAGTTCTGTAGCGAGGTTCCGGATATTGGAGTGACGGGAATTTATAATTTGCATCCTTGTCGGAAAGCGTATGATTGTGTTTGGTCTCTTTCAGTTTCACGGTGGCACCGATATCTCCGGCGACCATCTCTGTTACTTTGGTCCGGTTTTTACCGGCAACGGCGTAAATTTGCGAAATCCGTTCCTTGGCGTTGCGGGCCGTGTTTATCAGGTCCATGCCTTCTTTCACAGTTCCCGACATCACTTTGAAATAAGTGATTTCACCTACGTGCGGTTCAACGGAAGTTTTGAAGACAAAAAGTGAAGTCGGGCCATTAACGTCGGCTTTTACTTCTTTGTCATTAATGGTTTTCTTCGGGGCAAGTTCTCCGGGGTGTGGGGCCACATTAATGATGAATTCCATCAATCGGCGGGTTCCCATGTCGCGGGAAGCGCATACGCAGAAAACGGGGAAAACACTACGTTCGAGCATTCCGAGCTTTAGGCCGGTACGCATTTCATCTTCGGTGAGTTCGCCTTTATCGAAGAAGAGTTCCATCAAATCCTCATCATTTTCGGCGGCCATTTCCACCAAATCGTTGTGCATTTGTTTGGCCTTCTCTTTCTCTTCTTCAGGAATATCGATGATTTTGGGTTCGCCACCATTGGCAGGCCATTCGTACATTTTCATTTTCAGTACGTCGACCACTTTGTTGAAACGGGTACCGGGATTTACAGGATACTGGATGATAGCCAGTTTATTGCCGAAAGCGGCTTTCGCCGAGTCAATTGACATGTCCCAGTTCGTGTTTTCGTGATCCAGGTGGTTCATCACGAAAATTAGCGGGGTGTGGAATTTGGCTGCGTTGCGGTTGGCAATTTCGGTTCCTACTTCTACTCCGTTCACGGTGTTAAAAACCATGAGTCCGGTAGCTGCAACACTGAGGGCGGGAATCACACCACCGACAAAGTCGTCCATTCCGGGCGTATCGATGATGTTCAGTTTGCAACCGTTGTATTCGGTATAGAGGACGGTTGGGTGAACGGAGTTTCCGTACTCCTGTTCAACCCGGTGATAGTCAGAAACGGTGTTTTTGTTGCCTACTTCACCCATTCGGTTGATAACGCCACCCTCGTAGAGCATTGTCTCCGCGAGGGTGGTTTTCCCGGCGCCGGCATTACCCAGTAACGTCAGATTCCTAATCTCATTGGTTTGGTATACTTTCATGTGTAGTCAAAGTTTTTAGGATGGAAAAAATGTTTAAAGGTTTCGAATAGAAAAACGACACCTGTTTTTATTTTCGGCAGGTGCCAAACAAGTCTATCAAAATTAAAAATTATTTAACAAGACACAATCCTTTCATGGTTGTGGCTTGACAGTTTTTCCCGGATGTGGACATTGGTTTTTCGTCTTAAATAACTTGTCATTCAGAATTATCGCATTTTTTTTCGCGGAAGCGGAAGGTAAGAAGAGGTTAAATTGAGGAGTGGAAATATGTTTTAGAATATATTTTATCGAATATAACCTCTTGAACTATACATAAAAAAGCATTTTGTTTTGAATATAATTGATTCCCGTTATATTTGTTCAGAAACATTTCCTGGGATTAAACTATCTGTACATGCAGCGATTTCCCTTCTTTAAGCAACTGGATGCCATGGACTGCGGTCCGTCGTGCCTCCGGATGATTGCAAAACATTACGGGAAAAATTTTTCACTTCAAACCCTGAGGGACCGAAGTTACCTAACCAGAGAAGGCGTATCCATGCTGGGAATATCGGATGCGGCCGAATCGATTGGGATGCGATCCATCGGGGCGCGGTCCTCCTTTGAGCAGTTGACGGAACAGGTTCCGTTACCTTGTATTGTCCACTGGAAACAGGAGCATTTTGTCGTTGTATATAAAATCAAAAGGGGGAAAATTTACGTAGCCGATCCGGCTTATGGCTTACTGAAATATTCGGTTAGCGAATTCATGAAAGGATGGACCGGCTCAACAGATACAGAGAATGCCAAGGGATTGTGCCTGCTGCTGGAACCGACCCCCGATTTTTATAATATCGAAGATGAGAAAACAAATAAATCTTCATTTCGGTTCCTGTTTGCATATCTGAAACCTTACAAAAAATTTTTGATACAGCTGGCACTGGGATTATTCCTGGGGAGTTTGTTCCAGCTGATTTTCCCGTTCCTAACCCAATCGATGGTCGACGTGGGTATCAATAACCGGAACATGGGGTTTGTTACCCTGGTGTTGGTAGCCCAGTTAGTGTTGTTCATTTCGCAAACGACCGTTGAATTTATCCGCAACTGGATTTTATTACATCTCACTACACGCATCAATATATCGCTGATTTCAGACTTTCTTGTCAAGCTAATGCGTCTTCCTATCGGTTTTTTCGATACCAAGATGATAGGTGATATGATGCAGCGCATTGGCGATCATGTCAGAATTGAGCAATTTTTAACGAACCAGTCGTTAAATGTGCTTTTCTCCATGTTTAATCTGGTGGTTTTTTCCATTGTTCTGGCTATCTACAGTTGGCAGATTCTGGCCATATTCCTGGTAGGAAGTATTCTGTATGTTATCTGGATTCTGATATTTATGAGGCGTCGCCGCGAGTTGGATTTTCGTCGTTTTGCTCAGTTATCCGATAATCAGAGTAAGCTGATTGAGCTGATAACCGGGATGCAGGAAATCAAACTTAATAACAGCGAAAAGCAAAAGCGCTGGGAATGGGAGCGCATTCAGGCCCGGTTGTTCCGGGTGAACGTGCAGCGGCTATCGCTTACGCAGACGCAGACCATTGGGTCGGGCTTTGTCAATCAGCTGAAGAATATTTTGGTTTCGTTTCTGTCGGCTAAGTTGGTTATCGAGGGGCAGATGACACTGGGTGCCATGGTGGCTGTATCGTATATCATTGGTCAGATGAATGCGCCGATTGAAGGTTTGATGAATTTCTTCCAAACGGCACAAGATGCGAAGATATCACTTGAGCGTTTGGGTGAGATTCATGAAAAGGAAGACGAAGAAAAGGCCGAAGAGCCGAAGATTACGGTTTTTCCGGAAAACAAGGAGCTGAGCATAAATAGTGTCCATTTTCAGTATGAAGGCCCGCATTCACCAATGGTTCTGAAAGATATCAATTTGCATATTCCTGCCGAAAAAACAACAGCCATTGTGGGAATGAGTGGAAGTGGAAAAACCACGCTGATAAAACTGATGCTGGGATTTTATCAACCGGTGAAAGGAGATATTCATCTGGGCGACATCCAGCTTCGAAACTTTTCAAGCCGCTTGTGGCGCGATAAGTGCGGTGTAGTGATGCAGGACGGATTTATTTTTTCGGATACCATTATAAATAATATAGCCGTTGGCCAGGAGACTATTGACAGAGAGCGAATGTTGCACGCTGTCAGGATGGCAAACATACAGGAGTATATCGAATCGTTGCCTCTTGGTTACAATACCAAGATTGGGCAGGAAGGCGTTGGATTGTCGCAGGGGCAGAAGCAGAGAATTTTGCTGGCCCGTGCCATTTATAAAGATCCCGATTTTATTTTCCTCGATGAGGCCACCAATGCACTGGATGCCAATAACGAGAAAATTATCATGGAGAATATGGAAGAGTTCTATAAAGGCCGTACCGTTGTTGTAGTGGCTCACCGTTTAAGTACGGTAAAAAATGCCGACCAGATTGTGGTGCTTGAAAAAGGAGCGATCGTAGAGCGGGGAACACATAAAGATTTAATTGCTAAAAAAGGACAATATTTTCATCTGGTGAAGAATCAGCTGGAATTGGGCGCCTGATTTTTTAGGGTGCTATTTATATATGTAACCGTTGCCGATTTTATGGATAAAAAGAGACACTTGGAAATCAGAAGCGAAGAAGTTCAGGATATTCTTGGACGTATACCTGCGTGGATAACACGCAACGGTACAACACTGGTTTTTGTAGTAATTGCCCTGCTTTTTATTGGTAGCTGGTTTTTTAAGTACCCTGATATTATTACGTCTCCCATTGTAGTCACCACCGAAAATCCGCCGGCCAACATTTTGGCCCGTGTCGATGGAAAGGTTACGCAATTATATGTGAAGGATAAAGAGCATGTTGAGAAAGGACAACGAATTGCATTGTTGGAAAACTCCGCCAATTTCGACGATGTACTCGATTTGAAAAAGCATTTACGCTGGCTCGCTCCTTTCTTTATCGATTTTGATTTAAAGAAACAGACTGTTTTCAGCGATAATTATACACTTGGGACCATTCAAACCAGGTATACCGCATTCCTGAAATTGTATAATGATTATGTTCATTTTTCAGAACGTAATTATTATCCCGGGAAAATCAAAGCATTACAGGTTCAGGTTCGGGTTTACCGGATATATTATGACCGGCAGTGGAGCCGTCGCAATGTAGTGTTGGAAGATTTGGGGCTGACCGAAAAGAAATTTAAGCGCGACTCATTGTTATATAAGAAAGGTGTTTTATCGCTGGCTGAGTTCGAAACTTCGAAACAAACGCTACTAAATAAGGAGTACGATTTTGAAGGCGTCCGGACCACACTCGCCGAAACACAAATGAAAATTCTGGATCTGCAGCAATCAGTTATCGACATGCAGAACAAATATGACCAGGAGAAAAAAGGACTGCAGCTTTCGCTGGAAGAGGCATACAATAACCTTCGGAGTGAGATTGATGTGTGGGAGTTAAATTTCATGATGAAAGCGCCGATTGAAGGAGAAGTGACTTTTACCAGGTTCTGGAGTGTAAACCAGAATGTAAAACAAGGCGAAAATGTATTTACGATTGTTCCTGATAAGCCCAGTCGTATTATTGGTAAAGTGAAATTGCAAATCCGGGGGTCGGGCAAGGTAGAGGTTGGACAGCGGGTCAACATCAAGTTCGATAATTATCCTTATATGGAATACGGAATGGTTGAAGGGCGTGTTGCCAAAATTTCACTGGTCCCGAATGATGATTACTATTCCTGTGAAGTTGATCTGCCCAATGGCTTGGTAACTAATTACGGGACGAAGCTCAGTTTTAACCACGAAATTTCCGGGTCGGCCGAAATCATTACCGAAGATCGCCGATTGTTACAGCGACTCTTCAATCCCATTCGTTCACTCTTCCGCGAACGCGTGGCCCGGTAGAACAATTTCCCTGCGAAAAATCTAAAATTCCTCAAAATCGCAGAGATAGCACTATTTTTTTTATCGAAAATGCGGTTTTGTCTTGAAAATGTGTAATTTTGCAAACCGATTTTAGGCAGGATCCGCGGCTGGATAGTAATAAACAGTGCTGATTCTCCGAAAAATAATATACCTTTGCAAACCATTTTGTGTGCGTAAATATATTAATGTTCAAATTTTAAACTTTTATGCCTACTATTCAACAGTTAGTACGTAAAGGGAGAAAACAGATTAACGAGAAGAGTAAGTCTCCCGCGCTGGACGCTTGTCCGCAACGTCGTGGCGTTTGTGTACGTGTTTACACGACTACGCCAAAGAAACCAAACTCAGCAATGCGTAAAGTTGCCAGGGTAAGGTTGACCAATGGTAAAGAAGTAAACGCTTACATTCCGGGTGAAGGACACAACCTGCAGGAGCACTCAATTGTGCTGGTGCGTGGTGGTCGTGTAAAAGACCTTCCTGGCGTACGTTATCACTTGATTCGTGGTGCGCTCGATACAGCCGGCGTTGAAGGTCGTACGCAGCGTCGCTCGAAGTATGGTGCCAAACGTCCGAAGAAATAAGCGATTTATTGCAGTTAATGAAATTAGTACAATTTAGTTATTTGTGTGGTGGTTTGGTTGAGTAAGGGCCTGTGCATGCAGGCTGGCAAACTGAAGACTGAACAACAGCTAATTCGAATAACACTTAACAAGAGTAACTAAAAATGAGAAAGTCAAAACCAAAGAAGAGGGTTCTGTTGCCAGATCCGAAATTCAATGACACACTGGTAACCCGGTTTGTGAATGACTTAATGCGTGACGGGAAAAAAACCACCGCATTAAAAATTTTCTATGATGCGCTCGCAATTGTGGATGAGCGGATGAAGGAAAACGAGCTTTCGTCTCTCGATATCTTCAAAAAAGCCCTTCAGAACATTACTCCAATGGTAGAGGTGAAAAGTAGGCGCGTTGGAGGGGCAACCTTCCAGGTACCGATGGAAATTCGGGGTGAACGTAAAACGGCTATTTCGATCCGTAACTTGATTGTTTTCGCACGCAAACGCTCAGGTAAATCAATGGCGGAAAAATTGTCCGCAGAAATCGTAGCAGCATTTAACGAGGAAGGTGGAGCTTACAAGAGGAAAGAAGATACCCACCGGATGGCAGAAGCGAACCGTGCATTTGCACATTTCCGTTTCTAGTCGTTTGGTGTAAGGTTATAGTAAAAGGATTCATGAATAGAGTAGTATTATTCACATGGCAAGGGATTTAAGAAATACCAGAAATATAGGCATCATGGCACACATTGATGCCGGCAAAACCACTGCCACCGAAAGGATTTTGTTCTATACTGGCCGTACTCACCGGATTGGTGAGGTTCACGACGGTGCAGCTACAATGGACTGGATGGAGCAGGAGCAGGAGCGTGGTATTACGATTACTTCAGCTGCTACATTTACCGAGTGGAAGTATAACGGTATTATTCATCAGATTAACATCATCGATACTCCCGGGCACGTTGACTTCACAGTAGAGGTTGAGCGATCGTTGCGTGTACTCGATGGTGCTATTGCAACCTTCTGTGCCGTTGGTGGTGTGGAAGCTCAGTCGGAAACGGTATGGCGTCAGGCCGTGAAATACGGTGTTCCGCGCATGGGATTTGTAAACAAAATGGACCGATCGGGAGCCGACTTCTTCAAAGTGGTAGGTGAAGTAAAGGAAAAACTGGGTGCAAATCCGGTTCCGCTTCAGATTCCGATTGGCTCAGAGGAGACATTTAAGGGAGTTGTCGATCTGATTTCGATGAAGGCCATTGTCTGGCACGACGAAACCATGGGGGCAGCATATGATATCGAGGATATTCCTGCAGACATGCTTGATCAGGCAAACGAATACCGTGAGGAACTGGTAGAAGCAGTTGCCGAACAGGATGAAGAGCTGATGGAGAAATTCTTTGAAGATTCGGATAGCATCACCGTTGAAGAATTGAACAGCGTTATTCGTAAAGCAACCATTGCTGGCGATATCGTCCCGATGCTGTGTGGTTCTGCGTTCAAAAACAAAGGTATTCAGACGTTGCTGAACGCTGTTTGTGCTTTCCTGCCCAGCCCAATCGATGTTGGCGCAGTAAAAGGATACAAGCCGGGTACCGAAGAAGTAATCATGCGTCAACCCGAAGCTTCAGAGCCGCTTACCGCGCTGGCATTTAAAATTGCCACTGACCCGTTCGTCGGTCGTCTCTGTTTCATCCGTATTTATTCGGGTACGCTTGAGGCCGGTTCCTATGTAATGAATACTCGTACGGGCAAAAAAGAGCGTATTTCGCGTTTGTATCAGATGCACTCCAACAAGCAGCAGCCTCGTGACTCGGTAGAAGCAGGAGATATTTGTGCAGCAGTTGGTTTCAAAGATATCCGTACCGGTGATACATTGTGTGCCGTTGATAGTCCTATTCTGCTCGAGTCGATTACCTTCCCGGAACCGGTTATCGGCATTGCCGTTGAGCCGAAGACTCAGAAAGATTTGGATAAACTGTCGAATGGTTTGGCGAAACTGGCCGAAGAGGATCCGACCTTCCGGGTTAATACCGACGAGGACAGTGGACAGACGGTTATTCGTGGTATGGGTGAGTTGCACCTCGAGATTATCATTGATCGTCTGAAACGGGAGTTCAAGGTTGAGTGTAACCAGGGAGCGCCTCAGGTAGCATACAAGGAAACGATTACGCAAACTGTAGAACTTCGCGAGACATATAAGAAGCAGACTGGCGGTCGCGGTAAATTTGCAGACATTATTGTGAAAGTTGGGCCGGTTGATGAAGGTCAGTCAGGCTTGCAATTCGTTAACGAAGTAAAAGGTGGAAACATTCCTAAAGAATATATTCCTTCGGTAGAAAAAGGTTTCAAAGACGCTATGGTAAACGGTCCGTTGGCCGGATTCCCAATTGAGAATCTGAAAGTTACCTTGCTTGATGGTTCGTTCCATCCGGTTGACTCCGACCAGTTGTCATTCGAGGTCGCTGGTCGTCAGGCATTCAAAAATGCCGCTTCCAAAGCGAAACCGATACTACTGGAGCCAATCATGAAAGTGGAGATCGTTACTCCTGATGAATATATGGGTGACATCGTTTCGGACTTGAACCGCCGGCGCGGACAGGTTGAGAGCATGGACTCAAAGCTGGGTGCACGTGTTGTTAAAGCATTGGTGCCGCTTTCCGAACAATTTGGATACGTTACCGTACTGCGTACCCTGTCTTCAGGACGCGCCACCTCATCGATGGAGTTTGCGCACTATGCCGAAGTACCGAAGAACATTGCACTTAGTGTGCTTGAGAATGTTAAAGGAAGAACAGATTTGTTATAATATAATTGCTGTAATACGTTCTTATCATGAGTCAAAAAATTCGGATAAAGCTGAAATCTTACGATCATAACCTGGTCGACAAGTCAGCAGAAAAGATCGTAAAAACAGTGAAGACTACAGGTGCAGTAGTAAGCGGTCCTATTCCGCTTCCTACTCATCGTCGTGTTTTTACTGTCCTGCGATCAACCTTCGTAAATAAGAAATCGAGGGAGCAGTTTGAATTGTCGTCTTACAAGAGGTTGATCGACATTTATAGTTCAACTGCTAAAACAATCGACGCCCTGATGAAGCTCGAGCTTCCCAGTGGTGTTGAGGTTGAAATTAAAGTTTGATAAACTGCTTAAAGCAAGTAGAAATGCCAGGATTAATTGGAAAGAAAATCGGAATGACTTCCGTATTCAGTGTTGAGGGGAAAAACATCCCATGCACTGTGATTGAGGCTGGTCCCTGTGTTGTGACCCAGGTTAAGACCATCGAAACTGATGGTTACGAAGCAATTCAGCTGGGTTTTCAGGACAAGAAGGAAAAGCACAGCACGAAAGCTGAACTTGGCCACTATAAAAAGGCCGGCACCAGCCCAAAACGTAAAGTAATCGAATTCAAAGGATTCGATGAAGGGCTCAAGCTTGGCGATACCGTAAACGTTGGCATTATCCAGGAAGAAAGCTGGGTCGATATCTCGGGTATCTCAAAAGGCAAAGGTTTTCAAGGGGTAGTTAAGCGTCATGGTTTTGGAGGTGTTGGTCAGTCCACACACGGCCAGCATAACCGTCTGCGCGCACCGGGTTCTATCGGAGCTGCTTCTTACCCTGCACGTGTATTCAAAGGTCTGCGTATGGCCGGACGTGACGGAGGTAAGACGGTAACTGTAGAGAACCTGAAAGTGCTAAAGGTTATCCCTGAGAAAAATCTCTTGATTGTTAAAGGTTCCGTACCGGGAGCCAAAGGTTCATACTTAATCGTTGCACAGTAATGGAAATTGCAATCTTAAATACAGCAGGAAAAGAAACCGGAAGAAGCATAGAGTTGGTCGATTCTATCTATGCTGTCGAACCTAGCGATCACGCCATTTACCTTGATGTAAAGCAGTACCTGGGCAATCAGCGTCAGGGTACCCACAAATCGAAGGAACGTGGAGAGATTACCGGTTCGACCCGTAAACTGAAAAAACAAAAAGGCACTGGTACCGCGCGTGCCGGTAGCATCAAGTCGCCCATTTTCCGTGGTGGAGGTCGTGCTTTTGGGCCACAGCCCCGCAACTATGGTTTCAAGCTGAACAAAAAGCTGAAAACATTGGCCCGGAAATCGGCTCTTAGTTATAAAGCAAAGAGCGATGATATCCTTGTTGTGGAAGACTTCAACTTCGAAGGGCCCAAAACCAGGGAATTTGTTGCCATTCAGAACAATCTGCAAGTGGCTGATAAAAAGTCGTTGATTGTTTTATCTGAAGCAAATAAAAACATATATTTGTCATCCAGAAATTTACAGAATGCCGAAGTATTAACTACCTCTGAGTTAAGCACGTACAAAATAATGCATGCTAAGAAAGTAGTTTTCGTGGAGAGTTCTGTGAAGGCATTGGAGGAAATGTTTAAGATTTAACGCTAAAAATGATGGTTGATATTCTGATTCGCCCCATTGTAACCGAAAAAATGACTGACCAGGCGGAAACGTTTAACCGCTTCGGGTTTGTTGTTGATCGCAGGGCAGATAAACAGCAGATTAAAAAGGCTGTAGAAGATCTCTATAGCGTTAAGGTTGCCTCCGTAAACACCATGGTCTATCCGGGTAAAGCCAAATCCCGCTTTACTAAAAGTGGTGTTCTGACTGGTAAGACCAACTCGTATAAAAAGGCAATCGTTACTTTGGTAGAAGGTGACACTATTGATTTTTACAGCAATATCTAAATTAAGAGATGGCAGTTAGAAAATTAAAACCTGTAACACCGGGTCAAAGGCACAAGATTATTGGTGCCTTTGATACCGTTACGACAGACACACCTGAGAAATCATTGTTGAAGCCCATAAAAAAAACCGGTGGGCGTAATAACACCGGTAAGATGACAATGAGGTATATAGGTGGCGGGCATAAGCGGAAGTACCGTGTTATCGACTTTAAGCGCGATAAGGATGGTGTTCCCGCTAAAGTGCAATCTGTACAGTACGATCCGAATCGTACCGCACGTATTGCGCTGTTGGTTTATGCTGATGGAGAAAAACGTTACATCCTCGCCCCGAACGGTCTTCGTGAAGGCCAAACCGTTATTTCGGGGGATAGCGTAGCTCCAGAAGTTGGAAATGCCCTTCCGTTAGCCAAAATACCTTTGGGTACCATCGTTCACAACATTGAGTTGCAACCCGGACAAGGCGGCGTCATGGCTCGTTCTGCCGGTTCGTATGCGCAGCTTACTTCACGTGAAGGAAGGTATGTGATTGTCAAATTACCATCAGGCGAATCCCGTATGGTTCTTACTGCTTGCCGTGCAACGGTAGGTACAGTTGGAAACACCGATCATGCGCTTGAAAGATCAGGTAAAGCCGGTCGAAGCCGCTGGCTTGGTCGTCGTCCGCGAGTACGCGGTGTAGCTATGAACCCAGTCGATCACCCAATGGGTGGTGGGGAAGGACGCTCTTCGGGTGGACACCCGCGGTCGCGTAAAGGCGTTCTGGCTAAGGGGTATAAGACCCGCGCTAAGAAGAAGGCTTCGAATAAGTACATTGTTGAACGTAGGAAAAAGTAATCATCGATTATGAGCCGTTCGCTTAAAAAAGGCCCTTTTATCGACTTGAAATTGGAAAAAAAGGTTCTCGCTATGAATGAAGGCGGGAAGAAGTCGGTAATCAAAACGTGGGCCAGACATTCCATGATTTCACCTGATTTTGTAGGGCACACCGTCGCTGTTCACAACGGAAACAAGTTTATCCCTGTTTATGTAACTGAGAACATGGTTGGTCACAAATTGGGAGAATTTGCACCTACACGTACCTTCCGGGGTCATGGTGGAAACAAAAAGAGATAAGCCATACCCACGGTAATGTTAAAAAGTAGTAAAAAGTACTAACGATGGGTTCAAGAAAAAGAAAGAGCGCTGAATTGCTCAAAGAAGCAAAAAAACAACAATATCAGGCCGTTCTGCGCAATTGTCCCACTTCGCCGCGCAAAATGCGTCTTGTCGTTGATATGATTCGCGGCATGGAGGTGAATTTAGCTCTGGACGTCCTGAAGTTCTCGTCAAAGGATGCCGCCCGCCCGGTTGAAAAACTATTACTTTCAGCTATCGCGAACTGGCAGGCCAAAAACGAAGGCGTAAGGATTGAAGAAAGTAATCTTTACGTGTCAGAGGTGTTCGTTGATTCGGCACGTATTCTGAAACGTTTGCGCCCGGCGCCCCAGGGCCGGGCACACCGTATCCGGAAACGTTCGAACCATGTAACTCTCCGTCTGGACAGTAAGAATGTTGTTGAAGAAATTTCTAAATAATAATACATGGGACAAAAAGTAAATCCGATATCTAATAGGCTTGGAATAATCAAAGGATGGGATTCCAACTGGTTCGGAGGTGATAATTATGGTGACAAACTGGTCGAAGACCACAAACTGCGGGAATATCTTTCTGCACGTTTGGCTAAAGCGAGCATTTCGAAGATCATCATCGAGCGCACGCTGAAGCTCATCACTATCACAATCCATACCTCAAGGCCCGGTATTATTATTGGTAAAGGTGGTCAGGAAGTCGACAAATTGAAAGAGGAGTTGAAGAAGATCACCAAGAAAGAAGTTCAGATCAACATCTTTGAGATTAAACGTCCTGAACTCGACGCCCGCATCGTCGCCAATAATATCGCACGCCAGATAGAAGGCAAAATTGCCTACCGCCGCGCTGTTAAAATGTCGATTGCTTCCGCTATGCGAATGGGGGCAGAGGGTATCAAAGTGCAGGTTTCCGGCCGTTTGAACGGCGCCGAAATGGCTCGTTCAGAAATGTATAAAGATGGTCGTACACCGTTGCATACCCTTCGTGCCGACATTGACTACGCCCTTGGAGAAGCTTTAACCAAAACCGGATTGATCGGCGTAAAGGTTTGGATCTGCAAAGGAGAAGTCTATGGCAAACGCGACTTGTCGCCAAACGTTGGTCAACAAAAAGGACCAGGTGGACGCGGTGGCAAACAAGGTGGCGGGGCCAGGAAGCAGCGCAGGAAATAATTAAGTCTGTTAACCATCGAGAAAGTAAAAAAAGATGTTACAGCCCAAAAAAGTAAAGTTCAGAAGAGTACAAAAGGGACGGATGAAGGGGAATGCCCAACGAGGTAATCAGCTTTCATTTGGAACCTTTGGTATTAAATCCCTGGAATCAGCATGGATTACGGGCCGTCAGATAGAGGCAGCCAGGGTAGCGGTAACCCGCCACATGCAGCGTCAGGGACAGATTTGGATCCGAATTTTCCCAGATAAACCGATTACCAAGAAGCCTGCAGAGGTACGTATGGGTAAAGGTAAAGGAGCTCCTGAAGCATTTGTCGCACCCGTTACTCCGGGAAGAATCCTGATTGAAGTGGACGGTGTTCCGTTCGATCTCGCAAAGGAAGCGTTACGCCTGGCAGCACAGAAATTGCCAGTAACGACCAAATTTGTTATTCGACGCGATTTTGTAGAATCTTCAATTAATGAGTAATGAAAACTTCTGAAATCAGTGAGTTAACCACAGCGGAAATCGTCGAGAAGATCGATAACGCGAATGAAGAGTTGGTCCGGATGAAAATGAATCATGCCGTGAGCCCGCTTGATAATCCGTTAAGAATTCGCCATACCCGCAGAGATATTGCTCGTTTGCAAACAGAACTGCGGAAACGTCAACTTGAAGAAAAATAAATTAGACAATGGAAACAAGAAATCTTCGGAAAGAGCGTATCGGCGTTGTCGTTAGCAATAAGATGGATAAAAGCATTGTCGTTGCAGAAAAGCGTAAGGTAAAACATCCTATGTATGGGAAGTTTGTGAATAAAACCAGCAAATTTTATGCACACGACGAAGCTAATGCCTGCAACATTGGCGATACCGTAAAAATTATGGAAACCCGTCCACTGTCGAAAAACAAGGGATGGAGACTAGTTGAAATTTTAGAAAGAGCTAAGTAACCATGATACAGCAAGAAACACGTTGTACAGTTGCCGATAACAGCGGAGCAAAGGAAGCTTTGGTCATTCGCGTTTTAGGCGGTACCCGCAAGCGTTATGCTTCTTTGGGTGACAAAGTGGTGGTAACGGTTAAGAACGCTCTTCCTGGCAGCGATTTGAAAAAAGGGACTGTTTCGAAGGCTGTTGTTGTTCGTACGCGGAAAGAAGTGCGCCGTCAGGATGGCTCATACATTCGCTTCGATGACAATGCAGTTGTGTTGCTCAGTGCAACCGGAGAAATGCGTGGAACCCGTATTTTCGGCCCCGTTGCCCGCGAACTGCGTGACAGCCACATGAAAATTGTCTCTTTGGCACCTGAAGTACTTTAAAAAGATTCAGAACAATGCAAAAAAAGTTACATATCAAAAAAGGGGATAGCGTAGTGGTAATATCCGGCAACTCCAAAGGGCAGCAAGGGAAAGTGCTCGAGGTGGACCGGGAGAAAGAACGCGCCATCGTCGAGGGAGTCAATCTGGTGTCGAAACACACCAAACCCAATGCAGAGAATCCACAGGGCGGAATTTTAAAACAAGAAGCCACGGTGCATATTTCCAACTTGATGTTGGTTGATCCTGCAAGCGGTAAGCGGACTCGTATTGGCCGTCGCCTGAACGACAAAGGAAAATTAGTACGTTATTCGAAGAAATCAGGAGAGGAGATTAAGTAATGGATTACGTACCTACACTAAAGAACAAGTACCGGGAAGAAATCGTACCTGCTTTGCAGAAGGAATTTGGTTATAGTTCCATCATGCAGGTTCCGAAACTCGAGAAAATTATAATCAACCAGGGAGTTGGTGCTGCTATAGCCGATAAGAAACTCATCGAGGTTGCAGTAGAGGAATTAACTGCAATTGCCGGTCAAAAAGCTGTTACTACTAATTCAAAGAAAGATATCTCGAATTTCAAACTGCGTAAGAAAATGCCGATTGGAGTTCGCGTAACCCTGCGCCGCGAGCGGATGTATGAATTTCTTGATCGTCTGATTAGTGTTGCCCTACCGCGTATTCGCGATTTCAAAGGGGTTAGCGACAAATTAGACGGACGTGGGAATTATACCCTCGGCGTAACGGAGCAGATTATCTTTCCTGAGATTGTTCTCGATAAGGTAACCAAGATTAACGGGTATAATATTACATTCGTTACCTCGGCTGATACCGATGAAGAAGGATATGCATTGCTTCGCGCATTTGGTATCCCGTTTAAAAACGCTAAAAAGAATTAAAGGATATGGCTAAGGAATCAATGAAAGCACGTGAAGTAAAACGTGCGAAACTCGTTGAAAGATACGCCGAAAAGAGGGCACGCCTGAAAGAAGAAGGTGACTACATTGCACTGAGCAAACTGCCGCGTAACTCATCACGCGTACGTATGCACAATCGTTGTAATCTCACTGGTCGTCCGAAAGGGTATATGCGTCAGTTCGGCATCTCCAGGATTCAGTTCCGTGAAATGGCTTCGGCCGGCCTGATTCCCGGAGTTAAAAAAGCAAGTTGGTAATCATTTAAATTATTGCAAAGATGACTGATCCGATTGCAGATTATCTGACTCGACTGAGAAATGCCCTTAAGGCAAAACATAAAGTAGTAGAGATCCCTGCATCAAACCTGAAAATCGAAATGACCAAAATACTGAAGGAGAAAGGGTACATTTTGAATTACAAAATTGATGAAGAGAAAAACTACCAGGGAAGCATTAAAATCGCTCTCAAGTACCACCCGGTCGACGGTACGCCTGCTATTAAAACGTTGAAGCGTATCTCTAAACCCGGGCTTCGCCGTTACTGTGACACCGATTCAATCCCGCGTGTGCTCAACGGTTTAGGTGTAGCTATTCTTTCAACATCGAAAGGAGTTATCACTGACAAGGAAGCGAAGGATATGAACGTTGGTGGAGAGATTTTGTGCTACGTTTATTAATTAAGGAGGAATTACAATGTCAAGGATAGGAAAACTGCCCATTGAAGTCCCTGCCGGAGTGGCTGTAAACGTAAGCGACGAAAATATCGTTACCGTAAAAGGTCCTCAGGGAGAACTCTTCCAAAAGGTCGATCCCGAAATCGAAGTTTCTCTGGAAGAAAATAAGATTGTGCTGAAACGGCCCACTGAGCAGAAGCGTCATAAAGCAATGCACGGTTTGTACCGTTCGTTGATTAACAACATGGTTAAAGGCGTTTCAAAGGGTTATGAAATTAAATTGGAATTGGTGGGTGTTGGTTACCGTGCCGAGAACAAAGGACAGGTTCTTGACCTGGTTCTGGGTTATTCTCACCATACCTACATTCAACTTCCTAACGAAGTGAACGTAGAAGCCGTGACTGACAAGCGAAGCAATCCAATCGTAACACTTAAAAGTGCTGACAAACAGCTCATCGGCCAGGTTGCTGCTAAAATTCGTTCCTTCCGTATGCCTGAACCTTATAAAGGAAAAGGTATCAAGTTTGTTGGAGAGCAGCTGCGTCGTAAAGCTGGTAAATCGGCAAATGTTAAATAATTTTGACTTTTGAGTTATGGCTCATACAAAGCAAGAAAGAAGAGATAGAATTCGTAAAAGAATCAGAACTAAAATTTCTGGTTCTGCCGAGGCCCCTCGCATGAGTATTTATCGAAGCAACAATCAGATTTATGTACAGTTGATCGATGATGTAGCGGGTAATACCTTGGTCGCAGTATCTTCACTGAATAAAGAAATCGCCTCTGAAAAGGGTACGAAAACTGAAATTGCAGCTAAAGTTGGAAAACTAGCTGCTGAAAAGGCAGTAGCTGCCGGTATCAGTACCGTAAGGTTTGACAGAGGGGGATATTTGTATCACGGACGTGTTAAAGCAGTCGCCGAAGCTGCGCGCGAAGGAGGTCTTAAATTCTAAGTATTATGGCTAAGAACATTAAAAAAGTAAAAACCAGCGATCTCGACCTTAAAGACCGGTTAGTAACAATTAACCGCGTTACCAAAGTCACCAAAGGTGGTAGAACATTCAGCTTTTCAGCTATCGTCGTTGTTGGCAACGAAGACGGAATTGTAGGCTGGGGTCTTGGTAAAGCCAGTGAAGTAACCACCGCCATCGCGAAAGGTGTTGATGCAGCTAAGAAAAATCTCGTTAAGGTTCCGGTTATTAACGGAACCATTCCACACGAGCAGGTAGCCAAGTATGGCGGTGCAAGGGTATTCCTGAAACCGGCATCTTCGGGTACCGGAGTAAAAGCAGGGGGTGCCATGCGTGCCGTACTGGAGAGTGTTGGAATTCATGACATCCTGGCTAAGTCCAAGGGGTCTTCCAACCCGCACAACCTGGTGAAAGCAACATTCAATGGATTGCTCGAAATGCGCGATGCCTATACAGTTGCTGAACACCGTGGCGTAACCCTCGACAAAGTGTTTAACGGATAAGAAAGACACCTAGAGAAATGGCAAAAATTCGAATTACACAGGTGAAAAGCGGAATTGGTGCTTCTAAGGTTCAGAAAAGGACCCTTGTAGCCCTGGGGCTAAAAAAATTGAACCAGACCATCGAGCATGAGGCTACCCCGCAAATTCAGGGAATGGTTAACAAACTGAAGCACCTTGTTAAGGTTGAAGAAGTTTAACGACAAAAATCATTTTTTCAGATATGGAATTGCATAACTTACAGCCTGCAACAGGTTCCACCAAAAGCAAAAAAAGGATTGGCAGAGGCCAGGGCTCCGGTTTCGGAGGCACATCAACCCGCGGTCATAAAGGTGCCAAATCCCGTTCCGGTTACTCACGAAAAATTGGATTCCAGGGTGGACAGATGCCTTTGCAGCGCCTTGTGCCTAAGTTCGGTTTTAAAAATGTAAACCGGGTTGACTACAAAGCTATCAACCTGGGTGTTTTGCAGAAATTAGCCGACGATAAAGGCCTGGAAGCAATAGATGTTGATACGCTCATCGCTGCTGGATTTATTTCCAAAAACGACAAGGTGAAAATCCTTGGAAATGGCGAATTGAGTAAAAAACTCAACGTAAAGGCCCATGCTTTCTCCAAGAGCGCTAAAGAGGCAATCGAAAAATTAGAAGGAACTACTGAAATACTCTGAACCTAATGAAAAAGTTATTCGAGACCCTTAAGAACATCTATAAGATTGAGGATTTAAGATCCCGGTTGACAGTTACGTTTCTCTTCCTGATAGTTTACCGACTTGGTTCATTCGTTTCCCTACCGGGAATTGATCCGGCCCAGTTGGGTGCGTTAAAGGCGCAAACTTCCTCAGGGCTTCTCGGACTGTTGAACATGTTTTCGGGAGGAGCGTTCTCGAACGCATCGATATTTGCGTTGGGAATTATGCCCTACATCAGTGCTTCAATCGTGATTCAGCTTATGGGTATCGCAGTTCCTTATTTTCAGAAGTTACAGAAAGAAGGAGAGTCCGGACGTAATAAAATCAATCAGATTACCCGCTATTTGACAGTGGGTATCCTGTTGTTTCAGGCGCCGGCTTACTTAACTAATTTGCACTATCAGCTTCCCGAAACGGCATTTGCAATTAAGGGGGCTACCTTTACCATTGCCTCCACAATAATTCTGACGGCAGGCTCCATGTTTATCATGTGGCTGGGGGAACGAATTACGGACAAAGGAATTGGTAATGGTATTTCGCTCATTATCATGATTGGTATTATTGCCCGTCTGCCTTTTGCCCTCTTCGCCGAGTTTGTAAGCCGGTTGGAAGAGCAGGGTGGAGGACTGGTTATGTTCCTGGTCGAATTTGTAATTCTGTTCCTGGTATTCATGTTGACTATCCTGCTTGTTCAGGGTACCCGGAAAGTACCGGTACAGTATGCAAAACGGATAGTAGGTAACCGTCAGTACGGCGGTGTTCGTCAGTACATTCCCCTGAAGGTGAATGCTGCTGGTGTAATGCCTATCATTTTCGCCCAGGCTATCATGTTTGTGCCGATGAGTATTGCCGGATTTTCCGGTTCGGAAGCGATGAGTGGCTTCGTGTCAGCATTCTCGGATTATACCGGATTCTGGTATAACTTTACCCAGTTCATGCTGGTAATCATATTCACCTATTTCTATACCGCTATTACCATTAATCCGGTCCAAATGGCTGAGGACATGAAAAAGAATGGCGGGTTTATACCGGGAGTTAAACCGGGTAAACGAACGGCTGAATACCTGGATACCATCATGTCAAGAATTACACTGCCGGGTTCCATCTTTTTGGGACTGGTAACGATTCTACCGGCATTTGCAATGATTATGGGAATTAATTCCCAGTTTGCGCACTTCTACGGTGGGACGTCATTGCTGATTCTTGTGGGAGTTATTCTGGATACGTTGCAACAGATCGAAAGTCACTTGCTCATGCGTCACTATGACGGTCTGCTGAAAGGCGGGCGTATCAAGGGACGTACTGGTGGCGGTCCTTCTGTGATTTAAGCAGCCGGGGATGATTTACTTCAAGACAAATGAAGAAATCGGCCTCATTCGCGAAAGTTGCTTACTTGTAAGTCGCACATTAGCTGAAATAGCACTATATATTCAACCCGGTATTTCAACGCTTGAGTTGGACCGGATAGCTGAAACGTTCATTCGAAATAATAACGGAAAGCCAGGTTTTCTGGGATACCAGGGATATCCCAATACCCTTTGTGCTTCTGTCAACAATACGGTAGTGCACGGTATACCGTCCGAATATAAAATTAAGGACGGGGATATTGTTTCCATAGATTGTGGCGTACTCTTAAACGGCTGGTATGGTGGTTCATGTTATACCTTTTTGGTCGGAAATGTTCCGGAACGTGAAAAAACCTTATGCCGGGCAACATATCGTTCGCTGGAGGATGCCATAACCGCGGCAATTGAAGGAAACCGGCTCGGTGATATAGGACACGCTGTCCGGCGCCATGCCGAACGACATCACTTCTCAATTGTAAGAGGTTTCGTTGGGCATGGCCTTGGGCGGAATCTTCACGAAGAACCGGAAATAGCCAATTATGGCAAACCCGGACGTGGAGTGAAGCTCAGACGTGGGATGGTAATGGCTGTTGAACCAATGCTGAATTCGGGGAAATCCGGAGTAGTAACCGAAGATGATGGCTGGACCGTTAAAACAGTAGACGGAGAATCATCAGCACACTTTGAACATACCCTGGTGGTGCGGGAAGAGAAAGCTGAGAAACTTTCAACTTTTAACTTTATAGAAGAAGCAATTAAAAAAAACAAATTTTTATGGCAAAACAGCCTTCTATAGAACAAGATGGAACCATTATTGAAGCGTTGTCAAACGCGATGTTTAGGGTGGAATTACAAAATGGTCATGTGATCACTGCTCACATATCGGGCAAGATGCGTATGCACTATATCAAGATTTTACCTGGTGACAAAGTAAAAGTTGAGATGTCTCCATACGACCTTACTAAAGGAAGGATCACTTTCAGATATAAAAATTAAAGCGCAGAAAAATGAAAGTAAGAGTATCTATCAAAAAACGTAGTGCTGATTGCAAAATCGTTCGGCGGAAAGGTCGTCTCTACGTTATTAACAAAAAAAACCCGAAGTTCAAGCAACGTCAGGGATAATGTATTAATTTTGTAAGGATTTTTTAATTCATTAATAATATGGCTCGTATAGTTGGTGTAGATATACCGAACAATAAAAGAGGTGAAATTGCCCTGACCTATATCTTTGGTATCGGTCGCAGCCGTGCACAGCAAATTCTCGAGCAGGCTGGAGTTGATAAAGATGTCAAGGTAAAGGACTGGGACGATAGCCAGTTCGCTGCTATTCGTAAAGTGATCAATGAAAAATATAAAGTTGAAGGTGAACTGCGCTCCGAATATCAGCTGAACATAAAACGACTGATGGATATCGGTTGCTATCGTGGCATTCGCCACCGTATTGGCCTTCCGGTACGTGGGCAGAGCACCAAAAACAACGCCAGAACCCGTAAAGGAAAAAGGAAAACGGTTGCTAACAAGAAGAAAGCTACTAAATAATTTTAAGTAGATATGGCAAAGAAGTCTGGAAGTTCGAAAAAAAGAGTAGTTAATGTAGAGGCTGTAGGACAGGCTCACGTACACTCGTCTTTCAATAACATCATCATTTCGATGACCAACAATAACGGAGAAGTTATTAGCTGGTCATCGGCTGGGAAAAAAGGATTCCGCGGATCAAAGAAAAATACACCTTACGCTGCACAGACAGCATCGGAAGAGTGCGGAAAAACTGCTTATGATCTTGGATTACGGAAGGTAAAAGTATACGTTAAGGGACCAGGTAACGGACGTGAATCGGCTATTCGTGCCATCTCGAACGTTGGAATTCAGGTTACCGAGATTGTTGACGTTACTCCGCTGCCACACAATGGTTGTCGGCCTCCGAAACGTCGTCGTGTCTAATTTTTGATGATTTAAAAGAAGAAAATAATGGCAAGATATAGAGGACCACAAACTAAGATCGCAAGAAAATTCGGCGAACCCATTTTCGGGCCCGACAAAGCATTTGAACACAAGAATTATCCTCCGGGAATGCACGGCAACAACCGTCGCCGCAGGAAAGTGTCCGAATACGGGACCCAGCTTAAAGAAAAACAAAAAGTTAAGTATACTTACGGTGTCCTTGAGAAACAGTTCCGTAACCTTTTCACAAAGGCTGCGTCGCATAAAGGAGTTACTGGTACCGTATTACTTCAGCTTCTCGAGAGCCGTCTCGATAACGTCGTATTCCGTTTAGGAATAGCTCCCACCCGTGCCGCGGCACGTCAGTTGGTAAGCCACAAACACATTGTGGTAAACAACGCGGTGGTGAATATCCCTTCGTACAGTGTACGTCCGGGTGATGTAATCGGTGTTCGCGAGAAATCAAAGTCGCTTGAGGTAGTTACCGATTCATTGTCTTCGCAACGTCATAACAAATATCCCTGGATTGAATGGGATGGGGAAGCTAAGACTGGTAAGTTCCTGAATGTTCCGGAACGGGAAGAAATTCCTGAAAATATCAAGGAACAGCTTATCGTAGAGTTGTATTCGAAATAAAAATTAATTTAAGGTTTATGGCAATTTTAGCTTTCCAGAAGCCTGATAAAGTGATAATGGTTGAATCCGATGACAAATTCGGCAAGTTCGAATTTCGTCCGTTGGAGCCTGGTTATGGAATCACCATCGGCAATGCATTGCGGCGGATTCTGTTATCATCTTTGGAAGGATACGCTATTACCACAATCAAAATCGAAGGGGTAGAACACGAATTTTCTACCATTCCCGGAGTCATCGAAGATGTAACCGAGATGATTCTGAACCTGAAACAGATTCGGTTTAAAAGGGAAGTGGAAGACTTCGAAACGGAAAAGGTAACGGTTACCCTTTTCGGCCAGGAGCAGTTCAAGGCTGGTGATATTAATAATTTCATCACTGGTTTCCGCGTACTGAATCCCGAATTGGTTATTTGCAATATGGAGCCCGAAGTGAAGCTCCAGATTGAACTGGCCATTGAAAAGGGACGCGGCTATGTTCCGAGTGTCGAGAACAAACCCGTTGAAGAAGAATTCGGTGTCATTCCTATCGATTCCATCTTTACACCTATCAAGAATGTTAAATACGAGGTTGAAAACTATCGTGTGGAACAGAAAACCGACTATGAAAAGTTGGTTCTTGATATCAAGACTGATGGATCAATTCATCCCAAAGATGCTCTGAAGGAAGCTGCTAAAATTCTGATTTACCACTTCATGCTCTTCTCCGATGAGAAAATCACACTTGACTCAGACGAGAAGTTTGCGAATGAAGAATTCGATGAAGAAGTACTTCACATGCGTCAGCTCCTAAAGACCAAACTCGTCGACATGGATCTGTCGGTACGCGCACTCAATTGTTTGAAAGCCGCCGACGTGGATACCCTTGGGGATCTGGTTCAGTACAACCGGAATGATCTGCTCAAATTTCGCAACTTTGGTAAAAAGTCGCTTACCGAGCTTGATGATTTACTTGTTGGTATGAGCCTGAACTTTGGGATGGACATCGGTAAGTATAAATTAGACAAGGATTAATAAACAATGAGACATAATAAAGGATTCAATCATTTAGGCAGAACTAGCTCTCACCGGGTAGCGATGTTGTCTAACATGGCCAACTCCCTGATCCTGCACAAACGAATCAATACTACTGTTGCTAAGGCTAAGTCGTTACGTTCGTTCATCGAGCCGATTATTACCAAGGCTAAAGATGACACCACGCACAACCGTCGTATGGCATTTCGTTCATTGCGCAGTAAAACAGCTGTAAATGAGTTGTTCCGCGAAGTTATTGTAAAAGTAGGCGAACGTCCGGGAGGATATACCCGCATACTTAAAACCGGTAACCGTTTAGGTGACAACGCAGAGATGTGTATCATCGAGCTGGTGGATTACAACGAAAACATGCTGGCAGCGAAAGAAGAAGCTCCCAAGAAAAGCCGTTCAAGAAGGGCTGGTTCGAAGAAAAAAAGCAGCGAAAAACCTGTTGCAGAGAAAACTGCTGCTAAGGACGGGCCCAAAACTCCTGAAGCTGATACCAAAGAAAAAGCTGTTAAAGCTGATGAAATATCGGAAGAAAAGGCAGCTGAAGAGCCGAAAGCTGAAGATAAATCAGATGGTCAGTCAGAAGAAGAAAAGGCCGAATAATCGATACAACATTATAGACTTAAAAAGGGGAGGCCGACAGGCTTCCCTTTTTTGCTTTACAGGATAGGTTTCTATAGGAATTGGCGCTCAAATCATCAACCTTTTAACGTTTTTTTTTGTTATGATACAGAATTGACAGGGTTTGAAATATGAGAATATTTAAATAAATTAATTAGATTTGAGAACAACTCAACACCTATTACTATGGACTATATCAAGGAAAAACTCCTAAAGAAAGGGAATCAGGAGAGACAAATTGTAAAAAAACTGGCGAAGGAGCACGGTGATCTGCAGCTGGATACCGTTTCGATGGGCCAGGTGCTGACGGGCATGAAAGGCGTTACAAGTTTGCTCACTGTTACTTCGAAGCTGGATCCGGAAAGCGGTATTCGTTTCCGGGGCTATTCGATCCCCGAATTGCAGGAGAAGCTTCCCAAGCTAAATCCGGAAGGAGAACCTTTGCCGGAGGGCTTATTTTATTTAATGTTATTGGACGAGCTGCCGACGGTTGAAGATGTTCAGTATTTGACAAACGAATGGACCAAGCGGAATAAAGTTCCGGGGCACGTTTTCGATGTGATCAATGCTTTACCTCCTACCAGTAAGCCGATGACACAATTCAGTACTGGTATTATGGCTATGGCCACAGAATCACTGTTTCAGAAAGCCTATCGTGAAGGTGTCCCGAAAGATGAATACTGGGATACAACTTATGAAGATGTCATGAATTTGATTGCCCAGTTGCCGACAATTGCCGCTTATATTTATCGGCGCAACTATCAGGGCGGTGACATCATTCCGCCAAATCCGAAACTCGATTGGGCAGCCAATTTTGCGCACATGATGGGATACGATAGTGAAGAAGTCTATCGTTTGTTCCGTTTGTACCTATTCCTACACGCTGACCATGAAGGAGGAAACGTATCGGCTCACACAACCCACCTGGTGTCTTCAGCATTGAGTAATCCGTTTTATGCGTATGCCGCTGGTATGACAGGATTAGCAGGACCGCTTCATGGTTATGCCAATCAGGAAGTGATTCGCTGGATAAAAGGTATGCTCGAAGAAATTGGGCCATGTGGATGTGCAGATGACGAAAAAAAGAAAATTGCGAATTATGTGAAGAACTACATTTCAGAAGGAAAAGTAATTCCCGGATTCGGACATGCTGTTTTGCGTGTAACTGATCCACGTTATACCGCTCAGAAAAAATTCGCAGAGAAGTACATTAAAGATGATCACCTGATTGATGTGGTGAACTGCATGTATGAAGTCGTTCCTCCTGTATTGCAATCGCTGGGTAAGGTGAAAAATCCCTGGCCGAATGTGGATGCTTATTCCGGATCGCTTTTGACTCATTATGGTATCGACGAGTATTTCTTCTATACCGTGATGTTTGGTGTCAGCCGGGCTTTGGGCGTATTGGCTCAGTTGGTTTGGGACCGAATTTATGCGTTGCCTATCGAGCGTCCGAAATCACAAACCCTGCATTGGTTCAAAGAGCAGGCGGGCATATGATAATACGATTGTTTTTATGAAAAGATGGGGGATTGCTAAAATCCCCTATTTTTATATCAAAATTTTTGAAAATGGCATTTCAGGGAATTCATGAATATATCGACCTTTTAGAGCGAAAAGGAGAGTTAATCAGAATTAGTGGGTACGTTAACCCGGTGTTGGAAATACCCGAAATTGTTGACAGGGTATCCAAATCACCCGAAGGGGGGAAAGCGCTGTTATTTGAAAATACCGGGACTGATTTTCCGGTTCTGATTAACGCTTTTGGTTCAAATAACCGGATGGCGCTGGCGTTGGGTGCCGATAACCTGAATGCCATTGGCGACGAAATTGAGTCGTTGTTTAAGAAACTGGTGAGCCCCAAAGCCGGTTTAATGGAAAAACTCCGGATGCTCCCCATGCTGGGGCAGATTTCTTCGTGGATGCCGAAATCCGTATCCGGAAAAGGGAAATGCCAGGAAGTTGTAATGAAAGAGCCGGATATGGGGAAGTTACCGGTACTGACCTGCTGGCCGGCCGATGGCGGTCCGTTTGTTACGTTGCCTTGTGTGGTGACCCGTGATCCGGAAACAGGCGTTCGCAATGTTGGAATGTACCGCATGCAGGTTTTTGGTCCGAATTTAACCGGAATGCACTGGCACAAACACAAAACCGGGGCACGCCATTTCAACGAGTATAAGAAAAGGGGCGAGCGCATGCCCATTTCCGTCGTCTTGGGCGGCGACCCGGCATACACGTATGCAGCCACTGCCCCGCTACCCGATAACATCGACGAGTACCTTCTAGCGGGCTTTTTACGAAAGAAAAGAGTGGAGCTGGTAAAATGTATCACCAACGATCTGGAAATTCCCTCAAATGCCGATTTTGTTATCGAAGGATATGTAGACCCGGAAGAGGATTTTATCTGGGAAGGACCGTTTGGCGATCACACTGGATTTTATTCGCTGGCCGACTGGTACCCCAAGTTTCATGTTACCTGTATAACCCACCGGAAGGATGCCGTTTATCCGGCTACCATTGTTGGTATCCCTCCGCAGGAAGATGCGTACATCGGTCGCGCTACGGAGCGCATTTTCCTTAGCCCGATGAAGCTGACCATGATCCCGGAAATGGAAGACATGGAATTACCACCGGCGGGAGTTGCACACAACCTGGCCATTTCGAAAATTGATAAGACATTTGCCGGACAGGCAGCGAAGGTAATGAATGCCATGTGGGGCGCCGGCCAGATGATGTTCAACAAAGTGATGATTGTGGCTGATGGCCAAACCGACATTCACAATTATCCTGAAATTGCCCGGATGGTGTCCCGGGTCGTCGATCCGGCACACGACATTTATTTCACGCAAGGACCGATGGATGTGCTCGACCATTCTGCTTCTAAATTTGCGTACGGTTCCAAAATGGGTATCGATGCCACCCACAAGTACGAAGAGGAACTATATAACGAACTTGATAACTACTCCGTTCCGGCGAGTTCCGTTGTTTCTGTAAAAGACATAAAAAAGGAAATTCCGGAAGTACACGATATCAATGCCGGATTGCTCGATATGGGCATTTCGTTCGTGGTCGTGTCGGTTAAGAAAAATCAACCGGGAATGGTGAAAGCGCTGGGTGAAAAGTTGACCGAAAACAAAGCATTCAAGGGAGTTAAATTCATTGCCATTGTTGATGAAGAGCTTGATATCCGTGACATGAATGCGGTGGGTTGGTATGTTTCGGGCAACATCGATCCCAAACGCGATTCCCAAATCTTTGAAGGGGGAAGCGAAGGAGATGTTTCTCACCTGGTACTGGACGGAACACGCAAATCCGGTTCGCTCGATAATTTCAAACGCGACTGGCCCAATCCGGTGGTCTCGTCCATGGAAACCATCCGGAAAGTGGATGAAATGTGGCCCAACCTTGGATTGGGTGAATTCATCGAATCGCCATCGTTACGATATATTCCCATTCAGAAAGGTGACGGAGCTATTGCCGGGGAAGAATGAGCCGATAATCCGGGTCCAAAATCATTCAATCACACCCGAACCAATTTGCTCATCGTCGGTGTACCAGGCTACAAACTGCCCGGCTGTAATGCCGCGCTGTTCTTCTTCGAAAATAACGTAGAGGCCTTCTTCGCGCATGTACATCCGTCCTTTTTCGAGAGGCTGACGATACCGTATCCGGAAGAGAAAATCCTTTTCTTCTCCCACCGGAATTTCCAGGTCGGGTCTAATCCAGTGAGTATCTTCTTTGGGAACAAACAGCCCGGGACGGTACAGCCCGGGATGTGATTTTCCTTCGCCCACATAAATAATGTTCCGGTTAATGTCGGTGGCCAACACGAAGAGAGGTTCAGCATAACCGCCTATATTCAATCCTTTCCGTTGCCCGATGGTATAAAACTGGGCACCGTTGTGCTCGCCGATTACTTTCCCGTTCCACGGTTTGTAAGGGAAGGCATAGCATAGTTTTTTGAAATTGTCCGGTGTTTTTTCCACTCCCTTTTTCCGGGCCATAAAGTTGGCCGGAATTTCAATCACGTTGCCCTTTTTCGGTTCCAGCTTTTGCTGAAGAAAAACGGGCAAGTCCACTTTTCCCACAAAGCAGATTCCCTGTGAATCCTTTCGTTCGGCAGTTATCAATCCCTGTTCACGGGCAATTTCACGCACATCAGGCTTCAGCAAATGGCCTATCGGGAATATGGACTTAGCCAGTTGTTCCTGGTTGAGCTGACACAGGAAATAACTCTGGTCCTTGTTTGGGTCGGAACCGGCCAGCAAGCGATAGTATGTTTTTCCATCCTTCACTACCTCGGCTTTCCGGCAATAATGTCCGGTGGCCACGTAGTCGGCACCCAGTTCCATAGCCTTTTCCATGAACATGTCGAACTTGATTTCGCGATTGCAGAGCACGTCCGGGTTGGGCGTATGCCCTTTCCCGTACTCCTCGAACATATAATCGACTACCCTTTTCCGGTAGAAATCCGACAAATCGACTACGTGGAAGGGGATATCCAGCTTTTTGGCAATCATCTCTGCAAAGGTGATATCATCCTCCCAGGTACAACTCGCCGTAAGGGTTCCGGTGCGTTCTTTCCAGTTAATCATGAACACACCAATCACTTCATAACCTTGCTGCTTGAGCAGGTATGCGGCAACGCTCGAATCGACGCCGCCCGATAATCCGACTACAACTTTTTCCTTCATGCGTAATAAAAATCAGCGCAAAGGTATTCTTTTTAAAAGAATTGACAACGAATGAATGGGGAGGCGTTGAGCGCTTAACCTAGATATAATCGATGATGTGGTGATGGCAATTGGTGCAGTTCCCTTTTTTATCGAGTCCGGAAATCTCGGTGTAGTAACCTGATCGGTCGATGACCCGCTGGTGGCATTTACTGCAGAAAGTAGAGCTGCGGCGGTCATCCCCTACATTTCCCAAGTAAACGTAATTCAAATGCCGCACAGCGATTTCAAATAAATCGAGTAGCGTATTCACCGGTGTGGCTGCAATGTTCTGTTTGAAAGCAGGGAAATAGCGGGATAGATGCAGTGGCGTATCTTTTCCGGTTTCCCCGGCTATCCAGCGAACCATCTCTTCAAATTCATCAAAGTCATCGTTCATCCCGGGAATGACCAGGTTGGTCAGCTCCAGATGGCTCTCAGATTGCGCAATGATGCGGATGCTGTTCTTCACGGGTTCCAGTCTGGCACGCGTCATTTTGTGATAAAAGTTCTCCGAAAAGGCTTTCAGATCGACATTGAAAGCGTCGATATAGGGCAGAAGCCTTAACAGAGGAGCCTTGTTGATGTAGCCATTGGTCACCATCACGGTTTTCAAACGCGTATTCAGCGCCCGTTTGGAAATTTCGTACATGTATTCATAAGCAATACCGGGTTCGCTGTAGGTAAAAGCAATTCCGAGGTTGTCCTCATCGCTTAGCGCAATCTGTACCAACTCTTCGGTTGAAAATAATTTAAAGTTGTCAAATTCGTCGGGCGATACCTGCGAGATACGGTAGTTCTGGCAAAACGAACACTTCAGGTTACAGCCAATGGTGCCAATGGAGAGGATTTTACTTCCGGGATAGAAGTGATAGAGCGGCTTCTTCTCGATAGGGTCGGAACCGTATGCGGCTACCTTCTCAAAAATTTCGGTATACAAGTCTCCGCCCACATTTTTCCGAACCCGGCAGGCCCCGCGTTTCCCTTCATTTATGATGCAGTAGTGTGGGCATAACTTACACCGGACAATGTTCTGGCCCGCCCTTTCGTAATACAACGCATTCTTCATGGGGGATGAATATTGTGTTCGTCACTTATCATCAACAATTCAGATTGGCTGGTAGTTCAATCGGTCTTCCTGTAAAGAAACAGGCAGACTATCAAAATTTGGGCGAAGTTGCCGGAAGAAAATCATATCTTACTATGAAAGATTATGGTATTTTTACCGCACCGTAACCATGAATGATATCGATAACATATTAGCACAGTCCGGTTTTTCCCGTGAGGAAATCATCCGCCTGCTTTCGCTGGAAGGAGAGGCGAAGATGAACCTTTTCAGGAAAGCTGCCGAAGTGAAAGCTGAACACACCGGGCATGAAGTTTACTTTCGCGGCTTGGTGGAGTTTTCAAACGTATGCGATAAAAACTGCTACTATTGCGGCATCCGGAAGGATAATGACGGGGTGCATCGCTACAACCTTTCCGATGAGGACATTCTGACAGCGGCCCGTTTTGCCTGGGAGAATCGCTACGGTTCGTTGGTGTTACAATCGGGAGAATTAGCCTCACCTGCGTTTGCCAACCGGGTAGAAAACCTGTTGCGCGAAATCAAGCGGTTGAGCAATGGCGAGCTTGGCATCACCATATCGCTGGGCGAACAATCGCCCGAAGTGTACCGCCGCTGGTTCGAAGCTGGCGCACACCGCTATCTGCTGCGCATCGAGTCATCAACTCCGGAACTGTACCGACGAATCCATCCAAACGATTCATTACATGATTTTGATACTCGTTTAGCCTGCCTGCAGTCGCTGCAGGAAACCGGTTACCAGACCGGCACCGGTGTGATGATTGGCCTGCCTTTTCAAACCCTCGAAAATCTGGCCGATGACCTGCTCTTTTTTAAAACTTTCGATATCGACATGGTAGGCATGGGGCCGTATCTCGAGCATGCCGAAACGCCTCTGTATGCATTTCGCGATACATTGATGCCATTGCAACACCGCTTTGAGCTTTCGCTGAAAATGATTGCCGTTTTGCGATTGCTCATGCCCGACATCAACATTGCGGCGGCAACAGCGTTGCAGGCCATCGATCCGCTGGGGCGTGAAAAAGCTGTGAAAGTGGGTGCCAATGTGATTATGCCCAATATTACCCCCGGCATGTATCGCAACGATTACGCACTTTACCAGAACAAGCCCTGTGTTGGGGAGGAACCGGAACAGTGCAAAGGGTGCCTGGATGCCCGCATTGCGCTGGCCGAAGGAGTGATTGGCTATGGCAAGTGGGGCGATTCACTTCATTTTCAAAAGCGGATGAAGGTTTCCTCCCGGTAGTACTTTACATTTTTTCCGTACAACAATTCTCCTGTCCATGCCACCGCGTGGTGTGGCGAACTGTGGAAAGGTTATCGATGTGTGGAATTTAATTCCACAAAGTGTGGAATCTGTCCCACAACCCTTATAGAACTTGCCGAGCCGGTATTTTCCCGAATAATATTTATTAGTCTATTCCCGGTTGATTTCTAATTGCTTATGTCGGGTTGTTCAGGTAGGGAAATATCGCTGAAAGTTTTGGCATAATATTCCCTTATTAGTTAACAGGTGATTTGATATTAATTATTGGACGAAAACGAAAGTGAATAAAGAAATGAGGAAGCTAGTTATTATTTTGCTCGTGTTGCCTTTTTTTACGGCATGTAATCAAAAGGAATTAAAAAAGTTGAAGGAAGAAAATGCACAACTGACCCAAATAGCGCAGAAGCGTGATTCCACCATCAACGATTTTGTTGAATCGTTTCAGGCCATTGCTGCCAACCTCGATTCAATTAAGGTAAAAGAGAAATTGATTTCGGTACAGGCTGCGGGAGAACAGACTGCTGATTCAAAAACGCAGGTGTTGAATGATTTGAATTTGGTGAAAAGCCAGCTGAATAAGAATAAAGCTGATTTGGCCGATTTGAACAATAAACTGAAAAATAGTTGGTACCGCAATTCAAAACTGAAGAAATTGACTGAAAGTCTGCAGAGACAGATTCAGGAAAAAGAGGAGTCGGTTGCTAACCTGACATCTCAGGTTGCTGCTCTGAACGGAAAAGTGGATAACCTGAATGGACAGGTTGCCGAGTTGAATGATACAGTTCAATCGCTCTCTGCAGAAAATCAGTTGAAAGGAAAATTACTGAACGAAAAGACAGATAGACTTCATACCGCTTACTACGTAACCGGTACGACAAAGGAGCTGAGGGATCAGCATGTTATTTCAGCCACAGGAGGCTTACTGGGAATTGGAAGGACAAACAAGTTAAACGACCAAATCGATCCGTCGAAATTTACGGCCATCGATATCACCAAGACGACAACGATTCCGGTGAATGGGAGAAAAATCAACATGGTAACAGCACACCCGGCTGACTCGTACAAAATCGAGCAAAAGGACAACGAAGTTGAAGCCATCACGATTACAAACCCTGAAGAATTCTGGAAAGCTTCCAGGTATTTGGTCGTGGCTGAAAGATAATTATTAGGTTTTAAGATTGGTTCTCAAAAGAGCATCCCGCCCGGGATGCTCTTTTAGTTTGTAGCCGGTAACAAAAAAAACGTTGCCCAGCTCTAGTCAATTTCCGAGGGGGCAGATTACCACGCCGTGTAATTAACCAACCAAGCGGATTGGAAAGGGAATTTTTATATCGTAAAGCTTTAGAATGCCTATGGCATTTTATAGACCAATGAATTAATATTCATTCCAGCCCCAACAGAAGCAAACACCAGTATGTTTCCATTTGTCACCTTCTGATCAGTCAATTGGTTATCAAGTAGCAAACTAAGCAAAGTAGGAATCGTTGCCACCGAACTATTTCCGAGTTCGGCTATGGTCATTGGCATAATATGTTTAGGAATTTCTTTTTTATTATAGAGCTTGAACAAGCCTGTCAGTATGGCATCGTCCATTTTGGCATTCGCCTGATGTATCAATACTTTATCTATCTGTTCCAATTCTATTTTTGCTTTTTCAAGGGCTTCTTTTACAACCATCGGAACCGTATTTAATGCATATTCATACAATTTACGCCCATGCATTTTTAAAAATAATTCATTCCCTTGATAATCCGGGTTGTTCGATTTGCCCATCCGAAGCAGGAAAGCATGATTTAACATATCTGATCGGGAAGCGTGGGAGAGAATTCCAACAGGCTCATCACTCTCAATCGCTTCCAGAATGGTCGCGCCGGCACCGTCAGAATAAATCATACTATCTCTGTCGTATGGGTCGGATATGCGTGAGAGGGTTTCCGCCCCTATTATTAACGCCCTTTTTGCATCACCGGATCGAAGGAAATAATCTGCCTGTATCATACCCATGAGCCATCCGGGACAACCAAAAGGCACATCAAATGCGATGGTTTTTGGGTTTTCGATACCTAATTTATTTTTAACCCGGGCTGCCAGGCTGGGAAGCAGGTCTGACTTTCGATTATTATTTTGTACATCCCCGAAATTATGTGCGACAATAATATAATCAAGGCTTTCTTTATTAACCCCTGAATTTAGGATAGCATCTTTTGCTGCAAAAGATGCTATATCAGAAGCTTGCAGGTCGTCAGTAACATACCTTCGTTCTCTGATCCCAGTTATTTTCTCAAATTTTTTTATTATTTCTTCATTCGGGGTATTTATTTTATTCCCATCAGAATCATAAAATTCATTATGCAGAAAATCTTCATTTAATACTCTTTTTTCAGGGATATAATATCCTGAACCTTTAATAACAGAATATCGCTTTTTCATTCGTTGGTAATTATAATGCCACGTCAACAAAATTAATTCGTGGGGAGTAAAACTACAATATATCTTCATATTAATTCGCTCTTGGAAGCATATTTGTAATTTATCCGGATCTTGGGGACAGCCCGGGGGCAACACGATAATTATTCACCCGTCATCAACGATATACTGCGATCTTTCGGAGGAAATGGAGGAAGCGTTTAAGATACCGGATACAAATGCTGCGCCTGGGGGTTGGACCGGAAGATGTTGAGGATATGAAAGAAGACATTCAGCAGGCGTTGGATAAATTAACGTAAAAATTCGACAGAAAGACCAGCGGCGAAATGTTGCCACTTTAATACTACCTTTGCCTCCATAAATCATAGCGATGCAGGAAAACAGACCTCAGTTTAAACGGCCTTCAAAGAAACACGAACCCAAGGGATTAACCATTCTTTATGAGGATCGGGATATTTTGGTAGTCAATAAGATGAATGGTTTGCTCACGATGAGTACCGCCAGGGAAAAGGAGAATACCGCTTATTTTCTGCTGACCGACTATGTGAAAAAAGGAAATCCCCGCTCTAAGAGCCGGATATTTATTGTACATCGGCTGGACAGGGAAACCTCCGGAGTATTGGTTTTTGCGAAGAGTGAACCCGCCAAACGGTATTTACAGGATAACTGGGCAACGTTTCATAAAACGTATTACGCGGTTGTTCACGGTCAGCTGGCCGAAAAAGAAGGCATCATTACCTCTTATTTGGTGGAGAACCAGTTGCACCGGATGTACTCCATCAATAATCCCGAAAAGGGAAAGTTTTCGAAAACCGGTTACCGGGTCGTCAGGGAATCGGACCAGCTTAGCTTGCTGGAAATCGATCTTTTTACCGGAACGAAGAACCAGATCAGGGTCCAGTTTTCGGAAGAGGGACATCCGGTGGCCGGCGATAAAATGTACGGAGTAAAAGATCGAGGCGTCAAACGACTGGCGCTCCATTCGGCTTCCTTAAAGCTGACCCACCCATTTACGAAAGAAACCATGGTTTTTGAGACGGATATTCCGGCCTACTTCAAAGTGTTATTGAAGCATTAGGTCTTTCATGAGGTAGAAGGTATTTCTCCCAAACTATCGTTTCACTATTTCCTCGTTAACTTTCACTCTATTCAGGACTTTTATCTGGACGCTACCGGGAATACCGAGCGAGACTTGAAACATTCCTTGTTCTCTTCCTAAATCTTTCAATGAAAGGAGAAGTTGTATCTCATTCGATGTGGAGAAATTTTGACTAACGCAAACTGGTAGGTACTGGTTGGATATTTGCGCCAAACTTCTTATTTTACACACTCAAAACAGTACATAAATCCTGCCTAATGATGAAAAGAATATCACTGATTACTTTTTTGTTGACGCTTCTGTCGCTGGCTTCTTTCGGGCAAAAATATCCGAAGGATTGGGAAAATCCGCGCATGATTGAACGGAACAAAATGGAAGCGCATGCCACGCTGTATCCGTTTCAGGATGTGAAAACAGCCCTGACCATGGAGCGGGACAATTCGCAATGGTACGAATCGTTGAATGGGACCTGGAAATTTTATTTCGTTCCTAAAGCCGAAGGAGCAACTACCGATTTCGCGAAAAAGGGGTTTGATGCTTCTGCTTGGGACAACATTTCGGTGCCATCAAGCTGGGAAATGAAAGGATACGGTACCCCGATTTATACCAACATTACTTATCCTTTCCCGGCAAAACCACCGTATATCCTTCGGGACAATCCGGTCGGTTCATACATCCGCGACTTTGATGTGCCTGATAACTGGAAAGACCGGGAAGTAATCTTACACTTTGGCGGCGTTTCGTCGGCCATGTATGTGTGGGTGAACGGACAAAAAGCGGGGTATAGCCAGGGAAGCCGGCTTCCGGACGAGTTTGATATTACTGATTATATCGTACCCGGAAAGAACCGGGTGGCGGTGCAGGTGTACCGCTGGAGCGACGGCAGTTACCTGGAAGATCAGGACCATTGGCGGATGAGCGGTATTCACCGGGAAGTGTACCTGGTGGCTCAGCCCAAAGTGAATATATATGATCTGGCTGTTCGCACCGATTTGGATGCGGCATACAAAGATGCCGAGCTGCAAATCCGGCCGCGCGTAAAAGTACCGGATGATACCGATCCAAAGGGATGGACATTTAGTGCACAATTGTATAACGAGCAGGGAAACAAAGTAAAGAACGGGGAGATGAGTATCTTGGTGAATCATATTTTGCACGAAAGTGTCCCACAGCGCGACAACGTACCATTTGCTTTGCTGAAAACGCATATTACCAATCCGGTGAAATGGTCGGCCGAGAATCCGTACCTCTACATATTGGTTGTAACCCTGAAGGATGCTGATGGCAACGTTGTGGATGCGACCAGTACGCATGTGGGGTTCCGGAAAGTTGAGTGGAACCACGGCGTATTCAAGGTCAACGGCCGTCCGGTGAAGCTATACGGCGTGAACCGGCACGATCACAGCGACGTGAATGGAAAGGCGGTTACCCGGAAGGAGATGCTCGACGATATTCTTCTGATGAAGCGCTTCAACCTGAATGCGGTGCGTACTTCGCATTATCCGAACGATCCGTATTTCTACGATATGTGCGACAAATACGGTATTTATGTTCTGGATGAAACCGATCTGGAAACACATGGCCTGACTGGCTATTTCACCAACAATACCTCCTGGACATACGCATTTGTGGATCGTGCCGTCAGGATGGTGGAACGGGACAAAAATCACCCGGCCATTATCGGTTGGTCGCTTGGAAACGAATCGGGGGTAGGCCCGAACCATGCGGCAATGGCCGGTTGGATTCGCAGTTACGACCCGGCCCGGTTGATTCACTACGAAGGAGCGCAGGGCGATCCGGCCAGTCCGGATTATGTGCCGGTTAACAGCAAGGATTATTGGAAACGGCCCTATGATGCCAATCCAACCGATAGGCAATGGGTCGATGTTATCAGCCGGATGTATCCGTCGCCAGCTTTGCTCGAAGGATTGGCGAAAAGCCCCTGGGTTCACCGCCCCATCGTGATGTGTGAATACGCCCACTCCATGGGCAACTCCACCGGCGATTTGAAAAAATACTGGGAGGTCATCCGTTCGCATCCCAACCTGATGGGTGGTTTTATCTGGGACTGGATTGATCAGGGCATCCTAGAGAAGGATAAAGACGGTAAACCTTACTGGGCCTATGGAGGCGATTTCGGCGACAAGCCCAACGACGGAAACTTCTGTATTAATGGTATTGTTGCTCCCGATCGCACGGCCAAACCAGCCTTGTGGGAGTGCAAACATGTATTCCAGCCCATCAGTGTCAGTCCGGTTGACCTGAAGAATTTCGATTTCACGGTAGTGAACCGGCAGGACTTTACGGGCCTGGAACCCTATACGCTCAAGTGGTTGTTACGGGAAAACGGTGTTGAGGTGCAGCATGGTATCATTCCGGCGCCTGCTTGTGCTCCGGGAGAGAATGCCCGTTTCCATGTTCCGGTCGATCAAGACAAACTGAAGAAGGATGCTGAGTACGTTCTGAATATCAGCTGGGATTTGGCGAAGAAAACGCTGTGGGCCGATGCCGGGTTCGAAATTGCCTGGAATGAATTTACCCTTCCGGGACACAAAGTGAAACCGGCTGCGGTAGTTTCCGGTAAGGCGAGAGCCACCGAAAATGGCAACCATATTACCTTGTCGGGAAAGAACTTCACGGTAGTGGTTGATAAGGCGAAGGGAGCCGTTTCGTCCTATAAAGTGAATGGCAAAGAACAGTTCGTTAGTCCGTTGAAGCCTGACTTCTGGCGTGTGCCAACAGATAATGATCTGGCTGGTGGTAATCATATTTTCCGCGACATGCGTGTTTGGAAAGACGCGGTTGCCCATATGACCCTTCAGTCGGCAACCATTGACGAGAATCAATCAGGTGTTGTTTGTACCTATAGGCTGCCGGTGGATGCATCGACACTGAAGGTGCACTATCTGGTGGAAGAAAACGGAACGCTTCAGGTGTCGGCCGATGTATTGAAAGGTGACAACGCGCCCGATTTGCCACGCTTTGGCTTTACGGTGGAAGTTCCGGGAACGTTGACCGAAACGGCGTATTACGGAAAAGGGCCGTGGGAAAATTACTGGGACCGGAAATCAGGCGCCAAACTGGCCTTGTATAAAACACCGACCAGCGATTTGCAATACAAATATGTGCGTCCGCAGGAAAACGGTAACCGGAGCGATGTTCGCTGGTTTGCCCTTGCCGGGAAAAACGGAGGTTTGATGGTCCGGGGAGGGGCGAAGGTCGATTTCAGCGTGTGGCCTTACACCGCACCCGATTTGGAGCAGGCAAAACACATTGATGAGGTGCAGGTTCGCGATTTCTTCACCGTTCACATCGACTACAAGCAATTGGGTGTTGGCGGCGACGATACCTGGAGCGCCCAAGCCATTGCCCATCCGCCGTACCGGTTATCGGCCAAAAGCTATCAATACAGCTTTACCATTCGTACGGTAAAATCCATTGCACAGGCAGAGAAACTTTATTAGATCACGGTTTATAAAAACAGGGAAAACCCCAGCTGGTTTAACAACGACGGAATAAACTTCGGCGCCTGCCTTAATTTGGTAGCCTGCTCGAAAGAATAAGCCAGTTTGATCAGTTCCGGTTCCGACCACGCTGTACCGACAAAGGAAAGACCGATAGGTAATTCGTGGACAAATCCGGACGGCACGGTAATACTCGGATATCCCGAAACAGCGGCCAAATCCGAGCTTCCACCACCAAAATGATCGCCATTTAACCGGTCGATGGTCCACGAGGGGCCATTCGTTGGTGCAATCAATGCATTCAGGTTGTGCTTCTTCATGGCGCTGTCGATATATTTTGCCGGAAGGGTTTTGGTAATCTTGAGTGCGTTCAGGTACTCTTTCTCCGAAGGTGTTTTCTCTTCAGCAGTAATGAAAATCGCCTGGTCGGACCATTGCAATTCTTTAGCATTGTTCTGCTTGTTAAACTCGATGAGTTCCTTCAGGTTTTTCCTGGGAGCTTCAGGATGTTCAGCAAGGTATTTATTCAGGTCGTTTTTGAACTCGTAAACCATAACTGTCCATTCGGCTTTGGACCATTCCTTCTGATCTTTCATGGGTTCCAGATCCACCAGTTCGGCTCCCTGTAGCTTCATGGCATCCATCGCCTGGTCCATGAGCGTATCCACATCCGGGTTAAACCCGAAGTAATCTTTTATGATACCAATTCGTGCCCCGTTTAGTCCGTTTTTATCCAGGAACTGCGTATAATCGGTCCCTTTCCATTTGGAAGCAGGCATGGTGGATTTGTCGTTGGCATCGTCGCCAACCAACGGTCCCAAAAGTGTGGCTGCATCCGTAACGCTTCGGGCCATCGGTCCGGCGGTATCCTGGCTGTGCGAAATGGGAATGATGCCGTGGCGTGACCACAGTCCAACCGTTGGTTTGATGCCTACCACCCCGTTTATCCCGGAAGGACAAACAATGGAACCATCCGTTTCGGTCCCGATGGCAATGGCGCAAAAGTTCGACGAAACGGCAGCTCCGGAACCGGAACTGGAGCCACAGGGTGAGCGATCGACCACATATGGATTACAGGTCTGGCCACCGCGGCCGCTCCATCCGCTTGAGGAATGATTGGAACGGAAGTTGGCCCATTCGCTGAGGTTGGTTTTCCCCAGCAAAACAGCGCCGGCTTCCCGAAGTTTTGCGACAATAAAAGCGTCGTTCTTGGGGTGATTGCCTTCCAGGGCCAGCGATCCGGCCGTAGTTTGCATCTTATCGCCGGTATCGATGTTGTCTTTTATCAAAATGGGAATTCCATGCAACGGGCCTCTCACTTTTCCGGCTTTTCGTTCTTCATCCAGTTTTCTTGCAATGGTAATGGCATCGGGATTCAGTTCGATGACGGTGTGGAGTGACGGGCCGTTTTGATCGACGGCCTTAATTCGTCCCAGGTATTTGTTGGTCAGCTGTTCGGTGGTAAGTTCGCCGCTTTTCATCTTTTGCTGAAGTTGCTCAATGGTCACCTCGTTGAATTCGAACCGGGTGAAATCAGCAGTTGGTGCAGCTGTTTTTCCTGATTTGTCCTCGCAGGCGGCCAATGGAGACAGTGAAAATGCTGCCCCGCCAATGGCAGCTGTTTTGAAAAAGCTTCTTCTTTTCATTCGATTAAAATTTATTTTTTTAAATGGTCGAATGGAACTCGTATGTTGCGAAAATTAACTATTTAAAGCGTTTTTAGCAGTAGTAACATACTCGTTTCATGGAAAGGGTTTTGTTTTTTATAAAAAAGAAAGCCTCGGCCAAGATGGCGAGGCTGGAAAGATGTTCTGAAATGAAATAAACTATAGTAGTTTAACATTTACTGCATTCAGTCCTTTTTTACCTTCTTTCAGTTCGAAAGTAACTTCATCGTTTTCTTGTATTTCGTCGATCAATCCGGTTACGTGGACAAAATACTCATTGTCTGATTCTGCGTCTTTAATAAAACCAAAGCCTTTGGTTCTGTTAAAGAACTTAACTGTTCCCTTGTTCATAGTTTTGAGTTGATAATGTAGTTCTAACAAATTTACATTAATCAGTGATAAAATATAGAATTTATGTTAAATAAAATAGAATTTTGTTTGTTATATGAGCTTTGAACCAGTAGTTTGAGTTTGTGTAAATAATAAAAAGCAGATAGAAAAACGCTGAAACGACCGGATATTTTACCTTTTGCGGGAAAAAGGAAACCGCCGGAAATTATCCGACGGTTGATATGAGATTTTTACATGAATTCAATCAGAGATACAAATCTCTTTTGCCTAGAAGAATGTCCTTGTACTCAGCCCTGAATTTCTCCATCAGGTGAGGCCGTTCGGCGAAATAAGGTCCTGCTTCAATTTCGGCAATTTCCTTCAGAATCAATTCTTCGCCAATGGTTTTGGTTTCAGGCGAGGCATAATCGTTTAGGTATTCCCGGAAAGTCAGTACCGCATTGAGTTTACAGAATTTACCTTCCACGCAGTGGCTCAGCATTCCCATAATGGTTTCACCGGTTCTTCCGCAGCGATAGCCTGCCGTACAGAATGATGAAATATAGCCCAATTCAGCTACTTCGCGGATCACGTCGTCCAGATCGCGCGGATCGCCAATGGTGAATTGCTTTTTGTCCAGATCCGCTTCTGTTTTCTGGTCGGAATAAGCGCCGATTCCAATCCGGGTAGAAGCATCAGTTTGGGTACAGCCCAGATTAATGACTTCTTTTTTCAGTTCTGCTTTTTCCCGGGCCGTTACAATCAGGCCAGCCGTTGGAACCGACAACCTCAATACGGCTACCAGTTTTTTGAAGTCTTCGTCTGAAACCTGGTGTGGTAGATTATTACTCAACGACGAACCGGATGCAGGCGTAATTCTCGGGAAAGAAATGGTATGCGGTCCTACACCAAAGCGGTTTTCCAAATCGATGGTATGATACAACAGTCCCATCACTTCGAAGCGCCAGTCGTACAATCCGAAAAGTGCGCCGATAGCTACATCATCAAGGCCGGCATCCATAGCACGGTGCAAAGCATATAGACGCCAGCGGTAATCACCTTTCAGTGTATTGACGGGATGTACTTTGTTATAAGTTTCGTGATGGTATGTTTCCTGGAAAACCTGGTATGTACCGATTCCTGCATCTTTCAATCTTGTCAGCTTGGCGGAGCTCATCGGTGCTGCGTTGATATTCACCCGGCGGATGTTGGCTTCCCTGCCCGATACCGGTGCATCGCGGTAAACGGAATAAACGGTATTTATGGTGTCGACCATGTAATCCACATCCGAACGCGGATGTTCGCCGAACACCAGGATCAGACGTTTGTGGCCTTCATCTATAACTGATTCGGTTTCTCTGCGGATTTCATCCTGGGTAAGAATACGTCTCGTTTCATTGCGGTTATCTTCCCGGAAACCACAATACTCGCAATTGTTGACACAAAGATTGGAACAATAGAGTGGTGCAAAAAATACGATTCGGTTATCGTAAACTTTTTTCTTTACCTGGAGCGCTGCTTCGTTGATTTCGTCCCACAGCTCGGGCGGTTCGACATTGAGGAGGGCGGCAGTTTCCTCCGGGGCCAGCGTTTTTATTGAGCGTGATTTCTTCAGAATTTCACGAATGTATTCCGGATCGGGATTTTTGGCATTCGCAATTTGTGCATGAATCTTTTCTTCGTCAATAAAATCTTTCCCGTCAATCAGGTACTTATCAATTTCGTCCCTGACAATAACGTCTTTCTTCCACGCTGCCGCTGTCTGATATTGCATGATTGGTTGGTTTTATATAACAAAGGTATATATTTCCCCGGTGAGAACAGCATGATCGGAATCACGAAAAACCTTCTCATTACAAGATTTTTGACAGGTTCTCCTGGTGTCCGGAGATAACTGAAAATGGAGATAAAAACCCGGTCGGGTGACAACCGGGGTTTCAAAGCGTCAAATCAATTTTACGACATTAGAAACGCTGTCGCGGCGTATAAGTAGTATGAAGTAAATGATGAGAGACTTCACTAAGCGGTTCGCCCAGAAAATCCTTATAAATTTTTTGAATTTCGGGGTTTTCGTGCGATTTGCGAACGGGCTTACCCGCATCTTCTTCATAAATGGCTTTCGCCCGTTTTTCCCTAATCTCTGAATTCGTCGGGATGGGTTGTCCGCCACCGCCAAGGCAACCGCCCGGACAGGCCATCACTTCCAGGAAGTGGAAATTGGCTTTTCCGGCTTTCACGGCATCCATCACCGTTTTGGCATTAATCAAGCCGTGGGCAATAGCACAGTGAAGTTCAACACCGTCCAGGAATTTCCACTCTTTCAATGGTTTTTCAATTTTAACGGTGGCTTCCCTGATGCCTTCCATGCCCCTGACAGGGGTGATGTTCAGGTTCTCGAATGGCACCGGTCTTCCGGTAACCAGTTCATAAGCCGTGCGAAGCGCTGCTTCCATAACTCCACCAGTTACACCGAAGATGGCGCCGGCACCTGTTGATTCGCCCATCAGCCGGTCAAACTCCATGTCTTCCATCTGCATGAAATCGATGCCAGCTTGTTTAATCATAATGGATAGCTCGCGGGTCGTAAGAACGTAATCGACATCCCGATAGCCACTGGCATGCATTTCGGGACGAGCCGCTTCGAATTTCTTTGCTATACACGGCATGATGGAAACCGAAACGATCTTATCTGGCTCGAGGTTTCGTGCTTTGGCATAATAGGTTTTTGCCAATGCACCGAACATCTGTTGAGGCGACTTACAGGTCGAGAGGTTGGGCAAATATTCGGGATACATGTGCTCAATGTACTTGATCCATCCGGGTGAGCAGGAAGTAGCCATTGGAAGCCTGACTTCTTTGTCGTTATCCACAAGCGCTTTTTTCAGTCGGGTAAGCAGCTCGGTGCCTTCTTCCATGATGGTCAGGTCGGCAGTAAAATCGGTATCCAGTACCGAATCAAAACCTAAGCGTTTGAGGGCAGCAACCATTTTGCCGGTAACACGACTACCCGGTTCGAATCCCAGGTCTTCACCCAATCCGACACGGACAGCCGGGGCGGTTTGAACAACCACATGTTTTTTCGGGTCGGAGATAGCATCCCAAACTTCTTCCACATAGTTCTTTTCGATCAGGGCACCGGTGGGACAACGGTTCACACATTGTCCGCAGTTGGTACAAACCACGTCATTCATGGCTTTCTCGAAGAAGGTGGAGATTTTCATTTTATCGCCTTTATAAGCAACCGTAAGGGCATTTACTCCCTGAAGTTCTGCACAGGTACGTACACAACGTTGACAACGGATACACTTGCTGTCATCTTTGATGATACTAGGTGAGATCATGTCGATGGTGTAGTTTTTCCAGGGCAGGAGTTCGATAAAGTCCTGCGTCATGATCTTGTATTCCGATGCCAGTGATTGCAGCTCGCATTTACCATTTTTGTAACACTTGGTACAATCGGCGTTGTGTTCCGAAAGGAGGAGCTCGATGATGTGTTTTCTCGAATTCCGCACCTTTAGGCTGTTGGTCAGGATATCCATCCCATCTTCGCAAGGTGTGGCGCAGGCTGCTGACAGACGTTTCTGACCGGCCACTTCTACCACACAAACACGGCAGTTACCGGCAACGCATAAGTCTTTGTGGTAGCACAATGTGGGAATGGTGACATTCGCTTTACTTGCCGCTTCCAAAATGGTGGTTCCGGGTTTTACTGTTACCGGGAGCCCGTTGATATTTATTTGAATTTTTTGAGTCATGATGTACGGTTTGATTGGTTCACGATTAGTAGATCATCTCTTCCCGGAAGTTCTCGACAATGGAAGCAAACGAGTTAGCCACTGATTGACCCAGGCCACATTTGGCGGTTAGTTGCATTGTTTCCGTCAGCTTCAGCAATTTGTCGAGGTATTGCGCCGGACGCTCTCCGCGTTTCACCGCCTTAATCCCGATAAGGAGTTGCTGACAGCCTACACGGCAAGGCGTACACTGTCCGCACGATTCTTCGCGGAAAAATTCAAGGTAATTATCCAACACATTAAACATGGATCGTGAACTATTGTAGATCATCATCGACCCTCCGGTAGGGAGTGAGATTCCCGTCAGTTTCCCCTGGTAACCGATGGCGGTTTCCTGGAATTTTTTTCGGGGCACCAAAAATCCGGACGCTCCGCCCACCTGAACAGCTTTGGTATCGCCATCACCGAATTCATTGACGAAATCCTGAAGGCTCATTCCCAGCTCCAGTTCATAAATACCTGGTTTGGGCGTATCGCCCGATACAGAGAACAACTTGGTCCCGCGGGAGAACTGGACACCCAGGTCGTAGAATTTTTTGGAGCCATATTTAAAAATGGTGAAGGTATGCGCCAGCGTTTCAACGTTATTAATAACGGTCGGTTTGTCCATATACCCCCTAATGGTCGGGTAGGGAGGCTTGTTGCGTGGTTCGCCGCGATGTCCTTCGAGTGATTCGAACAGTGCAGTTTCCTCTCCGCAAATGTAGGCGCCGCTTCCCATAAATAAATCAACGGAAAAATCGAGTTTGATTTTCTTACAGTAGTATTCAAATTCAGAAATGGTTTTTTCCAGTGCCTCTTTAAGGGAGTGATATTCACCGCGTAGATATATAATGCCTTTTTTACTACCGATAATGTGGGCGCAAACAGCCATTGCTGTCAGCACTTTATACGGTACCCGTGAGAGGATTTCCCGGTCCTTGAAGGTTCCCGGTTCTCCTTCATCGGCGTTACAGATGACATATTTTTCAGCTGATTTGGCTTCAGCGGTAATTTTCCATTTTAAGCCGGTTGGGAAACCAGCGCCGCCACGTCCCTTTAGTTCTGAGCTAATCAGCTCATTGATAATATCCTGAGGTGTGCGCTTAATGGTTTTTGTGAGAATTGCCTCCCAGTCATTTTCATTCCGGAAAATGAAATCGGCTCGTTTCAACAGATGATATGATTCAGCCATTTGGATTGATTTTTTTGGTTTGGGATGAAAAGGGTTACTTTTTCATGTATTCCGAAAGAATCTCACGGACTTTTTCCGGTGTCAGATTGGTATACACTTCCTCGTTGATAAGCATGGCCGGGGCTTTGTGACAAAGTCCGAGGCAGTTGGTTTCAACCAGGGAGAATCGGCCGTCAGGTGTTGTTTCACCTGTCGATATTTTGAGCATATCCTGAATGGCCAGGAGCACCTGGTTTTTCCCTTTCATCGAGCAGGAAATAGTTTTGCAAATCCTGATGACGAAACGGCCCATTTTCCGGTGTTCGAGGAAAGAATAAAAAGTGGCTGTTCCATAGACTTCCGCTGCCGGCAGGTCAAGTTCCCGTGCAATTTCAATCATGGAATGTTCCGAAAGGTAACGTTCCTGTTCTACAACTCCCTGAAGTATAGGTAGCAGGCTTTCGCGCTTGCGGCCATGTTTTACCGCCAGTTCTTTGATTTTGGATTGGATTGGCTCCATAGTTTGATGATTTATAGTGAAGAAAAAATGATGGCTGCGTTTTGGGCTCTCTCCTTTATCATCGACGTTCCGTTCGAATTTATACAGAATTAGGGTTAAATACTATATGCTGAAAAGCAATATTTTAGAGTTAGGTGTAAAATGAGAGGAGAAAGACTTTACAATAATCATAAAATAGTAAAAAATTAAAGAAATACATAGCAAAAATCATAAAAAAAACGGGCCTTTTAAGGCCCGTTTCTATTGATATTCAGACGTTAACATATGTGTATTTACTCTTTTGAGGGGTGTGTCGGGCAGCCCGCCTTGTATTCTGATATGATTTTTCGCACATCTGCCTGGGCTACACGCCCATACACTTTTTCGCCAATCATTAGTACCGGAGCAAGCCCGCAGGCGCCAACGCAGCGTAAACTGGAGAGCGAAAACAGCCCGTCCGGAGTAGTTTCTCCTTCATCGATGTTGAGCTGCCGTTTGATTTCGTCCAGGATATTTTCAGCGCCCCGCACGTAACAAGCGGTCCCCATACAAAGAGAAATCGGGTACTTGCCTTTCGGTTTCATGGTAAAGAAAGAATAAAAGGTAACTACACCATAAACCTTCGCAACGGATACGTCCAGTTCTTTGGCAATCAATTCCTGGATTTCAGCTGGCAGATAACCAAATTGATTTTGCACGGCATGAAGAATATTAATGAGTTCGCCTTCTTGGTAATTGAACCGGCGACATATCTTTTTGACCAGTGCAATGCCATTTTCTGACAACTGCACTTTGTGGGTTTTCAAATCTCTGGTTGTTTCCATGACAAATTAATTTTTATCGTCAGTTTCAGATGCATTGCCGTCCTGTTCAAATACGGTGGAACGGTCGAAATATTTGGTGTGGAGTAAATGATGCGCTTTATCGCTCATCGGCTCACCGAGGTATTCTTCGTACAGTTGGAAAATGAACGGATTCTCATGCGATTTTCGGATGGGTTTATTCCGGTCTTCCTGATAGATAGCCTGCTGGCGTTTTTTGAGAATTTCCGATTTTCCGTGATGGAAAGGCTGTCCTCCACCGCCGATACAACCGCCGGGGCATGACATGATTTCAATGGCATGGTACTGGCTTCTTCCGGCAGCAATTTCTTCCAGCAGTTTACGGGCATTTCCCAGGCCATGAGCGATGCCGATGTGTAAAGGCAATCCGGCAAAATCAATGGTGGCATGTCGCAGGCCCTCCATTCCGCGCAATTCTTCAAATTCCACTTTGGGAAGCGGTTTCTTGGTGTAGAGCTCATAAGCCGTCCGCACAGCCGCTTCAATCACACCACCGGTTGTTCCGAAGATGACTGATGCCCCGGTGGACATTCCCATCGGTTGGTCAAATTCTTCATCGGGAAGTGTATTGAAATCGATATTGGCCAGCTTAATCAGGTGTGAAAGCTCGCGAGTGGTGAGCACAAAATCCACATCTGAATTGCCATCCACGGCAAACTCCTCGCGGCCGCGCTCGTATTTCTTGGCCACACACGGCATAATGGAGACGACCACCAGCTTTTTCCGGTCGACATTCAGTTTCTCGGCAAAGTAGTTTTTTGCAACGGCACCGAACATCTGTTGCGGTGATTTGGCTGATGAGGGTACGTCGAGCAATGACGGGAAGTTATGCTCAATGAATTTTACCCAGGCCGGACAGCAGGATGTCAGGATCGGAAGCTTTACGGTTGAATCTCCGTTGAGGTGGCGGGTGAGCCGGTCGAGCAATTCGGTCCCCTCTTCCATGATGGTCAGGTCGGCAGCAAAATCGGTGTCAAACACATAGTCGAAACCAAGGCGACGCAGTGCTGCGGCCATTTTCCCGGTCACCAGCGTACCGGCCTCGAGTCCGAATTCTTCGCCGAGAGCAGCACGAACAGCGGGTGCGGTTTGGACAACGACGGTCTTATCCGGATTTGACAAAGCACGGATGACGGCGCCGGTTTGGTCACGCCCGGTAAGCGCCCCAACGGGACAAACGGCCACACATTGTCCGCAGTATGTACAGGCTGAGTCCTGCAAGTCCTGCTCAAATGCCGGGGAAACAACCGAGTTGAATCCACGGTTAATAGCCGAAAGAACACCAACGGTTTGTACCTCGTTACACATGGTTTCGCAACGGCGGCACATGATACACTTGTCCATGTCGCGGATGATAGCCGGTGATTTGTCTTCGCGGTGCACCGACTTCTCTCCCGAGAAATGGAGCTCACGGATGCCCATTTTGATGGCCAGGCTTTGCAGATCGCAGTTACCCGATTTGGCACAGGTGAGACATTCTGCTGGGTGGTCGCTCAGAATCAGTTCGACAATGGTCCGGCGGGAATTGATAACGCGGATGGACGATGATTTGATCACCATTCCATCGGTTACCTCAGTTACACAGGAAGGGGCCAGGTTTTTCCGGCCCTGTATTTCGACAAGACAAACACGGCAACCACCGGGTTTATTTTCGATTTCCAGGTTGTCCAGTTTCATGTGGCAGAGGGTAGGAATTTCGATGCCCACTTTGGCCGCTGCCTCTAAAACAGTTGTTCCTTTAGGAACTTCAACAGTTTTATTATCGATGGTTAATGTTACCATTTTCATTTTTCAGATGATTTACGGATTGGTCAATCAAGCCACCGAGATGGCTTCGAATTTACATTTCTCCATACAGGCACCACATTTGATGCACTTTTCCGGATCGATTTCATGCGGCTTTTTGCGTTCTCCTTCGATGGCGGCAACCGGGCAGATGCGCGAGCAAAGTGTACAACCGGTACATTTGTTCGGATCGATAACGTACTGCATCATGGCCTTACATTGGCCAGCCGGACAGCGTTTGTCTTCGACGTGCGCAAGGTACTCGTCCCAGAAGTTATCCATGGTTGATAAAATCGGGTTGGGAGAGGTTTGGCCCAGTCCACACAGAGAAGCGTCCTTTACCACGTTGCTGAGAAGTTTCAATCGGTTCAGATCTTCCTTTGTTCCATTTCCTTTGGAAATCTTATCCAGAATTTCCCACAACCGTTTGTTTCCGATACGGCATGGATTACATTTTCCGCACGATTCATCAAGTGTAAATTCGAGGTAGAATTTGGCGATGGAGACCATACAATCGTCTTCGTCCATCACAATCATACCACCTGACCCCATCATGGAGCCGGCTTCAGTCAGACTTTCATAGTCGATAGGAGTATCAAGGAAGTTTTTGGTCAAACAGCCACCCGAAGGACCTCCGGTTTGGACGGACTTGAACTCTTTTCCGTTTTTGATACCACCACCGATATCGTAAATCACCTCACGGAGCGTGGTTCCCATGGGTACTTCAATCAGTCCCACATTGTTGATTTTTCCTGCTAAGGCGAAAACCTTGGTACCTTTTGATTTTTCGGTGCCGATACTGCTGAACCATTTGGCTCCTTTATTAATAATAGTTGACCATCTCCCGTTTTTAGTTTTCAAAATTTAGTAAAAGGCTTAACTGTCCGTCATTAGGAGATGGATCTGATTGAGGAAGGAAAGCCCTTGGTGTCATATTGGCCAGCAATACTTTTATTATCGTGCTGATTTTGTAATAGATAAAATTGCGTAGTTCGTACATACGTTCTTTGTTTAGTGTTTTTACCCCACTTTCAAGCAACAGCCTTGTGTGCAGGGATGAAAGCGATGAGTATATGATGCTCATGGCTATTGTCAGTATTGCCAGCATGCTTTGTAAGCCTTCGAATGTTTTGATTTGTATGTCTTCCAGGTTGTAACATTCCTTGATATGTCGGTGGTACTCCTCTATTTTCCACCTAAAACCATAGGCTGTAAATGCTTCTTTGATTACTTCAACAATACTGTCTTTTGGAGAACGTGTCAGTAGCCAGCAATATCCGCCATTGGCCCTTTTGGTTACAACAAGCCAAAGATCATGCATCTTGCCCTTGATTTGATACTGGACCTTTATCGCCCCGCATTCATAGACCAACTGGCGCTTCTTGCTTTTCTGTATCCTTGTAGCCGTTAATTTCATGAACAACGGCACTTTCTGGCTTATTTTGTTCACTGCCATTTCTTCGCCTTTGTACATCAGCTTTGTGGTTTTCTTCAGGCGCAGGTTAAAGTTGCCTTCATTGGCAATAATGAAATCCCTGCAAATGGGACGGTCCATTCCCCGGTCGAATATTGTTGTGACATCTTTGTTAATGATTGCCCCTACTTCGCCCATTGCTTCAAGAACCTCCTTGTTTTCACTTTTTGCGCCATGGTCAAAACTGTAAAGCTTATTGTACAGGGGAGTCATTTCCTGGTCTTTGCTAAAGTGGACAACATTCATCAGCCAATACCCAAGGCCAATGGTTCCTTTATCGCCATCTTTCACATAGTCCAGCCCATCCATCATCTTGGCATATTTCTTTTGGATATCAGAGCCATCGAACAGGATGTAGTCCCCATGACAGATTTTGCTTTTTACACTGTTCATATGTCCCCGGAATAACTTCATGAAAAAATCTTTCTTGTTATAATGGTTCCTAAAGCGCTTGGTCGTCTGGCTCAACGAGATCGTATCGCAAATGCCTGTGGCTATCTTATTGACCAATACTGTACCTGTCTTGAGTATCCCGGTGGTCATTTCCCTGATACATCGGGCTTCCGGTTTTGTTAATTGACCCTCAAGCTTAAGAAAATAGCGACTGATCTTGTTCTGTACCTGTTTTGTTAATACTTTTGACATGAGCTGGTTTTTAGAGATTATTTGCTTTTGTTTGCACAATAAAAATAACCTTTTTAAACCAGCTTTCCTCATATATAAACATCTTTAAACCCCTGATATGACTGGATTGTAGGGCTTGATCAATCCATTTTTCGGGAGATGGTCAATTTATTAATAATAGGAGGGATGTTTGCATAGGTCTCCACGTTGTTTACGTTGGTCGGTTTGCCGAGATATCCTTTTTCTGCCGGGAACGGCGGTTTGAAGGTCGGTTCGCCTCGTTTTCCTTCCATGGAGTGTATGAGGGCGGTTTCTTCACCACAAACAAATGCTCCGGCTCCGTAACGAAGTTCGATATCGAAATTAAAACCGGTATTCAGGATATTTTCGCCAAGCAGTCCGTAATTTAGTGCCTGATCCAATGCAATCTTCAGGCGTTTGATGGCCAGCGGATATTCGGCGCGGATGTAAACCAGACCTTTATCGGCACCAATGCAGTAGCCGCAAATGGCCATCGCTTCGATAACTGAATGTGGATCGCCTTCGAGAATGGAACGGTCCATGAAAGCGCCGGGGTCACCTTCGTCTGCGTTACAAACCACATATTTCTGGCCTGGGTCACTTTTGCGGGTTAGCTCCCATTTCGTCCCGGTAGGGAACCCGGCACCACCACGCCCGCGCAGTCCTGATTTTTTAATCTCTTTAATCACCTGTTCCGGCGTCATTTCGCCGAGGCAGGTAGCTATGGCGGCATAACCGTCGCGGGCCAGGTATTCGTCGATGTTCTCGGGATTGATAAAGCCACAATTCCGGAGGGCGATTCGGACCTGCTTTTTATAGAAATCCATGTGCTTGGAATCGGGCACTTTTTTCCCGCTTTCGGGAGCCACGTAAAGTAAGTGTTCTACTTTTCGTCCTTTAATAACGTGTTCCTCGATAATTTCCCGGGCATCGGCAGCCTGTACCTGAACATAGAAGGTATTGTCGGGCAGTATTTTTACCACCGGGCCTTTTTCACAAAATCCGAAACAACCGGTGGAAACGACCTGGATCTCTTTTTCGAGGCCTTTATCCGCGAGAAGCGAGACCAGCTCATCGTAAAGGGTGGCGCCTTCGGATGAGCGGCAGCCTGTTCCGCCACATACCAGGATGTTCATTCTGTAATCTGTCATAACAAGGTTTTTGGAAAAGCGATTAACGTTTAAATTGATTGATGATTGATCGGAATAATGCCGTCGATTAATTCGTGATTTACGACATATTTGTCGATAATTTCCCGGGCGCGTGCTTCTTTCACTTCGCCAAACACCATGGGTTCTTTCCCCGGAAGGGTAACTTCCACTGTCGGTTCGGCGTAGCAATAACCCATACATCCGGTTTGCGTAACGACAGCATCGACCCCCCGTTGATCGAGTTGCTCAATCAGCACGCGCATGGTTTCGCGGGCGCCGGAAGCGATTCCGCAGGTTGCCATGGCTACCTTGATGCGCACGAGATCCTCTGATTTGTCGCTGTTTTCGCGAAGCTTCATCCGGGTTTGCACCTCTTCACGTAATTTACGCAGCTCTTCTAACGATTTGATTTTGCTCATAATTGATCTATTGGTTATAATCCTGAATGGTTTTCAGGTTTTCTCTAATATGATTGATTAAGAATTCTCTTACTTTGTTATTGGTTATCGGAACATCTTCCAGTATCTGTTTTACTTCGTCCGTATCGATGTTAAATTCCCCTTTGTCGGTGAGATAATTAAATTTGAATCGGATGGTTGGATTGGAGGCAAACAGTTGGACAAGCGTTTCAGCAATGTCGCCTAATGGTTGGCGATCGATATGGTTATTTACCAGCACCGCCTCTACCCGGCAACCGTTTCCTACCGATGAACTGAGTACCAGTTTTCCGCCGGTTTGCTTTGCATTTTGTTTTAGGAGAGGGAGTCCGAGTCCTACTTTTCGCGTCGTGCGTGATGTGTAGAATGGATCAAGTGCTTTATCCATCTCTTCCGGCGCCATTCCTTTCCCGTTGTCACAGATGAGAATCCGGAACTCATTTTTTTGCGCATAGTCCTCAATGGTGATTTCGATTCGGGTCGATTGGGCACGAATCGAGTTCTGGACGATATCGAGAATATGTAGCGAGAGCTCCTTCATTCTTGCTGTTTTTGCTTACTTTTCAAATAAGACTGAATGGCCTCAAATGAATTTTCCTCCAGTTCGAACGTAGTGGTGGCTCGTCCGATATCTTTCGGGTAGTGTGCATCCGATGAATGGAGAAAATATTTTCCACACAATTCAGGTAGTTTTTGGCAAATTTCTGATTCCGATATCCGATACGAAATTTCCAACGCGTCGCATTGCAAATTTTCAGGGATGAATCCCAACCGGTCGAGAATGCCGCTGTATGGGCGATCGATATGGGCCGGAATAAACAGGCCGTTTAGCTTATGAACAACTTCTTCAACTTCGCTGATACCGGCATGAAGAGCAGAAATAAGCAAACGGTCTTCGGTGTAAACAATGTGTTCTTTTTCATCCACGACCACCTGGTCGCCGAAAATGACTACATCGTTCTCCTCATCGGGCAAACGAGCATCGAGGAATTTCTGAAAAGCCCGGGTTGCCTCATCATCGCCGAAAAGGCAAAGGCAATGCACTTCTTCTCGTGTATTTACTTCGGCGCCGGTCAATACTGTAATCCCGGCTTCCTGTCCCAGCTTTTTTATTAATCCGGCCTGTCGTGTCGAGTTATGGTCGGCTACCGCGATGATGTCAATCTTTTTTTCCTTTGCTTCACAGATAATCCGGGCCGGACTCATGTTCAGACTTCCGCAAGGCGAAAGAAGAGAATGAATATGCAGGTCGGCCCGGTAGGATTTCATGGCTCAGGAATTTAAAAGTTGAAACAATTTTCCGGCGATTTCGAACGTGCTCAGTTTTGTTCCGAGTACCGGAATATTTTCTTCATTGGCTTTCGCCAGCGTATCTTTTTCCGGCAGGTTTCCATTGACCAGAATAACAGCAGCCAAATCTTTCAACGATGCAATGGCCACTACATTCAAATGGGTTTGCAGTGTCATCCAGGCCATTCCTTCCGTGGCGTTGCCCATGGCATCGCTCAGCAGGTCGGAAACGTATCCATCGGTTACTTCCCGACTAAGTCCTTTCTCTCCACCAAAGATTTTTAGTCCGAGGGCTTGTTGTACATCTTTTACGTTCATTCTATCCAGGTTATTTTTGGTTTGATTCCTTCTTTCTGCGGCATCCTGTCGCATCAGCTCATATCTTACTCTGCAATAAAAACTAGTACAAGTCGGCATCTTCTTCGTTCATTGGCCCAGGGCCGTTATCATTCTTCGCACCGTGTTTCGAGCAATCCACGTCGAAACGATTTGCTCCCCATTTTTTCTCCAAATTACGGAAAGCTTTATCAGCTGATATTTTCCCTTCCTTTTGCCACAACTGCTGGACGTAAATGCAGTCGGTCATCCGGGCTTCGTGCCGGACCATATCTTCGGCCAGTGCCAAACAGGATGGGGCACCACAGGCGCCGCAATCGATTCCCGGCAGGTGGCACATGATGGAACGGGCCTTTTGCATTTTTTCGAAAGCCTTTTCTATATTGGTATCCAAATGAACCATTGGCCGAGGCTGAACCGGGGTAATGCGAATTTTCTCGGCAAGCTCTTCCATTCCGGTAAATGATTGCGCTTTGGGGAATGTTTTGGCACGTTTGTGCTGACGGTCGGCCGTAAGGAAACGGTTCCCGGTCATCATGATACCGCCGGCACAACCTTCTTCACATGCCCGGAGTTCCAGAAAATCGATATCGGGGAGCTCACCATCTTCCAGCCGTTCCAGAATCCGGATGACATTGTGCATCCCATCAACCGAGAGGGACTTACCTTCGAAAGCAGCTTTTTCTCCTTCCGGAAGACTCCAGAGAATCCCTTCGCGGGAGATCTCATTGCGGCAATCGCAGGAGTGAAAAGCACCATTCGCGCCTGTTGCTTTAGACATTACCCGGTTGTAAATTTCGCTCATGTTGATAATGCCGTCAACAATCGATTTTTTCTCACCCACGGGACTTTTCACTGCTGCAATTTTGGCGGCACAGGGTGTGATATAGAAAATGCCGGCATCTGAGGGATCGATACCTTCTTCTGCCAATCGCATTCTCACATACCAGGCCGCCAAATCATGTGGTGCATTGCGCAAAACCAGATGCTCAGTTAGCGCCGGGTATTTCACCTGAATCAGGCGGACTGTTGCCGGACAGAATGAGGAAATGATGGGACTTTCGTTGTCGTATTCATTCTGTGCAAAATCTTTGATGGAATCGATGAGTACCGAGATGGGCTGCTCCACTTCGCAAATGTGGGTAAACCCAATTTGCTTCAGGACACCATATATCTGTTCTTCCGAAATATTTTCAGGAAACTGGCTTACCAAAACGGCCGGGAAGAGCGCTACGCGGTATTTGTAGTCGAATATGCGCGAAAGGTCATCCTGTTCCACGTAAAATGCCTGGTATGGACAAGCCCGGTGACACTCGCCGCAATCGACGCACCGCCCCGGAATGATGGTTGCCTTCCCGTTCCGAATCCGTATGGCTTCGGTGGGGCACACCTGCAAACAATGCGTGCACGCCCGGCATTTATCCGGGTCGATTTTAATGGCGTGGTGTAGTTCTGGTTGGTTCGAATGATTCATGGTTCGGCAAAATAGTTCGTAATGTACACCGTGGTCCCTTCGCCGACCTGACTTTCAATATGCAGCTTATCTGCGTTTTTTTTGATGTTTGGTAATCCCATTCCGGCGCCGAATCCCATGGCGCGCACTTCCTCGGAAGCTGTCGAAAAACCTTCCTGCATGGCCCGGGAGATATCCTGAATACCCGGTCCTTTGTCACGCAGCCTGATTTCCACTTTGTCGTGATGCAGGTCAACGCTGATGGCACCCTGCTGGGCATGGGCCACAATATTCACCTCTGCTTCATACAAAGCAACCACAATGCGTCGGATAACCATTGGCGGAACCCCCAATTGTTTTAGCATCTTTTTCACTTCGCTGGATGCTGCCCCTGCTTTGGCAAAGTTGCCTCCTTCCACCTGAAAATTCAGTTTCATCAGTACACCGGTTTTAAACCTGCATTATATAATAGGCCGGAAGTCCGAAAGAGTGAGTACCCGGTAGTAATGAGTACGATATCATTCTGACTGGCTAGTTTTATCATATCCGAGGTGATTTTTTTATTCCTGACAAACAGGATAAATTCGATATCCGCCATTTCGGCTGTGCGGATGGTCTGGGGATTTGTGAGACCGGTCATCAACAGCAATTTTTCGATGTTAATGGTCAAAACATCACTCATTAAATCCGAGCTGAAGCCATACTTGACGGTTCGCCTGAGTTTCTCTTCTCCGCAGATGACTCTGCCGTTAACTATCTCAACGATATGGGCAAGCTCCATAGTTGGCTTTTAAGGTTTGGTTTTCCTGCGGTAAAAATAGGAAAGAGGAATTCGTTAATACATGATTTTGATAAACTTTTACATGCTAATACACTGATTTTAATCAGTTCTAAACAAGGGGGTGGGTGCAGGAAAAATGAATCGAAGGAAGGTAAAGGAGGGGGAATAAAAAACCCGGCGTGTGCCGGGTTAAAATTGGTGGATTAAATCATTGGATATTTTTTTATTATCTCAGTCGAATTCATGAGAATGTCGACATATTGAGCCCGCTTATAAGCGTATGGTTCCTTCAGGTTTTTCATGGCCAGCTTTCCACGGAACTCATCTACGGTTTTATAGCCTTTTTCGTCCATCCATTGTTCGAGGGTATCAAGCATTTTGGTTACGTATCCGGCTTTGTTCCGGAATATGGTACTAACCACCTGTACCGTTGTGGCACCTGCCAATAACATTTTAATAAGGTCTTTTCCATCGGAAATCCCGCGGCTGGCACAAATATCGCCTTTAATTTGTCCGTAGAGCAGGCCGGCGAAACGTAGGGTAACCTGATAATCTTTTTCGTGGGTCAGATCGAAGGGGTAATAGAACTCTTCGGTCTCAATATTAATTTCCGGCTGGAAGAAACGGTTGAAAAGAACCACGGCATCGGTTTTGGCTTTATCCAACTGCTGCACAAAGTTTAATGGATTGCTGTAGAACGAGGAAATCTTCACGCTAACCGGAATTTTCACCGCTTTTTTAACCTTTCTCAGGATGGACAACTGGTGTTCTTCAATGCTTGCACCGGTCTTCTCTAACTCAACCGGAACACTGTAAAAGTTTAGTTCCACACCAGCGACACCTGTTTCTTCCAGTTGTTTGGCATATTCTATCCACGTCGAATCGTAAATGGCGTTTAGGCTGGCAAAAACAGGGACATCAATGGCATCTACTGTTTTCTTTAACTGGTAAAGGTGTTCTTTGGCGCCTGCATGTTTGATGTTCGGAAAAATATCGACCATTTCGGCATTCCTTTCATCATATTCCCCGAGCATGTCATCCAACTGGGCTTCTTCGAGATGAATCTGTTCTTCGAAGAGTGAGCGGTAAACAATGGCGCCGACTCCGGCCCGTTCAATTTTTTTTACCGTTTCGAGCTTATCAACAATGCTGCTGGCTCCAAGAATGATGGGGTTTTTCAGTTGCACCCCCATGTACGTTGTTTTGAGATCCGCCATGTTTTATTTAATTTAGTATTATTTATATGTAACAAGTTAAATCTTCAATTCGTTCAACGCGGGTTGGTTGGCACCGTTGTTTTTTAGTCGTTTTTAATAAATGATTGATGGGGTTCATTTCTCCTTAGAAAGTTATAGAATAATTGCATTTTAACAAAAAAAGAGGTGACCATTTCGGCCACCTCCTTTTAACTATCTTCTAAATTGGATTAGAATATGTGATAAGCAACTGTAACACCAGCCATGACAATGGACGCCATCGTCATCAATTTTATCAGAATATTCAATGACGGACCGGAAGTATCCTTGAACGGATCACCAACCGTATCGCCAACAACTCCGGCTTTATGGGCATCACTGCCTTTTCCGCCATAGTTACCTTTTTCGATGTACTTTTTCGCGTTATCCCAAGCACCACCTGCATTATTCAACATACTGGCCAATGTAAAACCGGTAGTCAGTCCACCGGCTAAAAGACCGATAACTCCGGCTACTCCAAATATGAGTCCAACAGCTACGGGTACAAAAATAGCCAGTAGTGAGGGCAGAATCATCTCTCGTTGTGCTCCTTTTGTCGAGATTTCAACGCAGCGGGCATAATCCGGCTTTCCTGTTCCTTCCATAATACCCGGAATTTCGCGGAATTGACGACGTACTTCGTCGACCATAGCTCCGGCAGAACGACCAACGGCCTTCATGGTCATAGCGCTGAAAACAAATGCCATCATGGCTCCAATGAACAATCCACCTAAAAGAAGAGGATTGAACAGCGTTAGACTATAAGCATCCACAAAATCCTGGATATTGGCTGTGGCTATTGCAACAGCTTTTTTCCCGGCAGTAACAACGGGAGCGTGATCGTTATAAAACAATACGTTACCAACTTCTTTGAAACCATCACCGGCCAGTTTTCCCAGCCATAGTTTGATTTCTTCCATATAGGCTACTAATAGGGCCAATGCTGTCAGTGCAGCTGAACCAATGGCGAAGCCTTTACCGGTAGCGGCAGTTGTATTTCCAAGCATATCCAGTGCATCGGTCCGTTGCCGGACTTCAGGAGCCAGTTTCGCCATTTCGGCGTTTCCACCAGCGTTATCGGCAATGGGGCCAAACGCATCAGTGGCAAGGGTGATTCCCAGGGTTGAGAGCATACCCACTGCAGCAAACCCGATACCGTAAACACCGGTGGCAAAGTCATGGAATCCACCGCTAAAACCGTAGGCTGCAATAATCCCCAGCACAATGGTTAACACTGGAATCCATGTGGAAAACATCCCGACAGCCATTCCTTCGATGATGGTAGTTGCTGGTCCCTGCAGACCTTGTTTCGCAATACCTTTGGTTGGTTTATACTCGTCGGATGTGAAGTATTCGGTTCCCTGGCCAATAATAACACCAGCCAACAGGCCGGCTACGACCGAGCCGAAAACTCCCCAACTTATCCAGTCAAATTGAGCCATTAACGCCAGTACGACAAGAATCATAGCAGAGCTACCTCCTGTTCCCAGCAGTAAAGCATTTAGAAGGTTCTTTTGTGTCGCTGATTCTTTTGCTCTTACCAGGAAGATTCCGGCTACGGAGAGAATAATTCCCACTGCAGCAACAATCATCGGGGCAATAACAGCTTTGGTCTGGTCAGCTCCGGTCAGGCCGGGGAGGGCAGCGCCCAGTGCAGCTGTTGCCAGAATGGAGCCGCAATACGATTCGTACAGGTCAGCTCCCATACCGGCAACATCACCTACATTATCACCCACGTTATCAGCAATGGTAGCCGGGTTGCGAGGATCGTCTTCCGGAATGCCGGCTTCCACTTTACCAACCAGGTCAGCGCCCACGTCGGCTGCCTTGGTGAAAATACCTCCCCCACACGGGCAAACAATGCCTGGGTTGAAGCCCCCATGCCAAAGGTCAGCATGGTAGCAGTAATTTCAATTAGTTTTTCATGTTCACTGGTTCCTGCTTGGACAAATGTCAGGCCTATCCAGGAAACGCCTTCCTGCATGTGTGCAGTAGTGTAAACCAAATTATCGAGGATAAAGTACCAGATAGAAATGTCGAGGAGGCCAAAACCGACTACGACAAGGCCCATCACAGCTCCGCTACGGAAGGCGATTTTTAATCCCTTATTCAGCGACTCAGAAACTCCGTGGGCTGTCCGGGCAGAGGCATAAGTTGCCGTCCGCATTCCCAGAAAACCGGACAGTCCGGAGAAAAATCCTCCTGTCAGGAAAGCTACCGGGACGAACGGGTTTTGAACCCCAAGGTAAGCAAGTATCCCAAGCAGGATCACCAGCACAATGAAAACCTTAGCTACCACCGTGTATTGTCGGGCGAGATAAGCCATGGCCCCTTCACGCACATGTTGGGCAATTTCAATCATTTTAGGAGTCCCTTCCGGGTTGGACATCATGTTCTTAAAGAATATCCAGGCAAATAAAAGGGCAAATAGAGAGGCGGCTGGAATCAGCCAGAAAACGGAATGAATCATAACAGACGCTTTATTTATTATTGGTTTGATCAGGGCAAAATCTCCCTGTATTGATTTTTTGATTATTTGAAACGAAATGGCAGGTTAGGCCAATAAATTCTTTCCAGTTTCGGAATAAAAATAGGTATTATGAAGAAATAAGGATGTTTTATAATTATGTTGTGGAGCAGATTTATCGATTTCGTTTACGGTAACGGATACTTTTTACTGTTTTACAGCAGGTTTTGGAATTGACCGATTAACCGAAAAATCTTTGTGTTGGAAAACGGCCTTTCCCCGCCATCTTCCCGGCAGGTAAACCGATTCGCACCCAACTTTTAAATATGGATTTGTCAATTTGAAGATGAATCAGCGCTTGGATTTACCCCTCCTCCCGATGTACGTCGCGGATAGGGGTAAATAACTTAAGCTGTACTTACAATCTGATAGTCCTGAAAATGCTCTTTGGACTTTTCGGACACCCTCAACATTTGTGTGGATGATATTATCTCTGCAATAGCAAAGATGGGATTAAAAACAGTAACGAACCGAAAGTGCCAGATCGAGGTTGAGGTTGTCTCCTTGCGGATTGATGAATCCCAGTTGAGGACGGGTATCGATGGCCACCTGCAGCGGAATTTCAAAGTTGTATTCAATTCCGGCTGTTCCGGCAATAGTCAGGAATAACCCGCTGTCGCCGTAGTCGGTATAATTAGTCCGGTAACTCCATGAACCAATTCCGGCACCTGCACCGGCATACCAATTGAAACCGCCATCGATGTGCCAAACCCATTGGTGAACACCGGTAAGAGCCCAGCTATTCCAGCTGTTTCCGGAACGAACGCCCAGATCCGCTTCCAATCGGGTCATTGGGGTGAGGGTGTATTGGTAACTGATTTCGGTTCCAAAGTTTGCGTTATTGCCTAAGCGTAAGCCCAATGCATGTTGGTGATTAATCTGTGCATTGGCAAAGCCGAATGTGCCGGCGATAAGCAAAATCGATAAGAAAATTTTCTTCATGGCCATGATTTTTTCGGCAGCAAAATTAAGGCATTTTTGGAAACAAGAAACAGAGAAGACAACTCATCCCGGTTGCGAGGCCTGAAAAAACTTGCGATATTCGGGTTGAAATTTAATTTGTATGAAGAAGCAGATCCTATTTGTTTGTTTGGGAAATATTTGCCGGTCACCCAGTGCCGAGGCAGTGATGAATGCTTACATTGAAAAGGGAAATCTGGAAAATGAAATCGCTTGCGATTCGGCGGGCATTATGGGTTACCACGAAGGCGAACCGGCTGACCAACGAATGCAATCGCATGCTATCAGACGTGGCTACAATCTGGCCAGCATTTCGCGACCAGTGAATCCGGACGTAGATTTTGATCGATTCGATATGATTATCGGTATGGATGATCAGAATATCCGCGATCTGCAATCGTTGGCGCGAAATGAATCCGATCGAAAGAAAATATACAAAATGACCGACTTCCTTGAGGAGTTTGGCTACACATCGGTCCCCGATCCGTATTACGGCGGGGAAGAAGGATTTGAATTGGTTTTGGATCTGCTTGAAGATGCTTGCAATGGTTTACTAAAGCACATTCAGTATGGGAAGTGAACAGGATATAATTACACGAATTGAAGCCTGTACCGGCGAAAAAATTATTCGGACACAATCCATCGGCGGAGGGTGCATTGCCAATGCCCGGCGGATTACTACCGGGGCTGGCCGTTCATTTTTCATGAAGTCTGGTTTCCATAATTCCATGTTTCGAAACGAAGCTAACGGTTTAAAAGAGCTGGCTAAAGCAAATGCCATTCGTGTTCCTAAAGTTTTGTTACAAGAAGATGATTTTCTTTTGCTGGAATTTATCCCGCAAGGTGGAAGAAAAAGAAATTTCTTCGAGGATTTTGGCCGGCGATTTGCCCGGATGCACCGTTACCAGGCTGAACAGTTTGGTTTTTATGAAGACAATTTCATTGGAGCTACGCCCCAAGTAAATATCCCGGTAGGAGATGAGGCAACCAATTGGACTTCATTTTATATGAATAAGCGCTTGCTGTTTCAATTTCAGTTAGCTGAACGTAACGGCTATGCTGATGAAAAACTACGCTCCGGTTTCCGCAAGCTGGAAGAAAAGATTGAAGATATCCTAGAGGGAAGTGAAGAACCTCCAACCTTGTTACACGGCGATTTATGGAGTGGAAACTACATGAGCGATGAAAATGGTGAGCCGGTTATCATTGATCCGGCGGTGTATTATGGTCACCGTGAAGCTGATTTGGCCATGACAAAACTGTTTGGCGGTTTTTCATCTGAGTTTTATTCGGCTTACCGCGAAGAAAATCCATTGCCTGATGGCTATGAATACCGCGAGAATATTTACCTGCTCTATCACGTGATGAACCATCTAAACCTTTTTGGAAGCAGTTACTATGGTCAAGCAGTTCGGTTGCTCCGGAGTTATTTATAAAAACTTGGCTTCATTGGGTTCATGAAATTATGATGAATCATTTTCCTGGTAATAATTGTTTCTTTGGCTGATAAGAATTTTAGGCATAGTTTTGCACCTCTTTTAACAATTGATACCTGATTCATGCGGACCAAACTCAGCAGTACGATTTTCCTGGCCATTTTAGCTTGCCTGTTATGGGCATCGGCTTTTGTCGGAATCAAAATTGGCTTACCCTATACGACGCCCCTTCAGTTTGCCGGAATCCGGTTCTTCATCTCCGGCTTGATTATTCTACCGTTTTGCTCCCAACGGAGGGATTATTTCCGCATTATTCTGAAAAACTGGAAGGTGGTATTCATTATAACGCTGCTGCAGACCTTTGTGCATTACTCTCTGTTTTACACCGGAATTTCAATGGTTCCGGGAGCACTTGGCGCTATCGTAGTAGGTTCGGGGCCTGTGTTTGTCGCCGTTGTGGCTCATTTTACTATGCCCGATGACAAAATGAGTTTGAAAAAGGCAGGCGTTATTCTGCTGGGATTGACCGGTGTGGTTTTGGTTAGCCTGGAAAAGGGCAGCCTTTCCGGAGAAGGGAAGCTGATACTGGTCGGCATTGCGTTATTGGTACTGACCAATATTAATTCCGGTTTTACCAATATTATTGTAGCCAAGGATAAAGACAAAGTGCCGCCGCTGGTGCTCAGTTCGGCCAGTATGATTGTAGGCGGTGTAATGCTTTTCCTGTTTTCCATTCCCATTGAAGGGCTTCATTTTTCGGCCAAGCCTTTCGAATATTATGCCGCGTTGGCATGGCTCAGTTTTCTTTCGGCCGCTGCTTTCTCCATCTGGTTTACACTTTTAAAACGTCCGGGTGTAAAAGTTTCGGATCTAAACATGTGGAAATTCATTATCCCGGTTTTTGGAGCCATTTTCGCCTGGATTTTACTGCCTGATGAGCATCCCGATGTTCTTTCCATTGCCGGAATGATTATCACGGGCAGTTCCCTTTTACTTCTCAATTATCTGAACCGAAAAAAAAATCATTCGGTAAAAATTTGATTTTTAAGGAAGAAGGCCCTCTGCTGGATAAGATTGATCGTATTGTTGACCGGTATGTTACCGTAATTGGCGGCAATCCGTTTTTGCCTCAGTTCTTAATTGGCGAAATTAATCGCGATCCGGAGAAATTTGTAAGAATTCTCCAGAATAGTGGAATCGACCCAAATTTTTTGCAAAGAGTAATCGACAAAGAAGTCGAAGCCGGAAATATCAATCCGATTCAAGCCGCAGATTTGATTCCCAACCTGATTGGGATGATTATCATGCCTTTTGCTGCACGGCCGTTGTTTCAGACAATTTTTTTTCAGGGTGACAGGGAGAAATATGATGAATATCTGAATAAAAGGCGCAAGATGGTCAGTGCTTTCATCAAACAGGCGCTAACCAGGAATCCAGCGTAAGCAACCGGCCAAACTCTAACGGTCACCGTCTTTTTACTTGGCGTGATGGGACTGGGATTATTGATATCGGTGGTTTCTGATACACAACAACAGGTATTTTTTGTAAGTTACTTCTTCCTGCTCGTCTTTATTCTGATGAGCGGCCTGTTCACGCCGGTGGGAAGTATGCCGAAATGGGCTCAGTGGCTCGATCACCTGAATCCGTTGTATTACATGATGAAAGTTATCCGTAATGTGGTACTGAAAGGCTCCGGGTTCTTTGACCTGAAATATGAATTCCTTTCCATGTTAGGATACGGCGTCGTCATGTTCTCCCTGGCGGTGATGCGTTACCGGAAAACAGCATAAAAGTTAACACCTTCATATGTTTCGGACTCCCTTCGTCGCCATAAAGCCTGAAGGGTTGATATGGTTCCAACCCCGGGTTAGATTGTCCATGCCAACCGTAGGCGCACATTTCGCCAATCAACAAAGAACGTCCGTTGTAGCGCTTCCAGGGATGACATCCTTAAGGCCACTGATGAAGTTTTTGTGGGCGATGCCATTAACAAGTGCTAAAATCTCCACTTTTTGCCAGCAAAGCAATTAGTAAATGCTTAAACGCCCTCTTTATTGCCAGCGGAGCAATTAGTAAATGCTTAAACCTTCACTTTTTGGCTAGAGAAGCAATTAACAAATGCCTAAACCTTCACTTTTTAACCAGCGAAGCAATTAACAAATGCTTAAGCCTTCACTTTTCTTCAGCGAAGCCATTCGACAACTTGAAAACCCTCCTTTCGGTTCGGCAAGCTGTGGGACGACTCCCAAGGCGTGGTTTAAGAGGGTGTCCGAAAATTCCAAAGAGCATTTTCAAAACTATCAAATTGTAAATACAGTTTAATTTGTTCACCCCGACCCCGAATTCTCGAGGACTAAAGGGGGACTTTAAGCCGCCCCTTTAGTGGAGTCCCGATGTCCATCCGAGGGGTAAAACAGAAGGCCGGTTACCGTTTGTAAGTTTCAAATTTTGCAGTGATACTTTTCGGACACCCTCATTTTTGTATATAATAATTCAAAATGATAACTATTATGAACGTTTTATTTGGTTTTAGCAATAAAATGGCACGAAAATGGATGTACATAAAGTTCGAAGGAATGATTTTAAATCTTTTTATAAATCTGCTTTGAATAACTATTTTTGTGTTGAACCAAACCAGGGGAAGTAATTATGTCAAGAATATTTCCGGTCTTGATGCTGGCATGTATCGCGATGTTGGCCGGTCCTGCATGGGCTAATACACAAGGTTCTGCTTCTGTGAAAAAGGATCAACATCGTGACCAGCTGGAAAATCCGAAGGATACGTTAGCGTGGAGTGTGAATTATCTGAACCGGATCATGTATTCGGGAAATGAGTGGTACCTTACCGATCGTACATATCAGAAGGCCATTAAAGGTGTATTAAATTATGCCGAAAATCAGCCCATCGATACATCGGTGGTCGAAATGCAAAAGCTATTATCCGATTATGGCGTAGTTTTTATCTACGATCGGCGGCCTCAGGATATTCGTCATCCGGAAAATGTTCCCGGTTATATTACTTCCAATCAAGTCGACGATCAGGTCAAATCGTTGAAGAAACAATGGGCGGATAGCCTAAAAAACAGTATGATTGAAGTCCCCGAGTCGCTTCTTGAAAATATAGAGAAGGAAGTTCGACTGATTCCGGCAATGGATCCACAGCGATTGCTGAGTGACTCATTGGAACAAATGCCGGCAGCCTTTCGGCGTTGCCTCAAGCAACATTTTGCCAGCCTTGGTGCTGCCGATTCAATTTCACCGGCGGCCTTTGATTCTATTCGTATCAGCGTCGTTGAGTCGTGCCGGTTGCGGTATAACGGTTCGGTTTTAACCAGCTACCGCGATTCGGTTATTGCACAATACCGTTCGGGGTATATTCAGCAGTTTATTGATTCAGCAGCTCAGGCCTACCGGGAAAAAGTGGAACAAAGTAATTACGACAAGTTATCTTATTACAATGATGGAGCAGTAGCATCGGCGAATGATTCACTTCGTATGGCGCTTCGGTACCTGACAAAATATGCAGCAGCCGATTCGGTGAAACTAAGTTTTACAAACCTTGCCGGCGAGAAGAAGTCGATGTGGACAGCAAACCGGCCTATGCCACCCATTCGGTTTTACCTGAAGAATGTACAGAACGATTCGTTGGGGGTTATCGTGAATAATAGCGGAAAGGGGAAGGTGAACATCATCATTGATGATGGAGTGCAAATCCAACGCTTTACAACCACAGACCGGCGGGAAATAAAAATCAAGCGGGAAGAACCTGGAGACAACTTGCTGGCTATGAACACTATTACACCGAAGTTGTCGCCCTGGGAAATGGGCGGTGACGGCACGTTGGGCTTCACACAAACAACGTTGAAAAACTGGGCCAAGGGAGGTGAAAGTTCGCTGGCTGCATTGGGCGTTGCCAAGTACCATGTCAATTATTCAAAGAAGAAGATTAAATGGGAAAATGATCTGGAACTCCGTTACGGGATGAACCGGACCGATACGAAGGGCTTGCAGAAAAACGACGATAAGATTGAATTCCAATCCCGTCTGGGATATTCAGCATTCAATCGTTGGTATTATTCTGGCGATTTCGATTTTAAAACACAGATGACGCGGGGATATTCCGATCCCGATCACCAGAAACCTATATCGGCCTTCATGGCTCCGGGATACGTAACGTTCTCAATTGGTCTGGATTACAAACCCAACGCCGATTTCTCGTTGTTTATTTCTCCGCTTACGTCCAAAACAACATATATGAATGATACTGCACTGATCGACCCGACAAACTATGGACTAAAAGCCGGACAAAAGAAGTTGTGGGAACCGGGTTTCATTGTAAAAACAACTTTCAAGAAGGACATTATTGAGAATATTCACTATGAAACAGCAGGGCAGATATTTGTCAACTACCGTTACCCGTTTACCAAGTTCAATTTCGATTGGGAGCAAACACTGGTCCTGAAGGTGACCCGTTCCATCAATACCCGGATTATGACGCACCTGATTTACGATGATAATACCAAATTCCCGGTATATGATAATGCCGGAAACCAAATCGGCAAAAAGCCCAAATGGCAGTTTCAGGAGCTTTTTACTGTCGGGTTTACGTACGAGTTTTAAGCAAACAATTCATGATAGCAGGCCGGGCATTTCGCGAATTTCGGAGCGGTTCGTTTGATTCTGTTGAAGTACTTTAAGTGTGTCGCCACTATAATTAAATGTAAAGTGAGGTAATCACAAAAACGGCGAAGATAACACTGGCCACACCGTTGGTGGTTCCAAAAGCCAGTCCCACTTTACTCAGGTCGTCGTGTTTCACAATGCTTTGCTGATAAGTAAGCAATCCAACGAAAATGGCAGCCCCTGTCCAATACAACCAGTTGGCATGCAAATCAATACCGGCCCATACTACCATGATGGCTGCCAGTACATGAATGAATGCTGAGAACCTTAATGCTTTCTTCACGCCAAGTAAAACCGGAACACTGTTCAACCCTTTTTCACGGTCGAACACTACATCCTGCGAAGCATAAATGATATCGAAACCGCTGACCCAGAAAAAAACAATAAACGAGAAAAGGATGGGAACCAATGCGAATTTTCCGGTTACGGCCAGATAGGCGCCAATGGGGGCCAATGCCAGTCCGGCGCTCAATACAAAATGGCAAAGCGGCGTGACGCGCTTCATGTAACTGTACCCCATCACTACGATCAGGGCAATTGGCGACAGGAAAAATACCAGCTGGTTGATAAACCATGTGGTGGCAATAAACAGAATGGCATTGATGGTAACAAATACAGCAGCATTGCGAGGCCTAACGATACCGGCAGGAATTTCACGTTTGGCTGTGCGTGGATTTTCCGCATCAATTTCACGATCGAGATACCGGTTGAAGCCCATGGCGGTGTTCCGGGCAAAAACCATGCAAAGCAAAACAGCGATCAACTCTTCCCAGCGAAAAACAGATGTTGTTTGGGTAATGGCCAGCGTAAAGCCGATAAGCGCAAAGGCAAGGCAAAAATAGTGTGTTCGAATTTTACGAGGTTGGCGTAATTACGTATTTTCGTTATCATAATATAAACATCGCTTAGTAATCGATGGACAAAAATAGAAAGTTTGCGCTATATTGAGCCTGATAAATTACTTACACCGGATATTCTCGTTATTTTTGGCCGGTATAAGACCGCTAAAAGAAGTTCCCGATGAAAGAATTGAAGAAGTATTTTAAGCTGAAAGCCTGCCGATGTATACAATGCATTGGTTAATCCGGTTATGCTTGAGATTTGGACGGGTGAACCGGCTGTTATGAGTACCGAACCGGGCTCGCGCTTTAGCTTGTGGGATGGAGCCATTTCGGGTGAGAATGTGGAATTTGAGCAGGACATGCGCATCGTACAGAAATGGCATTTTGGAGAAGATGAGGATTCGGTTGTCACCATTAAACTGCATCCCGATAAGGGGGGAACAAGTATGGAAGTTCACCAGACCAACATTCCTGAGGGAGCCTTCGATAATATGAAAAGCGGTTGGGAAGAAGATTATTATGGAAGTCTGGCCGAATTGTTTATGTAAGCCGGTTTCCCGGAATTAGTTCAGTGGAAGTCGCATCTTGTAGTCATCCATGATGAAGCCGTTGCCAATGTCGGCGACGGTTGGCCCGAGATTGAGGAATCCCATCTTTTCGTAGGCGGCAATGCTGTTCGAGTTAAACTTATTCACCGTAAGGGAAATACCCTTCAATCCCCTTTCACGGGCATATTGACGGATGAAATCCAGCGCTTGCTTTCCGTAGCCTTTTCCACGCTGTGAGCGGTGTACGTAGTATTTGCTCAGAAATAACTCCTGTTCCCTGATTTGCATTCCCACATAACCAACGACTTTCGCTTCAGCAAAAATCAGAAAATAAATATAACTTTCGTTTTCAATTTGATTGGAAATGGCCGGAACCGATTGGTATTTGGCTACCATGTAATCGACTTGTTCCTGCCCGATGATGGGGACATAATGTTCGTTCCAGATTTCTTCTGCCAGCCGGGCAACCGTTTCGATTGCACCGGGGCTGGCTACCGGTTTCATGGTGATTTTCATGGAGGCCAAAATAGCAAAAAGAGATAAAAGATGGTTGGATTGATTAATGTAAACTTCCTGGTAAAGTGAAAAATTTTCATCGTCGAAACAGCAGAAAATAATTTCATCAGGTAAAAGAGAATTTTCTACCAAACTGTTTCACTTCGGCCACAGCAATGCGGGCTGCTTCCCCTTTCGGGAAATGATAAACGCCCGTGCTGATGTTGGGGAACGCGATGGATTTCAATTTGTGCTCAGCTGCAATTTCCAGGCTGCGCCGGTAACATGAGGCGAGTAATTCCCGCTCTTTGTAACTACCTCCCGACCAAACCGGACCAACGGTATGAATGACATGCTTAGCCGGTAAGCGATAACCTTTCGTGATTTTTGCATCGCCCGTGGCACATCCGTTTAATGTACGGCATTCATCAAGCAGTTCCGGACCGGCAGCCCGGTGAATGGCTCCGTCAACGCCACCGCCACCCAACAATGAATTATTGGCAGCATTCACAATCGCATCAACTTTCAATTGTGTGATGTCTCCTTTGATAACCCGAATATTTGTCATGCGATATTCCCTTTTTTGTTTCTAAACGAAGTTACAAAAATCGGAACAGTCAACCGGGGGAAATGTTATTTAGAAGTCTTGTCTGCTTGTTTTTGCAGCTTACGTACCCGAATAGCGAAGGCGTTCTCTGCATTGGTTACCAGGATTTGATCGATTTCATCTTTGGTAAAAACCTGTTTTTGTAAAGCAAGATCATTAAGGTATCGAAATGGTAGAATAATCTCTGAAGTCTCCACCATTAGGTTCTCGGGGTGAATACCAGCCAGCATCCTGCGATATCAGTACACGGTCAAGCCGTCTTGCCGCTTTAAAGTATTTGAGCAGATCCAGCATCCGACTGACCATTTTATACTCGGGAGTTAGATTGTCAAAAGCGACCCAGGTTCCCATGTCGGCAAGCTGTAAGGATTTTATCCATCTTAGGCTCAATCATGGCGTGTGTCCAGATAAAGCAGACGGGGCAACGCCGTATTCATTCAAAATTTTTAACTGCGAAAATGCCGGTCCCGCCAAACCGGTGTGCGACATAATGGTCAATCCGGTGGCCAGGTGCGTAATACAAGCCGCCTTCACCAATTTAACGTCTACCTTGGTCATGGGCACGTTGACACCAATTTTAATAAATCCGGGTTTGATGCCGGTATTCCCGATACCGTTTTTCGCCTCGTCAATCCATTGTGCGGCAATTTCTTCGGCACTCAAATCAAAGGCTTCCTGAGGTAAATATTTGTAATTCCCCGCAGCATACCAGCCGGTATTGGTGATGAGATTCATGCCGGTTTTTTTCCGATAGCCTCTTTTAATAATTCAGGGTCACCGGCCTAAAAACTGAGGAGTTCCATCGACAAACGTATTTACGTTGTATTGTTTTAGCGCCTCAAGGTAGGGAAGGACCCGTTTCACCACTTCTTCACGATTGTACCGATCGGGACTGATACGGTCGGCCCCGATAAAATCAACCAATATGTGTTCATGCGAAAGCGTAACACCCATTTGAGAAGCAGGGATTTCGCCGGTCACGGTCATTACCTTCGAATCATCATGTTGACAGGAAAAAAGGAAATACCGGGCATGAGTGCGAGCATGACCCGGTTTCGTTTGGCAAAGCTAAGATTCATAAGTTCGTTTTGTTTAGGTTGGCAAAAAATATAAAAAATTAGCCCAGCTAAACTTCACAAATTGCCATCAATCTTTTTTACGCTTTCGCTTGACCAACCAATACGGCTCCGGTAAGCACAAGAATGGCAGCCGATAACCTTGGCGGAGAAATGTTTTCGGGAGGAATCCAGGAAACGTGTCGTTCCGATAAAATAGCCATGGTATAAGGTAATGACGGGATTCATGCAACAATAATGCTGATCTTATTCGCTTCGATATATTTGAAGGCGGCCCAAGCGTTCCATAAGCGATTAGTGTATTGGCAGCAAGGAAAACAAAAAGAATCCACCAACCGGGCGTGGAGGGTTGCCAGGTGAATCGAAGTTTGCTGCCGGCATGAAAAGAAGCGCCGGTAAACCATAGATAAACATGTTCATTGTCTGGGCATGGTGAGTTTTGCACCAGCTTTTTCTGAAAAACAGCATAGATGCTCCAGGCAACCGCACCCGAAACAATCCAGAGTACACCCGGTATTGAAATCAGCTTCCTTACCCAGCATGGTAATTAGTTGCTGACGGTAGAAAGTAAAAACCTACTGACGCGACAACAAAAACCGATGATTTGCCTTCGGGAGAGTTTTTCCTTGTAGATAATGATAACCGGCGACTGCAAGCAAAACGGGGCCCAGCTGATGATAACCTGCGCATTTCCCGGCGAGTGTAACTAACTCCCTGCATAAACCCAAGATAGTTCCATCCAAGGGCAAGAGCTGCGACCACCAGAATAAAAGGCGGTTTGATAAGAATGCGCAACATTTCCCGTTTCCGGAACAGAAAGAAGGAGAAACAATGCCAGAAACGCGACGGTAAAACGAAACCAGACAATGGTGTACGAGTCAACCATGGTTGAGGCTACTTTCAGGGCAATGGCCAGAAATCCCCATAAGAAGGCGGTTGTCATGGCCAGTAAAACACCTTTGGTTGTGTTGGGTGTCATCAGCGTTTGAATCAAGAAGGGGCCATCCCGAACATCCCGAATTGGCCCGAATTATTTTAATCATGATGTTTATCGTAATTGAGCATTCAGTTCGCGTTCGAACGCGCTCAATAACTTCTTCATCACTTTGTCAATCTGCTTGTCTTTTAACGTTTTTTCCTCATCGCGCAGGAAGAAACTTACTGCGTATGACTTCTTTCCTTCCGGAATATTTTTCCCTTCGTAAACGTCAAAAATGCTAACATTGCGCAGCAGTTTTCGTTCTGTTTTGTATGCAATTTCTTTTACACTGCCGAATTTTACATCCTTGTTGAGTAACAGCGCGAGGTCGCGTCGTACTTCCGGATATTTGGGCAGCGGCGTATAAGAAACACCATCTTTATCCAAAAGCTTCAGGATGGCCGTCCAGTTTAAATCACCATAGAAGACATCGGCTTCCACATCAGTCAATTTCTTGACCTTCGAACTTACATAGCCGATTTGTGCCACCAACTGATTGTTGAATTTGTATTCCAAACCGGAAGAGAGCAAGTCTGAATCAACGGTGTCAACCTGAGACTGCAATACATCCAGGCCTAATCGGGTTAAAATATTTTCCACGAAGGCTTTCAACGTGAAGAAAGTGGTCGGGCGGCTTTGCGTAGTCCAGTTTTCCGATTCATTTTTGCCGGTAATCCACAAGCCAATATGCTCTTCTTCGGCAAAATTCTTCACCGGTTTGTTGGGCGACTTATTCCCTTTAAAAGTGTATACATTCCCGAATTCATACAGTTTCAAATCCGGATTCCGGTAGTTGGTATTCCGGGCAACGGCTTCCATCCCGCCAAAAATCAATGTTTGGCGCATGCCGTTCAGATCCGAACTTAGCGGATTGTAAAGCTGAACCGTATGGTCGGCTTTGAAACTGTCAAGTTCTTCATAATAACCGACTTTGGTCAGCGAATTCGACATGATCTCATTGAATCCGTTTGCCGTCAGCATTTCCGAAAGCAAATTCTGAAGTTTTACCTTATCGGGAAACTCAGCATGCTGAATCGTTGATTTCACGGCTCCGTCCGGTTCCACATTGTTGTAGCCGTACACCGCAAAACTTCTTCGATAATATCGGCTTCCCGGCGCACGTCCACGCGGTACGGCGGAACAAGCAAATCGAGATTATCCGGCGTGTTTGCTAGAATTTTTATCTCCAGCGCAGTGAGGATGCTTTTTACGGTTTCAGCCGGAATCTCTTTCCCGATAAGGCGGTTGATATGACGGTACGATACCGTTACCGGGAAATATTCCATAACAGATTGGTCGGCTACCACATCCACTATGTCAGAAGAGATGGTTCCGCCGGCCAGTTCTTTAATTAACAACGCTGCCCGTTTCAGTGCATAAATAACATTGTTCGGGTCGACACCCCGCTCGAAACGGAACGAAGCATCGGTATTCAGTCCGTGACGACGGGCCGTTTTCCGAATATAAACCGGATTGAAGTAAGCACTTTCCAGGAAGATGGCCGTGGTTGAATCTTTAACACCTGATTTTGATACCACCGAAAACACCACCAATACACATGCCTTCCGATTCGTTGCAAATCATCAGGTCGTTGGCATCGAGTTCGCGTTCCTCTTCGTCGAGCGTAACAAATTTGGTCCCGGCAGTAAGTGTTTTGACAATGACTTTGTTGCCGGCAATTTCAGCGGCATCGAAAGCATGCAAAGGCTGGCCGGTTTCAAATAATACATAGTTGGTAATATCGACAATATTATTGATGGGATTCAACCCAATCAGGCGCAACCTGTTCTGAAGCCATTCGGGTGATTGCTTTACGGTAATACCGGAAACGGTTACACCG